>JAFAZH010000036.1 GCA_019239895.1 Abditibacteriaceae bacterium | reverse complement strand
AACGGATCGAGACCAGCTTTAGCCAACTTACCGCCCGCTTTCCCAAGCATATTCATGCGGTGACACCACAAGGTTTTGTGCTCAAGGTGGTCTGCTTCCTGCTGGCATTCTCCATTGAGTGTCTACTTCGGTAGCAAGTTGAATTATCTTAGCAGAGAGACAAGTTCATCTCAATTTCGATTCTATAGCTCACGGATGTTAAGCAGAGCCTAAGTACGCGTGCAAAAAAGCACCGAAACATCCATACTAAATCCCAATTTCCAATTGTCTCACCTTAAGGAGAAACCATGCTTTTAGAAAATAAAGTTGTGTTAGTTACGGGCGGTGCACGCGGTATCGGCGCGTCCGTTGTGCGTGTCCTCGCCCGTGAAGGTGCCACCATCGCCATTAACTATTCACACAGCCAGGATAAAGCCGAAGCCGTGGCGTCTGAGGTAACTCAAAAGGGTATTAAAGCACAGCTATTTCAGGCCGATGTGCGTGATAGTGCTGCGGTCGAAGCCATGACAAAAGACATCATGAGCACCTTTGGTCGTCTGGATGGAGTTATCAATAACGCCATCGCGGGTCGCCAGGAGGGGACTTTCGACGCAGCAACTTTGGATGATTATGCCAACTCATTCGACTATGGCTGCAAGGCTGTCCTCAATACCATGCGTGCGGCGCGGCCTATTATGCGCGAACAGGGTGGCGGACGCATCGTGAACATCGTCACTGAACTGTGGAACATGGCCCCGGAGCGGTGGTCGGTCTACATGGCAGGCAAAGGCGCGATGGTCGGCATTTCTCGTTCTCTGGCTAACGAGTTAGGACCGGAGAATATTACCGTCAATATGGTCGCTCCCGGCTGGATGGTCACTGAAAACGTAGACACCAATTCTCAAGGTTCGCAGAACTTCGCTAAATCGCTGCCCCTACGTCGTCATGGTAGCGCCGAGGAAATTGGTAACGCCTGCGTCTTCTTCCTCAGCGATCTCGCCGCTTATGTCACTGGCGCTTATCTACCCGTAACTGGTGGTCGCATCACCCAGATGGGTGCTTGAGCTATGCACCCATCTGCTATCCATAACGTTTTCACTATACCTAATGAAACCGTTGGTAAAATTATAAAGCAGCTTTCCAGAGTTGTCAACTAAAATTTTGATTAGCTAGGCCGGGCCTGTAAAAGACCCGGCAGGAAGGCCGTTGGCCAAGCGTTCTTTGGACGCCATAGGGTACGATGAATCATGCCCCTACCTTGTCCCGTCCGCGAGGACGGCTGGCTTTAGCCTTCCTGCCGGGTCTTTTACAGGCCCGGCCTATTTTTCGACACAACATTTGCACAAGGGTTTGCTAACAATGCCATAAAGGGAGACCAAAATGCAAGAACCAGGAACAGCCGATAAAGCCGTCGAAGAAGGTGCAGGCGCTACAGATCAGGCCACCGAGGTAGCGGGGCAGGCGATAGATTACTCGGTGCAGGCCGATTTACAGCGCGGGGAAGGTGAATCCAGTGACCGTATTCCACTGGAAGCCCAAACAGAAAACACCCCTGCTAATGCAGTTGGGCTTGAGGTGCCAGGCCCAACTTATGCTATTGATGATGTGGGCCAGAGAACTCCAACCGAAGACTCATAAACCCGCTGGCTTGAACGGTTCCGTGGTAATTTGTATTGTGGTTTTGCTATAAAGAGGGTAGCTTGCGCTATGGGGCAGGGCGACCTTTGACTGACGCAGAGGGGTTTTTAATGTATCCATACCAGTCATCGTAATCGTCCCGGAAAAACGCTGCTCCATTGTGGCTTTGCCCACAAAGCCAGTAGCTTCATCTAATTGAGTCATTCCGGTTTGCGTCCCGCCCAGATGATAAATCAAGTCCAAATGATTGACGGTCATCAAAGGTTTATTGGCATTGAGTTGTATATTGCCTTTTTCCTCTATGTAAGCTATCCCATCCTTGCGCTCTTTGAGGGTGCGGATGCCCTTAACTACCAATGGTAACTGTTCTGGTAGAGTCAATTGAAAGGGCCAGGAATCGCCTATCCCAACTTCATGCTCAGGGTAGGTCGCTGTCATTTTCTCCATTGATGCCTTGAAAGTCCGATCATCCAGAAAAGCACCCATCATTTTAGACACAGCGGCAGATGCCTCTTTGCCACCAGACAGGCTATTCATTGAACTCAGTAGTCGCTTTTTAATGTTGGTCAAACCTTGGATATCAGAGATGTGCCCATCAGAAGAGATTTTCATGGAGACACTCTGTCCTATCAGGGCTTTATAGATCGTAGCGATTGGCGAAGCACTCTTGCCAGGGTGGTCGGAGTCATAGGTCGTGTATGGCATCGGTTGCTGGCCCATTTTACCACTAAACTTTACCTGAATAGAACGGTAGCTGACTTTGACAGCCGCCGTGCCATTAGCATCTACTTGCTGCACTGCATAGAGCATGGCTATAGAGTTTATCGTCGTTAAATCCATGCGCTGGGGCGGCGTTGTTCCCATCTGCGGTAGTATCTGCGTTACCTTGCTGTTAGTAGTCTGTCGCATCAAGTAATTTTGCCCGCTTTGTAAATGAAGCCGTAACAAAACTTTATCGGTGCTATTTGTGGTAGCCGAAGGACTGGTACTATCAGGAGCAGCCGTGGTAGACCCTGTGGTCGCAGGTGCAGTTTGATCTTGGGCACGGGTTAGCGTTGCGGCACTAGTCAGCAGTAGCATGGCACTTAACGGGAGTAATGGCTTCATAATAAGTTTCTCCTCATGGTCATGTAGACTACAATTTAGAATCAGGCAAAGTTGCTCCTATTATAACGGAATGTCTAATAAATCTCTAACCATAGCCACCTGGAATGTAAATGGCATTCGCGCCCGGCAAACTCAATTTAGCGAGTGGGTGGAGCGCGATCAACCCGATGCTATTTGTCTGCAAGAGATTAAAGCGGCACCGGCACAAATTCCAGCTCAGGTGCATAACTTACCGGGCTACTGGCGCTACTGGCATGGCTCTGGCGGTTATTCAGGAGTGGCGTTATTAATGCGCCATCAAGCCTTTCCACAAGAACCGCAGTTTAGCCATCCTACTTTCGACTTTGAGAACCGCATCGTGCAAGCGGTGGTAGGAGAGCTGGCGATTGCAGCGGTCTATGTGCCCAATGGCGGCAAAGACTTCAATGCCAAAGTGGAGTTCATGCACGCCTTACAAGAATACGTGGTGGCAACCCATAAAGCTGGACTCAACCTGATTGTATGTGGTGACTTTAACGTAGCGCACACGCTCCAAGATGTGCATCCTCAGGAGCGGAAACTGACAATTGGCCAACGGCCCGATGAGCGCAAGTTGTTTGGCGGCATCTTAGACAAAGGTTTGGTGGATGTAGGGCGCAGTCTTGCCCCGGATAATGACCGTATGTTTACCTGGTGGGCACCGTGGCGCAACATGCGGCAACGCAACATCGGGTGGCGGCTCGATTATATTTTAGCCAGCCAAGACATCGCAAAAAGTGCTACCTCTTGTCCCGTATTAGCTGAGGTAGGCACCAGCGACCACGCGCCAGTGATGGCCACTTTTGAGCTGTATTAAGGCAGACCCGCCGCTTAAAGTAGCGGGCTGACGAGCAAAAGCCCGGTGATGATGTTTGACAATGTAATGACTCAATGCACCCCCACCTGACCTCCCCAGCGGGGGAGGAAGCAAACTCCCCTCCAACGGGAGGGGCTGGGGGAGGGTTTTCTCCCTTTAAGTCATTAGAGAATCAAAAGTCATAACCGGGCTACAGTCGTCCTACAGCCCCGTTTAGGGGGCTTGCCCGTTCAGCCCGCTGCTTTAGCGGCGGGTGGTGCTCTTTATGGTCAAAGCTATTAATGCTTGTGCCGGTAGTGAGTTACGGCCTTATGTTTGGGTGGCGCAACAACTCCCATTCCGTTGCCTTTGAGATGACGTACCTTTTGAGGCTGCTGACTTTTAGCAAAAAAGATAGCTAAGGCCAGCAGAGCGACAATGACGGCCAGGCGCGGCAATATCTCCAGAAGGCCAGTTTTGAAGTGCAAATAGACTCGTTGTGGCACCTGCGCAACCACGGGGGCAACTTGTCTATTTTGTGCGCGGGGGACGGGCGCGGCAGAGGAAGGATTAGACAATGAGGCGCTGGCGGTTTGCTGGGCAGAACGCGCTAAGAGTGGTGCAGGGGCGTAGGTCACGCCTTGCATGGGTGTAGCCGCTAAGTTCTGCGGTGAAGATACTAAGGCTGAAGGTGCCGATTGGCGCTGTTCCGGGGCAGCCGCGGCTACTCGACCAACCTGGAGTGCCTTAACAAACTCTTGCACTGTCTGCGGCCTGTTATCGCCTTTTAATTCCAAAGCCCACATCACCGCATCGTTTACTTCCTGGCTCACTTTAGGATTTAAAGAGCGCACCGCCACCAGATCATCGCCGTAACTCCGCTCAGGAGCTTCAAGAGGGACTTCTCCCGTCAGCACATAATATAAAGTCGCTCCCAGAGCATAAATATCGGTATAAGGGCCAAATCGCTGTTGCTTGCCGTACTGTTCCGGGGGCGAGTAGCCGGGGGAGCCGAAGCGGATAGCCGAGGTCAAACGCATCGTGCTGTGGCTGGCGGGGTCTCCCAGTTCTTTGTTCAAGCCAAAGTCTAGCAAAACCGCACGACCATCATGGCATACCACGATATTCTCCGGCTTCACGTCACGGTGGATCAAGTGGGCGTTATGCACTAAGCGCAACGCATCGCCCACCTGTTCAATATAATCTAAGGCTTCACTTTCTGGCAGTGGCCGCTTAGGACTGGCGGGGTCTGCCGACTCCTGCACCATTTCCTGGAGGGTCTGGCCTTCAAGATACTCCATGACCATGTAGGCCGTGTTGTTTTCTTCAAAAGTGGTGTAGACACCAACAATGTGCGGGTGACGCAGGCGAGCCAGAATGCGCGCTTCGTTCAGGAAGTTATGCCGCGCTTCGTGCTGCTCGCGCTCGCTCATGTCGCCTGGAAACTGCACCTGATTTTCAGCTCTGGCGCAACCAGTGGGGAAGAACTCTTTGATAGCAACCAGGCGGTTAAGGCGGATTTCGTGCGCCCGGTAGGTGATGCCAAAGCCGCCCTCGCCCAGCACTTCATCCAGGATAAAAGCGCCGTCTTGCAGGGGGGTGGCAGGGGCTAAAGCGTTAGCGATGTTAGTTGTGGTCATAGCGCGTCGCTTCCTCTAAGAACCCGGCTGAGCCTGACACTTCAGTAATATTATCCACTTTTATGCCATCAAAAGGGCGTTGGTGCAAGAAAATTACTGCTTAGGACGATTTTATAGAACAAAAGTTTACCGCACCCGTCCCTAAAACATAATTGTCGGTTGAAGTTGTAAATTGCGGCATTGCATTTGCCTATTATGTGGTGCAGCAGAATAGAAAGGATGAAAAGACCATGCAAATTACAAATCATCGTGGAATTGCACTCGGAACTTTAGTCGCTTTTGCAGGCACTACCCTGGGCGGAGTGGGCACTCCCCCGGCTCATGCAGGCTCCAAGCTCTGGCGCGACTTAGCCATTGGCGCAGGTGTCGTCACAGGCTATGGCCTGCTCAAACATAAAAAGAACACCGCCCTTATTGGCGGCGTAGCGACGGGTTTGGCTTACCTGAAATATCGCAAAGAGAAAAAGAAAGAGCGGCAGTATCAGGCTTATCGCTATACGCCGTCTTACTCTAACTCGTATAGCTCATATTCCAGCCCGGCCAGTTCCTATCGCTATAACAGCGCGTTGCCCTATCGTTATAGCCGCCCCACATCTTATAGGAGCTACCATCACAGCTACAGCCGCTCCTACCATCCGGTAGCGCATCACTACCGCTATACGCCATCTCTGCACCGCTATCCTTATCACCCGGCATTGCATGTGGCGCATAACACTGCCGTCAAACCACATTATGTAGCCGCAGCCGCGCCCTTAGCCGCTGTTGCCGCCGCACCAGTCGTTAAGCATGTCCTAGCCGCAAAACCCGCTACCGCCCAACCCGTAGCCATGCAGCCAGCTACCGCGCAGCCCGTAGCAGCTTTAGCACCAGTGGCTCCGGCAGCAGCCCCCGCCGCGACTGCGCCTGCCACCGGCAACAATATGCTGCCGTTTGGCTTAGGGGTTTTGGCCTCATTGTTGGGCGTGGGACTCGGCTTTGGCCTGTCTAATATGAAGCGCAAAGAGACTCTGAATAACCAGGAGTATCCTCACTTCGAGCCACCGCGTCGCCACATTGTGAACTAATATAAGCGACTAAAGAGAAAACAACAGCGTCAGGAAAATTCCTGACGCTGTTGTTTTTGCACTTCAAGCTGCCCCGCAATCGCCTGAATCGCTATATAATATTGTCAACTCTCTTTATTCATGCCACCCAGGAGCATACATGATTTACTTTCCTCACCGGCGCAGCACCATCCTTTGCCTGCTCACGGTCGCACTGGCCACCACTTCGGCTCTGGCGCAAGACAAATATCAATTAAAAGACACACACGCGGCAGGGGATGTTTCCGATAATGAATCTACAATGGAAATGAGCCTCAAAATGTTGGCGACAACCGAAGGCCAGCAGTTGCCACCGATGCTCTTTGGCAATCGCCAACGGGAGAAGTATCAGGAAACCGTTTTAGCCGTAGACGAAGCTGGCAAATCAACCGCCATCCGCCGCGTTTATAGCGTGGCCCATGCGCTTGATACTGAACCCGGAGCGAAACCTAAACAGACTACTTCTTCTCTGGAAGGAAAAACCGTTACGGTGCGGCGGGAGGGCCAGCAGGTTAATGTCACCACTGCGGCGGGTCAGCTTAGCCCCAAAGACCGTAAAGACTTAATGGATGCCCTGGACAATGCACAGGATGAGATTTATCCCGATCATGAGGTGGCCCTGGGTGATGAGTGGACAGCAGACGCCAAAAGCCTGGCCCATTCAATGGGCGGAGCGGAGAAAGCCACCGTTACGGGTAAGCTGCTGGAAATCGTAACCTATGCAGGCCACCAGAGCGCCCATATTCAGATTAGCATTGATGTTGTAGGAAATCTGGCGAATTCACCAATGAAGATGGAAATGAAGTTGAGCGGTGATCTTTATCATGCCCTGGATATTCAGCGGCCCCTCGCCTTAATAGCAACTGGCCCACTCACTGCTAAGGGTCAGACCAAATCCGCAGGCCATGTGATAGACATGGTTAGTCAGGGCACAATGAAGATGCAAATGACAGCACACTGGCAACAAATCGCTGGCAAGGCACAACCCGCCACACCCACGACACCCGCAGCACCCTAAGACAACGGGAGAATAACACGTTTCTATGCCTGGTCTGCCTCTGCACACCCTGACCGATGTCTGGGCCAATACCGTCAGCAAATTCCCTAATAAAACGGCTGTCGTAATGGATGGGCAGCGCCACACCTATCGCGCCTTAGATGCGGATATTGCGCGGCTGGCCGGGCGGCTGCAACTGATGGGTGTGCAACCCGGCGACCGCATCGCTGTCGCCATGCCTAACTGTTGGGAGTTCTACATTGCATACTGGGCCACGCTGCGAGTGGGAGCTATCCTTGCTCCGGTGAACTTCCGTCTGGGACAGACCGAGATGGCTTATGTCTTCAACAACATAGAACCGAAAGTCACCTTTGTCCATCATCAAGTGTGGTCGGATGTGGCCCCCGCTGTGCCATCAACCTCAAAACTCATTGGTGTGGAAGTCGAGGGCGTTGAAGCTTTCAGTGCGGCATTAGAGGCCGAACCGGTCGCCCCGGTTGCCGTAGATACTGAGGCTATTGCCATCATCGCCCACACTTCCGGCACCACCGGCGTGCCCAAAGGCGCGATGATGCGCCACGCCGATTTATTATTTAACATCAAGAACACGGTCATTCCCTTTAGCTGGCGACACGAAGACATCAACCTCTTG
Source organism: Abditibacteriaceae bacterium (assembly GCA_019239895.1). GTDB lineage: Bacteria > Armatimonadota > Abditibacteriia > Abditibacteriales > Abditibacteriaceae > JAFAZH01. The sequence continues at coordinate 206,050 of JAFAZH010000036.1, read as the reverse complement.
CTCGTGCCACTTTTTCATGTGGTGGGGCTTTATAGCGTCGTGCCTTCGAGTGTCTACTTAGGCGCGACTGTGGTGGTCGCACCCCGACCCGACCCACGCGAAGTGGTGGACATTATCGAGCGCGAGCGCGTTACCAACTTTCTCTCGGCTCCCACCTTTCACCACATGGTGGTTTCCCTGCCCGACATTGCCGAGCGCGACCTGCGTTGCCTGCGCATGATTGGCTATAGCGGCTCCCCTATGCCAGTGAGAACTATTGAACGACTGGCTGAGTTATTCCCGCACGCACGCCTGCATAATTTCTTCGGTCTGACTGAAACCATTTCCCTGACGCACATTACGCCCTCCAATGCCGCTGTCAGCCACGCCGATAGTATTGGCAAAACTCTACCCGATGTTGGCATGAAGATTCTGCGTGAAGACGGCGGGGAATGCGACTTCGACGAAATCGGTATCCTGCATATCCACCGCGAGAACACCATTCGCGGCTACTGGAACCGGCCTGAACTGCTGCAAGACGCCATCACGCCTGACGGCCAGTGGTTCAATACCGGCGACTTAGCCCGCGTGGATGAAGATGGCTTTGTTTACCTCGAAGGCCGCAAGAAAGAAATGATCATCGTGGCCGGAGAAAACGTCTTCGCCCTCGAAGTCGAACGTTGCATCCTCTCCTTAGAAGGCGTTAAAGAAGTCGCCGTCGTCGGCATCCCGGCCACTGGCGTGCGCTCTTATCTGGGCGAATTAGTCAAAGCTGTCATCGTGCCCCTACCCGAAGCCAGCCTCACCGTGCGCGATGTGAAGAAACACTGTATGGAACGCCTCGCCACCTACAAAGTGCCGCAAGTGATTGAATTCAGTACAGGCTTACCCCGTAACCCCTCTGGCAAAGTGCTCAAAGCATCCCTCAAAGAAGAGAGTAACAAAGCGTGATAACAGTTCAACCAATCGAATAAACTGCTTTTAGATTGTTCATTAAAGCTGAGGCATAAACGTGGCACGCAAAGAAAATTCTAATGGATTGCGGACACAGCACCCCCAAGTGGATGCCCCACCACCCCCTGCTTATTTCCTCTCGCTTACTCTCAGTAACTTCCGTTGTTTCGGCCCAGAGCAGACTTTGGACTTATCGGATGGAAATGGAAGACCAGCACGCTGGACTGTTATTCTTGGGGACAATGGCGTAGGAAAAACGAGCTTACTGCAATGCTTATCCGCTATGCAACCCAGACGAGAAAAGATCCAGGGGCAAGATTATTTTTCTCCACTTATGGCGAGTCACCCAATTGCACAGCATTTTAATTTATTAATACATACGACCAGATACTTTCCATCCAGTTTGCCATTCTTTGCCAGATTTAGAGTAAATGCTCATATTCATTACGGTAACAAAATATCCCGTCCAGCAATAGGGACGATTGTGAAAAATTATGGGATAGAAAAAATAAACTCTCATTCAATTGGGCTTAACAGAATCGAAGCGGAAGAACATAATATTGGTGGTTTAATTTGTTATGGGTATGGAGCATCCCGTCGCATGGGGGCTACATCGTTAGTAGACAAAGAAGAAACAGAATCCACTGCCAGCCTATTTTCTGATAATGCCCCACTTATTAATGGGGAAGAATGGCTGCTCCAAGCTGACTATGCAGCAAGTAAAGAATCCAGCCTACAGCGACAGATAACAAGACAGCGAGATCAGATTCAAGCGGTGCTTGTAGAAATTCTACCTGATGTGACTGCTATCCAAATTGTAGAACCAGATAAGAACAATTTGACACCGCGAGTAGTAGTCGAGACTCCCTACGGCTGGGTACACATTCAAAGCCTGAGTTTGGGTTATAAGACCTTGATTGCTTGGATGGTGGATTTAGCCAGTCGTCTTTTTGAGCGTTACCCTAAAAGTAAAAATCCTTTAGCCGAGCCTGCGGTTGTTTTAGTGGACGAAATAGATTTGCATTTGCATCCCCAGTGGCAACGCAAATTAATTAGCTCTTTGACCGAAATTTTCCCGAACACACAATTTATCGTGACAGCCCATAGCCCTCTCGTGGTGCAGGCAGCCAGTGATGCAAATATTGTCTTATTGCGGCGCGAAGGCGATCATGTCGTGATTGATAATGATGTCAAAGCCATAGAAGGTTGGCGTGTTGACCAGGTACTAACCAGTGATCTGTTTGGGTTAGAAAGTGCTCGTCCGCCCCAGTTAGATAAAGCAATGGAAGAGCGCAACAAGATTTTAGGCAAAGCGCGATTAACCAAAGCCGATAAAGCAAGGTTGAAAGAATTAGAAGCAGAAATTGGAGAGTTACCAACGGGCGAAACACCCGAAGACATGGAAGCGATGGATATTATTCGCCGGGCTGCCGCTGCATTAAAGAATGGTCAGGGCAGTGCCAAGTGATTAAAATCAATAAGCCTCGCCAGACTCCGAACATTCTGCGCACGAAGGGCAAGGCAAAGAGAGCGACTCTTTGTCGCAGCTATAATCAGCACCGCGCCGAATATGAGAATGGCAAACGCACCTTCAATTTCGATGTTGGCATCTATGGCCACGCTTCCGTAAAAGAGGCTCTCATCAAAGCCCAGCACGGCAAGTGTTGCTTCTGTGAAGCCAAAGTTGGGGGCGATGGAGATGTCGAACATTTCCGGCCAAAAGCAGCATCTTGTCAGGGAAAGAGACAAAAGATAGTTAAACCTGGCTATTACTGGCTCACCTACGAGTGGAGTAACTTACTACTCTCTTGCTCGACTTGTAACCAACGATACAAGAAGAATTACTTTCCTCTTGCTCATCCCACAACCAGAGCACGTTCACATCGTGACAACATTGCAGGTGAAGAGCCATTACTTATCAATCCCACAGAACAAGACCCTGAACAATATATCTCTTTTCGCCAAGAGATTCCTTATTCTATTAATGACAATCCACAGGGCAAGCTCACCATTGAGATTCTAAGATTAGACCGAGAGCCGCTGAATGAGGCTCGGAGAAGCCATTTGCGACATATCGTTCAATGTCAAGAGATAATCAATCTTGCAGCCTCTCAACCAGAAAATTTAGAATTGCAGCAACTATCTCATGCTGCCCAGAATTTTATCGCCCGATCAATAACTGATGGGGCAACATTTGCAGCAATGGCAAGAGCCGCGCAAGCGAGCAACTTTTACTGCTAAGTGCCATATTTTCGGCAAGCGAGTGTCTAATGCAGCAAGTCATTGAAGTGCAAGGAGCAGGATCAAAATAGAAACAGCAAGTTTTCTGGAAAGCGTTACACCACCGCTTTATGTGATGCAGCATCATGTGATGCAGCATCGGGCGCAGGCCGATCTGTCAATCGAGCCTAAAGGTGTGGTAGTGATGGTGTCACCGTTTGCCGAAGAGAAGAAGGCGGCGCAACGGGCCTTAGTGGAAGCGGGACGGGCTTTAGCAGACGCCGGGTTTGAGGTGTTGCGCTTTGACTTGCGTGGCACGGGAGATAGCGGTGGGGAATTTGGCGCAGCGGATGTGGAGATGTGGCGGGAAGATTTACGCGCTGTTATCGCTCAGGCAAGAGCGTTGGCTAATGACCGGCCCATCAGCTTAATTGGCTTGCGTTTTGGAGCGACGCTGGCCTGGTTAGCGGCCCATGAAGATGAACATATTGACAGCATGGCTTTATGGGAGCCGATTACCTCTGGCGCGACTTATATGCGGCAGAATCGGCAGCGCAGCCAGATTCGTCGTGAATTAACGGATGGCTCAGGCGCAGCCAGTAACGGGGCAAAGTCTGCTCAGGATGGAGCGGCAGAAGCTTACCCATCATTTGATTTTGATGGTTTTCTGATTAGTTCAAAGTTGCACCGGGAAATGGTAGAGGTTGACCTGCTCACCGCTCCCGTGCCGAATTGTCGCCGCGTCCAACTCTTACAGATTTCTGGTTCCAGCCGCATTAAGAAGCCCCTGGAAGACTTGCGCAACCGTGCAGTTGAAGCCGGGGTAGAAGTTGAATTAGATAACGTAGCGGTCGAAGCTTTTTGGAGTGCGATTGGTTTGGTGGACACAGCAGCGGTGCGAGGAAAAACCATCGCCTGGCTGTTGAATGGGAATGCCAACGAGCAAGTTACAACTGCAACTAATGAACAGCGTCCCCAAGCTGTGCCGGTTATTATCAACTCAGCAGGTAGTCCTCCTATATTAGCCGAAACTTTAAGCTACATGAGCGGCGATCAGCGCGTGCATGGCGTGCTTTACCGGCCTGATGCGCCGGTGCAACGCGCTGTGCTGTTATTGCATGGTTGGAGTGGCTATCGCATCGGGCCGGGGCATTTGCTCACCGAAGCAGCACGCAGTCTGGCTGCCGCAGGCTATGCGGCTTATAGCTTTGATTTTCGGGGGCGTGGCGAGAGTGAGTGGGGCGTCCATGAGGCCAGTCTGAATTCGATGATCCGTGACGCCTGCCGTGCCGTGTCCATTGTGTTAGAACAAACGGGTGCTTCTCATGCCACCCTGTTAGGCTTATGCAGTGGCGGCGAAGTGGCACTGGGCGCGAGCTTGTCGGATACACGTATTGACAGTCTGGCCCTATGGTCGGCTCCCGTTTTTTCCGGGGCATTTACTCTGGCACTCCAGGCGAGGCGCAGTCAGGACTCGGCTAAAAAATATGTGCGCAAGCTCTTCTATCCTGAAACGTGGGCCAAGCTGTTTACCGGTCGCCTCAACTACAAAATGATTGCCCGTGCCCTGAGTGGCGGGCGCAGCAATGAAGACGCCGGAGTGCAGAACAAAGCCCCTGACACGGCCAGCCAGATGAAGGAGTTTGAAGCCTTTAAGGGGAGACTCTGCTTTATTTATGGTGGCAACGACCCGGAAACGCCACCATCGCGCGACTTCTACCGAGAATTCGTCGAGCACACCGGAATGCCACATGAGTTCCATGAAGTCGAAGGAGCGAACCACAACTACTATGGCATGGCCTGGAAACAGCGAGTCATTGAAACTACTGTGCAGTGGCTTGCCTCGTCATCTAACACAACGGCACACCATAGCAATGGCGTCCAAACCCGCGCCGTCGAACCAGTGACACTAAATTCGTAGCAATGAGAGGTAGATTCTGCTTAGACAATCAAAAAGTCAGAACCGAGCAAGTTTAGCAAATGAAAAATCTCAACGGGCAAGTTGCCATAATTAGTGGTGGTCTGGGTGATATAGGCCAGGCCATCGCCCACGAGTTAGCACAACGCGGCGCGGCGATAGCTCTTGGCGATATTTTGCCACCGGAGAGTGCCCCTACAGTTATCCAGGAGCTTCAGCAATGGGGTCAACAGGCGCGGTATGATGTCGTGGATGTATCCGATGCCACAGCCGTAACAGATTGGGTGCAATGTGTTGAGGATGCATTAGGAGTACCGACGCTCATTATTCCCAATGCCGCCGTGGTGACGCTGAAAGACATTCGCACTATCACCCCGGTCGAGTGGAACCGTGAACTGCGCATTAATTTAGATGGAGCCTATCATTTAGCGCAGGCGGGTGCGTTGCGCTTGCTGCACCACCACAAGCCGGGTCGCATTGTTTTTATCGGCAGTTGGGCTGCCCATGCGCCTCATGCTTATATTCCCGCCTACTGCGCCGCCAAAGCAGGCATTCGCACGTTAGCGCGTTGTATGGCGCTTGACCTCGCTCCAGAAGGCATTCTGGTAAATGAAGTGGCACCGGGATGGGTTAATGCCGGGCTGACGGCGGACGTGTGGGTGCAACAACCGGAGCGACGCATACGGGCATTGGCACAAGTTCCGGTGCGACATCTGATTGAGCCAGCCGAAGTAGCAGTCCAGGTTGCGCATTTATGCGATCCTGATAATCGGCACATGACAGGTAGCACTTTGTTGATGGATGGCGGACTTTCGCTGCTCTCAACATAGTCCCCGTGTATTTGTAAACCTGTCATGCAACTTTTCATGCGCCGCCCCAATTTGGATGACTTGCCAGAACTCCCAGTCCTACCGGGTGGTTACTTATTACGTGAATACCAAGAAGGTGACGAGACACCCTTAGCCGACTTGCTGGCACTGACTTTTGAAGACGCTTCCTGGACACCTGAAAAGGTGCGTTCCACCTTCATTGATGCACCGGATGTCGAGAAGATGATGGTGATTGCTTACAGGGGCGTGCCCATTGCCACCGCGTCAGCCCGCTTACTACCCAAACTTTATCCTAATTCTGGCTATGTGCATTATGTGGCCGCTGACCCGGAACATAAAGGGCAGCGACTGGGCTATATCGTTACTTTAGCGGCGCTGCACGAGTTTCTTGGCTTGGGCTGCCAAGATGCTGTATTGGAAACCGATGACTTCCGCTCACCTGCTATCAAGACTTATCTTCATTTGGGATTTGCGCCGGAACATCGCCATGAGACACATCCCCAACGATGGGCCGCCATCCATCAGAGGCTATTTGGCACACAGTAAATTCACTAATTCAAACCCATAACTAAACTGAAGCAGAAGAGTATGTCATGCTGAACGCAGTGAAGCATCTACTAAGAGTGTACAGAGAGTAGTGGTTAAACCCGCTACTCTATAACTTCGCAGATTAGATGCTTCGCTTTGCTCAGAATGACATACTCTGCCTTCACACATAATCTTATGGAGCTTACTCCTGCACCTGCTTGTTCGTTAAGGTGCGAAAATAATCCACACTGCGCCGCACAATGTCCCATTCTTCAGCCTCAACCGTAGCTGAATCTTCGCCGCGCTCCCAAGCGCTGGAATAAGGCTCTGTGGCTGGGCGGCCTTTGGCCCACAATATCTGCAACGCTGGAATTAAGCGCGTGGCGGGAGTCGGCGGATAATGAGACCACCAGTCAAGTTCTAAAAGTGGTATCGTGCGGGTTTGTTGGGCGGCGATCTCAATGCCGGGCAACACGTCATGTCCATTGTTTCGGATAATGCGCAAGATCTCAGGAAATTCAACCACGCCATCACCCGCCGCACAACGCACGAGACGATAACCCTCCGGAGCAAAGTGAATGGTATAGTCTTTTAGGTGAACATGGCGAATCAAGTGGGCGATACGCCGGGCAAATTCCACTGGCCCCTCCCCCACCGCTAAAGGATTGCCCGCATCCAGCGTGACACCATAGGCGGGGCTATGTCCTGTCAGGTCAGCCAAACGCAGCAAGTCATCACTAGTGGCGTCCTGATGGTTCTCGATGGCAATGCAAAGCCCCAGGTCTTGGGCATAGGGCAAAACTTCATTGAGTCGTCTGGCAGCGGTCTGTAAATAGTCATCCCAACTGCCCTCAATGGAACGCCTGTCGCCACAGAGGAGACGGCTCAGCATGGAGCGCACAACTTTGGCTCCCAGGGCAGCCGAAGTTTTTAAGAAGCGCTGGAATGTTTCCGCATCCGCATCTAAAATGGCCGCAAAGTCCGGCACAATAGTTAAATTGCGGGCTTGCAATGCTTCCCGTAGTGGTTGAGGATCAGCGATAGATGCTGCCGATAGGGGAATCTCAATGGCGGTTAAGCCCAATTCACAGGCGGCATCCATTAACCCTTCGTTGCTCAATGGCGATGGATGCTGCTTGCCATCTTGAGTTGGCAAATAACCCATGACATGCGGCAGGCCATGTGCAGTCAAGGCCATTGATAGTCTGCTGTCAAGCATAATAAAGTTCTCTTAACCGGACTGCATCAGGAGGCAAACAGTGTGCGGCCCCCATCCACCCGCAGCACCTGACCGGAGATAAAGCTACTCTGGTCACTGGCTAAAAACGCTACTGCATCGGCGATGTCACGGGGACTGCCGTAGCGATTAAGCGTGCCCGATTCTGCCATCATAGCCGGGTCGGTTTTGCGCGTGGCGAGAAAGCGCGCAGTCTTCGTTGCGCCGGGGCTGACAGCGTTCACCCGCACGCCAGAGGAGCGCAACTCAAAAGCCAGGCACCGTGTATAATGCACCACCCCCGCTTTAGCCACAGAATATGCGACTTCCGGCGAAGTGCCATAATGCGCTGCTGCCGAAGCGATATTGATAACCGTGCCCTGCCCGCTTTCTCGCATCGCCGGACACACGGCGCGGCAGACCAGCATGGTGCCGATGAGATTGCGATTGAATATGGCGTGCATGTCTTCAACCGAAATGCCGAGGGCATCATTGGGCTGCGGCTTGCCCGTTCCCTTGGCCGCAATATCGCCCCCAGCACAGTTCACTAGAATGTTGATCGGGCCTAACTGATTAATAACACTTTCCGCCATCTGGGTAACGGCGGCTTCATCGGCAATATCGCCCGTTACGGCTATTGTCCTGCCGCCATATTGCGCGAGACTTGCAGCAACAGCGTCCAAATTCTCTGCCTCATTGAAGGCTGCCGGAGCTTCCCGATTGACATCATGAATGGCGACATCAGCGCCCAGTTCGGCTAATCGTTCCGCAATGGCTCGTCCTAAGCCACGCCCCGAACCTGTCACCAAAGCTACCCTGCCCGCCAGTGTTTTCTCCATAATCACCGATTTATCCTTATTGATTTCTGTTGATCTACTGAGCCGTCCAGCCGCCATCTACAAAAAGCCCGCTGCCCGTCACAAAAGAAGCCGCAGGCGAAGCTAAAAATATCGCCGCGCCAGCGATTTCATTCAACTCACCCCAGCGTCCCATTGGAATCTTTTGCACAAACGCCTTATATTTTTCTGGATCATTTAGCAATGGCTTGTTCATATCCGTGGCAAAGGGGCCAGGACAAATCGCATTGACCGTAACGCCCTGCGTGGCCCATTCCAGCGCCAGCACCCGCGTGAGATTCAGCAAACCGGCCTTGGCGGAACCATAAGGCGCACGACCCGGAATACCAATCACTGAAAGAATTGAACCCATGTTAATAACACGGCCCCACCCTCGCTCGCACATACCCGGCCCCAGTGCCCGCGCACACAGAAAGGGCGCTTTCAGATTGATCGCAATAACATCATCCCAGTCCGATTCCAGCAACTCCTGCGCACTACCGCGCACGTTGATACCCGCGTTGTTAATGAGAATATCTACCGTTCCTAACTCCGCTTCTACCTGCTCGACCATACGCGAGACTTCTTCCGCTTTGGTGACATCCGCTGCCACAGCAATGGCTCGTCGTCCCGTGGCCTGGCTGATAGATTTGGCTGCCATCTGACACTCCGTTAAGGTTCGGCTGACGACTGCGACCTCGGCCCCCGCCTGAGCTAAGGCTGTTGCCATAATTAAACCTAGCCCCTTAGTGCCACCCGTTACCAGGGCGCGGCGACCATCCAGGCGAAAGCTCTCTAATACATTTTGTGTCAGCAGCGGATTATCTTGCATGGGTCTCCAGTTTCCTTCTCATTATGGATTCTTTTTGTCCGGGCATAATTCATATACAACAAAGCCGGGCATTAGCATACCCGGCTCAGGAGACTTTTTTTCCTTGTACAGCAACCGCAACCTCACTGGCCAGGCTTGGGCAGGATTTGCTTTTCAATCCAATTTTGGGTATTCCAGAGGAGAACCCGGCTATTATTAGCACTCGCTAATGACAAACCATCAGGAGCAAAACTCATTGGCCCGGTGGCAGCCAATTTCAATTGTGCTGTCTCAGTCTGCGTATCCCATATAATCATGACACCATTTCCATCCTGCACACTGACCAATGTTCTGGCATCAGGAGCCAGCGCAATAGACTTTACATAATTAGCCGTGGCTAACATCGTGTGCAAGGCTTTGCCAGTTACCACGTCCCATAAGCGCACACTGCCATCTTCACTACCGCTGCCACTGGCTAAGGTTTTGCCATCTGCGGAAAACGCCAGGGCCGTCACACCACTGGTGTGGCCCCTGAGAGTATGCAGCACTTTTAAGCGGCGCATATCCCAGATGCGGATAATACGATCCCAACTCCCAGTAGCCAGCAACTTGCCATCGGGCGAGAAGGCCAGGCTTTCCGGCTCTGTTTCGGTTTGGGGCCACGTCCAGACGGGTTCAAGCCCTACTTTAGTCACTTCGGGAATATCCCACAAACGCACCGTGTTATCCCAGCAAGCCACAGCCAGGATATGTCCCATGCGGGCAAAGGCTAAAGCGGTGATTCGCTCCGGTTGTAACAGAGTGTGTAGTAATGTTCCAGTGTGAACATCCCAGATTTTAACGGCTTTATCAAAGCTGCCACTGGCTAAAAGTTCCCCATCGTGCGAGAAAGCCAACGCCGTAATGCGGTCATCATGCGCTGTTATTCTACGCCATAGCGTGCCTTGTGGCATCTGCCATAATCTGATCGTTTGATCCTGTGCCCCCGTTGCCAGCAACGTCCCATCCGGCGCATAGGCCAGAGCTGTTATGGGGCTGAGACGCTCGTGTTGGACGCCCTGCTCAACCTGCTGCACCTGGGCAACACAGAACCGAGCAAGTTGCAATAGAGCAGTGCTACACAAGACCATACTGCGGGACACGGCTCTGCTTTGAGGCTGTCTGGCCAGCATAGCTTCTAAGCCTCCTCACCAAGACGTAAGATTGCCACCCAACGATCAAGAGTCAGGGATTATGATGTTATTATAACAGCCGCCCAACTAATGTATGACCTTTGGTAATAGCCCTCACCCCCGGCCCCTCTCCCAATACTGGGAGAGGGGAGGTCACAGGCTTACTGAATCGTAAACCAAGTAAAGAACCGCAGAGACGCAGAGAACACAGAGAGTTGGAGAGTATCCTTCTCTTCCTCTGTGTTCTCTGCGGTTTATCAAATTAACACCAGCAAGTCATGGTTTAGGGCACCCCTCGCCTATGCCATTATTATTCTGGGAGTGTGAGGGCGGAGTGAGGGCCTCTTAGCGTATTGGGGCGGGCAGCGCGGGAAGATTGGCACCGATGGCGCGTGTGAGAGCGGCACGGGCTTGATCTAAGGCGGAGCCAGCATTGACCTGATTGGTCTGTGCTGTCACGAAAGCGGCCTCTGCCGTGATAACATCCAGAAAGGTGCCAACGCCACCCCGGTAGCGGCCTTCGGCCAGGCGCACGCTTTCTTGCGCATTGGCAACTTCGGCAGCCGTAGTTGTAACATGCTGCTCGGCGGTGCGCAGATTCAAATAAGCTTGTGCTACATCCGTCGTTACAGTTTGGCCCGCCAGGACTAACTGTTGTTGAGCAGTCAAACGGTTGGCTTCGGCCTCGCGCACCAGGCCGCGAGTGAGGCCATTATCGAAGGGGTTCCACTGCAAGCTGACGCCCGCGCTGAGATTACCATTGTTCGGAGGAAAAGTCTGGCTGCGTGCCGCGATGCCCACGTTCGCGGATACAGTAGGCAAATTGTTGGCCCGCGCTGCACTCACGCCAAAATTAGACGCTTGCACATTGGCCTGCGCCTGGAGAATCTCAGGTCGTTGGCGTAAAGCGGTAGTGACGAGGGCATTCACATCATCGGCGTTGACGGTGGGTTCGGCGGAGTCGGCGGCCTGAATCGGCGTGCGCGGATCAATGCCCATCGCCAGAGCGAGAGTCGTGCGCGCAATGGAAGCCGTATTGCGCGCCTGGTCAAGATTAAAAACCGCGTCGGCGACAGAGGTTTGGGCACGCACCACATCAGAGGGCAAACCCGTTCCCACACCTAGCCGTGCTTGCGCTAAAGCCAATTGACTTTGCGTGCTACGGACGTTAGCCTCGTTAACAGCGATTAAACGTTGATCTTGCACATAGGTGTAAAACGCCTGCTTCACTTGCAACACTAAATCACTTTGCACGCGAGTTAGGTTTGCTCCGGCAGCCCTTAACTGTGAACTGGCCTGGCGGACTTCATTACGGGTGCGGCCAAAGTCGAAAAGCAACTGGCGAGTGTTGACTGAACTCTGGTAACCCGGTGTTGTCACGACTGATCCCGATGGCGTATTAGTCGTGCCCCCACCTTGCGTTGAATTGCCGGAGATATTTCTGACATTGGTATAACCCGCGCCTACGCCGATGGTCGGCCCCAGTCCCGACCGTACCTGTTGCACTCGTCCCTGCGCCGCCATAATACCTGCATTGGCAATGACTACGTTCGGTTGATTGCGCAACGCGATGCGTGCCGCTTCATCCGCCGTGAGGGGAGCCTGGCCCGCCTCGTTGGGATTCGGTGGCGGTGGTAATTCAACTGGCGGCGGAATTTGCACCGGCTGGATGTTGGGGACAATGGGCGGCGTTTCTCCCGGCAAAATTGGCGCATCCGGCACAATATCCGGTGCCGGGCCAGGAATAGTAGTAGGGGCAGCAGGCTGAGTAACGCCAGGTTGAGTCGCAGGCACTGAACCAGGTTGAGCATCTGGCGGAGTTACAACAGGAGGAGTTACCTGGCCCGCGGGCGCATTATTCGGATTGTTAGCTGGCGGATTAGCCGGAGCAGGATTAGGAGTATTGATCTGGGCAGCAGCCTGGAACGCAACTATGCCACACCCGACCATTGTAAAGAGAGAAGACTGAGTTCGATTCATTGTTTCATTTTTCTTTTAAGACTCAGACACGACAGCCCTCACCCCCGGCCCCTCTCCCAGTATTGGGAGAGGGGCCGGGGGTGAGGGCTTCATTTTCAACTGTCACGCGACGTGATATTCTCCTTTGGAGAGTGGCCGTTGCTGCCATCACTGGGCCTCCCTACACCGTTGCCATCAGCATGGCTGCCATTACCATCTTGAGCCGGAGCATGGTGTCCATCTGCACTGGCCACAATGGAGTGATCCGCATGAGTGCCGTTGCCGTTAGCCATGCCATGACCATGAGCCACGCCGTTACCATTGACTGTCGCATGACCGTTGGCGGTAATGACTGCGGGGACGCCATCCGTTGCCACAACACCGTCCATTGGAGCTACACCGTCCACACCGGCATGAGGCTCTGCGGTCGCACCTTTGATAGAACGGGTTGCAAAGCGTAAGGATAGATCATCGAAGATGGTATAAACGGTCGGCACCACAAACAGGGTTAACATGGTTGAAGTGATTAGACCACCAATAACGGCGGTGGCCATCGGGGCTTGAGTTTCCGAGCCTTTGCCAATACCAATCGCAATCGGCATCATACCTAAGACAGCAGCGCAGGTCGTCATCAGGATGGGGCGCAAGCGGGTCGGGCCAGCCGTTAAGACAGCCTCATTGCGGTCTATGCCGCGCAAGCGGAGGGCATTGGTATAGTCCACCAATAAAATGCCGTTTTTTACCACGATACCCACCAGCATCAGCAAGCCGACGAAAGCGGTCAGGCCAAAAGCTCGCCCGCTCAGGAAGAGCGCTAGCACCACGCCAATCGCCGAGAAGGGCACCGAAAGCAGAATGGTCAATGGATGGACGAATGACTCGAACTGTGAGGCTAAGAGCATGTAAATTAAGCAGATAGCCAGTATTACTGCGACGCCCATGCCCGAAAACTCTTCCGCCTGCCGCTTCTGATTAAGGCCCCAGTCCCAGTAATAACCAGTTGGCATTTGTACATTGCCGAGAATCTTTTGCACCTCGGCCTGGACTTCACTGGCCGAGCGTCCCTGCGGCTGGCCTGAAACAGCAATATATCGCTGGCGATTCATGCGCGTGATTTCGCTTGGCCCAAAGCCATAAACGGGAGTCGCCACCTGGCGCAGCAAAATGGAACTGGAAGGGCTGGCATCGGGAGCCGTCGAGGATGTGTTCTCTGTGGTGGCGTTAGAGGTCTTGGCAACACCAACTTTGATGTTTTCCAGTTCCGCCAGGGTTTTACGTTGCTGCTCTGGCATTTGCACAATGATGGGATACTGGAAACCTTTTTCCTGGTAGTAACTGGCAATGGTGCCATTAGTCGCCGTGTTAAGCGTATTGGCAATATCTGAAAAGCTCAAGCCAAATTGCAGGGCCTTCTGGCGATCTACCTTCCATTGTAATTCCGGTGTGGCCTCCTGCCAGTTCACGTCCACGTTTTCCAGACCCGGCACCGAGCGCATTTGGCCGCTCACTTGTTTGCCTAACTCCGAAAGCTGGCCCAAGTCCTGGCCGAATATATCCACTTCCACGTTCTGATTGCCGCCTGTCATGATTTGCGTCACCAAGTCTATTTGGTTCACGAGAGGACGCACCCCTGGCAAACGAGAGATTTGCTTGCGCAGGTCGGTCATGACTTGCATGGTCGAGTCTTTACGCTGATCCTTGAGTTTCACCTGTACTGACCCTTGGTTGGGGTTGAGCGATGTGGTGGTACCACGCAAACTGAGCGTCGTGCCCGAAGCGGCAAAGGCCGTTTCTACGTTGGGATTTTGCTGAACTATCTGCTCCACTTTTTGAATAGTAGCATTCGTCTTATCCAGGGCCGTCCCAATCGGCATTTTGACGGTGATGGAGAAATCACCGCTATCCGTCTGCGGCATCATTTCCGTGCCCACTTGAGGCACAATCAAGAAAGTCGCGGCGGAGATGGCAATCGCGCCTCCCACCACCCACAGGCGATGCCCCAGTGCCCATTGCAAGCCATTGCGATAAGAAGCATCTAACGCATCAAACCACATCCCCAGGCGAGCAAATAACCTGTCGGTGAAGGAGGCTGTAGCTAAATCTACATTGTTCTCGTGGTGTGTCTCGCCATGAATCAGGCGAGAGGCCAGCATGGGCACCACCGTGGTGGCATCCAGTAAGGAGATCGCCATCGAGAAAATAACTACGAGGGCAAACTGGGTGAACATCTGACCCGCCTGGCCTTTAATCAGGAAGAGGGGCAAGAACACGACCATGATCGTAATGGTGGAAGCCACGACCGCCGAAGCGATTTCCTGGGTGCCGCTAATAGCCGCCTCAAAAGCACTCTTTTTGTCGCGCTCAATATGGCGGAAGATATTCTCCAAGACCACCACCGCGTCGTCCACAATTAAGCCTGTCGCTAAGGCCAATCCACCCAATGACATCGTGTTCAGGGTGAAGCCACACATATAAAGTAGGGCAAAGGTGGAAATAACCGAAATGGGAATCGAGAGCGCCACTACGAGGGTACTGCGGAAGTTGCGCAGGAAGCACAAGAGAATCAAGATAGCCAGCAAGCCACCGATCATGGCGCTGTTTTTTACGTCGTTTACGGAGTTGCCAATGAATTCTGCCTGGTTATAGGCCAGACCGAACTTCAGTTGCGGATACATCTTCTGGACTTGCTGAATTTTATCGAAGACGTTCTTTGCCGTGCTAACCGTATTGGCGTCACTCTGCTTGGTAACAATCATGCCCGCCGCAGGCTTACCGTTGAGGCGCGTATAAAGGCGGGTTTCGGTATGAGAATCGCGCACGGTGGCGACTTGCCCTAAAGAGACCAGTTGCCCATTGAAAGAGCCAGCGGGGATCGCCATGATTTCTTTAGGATCAAGAAACCAACCGAGGCTACGGATGGTGTATTCTGTATTACTTTGCTTGGCGATACCAGCAGGCAAGTTCAGGTTTTCCTGTGCAATACGCTTGGTAACATCGGAAAGTTGGAGGTTATAAGCCCGCAGTCGGTCGGGATCAACATCCACAATTATGGCTCGCTGCTCGCCGCCCGTAACAGTGGCCGCAGCCACCCCATCGGCAGATTCAATGATAGGGGACACTTCGTTATCCAGCAAAGTGCGCAACTTCACCGTGTCTTGTTCGCCGCTCACGCCATAAATAAGAATAGGGAGGGTAGACGGGTCAAACTTGAAGACAACCGGGGTTTGCAGCGTTGGATCAGTTGGGAAGTTGCGCCGCGCCCGCTCCACTAATTGCAGCACGTCCACCGCTGCCTGACCAATATCGCTGCCCCACTGAAACTGCACGCGCACGTTAGAGCTACCTTCCACCGTGCTGGAAGTCACTTGATACAGATTCGGTGCGGAAGAAACCGCTTGCTCTAAAGGCCGTGTAACCTGTGCCTCAATTTCTTCGGGAGCCACGTTGGGCCAGTCAGTCGAAATGGATACAGTCGGCAGGGTAACTTTGGGTAATAAGTCAACCGGCAAGCGCGTCATGCAGATCGCACCCAATAGTACCAGGGCGGCGATACGCATGGTGACGGCAACCGGACGAGTAACAGAAAAACGAGCGAAATTCATAACTTATTGTCCTCCTCCGGCTGCGGCCCCGGCTGGCGCGGATGCTGTCGCAGGTTGACGACTCAGTAGTCCACCATTGTTGCTATTATTACTACCTTTAGCACCACTGGCACCCCCAGCGCCACTATTCATGCTACTACCATTCATCCCACCACGATTAGGGGCACCCGCTGCATTGTCGGCGTTACCGTTGCCTGCACTATTGCTGTTGCCTGCGCTGTTGCTGTTGTCGCCACCTTGTCCGGCACCCTCTTGAGCGCCGCCACCAGCGCCACCTTGCCCACGACCACCTTTACCCTTGCCCGTCCCAACGCGCACAGCCTGTCCATCACGGAGTGCCATAGCGCTCAGGGTTACTACCTTCTCGCCCGGTTGCACGCCCTGGGTAATGGCAATGCCGTTGGCATCGGAAGCTCCTGTCGTCACAGCCCGCCGTTGCACCTTATCGTCCGCCGTGATAACCATGACATAATTGCCGGTATCATCTTGCTGCACGGCTTCACGAGGCACCACCAAAGCCGATTTATCCCGCTCGGCCTCCAGACTGACATGGGCAAACATACCCGGTTTAACCAGGTTGCGTGGATTATCTAAAACAGCGCGCACCAAAAACTGGCGGCTTTGAGGATCAGCCGAGGGATTGATCTCCACAATCTTGCTCATAAAAGTCTGGCCCGGCAGCGCATCTAAAGTGACCACGGCGGTTTGGCCAAAATGAATTTTACGGCTAACATCTTCCGGCACGGGTACCGTGACCCACACCTGCCGCACAGCTTGCACGGCCACAATCGGCTGACCAGCAGTAGCCACCGCTCCAGGGTCTAAATAACGTGCCGTGACATAGCCATTAATCGGTGAACGCAAAATGGTATCGGCTAATTGCGCCTGCACGCCGCGCAACGAAGCCTGCGCCGCTTCGACACTGGCCCGCAACGCCGACAGACTTTGCTCATAGGCCGACTTCGAGGCCGTGTTGGAGCGGGCATAAGTCAAAGCCGCCGAAGCCTGCACCGCCTTCTGACGCGCCGCTTCAATATCAGACCGACCTTTGGTCGCCACAATACTGGCCTGGTGTTGGGCCGAGTTCGTTTGGGCCACAGACGAGGAACGCACGGCCTGTGCCTGCACAACTTTAGCACGCGCGGCATTGATATTCGATTTGCCTGTGGTTTGAGCAATATTGGCCTGTTGCTCTGCCGCCTTTCGCTGCGCCACTGCCGAGTCAACTCCGGCTTGCGCCTGGCCGACTTTGGCTTGCGCCGCTTCAATATCAGCTTTGCCTTTAGTGGTCACAATATCGGCCTGGTTTTGCGCCGCTTGCTGTTGCGCTGTCGCTGACTCGCGGCTGGCCGTGGCTACATCCAGTTGCCCCTGCGCCACGTCCAGCGCACCCTGTTCAACGCTCACTTGAGTTTTGGCATTGTCTACGTCTTGCGCGGCCACAAAGCCCTGCTTATAAAGTGAATAGGTGCGGTTATATTGGGTGCGGGCATTGGCCAAATTCGCCTGTGCGCTTTTGATGGTAGCATTGGCATTAGAAATGGCCGCCACCGCGCTACGCACCCGCCCCTGGGCATCGGTGACAGCAGCCTGGGCTGCCGCGACCTGTGCCGCATAGTTTTGCTTGGTCTGATTGTAATCCGCTTGGGCGCTAGTTAAACCGGCCTGGGCATTTTTGACCCGCCCCTGCGCATCCTGCACTGCGGCCTGGGCTGCGGCGATCTGCGCTGTATAGTTGCCCCTAACCTGGGCATAATCGGCCTGGGCGCTGGCAATGCCTGCATCGGCGTTTTTAATACGCCCTTGTGCATCCACCACCGCAGCCTGGGCCGACGCCACTTGCGCCGCGTAGTTGCCCCGCGTCTGGTTATAATCGGCCTGGGCGCTGGCTAATCCGGCGGCTTGCTGGCTAATCTGCGTATTGATATTAACGTTGTTCGGCCCCTGCCCTAACTGGGCCTGCGCCAGCCGGAATTGGGCCTCGGCCACGGCAGATTGTTGCTGGCGCACCTGCGCCTCAATTTCAGTAGGGTCAATGCGCGCGAGGACTTGCCCTACCTGCACTTTATCGCCTTCACGGAGTTGCAGAAGTTCAACGCGGCCCGTGACTTTGGGCGCAATCTTGACATTAAAAGGCGACTCGACGTTGCCCACCGCCGAAAAAGTCTGCACCACATCGCGCACTTGCACCGGGGCTGCGGAAACGGCCACTGGCGCATTCTTGCGCGCCGCCCGACTCTGATCCTGTTGGGCCGCGTCCTGCTGCTTGGCTCGCAGCCGCCAGAGAATAAGCGCAAACAGTATGGCTAAAGGCACTAAAATGTAAGACCAACGCTTCAACGAGCCACCCGTCATGCGACTGGGCACTCGATTCGGTTGCTGGGTTATGACTTCACTTTGCATAAAATATAAACCTGTTTAAATCTGCTGCTCTAAACCTCTATTCCTGCTGCTTTGTCGCCCAACCGCAGTGGGATTTGACACCACTGCGGTTGGGGAAGGAGAGAGATGTAAGTTGTCTAAATTAATTGGAAGATTAATCTTCCGGCGGTCTGGTCAGTTCAGTAGCGCACTGAATCCCAGCCGTTACTTCCGGCACAATGCCTAATTTCTGATAAATGGGATGCACATTCTCGCGGAGATTGCTTAAATTAGTGGCAAACCAGAGGGCACCCGCCATGCAGCAAATGCCACTGAGCGTTAATGTATGCGGTGCGCCAATGCGATTCGCCAGGCCACCCGCCATCAGGCTGCCAAAGGGCGCAGTGCCCATAAAGGCCATCGAAAAGAAACTCATCACCCGACCGCGCTTATCGTCTTCGACAATGGTTTGCAACAGGGTGTTGCTGGCCGCCATCTGCACCATAAAGCCAAACCCGGTCACGAGCATCAGGGCTAACGATAGCCAGAGCACATGGGACAGAGAAAAGCCGATCAAGCCAACGCCAAAAGCTCCAGCAGTTAAAGGAATAATCTTGCCTAAGCCCAAGACCGATTTGCGCGAGGCTAAGAACAACGCCCCACCCAGCGCACCTACCCCCGAAGCCGCCATCAAGAACCCCAGCGTGTGCGGGCCGCCATGTAAAATTTGCGTCGCAAAAACAGGCATCAGCACAGCATAAGGCACACCCACTAAGCTCACCAGGGCCAGCAACAACAGAATGGTGCGAATCGGCATCGAGCCGGAAACATAGGTGAAGCCTTCGCGGAGTTGATGCCAGGTCTTAGCCTTAGCAGGCGGCTTAGACTGGTTAGCGATTCTCATGGCTAAGAGCGAAGCAATCACGGCTAAATAGCTCACGCCATCTATGAAAAAGCACCAACCCTCGCCCACCGCCGCGATAATCACACCGCCAATAGATGGCCCTAAGAGGCGAGCCACATTCACCATCGAAGAGTTCAGGGCGATGGCATTACCCAAATCTTCTTTGCGCTCCACCATCTGGACGACAAAAGATTGGCGGGCAGGCATATCAAAGGCATTGATTAAACCCTGGAAAGCACTCAAAATAATAACATGCCAGATGTTAATGTGCCCACTTAAAGCCAATGCTGCCAATCCAAACGATTGGATCATGGCTAAGACCTGGGTAATGACCAGTATGCGATGCCGATCCCAACGGTCTACCATCACACCAGCATAAGGAGCAAAAAGGAAAGTCGGAATCTGTCCCGCAAAGCCCACAACTCCTAAGAGCAGAGCAGAACCTGTCAAGCGGTAAATCAACCAACTGGTGGCAATGCGGGTCATCCAGCTACCAATGAGAGAAACGCTCTGGCCGCTAAAGAAGAGCCGATAGTTGGGATATTGTAACGCCCGCACCATGAAGCTCCAGCCAGCCTTTTGTGCCTGGTGAGCGGCAGCAGGAGCGGCAGGTTCGGCCCAGGTTGTCGAGGTCGCAGCTTTCATAAAAGTGATTTATTTTACACCCTAACGTATCCGCAGTTAGGGCAACTCTAGCAACTTAAGGTATGACTTGTTGCATCGTATTGATTTCGCAAAATAGCTGCAAATGATATACCACACAAACAATTCGTATGCTAAGTATTCATAAAGACGTTATACTGCGTCAAGAGATTCATCTTTTTCCCCAAATCCTATTTAAAAGTTATCAACTATGAAAGAAAAAGGTTTTGGCTTCTGCATTGGGCGCATTCGGAGAGCCTATCGCCGCGAAATTGAGGCCCGCGCTTCGGTAATGGACTTAACTGCCGCGCAGCACCAGGTGTTGCGCCGCCTCTGGCGTGGTGACCGGATTCTGGCGTCTGTCCTGGCCAAAGACATCCTATCCGACAGCGCCACGCTGACAGGATTACTGGATCGCCTGGAGAACAAGGGTCTTATCCGGCGGGAGCGCAGTTCGGAAGATCGCCGCGCTATAGAAATTGTGCTAACCCCGGAAGGCCGCGCCCTTGAAGAGCCAGGCATGAAAGTCATTCGGGAGATTAATGAACTGGCTCTGGCTGACTTCAGCGAAGCCGAACGCGACAAGCTGCTATCCGATTTAGAAAGCATCGCGGAAAAACTTGAAGCTTTGCGCCAATAAAAGCAGTGGAGACAGCCAAATAAATGGCAGGAAGGAGAAGCTAACGATGACACACTATTTGTTCCGCAAGAGTGCCCTCTTGGGCAAACTCATCTTTCTTGTCCTGGGCTTGACCCTGGGCTTCAAAGTCAACCTTCCAACCCAGGCGGCGGATACCACACCCGCTACGGTTCCCGCGGCTCCTACAGGTGTCACGGCGCATTGGGCTGGCACTGATCCTAATGGGCATCCAACCGGAGTAGTGCTGACCTGGAATCCGGTGCCAGGCGCGACCAGCTATAACATCTATCGCCGCACCCAAGTGGTGCCGCAGCCAGCAGACCAGACAGCATTATTTAAACGAGGCGAGACCGACACCACTTTCATTGACCCCACAGTTAGCATGGGGGTTGATGTGGTTTATGTTTATCAAGTTACAGCCGTCAATAAAGCCGGGGAAAGCCCAAAGTCGAATGCGGTTTCGCCCGCACTGCCAGTAGCGGATGTGCCAACTGTCATTCAGGGCAACGTGACGGAAATCAAGGGCACAATGGTTAAGGTCAAGACACCCGACATACGGCCTCCTTGTCCACCGGGAGAGGTGTGTGCCCAGTACATCATTTTAGGCGTGACTTTCCAGGTTGACCTATCCAGTGCCATTTTTGAAAGGGCTGATGGCACCCCCATTACCACTCCCAAATTAGCCAAAGGCGATGCGATAGTGGTGGCTGGACACAAAGCCCCGGTACCGGCTATCCGGGCAGTGATAAACCCGGCTCCGCTGATTACGGCTCAAGTGGTGGAATTACTTCCACAGAACATGCCAGTTCCAGCCCCCACTTCCGGCATTGAAGGCGTGGCTCAGGTGGGGCCAATCAGCCCGGTTGAGCAACCGGGGCAACCCGATACCAAACCTCTGCCAGATGCCATCATTACCGTGCAGCCCGATGGCGGCGGCCCCGAAATCGCGCGTCAGCGCACCGATGCCAGTGGCCACTTCCGCATCCCGCTGCCGCCCGGCACCTATCTCATCGTTCCCTTACCACCCAAGCCCGGCCAGACACTACCCAGTGGCACCCAGCAAACCGTGACCGTGACGCAGGATAAATTCCTGCATGTCGTAGTGAGCTACGATTCTGGGATCAGGTGAAGCTCTCACACCTGCTAAGGCCCTAATTGACACCTGGCCTCTAGCTAAGGTGGCCTTGCAACCGCCGCCCGTGCTACGCTGGTGGAGCGGGTTGTGCCAAAACTGCTGGGGCGGAGAGTGCTCCCAGGAGCAGTTAAAACCGGCAGTAAGGTCTCAAACACCGTGGTGGTCAGGCTCGTGAGACACAGCAGCGGACGCGGCCTGTGCTGCAAAGTGGTGTAGCGAAAACGCAGCATAACAGGTAAATCGCTCCAGAGAGGTAGACGCTCTTAGTCTACTTATTTGCGATAATGTCTATTTATGTGCCCCATCAAACTCTCCGTTTTCGATCTGTTCAAAATTGGGCCGGGGCCTTCGAGTTCTCATACCATCGGGCCAATGAAGGCAGCCAATCGTTTTCTAGCGCGCTTGCAGATGCTCCCGCAGGAAGTTCAACTCCGTGCGACGAGCATCGGTATCTGCCTCTTCGGTTCACTCAGTGCTACAGGACACGGCCACGGCACGGATCGCGCGGTGCTTGCAGGGCTGCTCGGCTGGCAGCCGGAGACGTGTGATACAGAAGCCTTTGACCTCCTGGCACGGGATGATACTTTACATGAGATCATCGTGGGGCCGCGCTCACTTCCCGTTTCGAGAGCTTCGATCACCTTCGGCCCTATCCAGCACGATTATCCTTTCAGTAACACGCTCATCTTTAAACTGCTCGCCGGGGATGAGGTGCTCGATGAGCAAGAATATTATTCGGTGGGCGGCGGATTCATTCAGTGGAAAGGTTGGGAGGAGCCGCTCCTGCCGGAGCCGTTGTACCCGTATAAGAATATGGAGGGCCTCAAGGCCCAACTAAAAAGTTCCGGCCTGACGCTGCCCCGTCTTGTGCGCAGGAATGAGCAGGTTCTATTTGGCTGCACAGACGATCAACTGGATGCGGGATTGGACGCCATTCTCGACACCATGCTCGGCAGTGTCGAACGGGGGCTTTCAACCGACACAGTCCTGCCAGGTTCCATCCATCTGCATCGCAAGGCTCCGACCCTGATCGCGCGGGCACGGACGGAACACGCCCCACCAGATCGTCTGCTGGCCTGTCTCAATGCCTACGCGCTGGCGGCATCGGAGGAGAACGCTGCTGGTCATCGGATGGTCACGGCTCCCACCTCAGGATCGGCAGGCGTGATACCGGGTCTGCTCTATTTTCTCAGTCATGACCTGGGAGTTGCCCGTGACGTGCTACGCGAAGGACTTCTCGTGGCTGCCGCTATCGGATTTCTCTTCAAGCACAATGCGAGCATCTGCGGCGCTGAGGCAGGATGCATGGGCGAAGTAGGAACTGCCGCCGCTATGGGAGCGTCCCTGGTGTCGCATGTAAAAGGGGCATCCCTGCCGGTGCTGGAGGCCGCGTCTGAAATAGCAATGGAACATCACCTGGGAATGACCTGCGACCCGGTCGGCGGCTATGTCCAAATCCCGTGCATAGAACGCAATGCGGTGGGCGCAGTCAAGGCATATAATGCCTGGATCCTCGCTTCCAGCGGCAACGCGGCGTACCAGAAGGTATCGCTCGATAAAGTCATCCAAGTCGTCCGGGAAACGGGCCGTGACATGTCTCACAAATACAAGGAAACCTCTTTAGGAGGTCTGGCCGTCAGCCTGTCCGAATGCTGAGACGATACAATGTCCGACAGTGGCGGTTATCAGGTGGTGGAGTAGAGAGCTATGGATACTCTCTTTATCCTGCTGGCAATCTTTCTTATTTGGTTATTGCTTGGTATCGTAGCAGCGGTTCTGTTGAATCACCGGGAAGACCGGGCAGCACAAGCTAGAGAGATAGCCCATCACAGCGTTACGGTTGAGGTGGATTGAAGTGCAGCACTATGGTAGCACTGGACACTGATGCGCTACTGAATAGGTAATGTCTCACGAATAAAGCCGCTCCGGTATTTGCGCTGGTGCCTGTAATTCTCTTAGTCGCTTAGTTAGCAGCCGCTAAGTCCAGTAACCGTCCTGACCAGGCACTACACCCGATGGATTTCTGCTCTCTAACCCACACTTGACCAAAGGATAAGTAGGCAAGCCAGCCATTAAACTAAGAGAGGAACAAAGACCTATGAAGTCAAAAGACCGCCTCAGAAAAGTGATGACGGGCGTATTATGCCTGTTGGGGTTATTCGCTCTGTGGGGGTTTCGGTGCCCGGTGGTCGGGCGTGATGTCGTTTTGCATGACTTGCCCCGCACGCTCCTCTGGTGGGGCCTGGGATTGGCCAGTCTGATGACCACAGCACTGGTAGCTCTGACCAAGACGCCGGGCGAAGGGGCACGTCTGCTCGCCCTGAAATGGATCATATTCTACACCCTGGGGCTGCTCTGGGCTATCCCTTTCTTGTTCGCAGTGAATAGCGTTTTCGACCATCAGGCGCATCACTCGCATCTGGTTCGCGTGCTGGGGCACCAAGAGGTGAGGTCGAAAAAAACGGACCAATATTACCTGACGGTGACCGACTGGAAAACTGCCGGGAACCAGGTCACGGTCGAAGTGGATGAAGCTCTCTATGACAAAATTGATGTGGCCATGAGTTCCACCCCAATGGTGCAAGTCGAAACCGCGCCCGGCTTTTTGGGCTATGAGCGTATCATCAAGGTGTCGTAAAGTCAGACAGATTGAGTTACCTCTCGTAAACTGGCACGACACAGGCCATCGCCTTAGTCCGCCTGCTCACTTTTAAAAGGAGATTCCATGTTGCACTTTGAGTTAGCTGCCCTGGTTATAGTGCTGGGCTTACTTTTCATGACCAATCCCAATTGCTTGAGATGGTATCCCAGCGCCATGCGCTTGATCTTAAGTGTGGCAGCGTATGAGGTGTATATGCGCTGTGTTGGAGTTATTTATCTGGTGTTGGGGTTAGTGATTCTGTTTCACTAATCAATCCGTCTGATGGCTTTCAAGTTTCATACTGAGTCTTGTCTCCACGCATCACAGCTAAGGGGCCTACCCCCAGAGCTTGTTCGTTAGTGATGTAGGTTTAGGGATTAAAGCTGGAGCATAGCAGCGCATACCACTACCAATTTCAGAATAACTCGCTACCCTTTGAAATTTTAATAAGTTATTTGATTACTCCGGGCCAATATGGGGATTACTACCTGTTACACGACCTCCAAGTAAACAAAATCCCCAACTATAATAAGAATCATGCCTCACTTAGTGGACTTAGTTGCAAGGCAGGAGGCCAAAACAGGAGGTCAAACAGGAGGTCAAAATGGAGCAGCGGCGCAAAGAGGGTAAGGATTTACTGCTTTTGATGTTACCGGCTGTAGCCTTGGCGGGCTTAGGCTTGGTGCTGCACAGCCGTGATATGTCAACGACACCTGCAAAGATTCCCACTAATCCGGCCTTTGGCCTGCCACAATGGAGGTTAAGTCTCTTCCAAGATAGTACTGGGACTGTGGTAGATACTTCAGGGGTCAAGCTGATCTTCCCAGACTTGCAGACTCAGGGGAAGGGCAGCGGAGCGAGTTCCTTGATGATGAGCGGGCCAGGTGGTGGTGGCCTTAACATGGGAATCGGTCAATTACGTTTAGCTTCGACCTATGCTCAAGGGGTTAACACGATGACCGTGAACAATCACACCTGCAAGTTTGAAGACCACGGTATGAAGCTGACTATTGATCAGCAGACTTTTGACTTGAGCGATGCTAAGCACACCATTATTGTGCCTCGCTCTGGTCAGGGCACCCTACAGCCATTGGCTCTGGCAATCGGGGGGCATAGTCCCGCTGTTCAGAGGCACGTTGGTGCGGGCACAGCAGTGGCAGCTAACCTAAAGCGTTCGACTCAGACCAAGGTGCATGGTCTCAAGGTATATACCCTGACGGGGGATACCTTTGGTCTGGTTACCAAGGCAGAGGCCGCACAAATTTTGGGCAGTCCCGTGTCCCTGATGCCTGGTGGCATCACCCTATATACCACTCCGAACGGCGCTGCACTGACTATCCAGCGCCTACCTGCCGCTTACTTTCATGATACTGCCAGGGGGCAAGAGTATCATTCTCTTACCGGGCTTGGTGACAAGGCCATTTACAGCAGCGAGATTTTCACCAGCCGCTCTATCCCTGGTGTGCGTATTGATCTGCTTGTCTTAAAGGGTAATACCGCCGTCCGGTTGGACGTGCGGTGTTTGGCCACCAGTGCTGCTCCGATAACCCCACAGGCGCGGAATCTTCTCTTAAGCAAACTCAAGCGGCTGGCGACCAAAGCTATCGCCCGTTTGTAATCAGCCCCGATCACGATGTAGTTGACACTTTCAAGCAAACAAAAAGGGCACCAGCCCGTTAAGCTGATGCCCTTGCTAAAGCTATCAAGTTGACAGCCTGCCTCCCTACTCTACCCCATCATCTAAATAGGACGAGACAGCTTATTTACGGCTCTGGCCGGGTTATCTCCGGTGCTTCATATCGTAGAGAATGCCGCCCTCATAGCTGGCCACCAAGTGACGCTCGTCGTTTGGCCCATCGTAGTAACTGATTAGGAGCGAGGGAGCCAGTGACTCGGAGGACTTAAGGTCTTGATTCCAGCACCTAATCTCCTGCATGGTGCTGCCTTTTGGCACTTCTACTTGCAGAACCGTTTGCATAGGCGTTACATGGCGGCTCAGGATCGTATAGGGCCGCGCCAGGTGGCAGCCCGCTAAACAGCTTCCCATTAGCAACATCATGGTTATGGCCCATCTATAGCGCATGATATAACCTATCCTGATGTGAAATGGTAACTTTGACCAAAGAAGTATCAAGAAGTGGCACGATGCAGAAGATAATGAGGAGGCAGGGCAATACTACGATAGAGAAGGCCCTATTAGCAACGTGAGCCATCTCCCGTTTGAACGTGAGTCGTTCCCTGAACCTGTCAAGAGTGTGAAAATGAATAAGGGGAGCGGGCAAATCTTAGCATCATCGCCCACTCTTTGCGGAGCTTTAGTGCAAAGCTGGCGTGCATCCTGTCGGCGGCGAGCTAAAAACACCTGTAAACAGTTGTCAACATTTAATCCCCTATTCTAACCTCAAATAAGGGCACAAAAATGTCCCGATTTTCAGAGCCTCAGCGCGGGCGCGTCATGGGGCCTGAGATGCTCGGACAAGTGGGGGCGGATTGCCGCATAGCTAAGAAAAACTAAGATGCAACCCTACCATTTTGCGCAAATGCAGCAAGTGAGCAAACTTTGCGTTCTATAGCGATTCTACAAAGCCGCCAAGCAGAGTCTTAGCTGTGGCAGTTCCAAATGATTTCTATGCCAACTCTGACGTTGACTTACTACCATAGAGTCCAACCTGCACGATTCCACAATTGAATGTTAAAACCGCAGAGACGCGGAGACCACAGAGGAATTTAGGGATACCCCTCTTCTTTTCTCTGCGGTCTCCGCGTCTCTGCGGCTCATTTGTAAGACGAATGCGTGTTCCCCTCGCCTACGCCCATTATCTTGGGAGGGTGAGAGCGGGGTGAGGGCTAACCACCCGCATGGGCATATTTACCGTTGTAAGTGCCAGCAATCACCAGAGTTCCAACTCCGGGCCGGAGGTATTTTTGAATGGCCGCGTTGACCTGGGGCACGGTGACAGCTTTGTAATAGCTATTGCGCTTTTGGATGTAATTGAGTCCTAAGCCATAAACTTCCGCAATGAGTAGCTGTCCGGCGACGGCTCCATTGGTGGAGAGAGTCACCGGATAAGAACCAGTCAGGTAGGCCACAGCCTGCGACACTTCCTGGGGCGTGACACCACGTTGACGCATCAGGTTTAACTGGCGATTCATCTCGGCAATGGCCTTATCCACGTTGGCCGGATTGCTGCCAAACTGCACAGCAAATGGGCCAGCACCTAAAGACGCCTCATCCTGCGCGTAAATGCCATAAACCAATCCCAGACGGTCGCGCACATTCGTAGCCAGGCGGGAAGATAAACCGGTGCCACCGCCTAAGATGGTATTCATCACCACAACTCGGTAGAAATCTGGATCACGGCGCTTGAGTTGGCCAGGATAGCCATAGCGCACATCCACCTGAGCTTTATCCGGGACGGGAATGACAATGGTGCGGGTTGGGCCACTGGGCAAGGGCGTATCGGGAATCAGAATGGCGGGGAGATTGCCTTTCTTCTGCCAGTCACCAAAATACCGCTTCACCGCAGCAATGGCATCCGCCGTTTTAACATCACCGACGATGGTCAGCACCATCTTATCCGGCGCATAATGCGCGTCATGAAATCCCATTAAATCCTCTCGCGTTAGCCCTTGAATGACCGCTGCCTGTTGATCTAGGGTTGGCGAGTAGTAGGGGTGAGTGGGCGGAAACAGGGCATCGTTGAAGGCGATGCGGGCCAGGGTGCCGGTGCTCTGCCGGGCCTCTTCAACCCCGGCCAGGGCTTGGCGCTTCGCCTTTTGCAATTCGGCTACGGGGAACGCTGGATGGCGTAACTCATCGGACAGCACATCCAAGATCGTGTTGAAGTCTTTGGTGAGGGAGTGGCCGCCGAGCGAGACATACTCTTCACCGGCTCCCACACTGACCGATGCGCCAACGCCTTCGAGGGTGCGCGCAATATCAAGGAGCGAACGGTTCTCAGTACCCCGCGATAATTGCGAGGCGGTAAAGCTGGCTAAGCCAAGCTTCTCTTGAGGATCAAAAACACCACCCGCAGACAGCATGGCCCCACCCAATGAAACAGTCGGGTTAGCGTGGTTTTCCTGCACAATAATGGTAAGGCCATTATCCAACACGACCCGCGTCGGTTTGGGCATCTTGGCCGTTGAGGTTTTGGCGGGTGCCACGCGACTGGCCTGCGGGCGCACTGGCGTTTTAGTAGACGGTTTAGTCTTCGGTGCGCCTTCTGCCCGTGTTCCGGCAGGATTGGCGGCGAGGCGGGTGGCTAAACGCGGTGTCATCAGAGCAGAACTGATGAGTTTCACCGTTGGCATCTGCGGTGCAACGCCACGGTTGGGATAGCTGATTTCTGCGGCAGTAGCCTGGGCTGCTTTCAGAGCTGACGGCCCGGCATCGCCTCCAGCGGGTGGCGGCGCTCCGCCGCCACCTGGCTGTACAATAGGCTCAAAGTAGCCCACCGTGCGGTTACTGGCAATGAGATATTTACGCGCCACCCGCTGCACATCAGCGATGGTGACACGCCGCAAGTGCTGCACATAGGTCTCGCTATAGCGCCAGTCGCCGCGCATAGCGTTTTCGCCCAACTGGGCACCCTGCTGTTCGACCGAATCTTTGCTGTAGATATAGCTGGCTTCCGCCTGGTTCAGCGCACGCTCCAACTCTTCGGCAGATATTGGTGTGGTCTGCAATTTATCTACTTCTGCTAAAAGTGCCTTTTCCAATTCGGCATTGGTGTGGCCCGGTTGTGCGCTCGCTTCAAGTTGAACCAAGTCGGGGTCACGCAGGCTGTAATCATAGGCTTCGGCGCTTGAGGCCAGCCCAGTCTGAATCAGGTCTTGAAAAAAGCGTGCGGTGCGGCCACCGGACAGCACAGTTTCCAGGACATCCAAGACATAACGGTCGGGATGGCCAAAACCGGGAATATGGTAGGCAATCTCCATCTGAGGCGTGGTGCCAGCACGCCGCACGACCACCCGCCGCTCGCCTTCCTGACGTGGTTCGGGGGTTATAAAATGCTGCTGAATCGGGTGCGCTGGAATGGAACCAAAATAGCGTCGCACCATCGCCAAGGCATTGGCCGTGTCGAAGTCGCCCACCATGACAACAGTGGCGTTATTAGGCGTATAGTAGTTCTTGTAATAGGCGTACATCTCATCGCGGGTGAAGTTCTCAATATCGGAGCGGAAGCCGATGGTTTCCCAGCGATAAGGATGCACCTGATAAGCTGCGAGACGCACCGCTTTGGAGAGGGCCGTGCCGGGGTTGTTCTCGCCACCTTCGTATTCAGAGCGCACCACCGTCATCTCTTTCTGGTGCTGCTTTTCATCGTAGAGCGAATTCACCATACGATCCGATTCGATCTGCATGGCCAGTTCGAGGCGGTCGGAGGCTAGGGTTTCAAAATAGGAAGTGCGGTCAAACCACGTA
The DNA here is from genome assembly GCA_019239895.1 of Abditibacteriaceae bacterium. GTDB lineage: Bacteria > Armatimonadota > Abditibacteriia > Abditibacteriales > Abditibacteriaceae > JAFAZH01. Next base: position 176,274 of record JAFAZH010000036.1, on the reverse strand, counting down.
TTGGCATTAAATTCTGCGCCATTATTTTGCAGGGTGAAGCTAATCACGCCAGGGCCACGCGTTTTAGTGCCCTTGAACATCATGTGCTCCATCAGATGGCTCATGCCAGTCTGTCCGACTTCTTCATTGACTGAACCGACTTTATACCATACCGAAAAATAAACCACGGGCGCGGCATGGACTTCTTTGGTCAGCACTGTCAGGCCGTTGGGCAACGTCGTTTCTCTAATCCCGTTGAGCACCAAGGGCTTACCTGCGGCGCGGTTCTTCTGGGTCGTAGTCGCGGCAGATGTCGCTACTTTTTTTTGCGCCGACGCGGGGTGGCTAACACCCAATGTCATGGCGGCTAAAAGCAGGGGGCCAGCGATTTGGAAATATCTTTTCATTCTGATTTAGGTATCCTCTTAGCATTGTGCCTGTAATATTGCACCTGCGGTGTCAGATGCTTTTGCAGGACTGTCACCACGTCAAGTCGGTCTCAATTAAGACCATTGGGTTAAGCATATCAAAGCTTACACTTCAAAGCTCACAACGTTGTGACTTGCTCACCTCTGACGCCAGCTTAACTTGAATCTAAGCCAACATCATAGTAACCTCAAAAACCGACGAATGCTATAAGACGAATGTCATAAGACAAATGCTGTAACGGGAGGTGTGCATGTCCGAACTCAACTTACCCCGCCTCAAGCGGCTGACTTCTTGAATGGAAAAAGTGAACCGCCTGGGCTGGGCGGCAGGCTTATCTTTAAAGACCTACGGCGTGCGCATCGGGATCCGTGCAAATAACGCACAAACCCTAGAGCGAATGCTCGCGGCGCTCCCACCGGACTGGAAGGTTTCTTCCCAGCCCGTGGTGGAACGCCTCTACTCGGTTATCGCCGATGGCGCGATTGCTACCCAGGATGGCAAATCACGAGTGCGGCGCTTCAACTTACTTTATGGCGATTGGACGCGCTTAGCCCGTTCTTTAGAAGCCGACCAAGTCTTTGAGGCCCTGGAAAACGACATGCAGCTTTACGTGGCCGAACACGCCCCGCGCCGCGTTTTTGTTCATGCCGGAGTGGTGGCCTGGGATGGGCAGGCTATTGTGGTTCCAGGCCGTAGCTTTACCGGCAAAACAACCCTCGTGACGGCCCTGGTGCAGGCCGGGGCCACTTATTATTCCGATGAGTATGCGGTCTTAGATGCCCAGGGGCGGGTGCATCCTTATGCGCGTCCCCTTTCGATTCGCGGGGCGCCAACCGAGAAACCCACTCGCCATTCTGCCGCATCATTAGGCGGACGCGTTGGGCGTCAACCTTTGCCCGTTGGGTTAGTCGTGCTGAGCGAATATAAAGACAAGGGAAAGTGGAAACCCCGCCAAGTCTCTGCCGGACAGGGAGCCTTGGGCTTACTGGCGAATACAGTCTCGGCCCGCCGTCAACCGGAAACTGTGATGGCCACCCTGCAACAAGTCGTCCCTTATGCCAGAATTCTTCAGGGAGTGCGCGGAGATGCCCAAGAGACCGCGCAAGCCATTTTGAGAAGCATGGGAGCCTGAGTTATCACCCCATCCGCGCATCCATTGAGGAGCATCCTGTTGGCACGGCGCAATGGCTTGCATAACAATGCGCTTTGCATAAAATGCGCTTAGGGAGTAGGGAAAGGGCCGACAAAGCGGACGGCATCGGCGACAACCGTGCCTCGTGTGCCCTGAGCCGATAACCTGACTTTAACGCCTGTTGGATCATTAAAGCGATAGCGGCCTAATTTATACCAGTCGCCACCCTTGCGTTGATCCACCACAACCGTATGCGTGCCATCGGCGGCATCAACCTGGTAAGACGCCTGGCGGCTATGGGCTGAACCCCCTGGCCAGCGGGCATAAACGTCCCAATCCCCGCTGATGCGCAAAGGCACTGTCCATTGAGCAGGCGCGGCTGGCTCATCAGCAGCCGCCACTTTGCGCGAGACCATGCCTGCACCCGCCGTCCAACCGGAGGCAGTAAAGCCAGGCTGGGCAGTATCCTGAATAATCTCCCACGGCTCCACTCGAATGGTGGTTGAGATAATGTCACCAAATCCAACGGGCACTTTAGGAGCTGGAGCCACTTTAATCAGCCGAAAATCCTCCCGCACTTCGCCTAACTGACGAGGGCCAAGCAGGGTAAAAGCAAAGCGGCCTTTAGCACCAAGAGCCACTTCGCCATCCACCGCTTCCGAAGCCAGGCGCGGGCTGGTCCAGAACTTGTAGTTGAAAAAGGGGCTGCTACCACCCTGCGGGTTCCAGGTGCCTAAATAAACTGGCCCACGCGCCTGCAACGCTGGGTCTGCCGCACCCGCTTTATCCGATGGCCAGGCATCATCGCCTGTATTGGTAAAAGTCGCGGCAGCCTCAATGAGTTCACCAGGGTGAATCACTGTTGGGAAGTTGTGCTCGCCAGCCTGGGCATCGTTGCGGACTAATGTCATGAAACTATCCCAGTCCCAGTAAGGGCCAGGATCAGTGTGCCCGCTGGCCCCGCCAAAGAGACCCGGCTTGGTGGGGTGTGGCACTTCGGAATGGCCAATAATATGAGTGCGGTCACGCGGGATGTTATAGCGACTGGTAATGGAGCGCACCAGTTTGGCGGAGGCTTCATATTCCACCGGATTATAGAAACCGGGGCGATAGGCATAGCCCTCATGCTCAATCCCCACCGAACGTTTATTAATCGCATAGTTGCCAGCGTGCCAGGCGATGTCATGCTCTTTGACCATCTGCCACACCTGCCCAGTGGTGGAGTTCACTACATAATGCGAAGTGGCGCGGGCCTGGGGATTCTGGAACCAATTGACGGCACTTTCGGCGGAGCCTTCAATATCATGGATAACTACCATATCAATCGGCTGTTCCGCCGGACGATTGGCCGCATCAAAGTTTTTCGGCGAGGCTGCCACCCAAATCGCGCCGGGAGTATCCGGGGTTTGCGGCGGGGCAGCAGTTGTTGCAGGCACAATTGAGGGAGGTGCCTCATTGGGTGCAGGAGTTGTTGGGGTTGATGGCTGTTTTGGCGCAACCTGAGCCAAAACAGCGGATGGGACGGCAGTTATGGCAGAAGCAATGAACAACAGTTGAGTGCTGGTAAATCTCATCATATTGAATTCAATATAAACGAGAAACAGCCCCGCTTGCAAGCGGGGCTGTTTCAACACTAAGCTAACTTGAATGATTCTCTACATTACTAGGCCAGAACTAGGGCTGTGCTACCAGTTCATAACGATGCGGCACGGGTTGTGCCGCAGCGCGTTGTTGAGCCACCACATCCGCTTCTAAGTCATCCAGCGCCCGCATAACTTCCGTTAAATGCGGTAGATTATCATTCGCCATCGGCACCTGGTATTGACGCCAACGGGTGGTATGAATGTCATCATGGCGCACGGTCAGGCCATGCACATTAGCCGCCTGCTTGCTCATGGGCGTCTGTTGCGTCGCCAGATTAATACCATCCGCCAACTGCTCTTTCGTGAATATCCCTACATCCTGGCCATCAATTTTCAGCGTGTATTTGGCGGCAGTGAGACCCGTGACTTTAAGCGGCTCTTGGTTCAGGGCTTGCGTAAAGTCAGAAGAGTTCACGGCGAGGGCAATAACGGGATCGCCCATATTCACTGGCATGGGCAGAGCATTATCGGATTGCATCCAGGTGGGATTATTCCCTCCAGCCAAGCCTGTCACACGGGTATTATCAGAGCGCACCACGCGTTGGCCATTGGCATCAATTTCGACATTGGTCACAATCGCTGGAGCATTCCACGCCTTGAGCAGTGCTTCGGCCATAATAAGATGCCCGCCAGGGCCGGGATGCACCCGGTCGGGAATGATTTTCTGCGCGAGAGCAGCATCCGTGGCTTTAGCTTTCTCTAAATCAGCAACAACGGGGGTATTGAGGTCGGCAAGATTGAGATTTTGCTTCTGTGCCAGGTCTTTGAGGTATTGACCATAGCGCACCAAGACCGCATTATAGCCACCTTCAAATTTTGGAGCCTGCGTCACATCATCAAAAGGCGACGGTTGAATCGCAGTGATGCGGATGCCAGGCAAGGCTTGCTTCACGGTATCAATAATGTGCTGATAGCCCTTAGCGTAGGTGTCAAAGGTACCCTGGTCATAGGCTTTATAGCTGGCATCGTTCATGCCTAGCATAATGGTCATGACAGTTGGCTTATAGGCGATGACATCGCGCTGCAAACGCAAGTCAATGGGCCCGCCGCCACCGCCGCCAACGCGGTCGCCACCCCAACCCGAATGCACAAAACTGACATTGAGTTGAGGAAACCGAGTGACCACGTAGGTTTCAGCAAAGGTGGTATATAAACGCTGATCGGTGATGCTATCGCCATAAAAGACGACACGATCACCATTTCTCAAATAAAAGTTGCCCTGCGCATGGGCAGTACTCAGGCACATGAGCATTAAAGCGCACAGGCTCAACAGACGACGCATGAATGACATAACTTTTGGGATTCTCCTCTCGTGGGTTAGAGAGCAGTATAACTGTATGGGAGCCAAAGCTGCACTTGTGGCTCTCGTCATCTGTAAAATTAAAAAAGCATTATAGAGAGAAGGAGACAGCAACATTATGCGTGCAATGATCATCCCTCGCTTTGGGGGACCAGAAGTCTTTGAAGAATGTGAGGTGGATAAGCCCACACCCGGAGCAGGCCAGCTCTTAGTGCGGGTCATAGCCTCTGGCACAAATCCCGTAGATGCCAAACTCCGCGCCAACGGCACCTGGGCCAATTTAGAGCCGCCCGTCATTTTAGGCTCGGATGCTTCGGGTGTCGTCGAGCAAGTTGGAGCCGGTGTCACCGAATTTAAGCTGGGCGACGAAGTTTTTTACACCGCCGAAATCTTCGGCAATCCTCATGGCACCTATGCGGAATACAACGTAGTAGATGCTTCAATTGTGGCCCCTAAACCGGGTAAAATTTCCTACCTCGAAGCTGCCGCGGTGCCTTTGGCGGGAGGCACGGCTTGGGAAGCAATTGTGGCTCGCCTGCAAGTTCGCCCTGGCGAGACTGTCCTGATTCATGGGGGCGCAGGCGGCGTTGGCTCGTTTGCCATCCAACTGGCTAAAATTGCCGGTGCTCGCGTCTTAGTCACCGCTGGCCCCGCTAACCAAACTACTTTAAGTGAACTGGGCGTGGATGTGCCCATTGACTATAAGAACGATGACCCCATTCAAATTGCCTTAGAAGAAACCAATGGCGTTGGCGTGGATGCCGTCTTCGATACAGTTGGCGGCGACCTCATTTCGCGCAGTCTGGAAGCGACGCGGCCCTTTGGCCGCCTGGCGCATATCCTTAGCGTAGAAGGCAGCCTCACGTCGGCCTACATGAAGAACCTGACGCTGCACGGTATCTTTCTCACCCGTGAACGTCCCCGCCTGGAAAAGTTGGGCCACCTGTTGGAGCGCGACCAACTGAAACCTTTAGTAGACGCAGTGCTGCCTCTCGCCCAGGTGCAACAAGCGCATGAACGACTCGATTCCGGGCACGGGCGCGGCAAAGTGGTGCTTAAAATTTGATCTCACGCAGAGGCGCAGAGGAGTGTGGGAGTAAATGGGGATGGGAGTGTGGGTGGTGTTTCCTGCAAACCATCTCCTCGCCCATCCTCTCGCACTCCCACCCTTCCATCCTCTCCGCGCCCTCTGCGTCTCTACGTGAGATTAAGATTCTAATGAGCTACCCATTGGCCATTAGCATTTAAGAACTGTGGCTGCCACTGCTTGAGAGACGGGGTACGGTTGAGCTCGGACACGGGAATCAGGGGCGTGATGCGATTGGAGTAAAAGAAGTGCTCCGAAGTTTCAAAGTTAGCCGGGGCTTTGCCCTGAGTCTGGTAGAGCCGCGCCGCCATTTGCGCGCCGGGGGCTAACCACTGATAGATTTGCCAATTATCTACCCCCGACCAGAGGCGATAGTACGGCGGGTTATCGGTTGGTTCGGCTTGCAGCGTGGTTTCGGAATAGCCACCACTATAGGGCATAATGGCATCGCATTGGTGTTCGGCAAAAGTCAGTACATCCGGCCCCAGCTTTTCGCGCAGGAAGCGCATTAATTTAACATCCTCGAAAGAGTCGCCAAAGCTATCCAGATAGAAAAGCGTGCAGCCCTTGTTCCTCATATTCTCAAAGCGCCGCCACAGCATGTCACGATGGCTGGGATCATCGGGGTTAATGCTGATAATCTCATCCTGCTTCCAGTTCTGGCGCACCGCCATATCGCGGGGCCGGGTGGCAACTCCCAACTTTAAGTTTGCTGCCTTGAAGCGTTGCGCAAGCGTCGTCCAGTTAGCTTCGACTTCAGGCGGCAGCACATCGAAATCGGGACGATACATTTGACCGCGTGGCTCTTCCCCACCCTGCCCCCACACAATGGCTCCCTGCCCATTGGCACCCTGTAATGTAGGAATGACTTCATCACAGAAGGCTTTGACGCCCTCGGCCAAGTCGAATCGCCGATGGCCGCTTTGAAACCCGTAAGGGTTGGTTGGCGAAATCTCCTGCACGCTATGGTTTAAGTAATCCGTGGCAATCCAGCGATAATCGGCTTTGTAGCGCACGGGGCCATAAGTGCGTTGAAACTCCTGACGATAGGGTTCCAAAAGGTAGTGCCAATCGCGGTTGGGGCTAATCCGCAGCCGCAAATCAAAAGTCATCGCCCCACGCGACGGCACGGGATTAACCACAAAGTAAATCGGGCGGCGCTGCGGCACTTTATCGCGCTTATCGGCATTCCAATCTACATAATCCCACAGGATAAGAGTTCGCGTTAAGCCCACATTCCAGGGCGAGAGACCGATACCCAGGCTGTTGTCCGTCGCGTAGCTACCACCAATGGGCGACCAGTAACCAGGATGACACAGTTGGATGCCATTGGCCTGGAAGTAGGTGATATGCTGCACTGGCATCAGGCCATCCGGCAATTTGTCGAAGTTGAAAGTCAGGCCAGTAAAGCCAGTAATATTGAGCGGTGCCGTAGCATGGTTATTTTCCAGTCGGGTAGAGATGGTCAGGTCTTCGCTCTCAAAATTATAGTCGAAGGTGGCAACCACATTCCCCTTGACTTGGCGCACCCGCGCATGATGGGCATCCAGCACCGTGAGAGACTTTTCCCCTGTGGGGTCGGTCTTCACTTGCTGTGATCCGCCATCTTTAAACCAGTTCTCCGCGCTGAAGCACGACCAACTGCCATTGGCAACTTCTCGGTTCTGGTAGCGGATTGCGGAGAGTCCCTCGGCTGTGACGCGAAACGTCACACCGGATGGTGTTTGATAAGTAAAATCCTTAGCCCCAGTGCCAGCAGTTGAGGGTCTTTCTTGCGCCGTGAGTTGATGAGCGCAACTCAAGAGCAAAATCAGAGTAAGACACAGACGGGAAAATAGTGGGTGACGCAGGTTATTACAAGGATGAGGAAGTATCAGCATAAAACGGCTTTTCATGCAGACCCGGTGCCATTACCCAGAACTATTGGAAGATAACTCATGTGCCATCTCATCGCCGTGCCGCTGCCAGGTTGCCAATAACCGATCATAAAAGAGATTCTCATCGCTGCTCTGGATTTTGCCATGCTCTTCTGACCAGGACACCACGCGGCGCACGCCATCGGCATAAGTGACGGTATAGCGAAAATCCAGATCGGCTTTGGCAGCGGAGTTATCGAAGATGTTGTTGAATTGAAAGTTATCGGCCACACTGCCCGCCAGTTGGGGCGCAACTTTGCACAAGAGTGGTACGGGGATATGCACTAAATTTGGCTCTGGCCACCCCATCACTTCAGCCGCTTTTTGATAATACTGGTTCCACGTCAGCCACTCTTCACCCGTGACATGATAACCTTTGCCGTAAGCTTGCTCGTTGCCAGCGGCATGAACAAAGGAAAGTCCCACATCATTTACATGAGCCGAAACCCACAACGACTGCCCGTTGCCATGCACGATAATGGGCTTGCCCCGACGCAAGCGATCTAAATAAGCCATGCCCCACCCAAAGGAGTGGATCAGTGCGCCGCTATCGCCATAGGTGTGTGCCGGGCGTAAAGTGGTGACGGGAAAGTCGCCGCGCTCATGAGCCTCCATAAAAAGCTGTTCGCAGATGGACTTGTTCTGACCATAGGAATTTAAGGCCCCATGCGGTTCATTATCCAAGTAGGGATAGCGCGTCGCAGGCTTGCTATAAACATCCACCGTGCTGCAAAAGATGAAGTGACCAACTCGCCCCTTGAAAGCGCGTATATCACTGTGCGCTTCTTCTGGCAGATAACAGATCATGTCTAGCACACAATCAAAGGTGCCCGCTTCGGCCATCTGCGCTTCAAAGCGGTTAAAGTCCTTACGATCACCCGTTATCTGCTTGGCACCCTGGGGAGATTCTGCCTTGCCCCGGTTGCAAAGCGTCACATCATCGCCCCGCTCTAACAGGTAACGGGTAATCGCTGTGCTAATCAGGCCAGTGCCGCCAATGATAAGTATTTTCATATTAATTCTCGTGACCGGGGCTTTTATAATCCCGCCTTTACCGCACTAACACACCTTTGTGAATCAGACTCGGATTTGCCGCTAAATCAGAGAAGACCTGGGGCGCGTCCCACAGGCTAAATTCAGTCGCCACACGAGGGTAAGTAATCGCGCCACTGGCCAGCAGTTGTAAGGATTCAGGGAAGCAATTCACCGAAGCGCGTGAGCCTAAGACCGTCATCTCTTTACGGGTAAAATCCAGCCCAGGGAATGTCACTTGTGTGCCTTGCTTCACTAAGCCAACAATCACAATGCGCCCACCCGCCGCCACCAACTCCACCGTTTGCTCCATGACTTGAGGATTGCCCGTCGCTTCGATAACCACGGGTGCTCCTTCGCCATTGGTTTGGACCAAAACATTTGGCAACAAGTCTTTATCTGCCCTTAGCACTTCTGCTCCCAGTTGGGCCGCCATTTCCAGGCGAGCGGGCAACACATCAGTGGCGACCACATGCGCCCCACGCGCCTTAGCCACTTCAATGAGAGCTAACCCAATGGGGCCACAGCCCAGAATGAGTACATATTCACCAGCCGCCACTTCGCCTCGGCGACAGGCTTGCACCCCAATAGCGACTGGCTCGGCAAAGGAGGCAAAAGACAGCGAAAGACCTTCCGGCACCTTATGAATATGCGACGCCGGAGCCGTGACATATTCCGCGTAACCACCAGGCTTATGCACGCCGATAATCTGCAAGTTGGCGCAGCAGTTTGATTTACCAATACGACAAGGATAGCAAGTGCCACAACCCAGGAATGGCTCAACCACCACCGGTGTGCCAGGCTCTAATCCCTCAGCATTGCTACCAACCTGCTCCACTGTGCCCGCAATTTCATGGCCGCAAATCTGGGGGTATTGGGCATAAGGATTCTTGCCCAGGTAAAAATACATGTCACCCGCGCAAATACCAGCCGCGCTCACCGCAACCAGCACTTCACCTGGCCCCGGTTGTGGCCTTTGCCAATCGCCCACACGTATTTCTCTGGGCGCGTCCATAATGACAGCACGCATTTTCTGACTCCTCTTAGCAACGACTAAGCTTCGCCTGCGCAATACCTAAGCAATACGATACAACGGCTCTTCGCCACGTAACACCCGAAGTGCATTTTCGGCGGTAATCTCTCCCATACGCCGCAGTCCTTCGGTCGTCTGCCCAGCGCTATGAGGGGTGGCGATGAAGTTATCTAACGACAGCAAAGGATTATCACCGGGCGGTTCCTGGACAAAAACGTCCGTCGCCGCACCTGTAATGATGCCATTATGCAGAGCATCATAAAGCGCCGCTTCATCTACTAATTCGCCACGCGCTGTATTGATGAGAAAAGCCGTTGGTTTCATACGAGCAAGCTGTTCTTGACCAATCAAGTGGCGCGTCTCGGTTGTGACGGGGGCATGGAGCGAAATAAAATCGGCTTGGGCTAAGAGTTCATCAAGTGGCAGATACTCAACACCCCATGAAGCGGCAAAATCTGTGTCCTGATACGCATCCCTCGCCACGGTGCGCAAGCCAAAGCCTTTAGCCCGCCGACACATGCCTTTACCGATCTGCCCCAACCCCACTATGCCTAAAGTCTTGCCGCGTAACTCCGGCCCAATAAAGCGTTTCCACTGTCCGGCTTTTACAGAGGCATGGCCCTGTGGCACCTGTCGCGCCAGAGCCAGCAACAGGGCAAACGACATATCAGCCACCGAATCAGCAATGGCCCCACCTGCAATACACACCGGAATGCCACGCGCTTTAGCCGCTGCCAAATCTATGTTCTCGTAACCGACGCCATGCTTGGAAATAACCTTCAGTCGTAGCGCAGCCTCTAACACTTGCTGCGTCACAGGCTCCGTGCCAGAGATTAAGACGTCCGCCTCACCAATGCGGGCTATCAGTTCAGCTTCGGTGGGCGCACGCTCCAGGTCATTGGGCAAAAACACACATCCCGCATCACGCATTTCATCCAGCACTTCCGGGCAGTTCTTGCCGAAGGAGCGTGAAGCAATCAAGACATTGAAGTGCGGAGTGCGGAGTGCGGAGTGTGGAACATCACGGGACAAAGACTCAGCACTCAGCACTGAGGACTCAGCACTTAAAGCGGAGCGCAGATGCGCGACGAAGGCGGCCATATCTGGCTCACGATGCAGGGCTGCGCCGATAGGGAGTGAGGTTGCTCCGGCCTGGTAGACCTGGATGCAATGTTCCGTTTCCAGGCCACCTGCCGCTTGTAGATCAATCGTGTAACCTCCCGCATCTATCATGTGGCGCACTTCGCGCACCCGGTCAATCAGCAGGTTATTAAAAGCACGCCCTCGTTGGCCCTCCCCCGTGACTCGTCCTAACAATAGCACGGCATCTAACATCGGCAGGGTAGATGAAAGCAAGCTTAATGGCGTGCCTAAAGCCAGACACAAGCCAGCCTTCATGCCTTTTTCGCGCACGGCGTAAATGGTCTCATAGACAAGAGGCGTGCTTTCAGCAGGGAGATAGACCAAGTCCACTCCGGCCTTGGCTAAAGCGTCTAAGAAGCGCATTGGTTCATTGGCGGCTAAATGCACTTCAAATGGCAACTGAGTTAAGTGACGCAAGGCTTGAATGGTGCGGGCAGGGAAGGCTTGATCGGGCACAAAATAGCCATCGAAGACATCGAAGTGCAAAAAATCAATACCCGCCGCTGCCACGCGCTTTAGCTCTTCACCTAAGCGAGTATGATTGGCATTGAAGAGGGCCGAACCGAGGCGCACCATGATTAAACCGGAATCCCTTCACCCACCAAGGCCACCGCGCGAATTGGCGAGGCATCCAGCCCCTTCACTGGAATCGGCAGGCCCATAAAGAAAAAACGGTCGGCAGGAATCTCGCCTAAGTTGCGCAGACACTCGACGACAGGAACATCAATGCCGTCCTTAAAAAACAGGTGATGATTGGGATGATCTTTATCACCGCCGCGCACTTCAAAACCCGATGAATCAGTGCCCAGCAACTTAATCTTCTTTTCTAACACCAACCAGTTAGCGGCTTCTTCGGTAACATAAGGGCGAGAGTGTGACTCCTGCGTGCGATAAAGCACATCACGGCCTTCCCACAAAATCACAATATCGCCTTCGTGGATGTCACCGGCGGCTTGAAAGTCTTCCAGGGTAATTGGCTCATTCTTTTGTTTGTCTCGAAAGTCGAGCCGAATAGCTGGGCCAACAAAAGTCTCTGGTGGAAAGTCAGAAGTATCCTTGCCCCCCGCATAAAAGTGGAGCGAGACTTCGACATGCGTGCCAGAGTGTGACCACATGCTCACATCGTGCATAATGTCGCCAGTGGGCGTTTCGCGGGGTTTGCCACGCTGTTTAATTTCCACTGTATATTGTTCCTCACCCGGCAATAAGCGATGCGTCAGGTCAATAATCTGATAATTACTCAAGGTCTAGCTCCTCGTCTGATAATAGCTGTACGCCGGGGACTCCAACTTGCGGGATGATGGTGTGACCACCCGCTTGGGTAATGGCTTCGGCAATGGCCTCGCATCGCTCTGGGGGTGCGAGCGCAATGATGATCCCTCCACCGCCCGACCCCGACAATTTAGCACCCCAGGCTCCGGCATGAAGCGCCGCATCTATGAGGGCATCAATCTCCGCACTCGAAACGCCAATCTTCTCTAAGACCAATTGGTTGAGGGTAAACAGTCGTCCTAACTCCGGCCAGTTGCCAATTTCCAACAACGGCAAGGCCGCGTGCGAAAGTGCGCCAATGGCTTCAAAGTAGGCCATGCGGCTGGTGGCTCGTTCCGCCAGCCACTCGCGCACACGTCCATTGACTTCACTGGTGGCGGCAACCATTTTGGTATCGCCAATCACTAAGGATAACCCAGAAGCAAAAGGCAGTGGCTCCGCCAGCCCCTGCCCTGTATAACGAATGACGCCACCGAACAAGGAGGTTTGGGTATCGAGCGCCGAAGCAATGCCGCCGTGCGCCAGAATATCGCCTCGATGCGCCCACGCTGCACGCTGCTCTATATCTGGTGACTTATCAAAGAAAGACGCAAGCGCCGCTACCAGAGCAGTAAAAGCTGCCCCGCCAGAACCCAGGCCCGATGACGAGGGAATCTGGCTATCCCAACGAATGGACAGCGTATGGGGCAAAGCCTCGCCAAAAGCGGTAGCTAATATATATTTAGCGGATGCGAAATAATCAGTGCGCGTGAGGGCACGGATAGCCTCATAATCTTGCGCCTCCCGTATCGCTTCAACCTCCTGCGCCAGTTGCAGAATGTCCTCTCGCGTAACACGTTGCTCCTGCGCCCCACTGGAGAAATGGTAGGTTGCCCCTGCTGTCTGCTCCGCCCGACAACGTGCATAAAGACCAACGCTACAGGCGATAGCAGGCTGGCCTCGATTAATAGCGTGCTCACCAAAGAGAATGGCTTTCGCAGGCGCAACTGCTGTGATAGTTGTTGGCATCATAGGCTTTACTCTTGATCCCACCAGCCACCAGCCAGAAACCCACCATCAATAGTAATCAGTTGACCAGTGAGGTAAGAGGACGCCGGGGCAGCCATTAAAAGCGCCATTCCGACCAATTCTTCCGGCTGCCCCGGACGTTTGGCGGGAATACGGCTGAGCAGCCAGTTGCGTCGCATCTCATCACCCCAGACAGAGGTTTCGGTCAGGGGAGTTACGATAAAGCCAGGGGCGAGGCAATTGACCTGGATATTATCTTTAGCCCATTCCACCGCCAGAGTTTTTGTCAATTGCCCCACCGCCGATTTGGTCATGCCATAGACCGATACCCCGCCCAAACCATAAGTGGAAGTAATGGAACCAATGTTAATAATCTTGCCGCCCCCGGCGTCGCGCATCAGGGGATAAGCAGCCTGGCACAGAAAATAGAGGCTGCGCAGATTCGCCGCCATAATCGTATCAAAATCATCTGGCGTCGCTTCCGCCGCTGATTTACGCCGGTTCATGCCCGCGCAGTTAATGAGAATATCCAGGCTGCCAAATGCTTGGTGCGTTTCTTTTATCAGGCGTTGCGCAGCTTCCAGATCGCCCAGTTCTGCGGCTATAACCACGGCCTTACCCCCGGTGTTTTCAACCAGACGGTGCGTCTCTTCCAACTGTTCTTGAGACCGCCCGTGAATCGCCACGGCTGCACCCGCTTCGGCTAACCCGACCGCCAGGGCACGACCAATGCCGCCACTGGCCCCCGTAATCAGCGCAGCCTTGCCTTGCAGAGAAAACAACCGCTCCAGAATCGAATTCGCTTCATTCATTTTACTTGTCTTCCATATCTATACAGGCTACTGCATAAGGTAGCAAGTGCAATGTTAACTGCTCCGCCTCGGTTTGCCGTTCTGCCTTTGGAGCCATGCGAAACGCTTCAGGAGTTTCCATCGCCGCCTCTGCATTGGTTTCGTCTAAGCAACGCACCCACACGGTGGCACTCAAATCTTTCACTACAACTTCTTGCAGCTTATGCGTGAGGTTGGCTGCCAAGACACGTATCTTACCATGCTTTGTTAAAGCTATGCCTTGAACCTGGAGTGCGGCACTGGATGTGGTTCGCAGCACTTGCCCCTGAGCGAATTCTCCCACATCAGCCAGCACATGGTACAGCGGATAGACCGTGCCAGGCAAAGATTGAAAGACGGGCAGCAACGGGGAACCTTGCTCCGTTTCCATGACCCCGCACCAACCTGTCGTCTCATAGTAAGTCATGCTCGCAACACCACTTTGCGCCAGAGAATTTAAGCTGGCCAGTGTCCAGCCTGCGCCAAAAAGGGACACTTGGCGGGCATCTACCGGGGCCGGAAGTTCATCGGGAGCCAGGGCAAGCGCACTTCCCGTTGCATCGGGATTAAAGCGCGGCTTCAGTGTAATGGGCGAGATGATAATGGGCAGTTCTCCACAAAACTGGCGCGCACTGGCGACAGTATCCGGCACCACTTCCGTTGTTTCCACTAACGAAGCATTATCGAAAGCGTGGACTTGTGGGTTGATAGAATAAGCGACACAATCCAGCACCTCCAACGGAGGTCGCCCGCGATTAAGCTCCGTGAAATAGGCATTCGTCCCCGCGCCGATTTGAGCAGAAGGGTCATAGGAAGATAGCTGTTCCCGTGCTAATTCCACCCATTGTGCTGATGTGGATTTCTCTGCCACATGAAAGATCAGCCATCGCTGGACATTCGGCTTAACTTCTTCAAGGGCCACGCGTAAAGCAGCTAATTCAGCGGTCGCCGCATCACTGAGGAATAACGCCACTTCTAATCCTATCTCTAACGACTCTGCTTCTTGCGCAGTTTGGCGCAGTGTTGTTTGCCATTGTGCATCGGATAAGGTGAGGTCTACGCGCAAGTGGGATAAATTCAAGACTTGAAGACGGGCTATTTCCTGTTGCGTTAGTGGTTGTCCGTGAGTTGCAGTGCCTAAACCGATGCGGGGCAATGATGTGACAGAGGTAGAGTCAATAGAAAGAGTTATGGGAGCAGGAGTTTCGAGAGACAGACCCCCTCCCAGCCTCCCCCTTGTTAAGGGGGAGGAGTTAGTCTCCCCATCTGCATTCTGTTTGAATTCTAATCGTACTGATTGAGAGACTTTTGTGCCTGCTTTGATTTCCACCGGATAAGGTAAACGCAGAGGGGTGCAGAAGGTTTTATAAGAGGCGTCTGTCCAGTTGCGTTGGTCTTCCATTTCAAAGACATCGCCGCTGAAGTGAACCTGTGCCCAGAGGCCGGGTTGCACTTCATGGGCAATAGAGCGCATATCCAGAAACGGGGCTTGGGGTGCGATGAATTGGGGAAAGGTACCTGTCTCAATCGTGCCATCAGCTTTTTCCACTTTGCAGGGCTGACCAGCACATTCTTTAGGGGGATGCAACACGCAAAAACCAATGCGGTTGCGCAGAAAAGTGGAGCGGGCCACACCATCCATCACAAAGGCAATATGGCCTCGCTCATCACCTGTTATTGACCCCCGCCAGCAGAAATCAATCTCTCCTTGTTGATGGGTGGCATCATAAGTAACGTGAAAGGATTCTTGGTTCTTCTCGATTTTTACATCCGCCAATACCGCAGGCACCGTGCCCCAATTTCTATCGCGCACCGCCACATAAACGCGGCGCAGAACCTCACAATTACCTAATTTGATGTAACGCAAATCACCCTGGTCATAGAGAAGGGTTAGTGGCCCGGCACATAGTTCTATTGGCTCAGGTAGGGGTTCTTCCCGTCCGTAATAGAGGACATTGCGTGGCAGCATGGTTAAGGAGAATTTTGCTCCTGGTCTGCTTAGAAGTGAATAACTTGCTCGCTTTGCGCCGAGCAGTAAGCACCAAAAACAAGTTGCACCGTTTTTAAGTTATCATCACCAGTCGTTTCCGCCTCGCCTTCGCCACGCAAAGCACCTAATAGATTTTGGTGACAGGGCACAATGCTCGATTGCACCACATCGTAGGCCGGGTCTGCCCAGGCATAACGGGGTGGCGGATAGCGTCGGGAATGGGTGCCTTCAGCAGTGGTAACGCGAATCCAGTAATCGGGGCCAAGCTCTACCGAACCCTTATCACCCTCCACGAAAATGAAGGTTTGGGGGAAAGCCTCTTTTTCTAGATAGTTCTCGGCATAGCCCATCTCGCATAATACGGTGACTTCCTGCATTTTCATCATGACCGTAGCCACATCTTCACCTTTTATATCCGGGTGGACGCGCTGTGTCTGGCAGTAAAGCGATTGCGCTTCACCAAACAGAAAGCGAGCTACATCTAAGATATGGCTGCCCATGTCGGTCAGAATAAATTGTTCCAGGTGTTTGAAAAAGGGCTGATTGATGAAAACCGGAAAGCCCGAAACCATATCCAACCGCGCTCGAAATGGCTTGCCGATCTGCCCCTCATCTAACACTCGCTTTAATTGGCGAATCGGCGTCTGCCAGCGCCAGTTCTCGTGAATAAAAAGGGGCGTTTTCGTGTCGTGGCAAGCCTGCACCATTTGCTCGGCGTCTTCGAGGGAAGGGGCCATTGGCTTCTGGCAAATCACGGGGATTTTATGTTCTGCCGCCAGATGCACAAACTGGCTGTGGGTATCTACATCTGTGATGATGTCTACAAAATCAAGCTGCTCCTCGCGCAGCATGGCAGCGGCGTTATCGTAAACGGTGGGGACGCCAAACTCCTGGGCCAAGGCTTCGGCTTTGGGGCGCGTGCGGTTATAAATCGCTACGCACTCTACACCATCCACTTCACGCCATGCCGCCAACTGAAAGCGTGCCCAGAACCCGGCTCCCAGCATCCCAAAGCGTAGTGTCTTCATAATCAATGGTGATTAGAGCAAGGGCGGAGGAGAACCAGGACGCGCAAAGAAATAGCCCTGCGCGTAATCGGCCCCGTGGTCACGCGCCCAGGCATATTCTTCTTGAAGCTCGACACCTTCAACAATCGTTTTAAGCCCTAATTCCTGAGCGGTTTCCAGGAGTTTACGGGCGATGGTGGCTTTGTAGGGATCGGCATGGACGTTGGTCGTTAATTCTCGATCTAACTTGATGTAATCGGGGCGCAGCAAGCCCAGCAGGTTGAGGGAAGAGTAGCCGGACCCAACATCATCCAAAGCGACACCAAAGCCACTGGAGCGATAGAAGTCTAAAATGTCTTTTAATTGTTGGGTGTCGCGCACCGACTCACTTTCAATCACTTCAAAAGTCACCTGGTCACGGCGCAAGCCGCGCCTGTCCACTTCCTGCACCGTGGTGCGCAAGCAGTTAACGGGATCATAAATGGAAGTGGGCGTAAAGTTGATGAATAGTGTCGCCTCCACGCCAAAATCAGCCGCTTGTCGAATCGCACTCAGGCGGGCGGCGCGGTCTAATTGAAACAACAGGCCAGAACCACGCGCCACATCCAGAATCCGCTTGGGCGGCACCATTTGGTCACCTTCACGCCCACGCAACAGGCATTCATAGGCAAACACCCGTTTAGGGTCAGCACAATGCACAATCGGTTGAAACCAGGAAGTAAGACGATCCTGGTCAATCATATCCACCAGCCAACCACTCTGCGCTCTGGCTAAGAAACTATCGAGGGATTCGATTTCAAAGTAATCAGACAGTTGCAACGGGCGACCCGATGCCTCAAACAAAACCCGCACATCGGCTTGCTCGGTCGAAGAGAGGACATTCATCAAGGGGGCTAGAAGCGGCGTTAAGTCCTGCTCTGGAGCCTGGATGCTGAGCGTGTCCTCTTTGTCAAAGTATTGTAAGTGGGCATCGCGTAGGTAATTCAGAATTTTGGCCCGTGAATGCGCTAAGGGAAAGCGCAAATGCAACGTGCCTGGCCCCGTCAGTTTGGGTGGCAAAGTCTCACACCGCAGACACCGCGACGACTCTACAGGAGAAAGAGCAATACTCACAACGATTTCCTATCTTTTGAAATTTGAGCGTTTATCATTTAAGGTTCTACGCTTCACCTTAAAAGCTAGCGTAAGTTCAGAACTCAGTAACCAGTTCTCCCCTGCTGCCTCTTGAGCCTTGACACTTTATATTCCCTGCACAATATATGCCTTAACCTAGCCCCAGAGTCGGGCCATTGCCGCTTAGCCAGCTAGGACCCGACTCTGGGACGCTAAACAGCCTCACCCTTCAAATCAAGCCAGACGCGCATCCATTGTGATGGTCGCGTTCAGCAGGCGCGAGATGGGACAACCGGCCTTGGCATTATTCGCCGCAGTCTCAAAGGCGGCTTGATCGGCTCCTGGGATTTTGGCGGTAACATCCAGATGCACTTCGGTGACGGTGAATCCGGCCTCCGTTTTGTCAAGCGTCACCGTTGCCGTGGTGTTAATGCTCTCTGCCGTCAAACCAGCATTGCCCAATTGCCCCGACAGGGCCATTGAAAAACAGCCAGCATGGGCGGCTGCAATCAGTTCTTCGGGATTGGTGCCGACGCCATTTTCAAACCGAGTGCCAAAGGAATACTGGCTATCCTTTAATACGCCACTATCGGTGGAAATGATCCCTTTGCCATCTTTAAGGCCGCCCTGCCATTCGGCGGAAGCTTTACGTTTCATAAACTTCTCCTGAGAATTGATATTTGTAGCAATTCTCAAGTTACCAATAACGTGGCATCCTTGCAGCATATCCAACCGCGAAGTTTTATTAATTTAGCAGGAAAATAGGAAAGAAGGAGAGCAGGAAATCAAAGAATTTGAAGAAAGTTGCAACGGGACAGATGTGTGTCATAGCGGTTTGTGTCTCTATCCATCTTTCTTCCTGGTCTCCTTCTTTCCTATTTTCCTGCTAAAATTATGTCTTCATCAGAATTTAATCCATTATGCCTTGACAACAGCCCCTAAAATGTAATAAGTTGTCAAATCGGCTGGCCGCGAAAAAAACAATAACTCGTTCTGCACCGTGCCCTCCCAGCCCACAGGCACCTGCTTATACCCGATCTGACCGTCTCAAAGCGGTCAAATGGTCGGGCATATGCGGGTGCCTTTTTGTTTTCTGGTTATTAATCAATTAACCACTGTCAGGCGATAAAGGGAATTGGCCGTTCAACAGGAGGACTGAAAGTTTATGCACGCATTATTAGGGAAGATTACGGATATTGCTCCACAACAAGCCACGGCCTCAACAGCCGCCGCTAAAGTGGGGCACCAACTCGAAGTGAGCCTGAAGGCCGCCTGTGTTTTACCAGATCGCACCAAATTGCCGGAGTGGTTACAAGACCAAACGCTAAAGGTGCAGCGAAGCGTCTTAGACGCTCGTGAAGTGGGGCACTTAGGCGATAGCATCGTGCTAACGCCGGATGAATCGGCGCACCTGCTTTATCCCCTAGAAGTTGAACCAACCGTTGTTTATGGAGAACTGCCGCCTACCCTGCAACTTCATCTGCGCTGGTGGAAGGACGACAAGCCACCCGAATTTAGCGTGCGGGCTAATGGGCGATTACAAACCGGGCAATGGACAAAAGATGATACTGGCTATAGTGCAGCGGTAGCTACAGAAACCTTCTTTGATCTTCTGCCCAAACTGCCGGTTAGTTTTGAGATTAGCTGCGATAAGCTAAAAGTTTCTTGCACGGTGCTGCCTGTCAATGAGCCTTCTGCGCGGAAGCTACTTTTACCTCAAGGCGAGGTGCAACATCTGGAAAACTCCTGGTATGCCGTGGATGTCACCACCCGCAGCCATGCGGGGGCCATTGCTGCCTGGCGTGAAAAGGGACGTGAAGTCAATCATTTTGAAGCCCCGGCCAATCTCATTCAACGGGCTGTAGATCAGAGTGGCTACTCCGACCGCTACCGCACCGGCTGGAGTTGGTCGGACAAGATCAAGGATGTGGCAATGGATGTGGCCGGAGCGCGCCATGAAAGCGGGGCCACCCGCTTAGCCCTGGAAGGCACCGTGGAGGAGGGGATAAATCTGCGCACGTCTGCCGTTTGCACGCTCTATGATGAACTGCCCCTGCTGCTCTGGCAGCGCGACTACTCTTTCCATAAGGGCAAGAATGACGAAAAAGAGAAAGACGCCAAGCCCAAAGAGCCTATTGATGATATGCAGCCGATGGGTCTTTCCTTTCGTGCTGCGGCCCGACTCGACCGTGATGCGGCTCAAGGCAGTCGAGTCTTATGTGCCGATGGCAAGCGATTAGTGGTCGTGCGAGAAGCCGAAGCGCACCAGATGGTACGGCACTGGTATTGGCGGATGTGGGACGGCTGGGCGATTGTCGAGCATCCCTTGCGGCATGAATATCAGATGTATGTCTTTGACCGCGAGACACCCCCTCACCTGGTTATGTGGACGGGCATTCATGCCATGACTCTGGAACCCGTCTGGCCCACGATACCAGTGCGGCCAGAGGAATCGGTGGGCTATGCCGTTGCTCTGAGTGCGGGAGAACGGTGTGGCGCAACCAACGCGGGGGCCTGGGTCGCCTGCCGCTCTCGCCTGCCCGATGGCAGTGTGCAGTGTGCCGCCATTTGTCGTTTGCGTTCAGCCGAACGGGTAACGTCCGCTTCAACCGCGACCTTTGCCCTGGCAGGCACGGTGCAGCAAGCGCCGCTTAAAAGCCTGTTACTGCCGGGTGTTGGTGAAGTCTGGTATGCCGAAGCAAAGTTCCCACAGGGGAGCATGGACGGTGCATTTGACGCTAAAGTCGCAGGCATCGCCAGTCGGCAACAAGACAGATTAAACGCACACCCGCCAGAGAATAACAACGGAGGAGATAATGAATCTGTTTAATCCCAGAACTTTCAGCACTGACTGGGAGATTATGGTTATTGATAAGTTGGATCGCCTGGTTGAATCCGAAAAGCTCATGGCGCTGGCCGGGCTGCTGCGCCGCGAGTTCGATTATCCGCTTGACATTGATTGGATGACGCTTGAATTTGCAATGGGCATCAACACCTCGCTCGACCAAATCTGGGAGCGCATTCAACAGGTGACGGATCGCGCCGCGCAAGTCGTGCGTGAATTCGACTGCGAATTATTCCCGGCTGGCGGTCATCCTTTGATGCCCCTGTATAATGCGTCGCATGTGCATGTGGGCACGATTATGAATGAAAGCCAGGGCATCCATTTAGAAAACCAGATGATGAAATACGTGCCAGTTTTCGGAGCTTTGGCTGCTAACTCACCTGCCTCGCGGGGACAGAGTGGCGGCTTCAAAAGCTATCGCATTCGGCACCAAGCGAACGGCTGCACACGCCCCGGCTTTGGCCGTGATCCGCACTTGGCGCAAAGCACCTGGGGTGGCGATGCCAGTCCTAAAATGCAGGGTGGCCTGACAATGGAGGTGCGCATTTTAGACTGCGCCTCTTCCCGTCGCCTATTAGCTGAAATGGCTACTTTCGTTGCCGCTTATGTGCATTATCGTGGCACACGAGTGGAAGAATATCAGCCCTCACCACAAGAGTATGAAGAGCATCTAACCAATCGCTGGGCTGCCTCGCGCTACGGCCTGCAAGCTACTTTCTGCTGGGATGGCGCCACATGCCCGGTGGTCGAGATTTTAGATGCGATGTTAGATGAATGCGCGGCTGAGTTGAAGGATTTAGGAGCTAAACGCTCTGACCTGCAATTGCTCAACACTATGATCGAAAAACGTCTTTGCCAGGCCGATTTTGTGTTGGACTTAGCCACTCGTTATCCCGACCCCTGGTGCCTCACTTCCTCTTATTCCAAATTGGTGCGGCACTGGGATGTTTTTGATGAATATCTAACAACGGCTTCACCCCTGGAACCAGCACAGCCATTCAACCAGGAATCCATTGTAGCCGAACACCTGGCAGTCATTGGTGAGGGCACCCACTTCTATCGCTCGCGGGAAACCATGCTCTACCCGCCACCAGTAGCTGATGCCCTCATCGAGCGCATGGTGGAAGACGGCACCATCAAGCGGGAAGTCACTGCCGAGCGGGGTATACTGCTACACAGAATTGCTTGAGCAAAACTTAATGAACCACAGAGACACAAAGGCACAGAGAAGATTTTGAGAAAGAAGAGAGAAGGTGGAGGATTGAGGCTAGCCACGATTAAGGGGGCTGCTTCTATTCTCTATCCTCTTCTAAATCTCTGTGCCTCTGTGTCTCTGTGGTGAACTAAATTTAAAATGAAAAAACCTATTATTCTCATCACCGCGGGGAGGCAGAACCAGGCGACACCAGCCGGTGAGGTGCAAAGCATCCGCACGGGCGTAGATACCGATTATGTGGATGCTGTGGTGAAGGCAGGTGGTGCGCCCATTATTATTCCGTGCTTTATGGACAAAGCGGCCCTGGAATCCATCATGCAAACGGCGGATGGGGTTGTCCTGACTGGTGGCGGCGATGTCGTTTCTTTGACTTATGGTGAGGAACCGCATGATTTGAGCAAGTATCAGGACCCGGTGCGTGATGAAATGGAATTTGAAGTCACCCGCCAGGCACTGGCCCTTGACCTTCCAATCCTCGCTATTTGCCGGGGCGTGCAACTTCTGAATGTGGTCCAGGGCGGCTCACTGATTCAGGATATACCCAGTGAAGTGCCTAATTCCGTAAAGCATTACTCGCAGGGCTTGCACACCGTCCTCTTGCACACA
Source organism: Abditibacteriaceae bacterium (assembly GCA_019239895.1). Taxonomy (GTDB): domain Bacteria; phylum Armatimonadota; class Abditibacteriia; order Abditibacteriales; family Abditibacteriaceae; genus JAFAZH01. The sequence goes on along the minus strand of JAFAZH010000036.1, from coordinate 153,693 downwards.
ATTGAGATTGAAAAAGATTCGCTCTTAGGTGAACTCATGGGCACCACAGAGATGGCAATTAACAGTTGGCATCATCAGGCCATTAAAAAATTAGGAAGTAATTTGCGAGTGAACTGTCGTGCCCGTGATGGCATCATTGAAGGGGTCGAATCCTCGGAGGGCAAGCCCATTCTGGGCGTGCAGTTCCATCCGGAAGAAGCCGCTGCCGCCTACCCACAATTCCAGGTCTTCTTTGACTGGGTGGTGCGCGAGGCTCATAATAAATCTACAGCACAAACAAGTTAATCGCAAGGCTGCATTTTCAGTAGCATTCACCACTAATTTTATGCAATATCGCACTTTAGGCAAAACAGATTTACAGGTTTCCGTTCTGAGTTATGGCGCATCGCCGCTGGGCAGTGTCTTCCGTGATGTGGACGAGAGCGAAGGCATTCGCACCGTGCATACAGCAGTAGACTTGGGCATTAACTTCATTGATGTCTCGCCATATTACGGCCTCACCAAGGCGGAAATTGTTTTAGGCAAAGCCCTGCGCACCTTACCCCGTGAAAAATATTACTTAGCCACTAAAGTAGGTCGCTATGGAGAGGACAAGTTTGATTTCTCTGCCGAGCGCGTAACGCGCAGTGTCGAGGAAAGCCTACAACGCTTGCAGGTGGACTATGTAGACATCATTCAATGTCACGATATTGAGTTTGACTCGCTCGATAAAATCGTTGAGGAAGCTTTGCCCGCCTTGCGCAAATTACAAGAGCAAGGCAAAGCACGCTTTATCGGCATTACTGGCCTGCCTCTTAAAATATTCCGCTACGTCTTAGAGCGGGCTGATGCCGACACCATCCTCTCTTACTGCCATTATTCGCTTAACGACACTGCTCTGGAAGAACTGATTCCCTTCTTGCAAAGCAAGCACATGGGCATTATCAGTGCCTCGCCACTTTCAATGGGCTTGCTGACCCAGAGGGGCGCACCGGACTGGCACCCTGCTCCGGCAGAGGTGCAAGCCGCCTGCGCTCGTGCGGCGGATTATTGCAAAGAGAAAGGGGCCGATATTAGTAAGCTGGCCTTGCAATTTGCCGTTGCTCAACCCGATATTCACACCACTTTGGTCGGCACCGCCAGCCCGCAGAATATCGAGAAGAATGTCGCCTGGATAGATGACCCCATAGACAAGACATTGCTGGCCGAAGTGCGCGCCATCTTAGCGCCGATTCACAATCAAAGTTGGATCAGCGGCAAGCCGGAGAATAATTAATGCGCCTCATTGACCTTTCCCAACCGCTCTATCACGAGTGCCCCAACTGCCCGGTGCATCCCCTGGTGCAGGCCGAAATTGCCGCGGATCATCCCACCGATTCCTGGCGCATGGAAGCCATTAGCCTGGTCAGCCATACCGGAAGCCATCTTGATGCGCCTTTGCACAAATTAGCGGGCGGCATGAGCATTGATGAATACCCGTTGGAAGCCTTCGTTGGCCCAGCTTATATTCTCGACTTGCGCGGCAGTGAACCCGACCGTCCCTTAGACGCTGCTGTGCTGCAAGAAAGTGTTAATCAGCTTGGCGTTGTGACGTTGCAGGATAGCATCGTTCTCCTGGCTACTGGTTGGGGAGACCGTCGCGCACGCGAAGATGAATGGCTTTACCACTCGCCCTTTGTAACCCCCGATGGCGCACAATGGTTGGCCGAGCAACAGATACGCGGCATCGGCATTGACCACTATTCTGTCGGCGGCTCACGCGAACCCCTGAACGCCGAGACCCACGAGGTTCTGCTCAGTCGCAAAATCTGGATTGTGGAAGAGTTGCGATTCCCCGAAGAAGTTTTCACTCTCCCACAACCCCATCAATTCTGGGCCTTGCCTATCAACTTTCGTGGCTTCAGCGGCTCCTTCTGCCGTCCGGTGCTGGTGGTTGGGTAGATATAACTTTGAGTGCTAATATTAAGGTAAAACGAGAGTAGATGTAACAAATGAGCAACTGTCATTCTGAGCATAGCGAAGAATCTGGTAAGCGTGTCTATAGAGTTCTAATTGAGGCTCTATAACTCCGCACAGTAGATTCTTCGCTGCGCTCAGAATGACGATCTCTTACTTTAACCCTTGAGTCCCCACTCTCTTAAAACTCTTCCTTATGCGAACTATAACTTTAAACAAACCCGGAGAATTTAGCTTTGGCGAAACTGAGACTCCCGGAGAACTGGCACCTGATACAGCGTTAGTGCGGGTGCATCGAGTTGGCATTTGCGGCACTGATTTGCACGCCTTTCGGGGGCGTCAGCCTTTCTTTAGTTACCCGCGCATTTTGGGGCATGAGTTAGGTGTGGAGATTATTGAAGTTGGCGCGAACGAGCAAGGTCTAAAGGTGGGCGACCACTGCGCGGTGGAACCTTATCTCAATTGCGGGCACTGTATCGCCTGTCGTCGTGGTAAGCCTAACTGCTGTGTCAACTTGCAAGTGTTAGGGGTGCATACCGATGGTGGTATGCGCGAGTTAATTCATGTGCCAGTGCATAAGCTGCATCCATCGCAAAGCTTGTCCTTAGACCAATTGGCATTGGTCGAAACCCTCGGCATCGGCGCACATGCAGTGGCACGCGCCCAGTTACAAGCCGGAGAATTTGTGCTTGTGATTGGCGCTGGCCCGATTGGGTTGTCGGTTATTCAATTCGCACAGTTAGAAGATGTTAAGATCATTGTCTTAGATGTGAGCGAAAGCCGACTGGAGTTTTGTCAGCAGCAATTAGATGTTGAGTTCACCATGCAAGGCAATGAGGATGTGTTAAATCGGCTGCAAGAACTTACCAATGGAGACCTGCCCACAGTGGTCTTTGATGCCACCGGCAATGCGACTTCAATGGGCCAGGCATTTAATTATGTGGCGCATGGCGGAAAGTTGATTTTCGTTGGCCTCGTGCAAGCCGACATCACCTTCAATGACCCCAACTTCCATCGACGCGAACTGACACTTTTCGCCACACGCAACTCCACAGGTGCCGACTTTCAGCGCATTATCTCCTTACTGGAAAATGGGCGCGTCAGCACAGAACCGTGGATTACCCATCGCGCTACTTGCGAGGCAATGATTGAGCAGTTTCCTCAATGGTTGGAACCCGATAGCGGCGTTATCAAAGCGTTAGTAGAATTTTAACCTCACGCAGAGGCGCAAAGAGCGCAGAGGAGGGGAAGATAGAGAATAGAAGATAGAGGATCGAGCAAGTCACAGTAACTATTGCGATTCTCTATCCTCCATTCTCGATTCTCAAGTTTCTCCGCGCTCTTTGCGTCTCTGCGTGAGATTAAATCACTTCAATACCCGCACCACACTGCGTCCGGCTTCTTCCCCGTTGGGTAAATCGAAATGCACCTGCGTGCCGCCTGCGGCTACAGGGATGCAGCTCTCGCCAGTGAGCGTTCGGTCTAGCTGCACATTAAGCGATAGGGGTTTATTTTCGGGATTGGCAGCGGCTATCTCAAACCCATTGGGAGTTTCGTGAAGCAAGACGAGACAGGGCTTATCCACACTTACTGTCCAGCCTCGGCCCGCTTCCAGCTTGCCCGTTTGCCAGAAAGCGACTTCCAGGAGTTTAAGGCCGTTGTGCCGCACCGCTTGCAAGGTCGGTGTGTTGCTCAACACCTCAATGTTCGATTGTTTAACCCGCGCTTCTAAAGCGTTGCGGTTGGTGTTGGGCACAACGGTATAAGCATAGCTGCCCCCGGCCACTTTGCCGCCGTGATTGAGCCATAAACTAAAGACATCTTTTGTCACCGGGGCATTAGACCCCGTGCCAATTTCTGCCCAACTGCCTGTCTGGGCCTGGTTCTTCACATGGACGGGGGTATTTACGGGGAAAAGGTAGCCGATAGAATCGTGCAGCACCCAGCGCACATCGGTTAAGTCATGGTCGCCAGGGGTCAGGGGTTGGGCCGTATTGGAAACCGTGACGGGGCCATTGAGCAGGCATTGGTTAATGGATGTCAGCAGCGGATTATCAGTGGTTGAATTGATGCCCGCGCCCAAACAGACAAACTCGTCATCAAAATAGAACCAGGCTTTTTTCGCTGTAAGACTATCACGCGCCAAATCCATTGCGGCTAAACCATACAGGCCATCGGAAACGCCACCATCAAAGCTCGTCTTACCCCGCATCTGCATGTGCGTCGGGTCAAGCGGTTCCGGCTTTTGCTCGCAAGTCGTGCCGGGCACGCGCTGCCAATCCCATACCGGGAAGATGTCTTTATATTCGTCGCCACTGCGAAAGATATAAGTTGTGCCATCTGCTAGGTGATGTGACTTTTTGCCTTCGCTGTTGATATAGCCATCAGTGTTGAGGGTGCGGGTCGAAAACATACGGGCCGAGGTGTAATAACCGGGGCGATGCTGCACCATGAAATCTGATTTCCAAAAGTGGCGATTCCCGACCAATGGCGGCGCACTGCGGGGGTCGCGCAGACGCTGGGCAAAAGCCTTCAACTCTGCCTGGCGCGGCCCCGCCATCTGCGCCAGAGTTTGCACAGGGAAGCGCAAGCTGCGCGCGTTCTTATCAGCGCGTGTTATCTCGCGCCCGGTCACGCCATAGTCCCACACGCCGCCACGCAGCATCCACTGCTGACCGTCCAGCACGTAATTCGTGAGAATTTGGAGCTTATCCGGGGGCACGGCGAAATGGGTGCCACGAGCGCAATCAATAAAGTGCGCGGCACTGCCCGTAAAAGACTGACCATAACCTCCTGTGTACAACACGTCACCATGTTGATGAAAACTCCAATCGTTCTGAATACCTTCCCCATGCGGGCCAGCAATATGAATCTCATCAAAAATCTTCGAGAAAGCTTCAGTCACGGTGCCTGGCGAGTTAGCCAGGCACCCCATGATAATACGATTGCTGGCAATCCAGACCATGTTGGCTCCCGTCCAATTGGCAGGTTTCCCAGCTTCATTAGTCCAACTGCTGCGGCCCATAATGGCCAACCCTTTCGCCAGTTCATCAGGGGAAAGGTCATGCTCCATCAGCAACAATATCGCACCCATAGTTTGGGGCACACCGATTTGATTATGCCACCAGTTAGGATTACGATAATCGTGTTGCAGCCAGAAGTCTAAGGACGTGAGAATCTTCCCTTTTAAGGCGGCATCACTGTTGAGCGGTTCGCCGGGTGTGCGGTAGGCTTTGGCCATTGCCTGCACTCTGTCGAGATGCTGCGCAGTCTTCCACGGCCCTCGCGTCTGATCGTTGTAATCAACGTCGTTCCAGGAGCCGTCGGGCTTTAGTGCATCCGCAAACTGACGCGCCGCCTGAGCGATTGCCTGCCCCTCAGTGGGAGTTGTGGGCAGCAAGGCATCTCGCAGTCGTTGTTTCACGGTTTCCACATCTTTATCCTCCTGCGGATGGTCAGCAGTGGTAATCGTTGGTGCATTGGTCACCGCAGACTTCTGGTCTTGGGCTTGCACCTGACCACTCAGACTCACGGCTAAAATGCCTAAGCCAGCCAGTAAGTTTCCTGCATCTTGCAGATTGGTTGTGGAGGGCAATGATAAGCGCAGCATAAGCTAACCTTTTCTATGCAATACATTTAATGAGGGAGTTGAAGTGTCGGATATTATTTTACGTCAAGTTGATGACCAGGCGATTGCAACGTTAGAGCAATGGTTTCAAGACATCAAGCTGCGCTGTCGTCTGGGCGGCATGTTGCCCCTGCGCGACTGGTTCGGCTATATCCAAGCAGAACCAGACCACTTCGCCTGGATCGCTTACGAGGATGGGCAGCCAGTGGGTTATGTGGATTTAGAGCGAGAAGACAAGACCACAGCCAGCACGATTCTGTTAGTCAACCCGGCGTTGCGCGGGCACGACTATGGCAAGCGCATTCTCCACGCACTTTTAACCCAGCCTGAAGTCACTACCCTGGAGCAAGTGGAAGCCATTATAGAAACCGATAATCAGGCCAGCCTGCACTGTTTTCGAGATGTTGGCTTTGTGGACGCACCGCTTGAGCCGCATCAAGATCACGTCGTGCGCCTGGTTTATAAACTGCGGTGAGGCTGGAGAGTGAGCCTTCATTTTACAGCAAACGCACTGGGACCACACCTGCCTGTTGCATGACCTGCGCCACAGCCGCCCCCGCCTGAGCCGCCGCATCATCTGGGGACAGGGCGCGCAACTCTTCGCTAAAAGTCTCGACTGCCAATGGCCCATCATAACCCAAGGCATTAAGCGTTTTCAAGAAGGCCGTGATGTCAATTACCCCGCTGGCACCTGGTAACAAACGCACCTGGTCAACTTGCTCGTCACGGGGGACATTGGGAGCATCGTTGATATGCACATGCACGAAAAGTTCTATCGGTATTGAAGCTAAGTCCATTGGCGTGCCGCCAGAGGTGTACCAGTGCCAGGAATCTATTAACAGCCCGACATTTTCCAACTGCGCTGGCCCCACAATTTGTTCCACTGCCTGTAATGCGCCGGGAATATCATAGAACCAGACATTTTCAGGATTGTGCCGAAAGTGCTTCGGGCCAAGGAACTCTAACCCTAACCGCACGCCCTGCTCCGTTAGCACGCGCCCTATCTCCTGAAAACGACGGATACTGCGCTCCGCGTATTCTGTCACAGGCTCGCCACTATCGGGCAACACCCAGGTGGTGCAACGCGAGCAATCTAAATCCTGGGCCAGTTTGGCTAAAGCGGGTAGTTCGGCCAGTCCCACCTGAAACGTATCTTCATCTTTGCGCCATTCAACGGGTAGGCCAAAGACAATGGGCAGCACTTTCGCCTCTTCAAATAGAGCGGCCACGGCTTCAAAACTGCTGTTTTGCACCAGAGTATTAGCTTCTTGGATCGAAAATTCAATGCCCGAAAAACCATTCTTTTTCGCCAGTTGCACAAATTCAGGCAAAGCCAGTCCACGACCGGCTGTCGCCGCGTTTAAAGTAGGGATCATGTACGTTCCTTTCGGCAGATATCCTATATTTACCTGTTAATATTATCTCACTACTTTACCATGATAAGCTAGATCACGTTGCCCTCACTAACTACGGTACGGCAGAAGGCAATGGGGATACGGTAGAATAATTGCCAAGTCGCCCCAGGAATCAGGCTCATGCATTATGCTTTAAGATAATACAGTAAAAGAAGAAAGAGACAGCATGAAAGCTTTTGAGGCTACCAACTATTACATTCGCCAGGCATCCAAAGTCATGGACTTAGGCGAACACGCGGAAAAACTGCTATTGATGCCCGAAGCTGAGCATAACGTCAGCATCCCAATTGAATTAGATAACGGGGAAATTGCGGTTTTTAATGGCTACCGGATTCAGCACAATTCAGCGCGTGGGCCGATGAAAGGTGGGTTGCGTTATCATCCCACAGTTGATCCCGATGATGTGCGTTCCCTCGCCTCGTTGATGACCTGGAAAACCGCCGTGGTGAACATTCCTTATGGCGGAGCCAAGGGCGGTATCACCTGTGACCCGAAGCAGCTTTCACAAAGCGAGATGGAACGCCTCACGCGCAAATTTGTGCAACGCATTCACCGCGAGATTGGCCCGCACCGTGATATTCCGGCCCCCGATGTCAATACCAATGCCCAGGTCATGGCGTGGATTATGGATGAATACTCACGCATCAATGGCTATACCCCGGCCATTGTAACCGGCAAGCCGCTCGACTTGCAGGGTAGCGAAGGGCGCGAGGCGGCGACGGGGCGCGGTGTGTTTTTTGTCACGGAAGAGTTTTTGCGCGATATTGGCAGTTCAATTCAGGGCGCAACCATAGCCATCCAGGGTTTTGGCAATGTGGGTTCTTATGCGGCTTTAACGGCGCATCAGATGGGAGCCAAAGTTGTGGCGCTCAGTGATGCTGGAGGTGCTATCTTTTGCCCCGGTGGGCTTAATATCCCAGAACTTTGGGAATATGCCCAGGCGCGGCGTTCGGTGGCACAATATCAGGCGGAAGGCGTGAGCCACATCGCGCTGAACGAAGTCTTAACTCAAGAGGTGGATGTGCTCATTCCAGCAGCGTTAGGAGGAGTTTTTACACGCGATAATGCCCATTCCATCCGGGCTAAAGTTATTATCGAAGCGGCCAATGCCCCTACTGAACCCGAAGCCGATGAGGTTTTCGCGGCACGCGGTATCCCCGTGATTCCCGACATCTTAGCCAATGCGGGTGGGGTGACGGTGAGCTACTTTGAATGGACACAGAACATCCAGGCTTTTCGCTGGACAGAAGCCGAGGTCAACCAACGTTTAAAGCAAGTGATGGCCGATAGCTATCATGTGGTGAAAGGTTTAGTCAAAAGCAAAGATTTAAGCTGGCGCACCGCCGCCTTCGTCGTAGCACTGGGACGAGTCGCCAGAGCGACCGTGCTGCGCGGGGTATAACACAGGGTATAAACATGAATAAAATGAACATCAACGATCTCCAACGCTTCCAACATTTCAAAGAGCTAACGAGTAACGAACTGCAAGCCCTCGCCCAACATTTAGAGCCAGTCAACTTCTCAGCCGGGCACGAGTTATTTCATCAAGGCGATGCGGGAGATTGCGTTTACCTGCTGGCAGCAGGCCAGGTCGAAATCAGAGTTCATGTACCAGGGCACGATGACCAGGTGCTTTCAAATCTAGGTGAAGGCGAAATTTTCGGCGAAGTGAGCCTGCTCCTCCATGAGCCGCGCACCGCCACGGCACTGGCTACCACCGATATACAAACCTGGAAGATAACACGCGCCGCTTTTCAGACAGCGGTAAAACAGCGCGAGGCATGGGCCATCGAATTGTTGATCGCTATCTCCAAAGCTCTGGCGCAACGTTTGACCACGGTAGACCAACAACTCATCAGCATCATTCTGGATATGAAAGAGGATGGACATAAACCGCAGAGCGTCAAAGCGCATGAGCTAGAACAACTACGTAATCGCTTATTCACACAGTGGTCGTTTTAGAACTTTGGAACCACGAATGGACACGAATAAACACCAATAGATTGAGGATCGAGAATAGAAGATAGAGGATCGTAATATCAACCTATCAGCTTCAACCCGCTACCTTTTATCTTCTAAAATCATTCGTGTCTATTCGTGGTTCCAAATCACTTCGAGGAATGCTCCTTGGCCGCTAGCTCAATAGCTGCTGGGCGTTGCTGGATGGCGCGGATGCGCTCTAAATCGAACTTGGGGCGGCGGTCAAAGGTGTACAGGCCGTTCTGTTCTTGATAGGTGTCGGTAAGCTGCGTGTAGCAGTAGCCGAACATATCGGGGTTATCGAGCAGCACATTGCATAAACCCTCGAAACGCGTCATGACTTCCTCCACCGAACGCGGACGCTTGCCATAGCCCCAGGATTTCTTGCGCGATTTGTCATCAGCATTCCACCAGATGCCGCCAAACTCTGAGACAAAGAACGGCTGGCCGCGATAAATAATAGACCACGGGCGATTGCGCGGGCCGTTCAGGAACGGATTGCCCTCGGCCAAGCCTTTATGATGCTCGGCAAAAGTCGCAGGGTCTTGCTCATAGTCGTGGGAGTCAAACACATCGGTTTCGGGGACGCGATGCGAGTAACCAGAAGCATCCAGCACCGGGCGCGTGTTATCTAGAGCACGAGTCGCTAAATACATCGTACGCGCGGTATCGTCCAATTCGGTGATAGGGTCTGTCAACTCTTGATAAGTCTCGTTCAGCGGGCACCAACCAATGATACAGGGATGCGAATAATCGCGCTCCATCGCTTCCAGCCATTGCGCCGCGTAGGTGATGCCGTGCTGTAACTGGTTGCGCCCTGGCTCGGTGATACGGCAACCCCAGTCGGGGAACTCACTCCACACGATGTAACCCATGCGGTCGGCGTGATACAAAAAGCGTTCTTCAAACACCTTCTGGTGCAGTCGCGCCCCATTGAAGCCAGCCGCCATGCTCATCTCGATGTCATCTACCAAAGCCTGGTCAGAAGGAGCCGTCATAATGCCGTCAGGATAATAACCCTGGTCTAACACCAGACGCTGAAAAATCGCCTCGCCATTAATTTTGATGGCTTTGCCGTCAATCATGATGCCGCGCAAACCAGCATACGTGGTAGCCCGGTCAATGAGGCGTTCATTCTCATCCAGCAATTCAATTTCAATGTCATAGAGATGGGGGTCGTGCGGCGACCACAACCGCTTACGCTCTTGCGGAATGGGCAGGTCGAGACTCGCCGTCAAATCCATGCCCGTTATACAACTGTAAGTGCCGATGACGCCTTGCCCATCGCGCAACGTGGCACGCAGTTGCAAACCTGGACGATTATTAGTAATACGCATTTCAAGCCGAAAATTGCTGCGGTCTACTTCCGGTGTAATGCGGGGGCGGCGCAAGGAGCAACGACTCACCGGTTCCATCCACACCGTTTGCCAGATGCCCGTGGTGCGGGTGTAAAAGCAACCGTAATTATCATACTGCTGTGACTGCTTGCCGCGTGGTTGGGGCGGCACATGGGAGTCGCGGGCGCGCACTACAATCGTGATGGTATCGCCCCCGGTCGCCAGACCTTCGAGATTGCACGAAAAGGGCGTAAACCCACCACGATGGCGACGCGCTTCAACGCCATTAATCCAGACGGTGGTATCGTAATCTACTGCCTGGAAGTGCAGCAAAATGCGTTTGCCAGCCCACTCATCAGGAATCTTGACGGTGCGGCGATACCAGACCGCATTCAGAAAATCGGTGTTGCCAATGCCAGACAATCTCGACTCAGGACAAAAAGGGACAATAATGCGATCCTGAAGGGAACGCTTTAATAAACCGCGTTCCAAGCCCGTGTCCCCACGGTCTACTTCAAACTCCCATTCACCATTGAGGCAAAGCCAATCAGGACGCACGTACTGAGGACGCGGGTATTCAGGTCGTGGAATGTTCATAGTCAGTTTCTAACCAAGCCTTCTCATTTGATGTATTATAGACGGTATCCAGGAGGTAGTGTTCTCTAATGCAAAAACTTTCTACCGAAAAGGGCGATGTGCAAAATCTTGACCCGCAAGATTTCATTCCCGTCGCTCCGCTTGAGCAATTAGCGCAAAAGCGATGCATCGTTGTCAAGGGCAAAGATCGGCCTATCGCCGTATTTTATCATGACGGGCAAGTCCACGCCGTTGACAATCGTTGCCCGCACATGGGCTTTCCACTTCACCAGGGCAGCGTCACCGATGGTATTCTCACCTGCCACTGGCATCATGCGCGCTTTGATCTCACCAGCGGTTGCACCTTCGACCTCTTCGCCGATGACGTGCCCAGCCATGAGGTTGAAATCCGCGATGGACAGGTGTGGGTGTGCAACTCGCCCCGTCAGGCCGATGCCGTTGGCTACTGGAAACAACGCCTGCAAGAAGGCATGGAGCAGAACATTGGCCTGATTATCGCCAAAGCCGTGATTGCCCTTTTGAAAGCGGGAGTGCCTGCACGGGACATCGTGGAGACGGGTGCTCTTTTTGGAGCGCGTTACCGCGATAGCTGGGCCAGTGGCATGACCATCCTCACGGCTCTGGCGAACCTGGTGCCCTATCTGCCGGAAGAAGAGAAGTTTCTCGCCCTTTATCAAGGTCTGCGGCGTGTCGCCGGGGACAGCGCCGGGCAAGTGCCACGCCGTGACCGCCATCCTCTTGATACATCTAACCACTCACACGATACACTCGAACGTTGGTTCCGCTACTGGACTCTGGTGCGCCACCGTGATGGTGCCGAGCGCACGATCCTGACCGCCATCCACAACGAAGCCGACCCTGCCGCCGCCGAAATCATGTTCGCCGCTGCCACCGACCGCGCCTATGCCGACACAGGGCACACCCTCGACTTTATCAATAAAGCCTTTGAAGTTTTAGAAATTATCGGTTGGGCCGAGGCCGAAAAGATTTTGCCTACGGTGGTGGGGCAGTTAGTCGCCGCGCGGGGCGGCGAGGAAAGCAACTCCTGGCGTCACCCCATTGACCTCGTGCCCCTCATGGAAGGAGCCTTCGAGCAACTACCCGCCTGGTTCGAGAGTGGGCACGGCAAGCCCTGGCATGACGAAGCCAAACTTGCCAGGCAAATTATGGGTGATGACCCGGCTCAGATCATCGGAGCTTTGCGCGACGCTATCTGTGCCGGGGCACAACCAGGCCAACTCAGCAAAGCACTCTGCTATGCAGCCGCCCTGCGCATCGCCCACTTCGGCACCGCCAATGAATTCGGCGATTGGATTACGGCGCTGCATACCTTCACCTATTGCAATGCTTTACATCAAGCGATTAAGCGGGTTGCGAGTTCGGGGGCTGGGGTCTGGGGTAACCCGCAACTCAATGGACACGAAGTAAAAAATGGTACAGCGGAAAGCAACGGTATCTCTTCAGCCTTAACTGGCCCTCTAAACCCCGAACCCCGAACCCTCAACCCCAACATCACACGCGGCGTCTTTCAGGGTGCGATGTCGGTTTACCTTGACCGTTTCCTCAACGTGCCCCCTGCTCCCTTACCCGGCGCACGCGACCAATTAGACGATGAACCCACGGATGCCGCTGAGTTACGCGAGAAATTTCTGGATGCACTGAACAGCCAGCAACGAGTAGATGCCGCCGCCCGCGTTGTGGCGCGTTATCTGAATCTGGGCCATCCCATTGAGCCGCTGATTGCTACGTTAGCTCGTGGCGTGCTGCGCGAAGATGCCGACTTTCACACCTATCAAATGTTGGAAGCCAGCGTGCAGCAATACAATGAATGGGGCAGCACACCCGAAGGCCAGCACATCCTCATTGCTTTGGCCCGGTACATGGCGGCTCATTCGCCAACGCAGCGTGCCCAGCTCCAAACCGCTGAAATCGCGCTTCGCCTGCATCGTGGCGAAGCATTATATGAGGATGAGGCCGAGGGTTAATGTCCACTCGGAATTTGCGAGAGAAGCATTCATCCGCCTAACCCTATCCCCAGCCCTTCCCCTTGGTAAGGGGAAGGGAGCGTTGGCCCACCGCCGGGACAGCAGGGATACTATGGCACGGCATTCAACTATTTAACCAGGGCCTTCCCCGACAGTTACAGTTTGGCTCCCTTCCCCTTACCAAGGGGAAGGGCTGGGGATAGGGTCGGACAAACCCGCCAAAGATGCATTTATACGTTAATAGCCTTCCACATAGCTACTGGCGTGCTTCTTGCAAACTGCATTAACAGAATCATTTCAGGAGAAAGCGAAGATGGATTGGATGAACCAAATTGGTGGTCTATTACAACAATATAGCGGGGCCGACGCAAGTCAGGCTCCCGACACAGTGCATAATGATTACGACCAAGCGGCCCAGGCTGCGCCGCAGTCGGCTTTAGCCGATGGCATCGCTGCCGCTTTCCACTCAAACCAAACACCGCCTTTTGCGCAAATGGCTGCGCAGATTTTTGGCAACGCCAGTGGCGAGCAAAAAGCCGGATTGTTGAACACCCTCATCGCGGCGGCTGACCCGGCAGTGGTTTCGCAAGTGCTGGGTAGTGGAGGTAGCGGCGGGTTAGGCCAAATACTGGGTGGTTTAGGCGGGGGGCAGCAAAGCGGAGCAGCGCAGGAGGATGGTTCTGATGACTCTCAGGACAACGCTCCCCAAGATGATACTTCCCAGGATGCTACAGATGGCGGTGACACGCCCCAGGTGACGCCGGAGCAAGCCGCTCAAGTCTCACCGGATGTGGTGCAAGAATTGGCAGCCCACGCCCAAAATCAAGACCCATCCGTCGTCAATCAAATCAGTAACATCGTGGCGCAGGAACCCGGCCTGGCCAAAGTGCTGGGCGGCGGCGCACTCTCAACAATCCTGTCCCACCTAGCTCAAGGCGCACAGTAATAAGTAATAAACGAATCCAGGCGCACTGCCAGCTAAAACCTACCGAACCCGGAGCGTGAGGACGGGCTTTCACAGGAGTTAACGGTAACTATCAGGTAAGCCCGTCACTCTCAGCCCAAGCAGCAGCATATTGCTGCTGCTTGGGCACCCAACACTCCGGGTTCCATAATCTTCACTTCCGCCTTATTCTCTCTACGTTTCCTGCTCTCCTCTTTTCCTGCTTTCCTGCTAAATCTTCAGGGACTCTTAGCGACTAATTCATAAAGCGGCGTCGGCACCTTCTCGCTACTGAGATAGATGCGGCTGCCATCGGCACTATAACAGATGGCTTCGCACTGCTTCATGACGGGTAGAACAAAGATATTCGGTTTCGTCTGCCAAACCATTGTCCAGGGATTAACACGCGGCAGAGTCCATTCGTAGGCTTCGGTGTAAGTGCAGATGATGAGACGTTTACCATCGGGGCTAAGATCACCGCCAGTCGCCAGGCGGGTCAGCCATCCCGTGTGGCCGAATTGATATTTGCCAACTGGCACTAATTGCTGTTTTGCATCCGCTCTAAATGGTTGCGGGGTGCGGAAGATTGCGCTTTCCCCCAGGGTTTTGGTGACAACGATCAGGTTGCCGTCAGGAGCAGCGATAAGGGTCTCCGCATTGTGCGCCCCATCAGGATAAGTTAACTTCATGCGCTCGCAGGGCACCGTGATGGTGACGGGAGAATGGCGCAAATCAATAGTGGGTTCGTGCAGACGATAGATAACAACGTGCTTGCGATTTTCATTATTATCGCCAATATCACCCACATAAAGCCAGGCATTTTTTCCCGTTCCGACAATGGCAATGTCTTCCCAGTCCACATTTTCCGCGTCTTGCAAATTGACCTGAGCGACGGTTTTTCCGGCCAGATTAATCAGGAATAGCCGTGCGCTATCGCCGGAATCATTATGCACCCAGAGATAGCCCGGATAGCGGCGACTGGCCGCCAGGCCGGAACACTCATCAATCTCTTTATCACTCAAGTCGCATAACTTATGAGCCGCATAAATGCGCGGTGCGATGGGCACAGCGCCACTTTCCGCCATCGCCGTTGTTACCCCCGTCAGGGTCGGCACATTGCGACTTGACGCTATGACCTGATAAAGCACGCCACACAACAGCAAAAATGGTAAAAGATAGAGGGAGCGAGAAAATGGTTTGCACAGTTTCATAATCACGATAGCTGTTTTAGCACTACTGCAAGCTTAGCAAGTTGAGACTTTTGGCACCAACAGACATTCATACATTTGAGATAAGGTGAGGTAATACGATGGCGATTCGCTGGGGGATTATTGGTTGTGGCAATGTGACAGAAATTAAGAGCGGCCCAGGCTTTCAAAAAGCGGAGGGCAGCAGCCTGGTGGCCGTGATGCGGCGCAATGGTGACTTAGCCGCTGATTATGCCCGCCGCCACGACGTGCCCCGCTGGTATGACAATGCCGAGGCACTGATCCACGACGCCGGAGTGGACGCAGTTTATATCGCCACGCCGCCTGGCTCGCACCTGGAGTATGCACTCCAAGTTTGTGCGGCGGGCAAGCCTGCTTATGTCGAAAAGCCAATGGCACGTAATCATGGGGAATGCCAGCAGATGGTCGAGGCATTTAAGGCGGCGCACCTGCCTCTCTTCGTGGCTTTCTATCGGCGCGGCTTGCCCCGTTTCATTAAGGCTCAAGAACTCATAGCAAGCGGTCAGTTAGGGCAAGTGACTGGCATCAACTATCGCTTTGTCTCGACTCAGCAAAATCTCGACCCCGCAAATCTACCCTGGCGATTAAAAGCAGAAGATTCCGGTGGTGGTCTCTTTTTAGACCTCGCCAGCCACACTTTAGATATTCTTGATTTTATTTTTGGGCCACTTGAAAACGTATCCGGTGCGGCGGCTAATTTCTCCACCGTCTATGATGTTGAAGATAGGGTTGTCATGCATTTTGGAACAACCGCAGGTGCTTTAGGAACTGCCTCATGGAACTTTGCTGGGGCGGTGGACGAAGACGTAATTCAAATTAACGGCACACAGGCTCGCCTCACCCTCTCTACCTTCGGCAATGAGCCGTTACGCTTGGAGAGGAAAGACGGCAACGAAACTTTCGATTTGCCCAATCCCCCGCACATTCAACAACCTTTGATTCAGACCATCGTGAACGAGTTGCAAGGCAATGGCAAATGCCCCAGCACCGGCACTTCCGCCGCTCGCACATCTCGTGTCATGGATAATGTGTTACGAAGTTATTATGGCGGACGGGATGACGCCTTCTGGACTCGCCCCGATACCTGGCCAGGATTGAAACACAGAGCAAGGAATGGTAAGAGGTGAGAGTTGTGGCCCTCACCCCCAACCCCTCTCCCAATGCTGGTAGAGGGGAGCACAAAGGATGACTGGCTCGTCAGAGTATTACTTTTAGTACTATTCAGAAGCAGATTAGCGTGACCGCCCCTCTACCAGCATTGGAAGAGGGGTTGGGGGTGAGGGCTGCTGTTTTCATCCCTCTCCAAATGGCTGCCAAACGTAGTGCGTGGCGTCTCAGCCCGGTTCACCGGGCTTTTCAGTTCAGCCTGCTGCTTTAGCGGCGGGCCTCAATTCAGTTCGCCCAAGCTAACACCTGCTGATCTTGCTCCAATCGCTTTTTCAATTCATCGTAACGAAGTTCCTGCACTGACACAGCACGGTCAAGGGCCAATGCCGCTGCGGTTGCTGCCGATTGGCCTAACACCATAAAGACTGGCTCCATGCGAATTGAGCCATAGGCGATGTGAGAAGACGAGAGGCACACTGGTATGATGAGATTCTCGCATTCTCCCCGCTTGGGCACAATAGCACGGTAAGAGATGCCATAGGGCTTAACCCCAATCTGTACATCGCCCTCATTCCACACTCGTCCATCTTTGACGAAACGTTGGCAATTATGCGAATCCATATTATAGGAACCTAAGCCAACCGCGTCTTCCACCTGAGCCTCGCCACGACAGTTATGCTCGGTCATCACATAATCCGATTTCATGCGCCGCGCTTCCCGAATATAAAGCTGATGCGACCAACCGCCTGTCTCCGTAAATTCATCCTTGCACAAGCCCCACTGGTTCCACTCATCACGAATAGCCTGCGGCACACTGGGATCATTGCCCATAAACCACATTAAACCCTGGGTGTAAGCCACGTGCTGCTGGAAGATACGCTCGCGGGTGGCATAGTCACCTTCGGGCCATTGGTAGTTCATGCCAATGAAATCAGTTGAAATTGCCCCATGATTATTCTTGTCTACTTTATGGCCGCGAATGGGGTCAAACTTGCGAAAGACCTCATTCCAACCTGTGGCTAAATAACGAGCAAGCAGCACATACTGTTGCGGATCATAATTTTCTGGTTTTGGAAAAGGGATACGGTTTTCCAATTCTTTGGTGAGGCACAGGCGGAAATTATAAGCTTGAATGCGCTTATCGCCCGTCCCCTGCTCTGGCGGCGCGTCGGCGTTGATACCTGGCAATAACCCACTCGTCGGATCACCTTCTTTTATATAGGGATCAACAGGAAAATCAAACTGGTGCAGCTTGCGGATTTGCACGCCATTCAGGGTTTCGCCATAAGTCGCATTGGATTCACGCCCGACATCATAGGTTACGCCTGCCTTCGCCATCAGGTCACCCTCATAGCTGGCGTCTACAAACATCTTGGCGCGCACGGTCAAACCACCCTGCAATTTAATGGCGGTAATGCGCAAGCCATTCTTCTCCACCGCCTGTAAAAACTGATGATAATAGACTGGCACTTTCGCTTCGTCCATTAAGTCATGGAAAACCTGCTCTGCGACATGCGGCTCAAAGTGCCACTCTTCCGCCACTCCATATTTTTGTCCCACGCGCCGATAGAATTCGCGGGAGATGCCACCGATGACATCTTTGTTACCAAAGTCGGTGCAGCCCAGGCCACCGGCGCTGAGGCCGCCAATATGACCACTCGGTTCGAGGACAACGGCCTGCTTTCCCATGCGACTGGCTTGCACGGCGGCGGCCACACCTGCGGAGGTGCCACCATAGATACAAATATCAGCCTGTAGTGTCTGCGTCATTGGCTTGATGGCATTAGGGTTATAATAATAGAGGTTTGGAATCATCAAATTTCCTTTAAGTTAGCAACGGGTTTTATCAAAATCCACGATTATATTTAGCAAACAAGAATGTTTATCGCACAACAGAGATTGTAAATCGGCTCCGCGACAATGTAGGATTAGCCACTTATGTCTAAAGACTCTCACCAGGAAGAATCTGCTCAAGGGCTGGAAAATGCACAACGACTGGATGCGTTATATGGCACCAACTTATTAGATAGCGCACCCGAAGCGGCCTTTGATCGTTTTACCCAACTGGCCCATAAAATTATTGGTACTCCCGTCGCGTTAATTTCTTTAGTAGATCAAAATCGCCAGTTCTTCAAGAGTTATGTTGGCTTGAGCGGGCCATACGCTGATGCACGCGAAACGCCGCTGACACATTCCTTTTGTCAGCATGTTGTGACTTCCGGCGAGCCACTCATCATTGCGGATGCGCGTGAGTATCCTCTGGTGCAAAATAACTTAGCCGTTAAAGATTTAGGCGTTATCGCTTATGCTGGCATACCCTTAACGACTTCCTCTGGGCTGACGCTTGGCTCGTTCTGCGCCATTGATACGCAACCGCACGCATGGACGCCCTATGAAATTGACATCCTCAAAGACTTAGCCGCTTTAATCATGACTGAGATCGAGTTGCGCCTCACCACCAAACAACTTCAGGCCAGTTATGATCGGCTCAAGGAGTTGGAAACCTTGCGCAACGACTTGGTGCAGATGATTGTGCATGATTTGCGCACACCACTCAATTCGCTCTTGGGCGGTCTGCAAATTATCAAGGCCGAAGGAGATTTAAATGAAATACAGGAACTCTCCTTAGCCATAGCCTTGCGCAGTGGGGGAACCTTAAACGGCATGATTACCGACATGCTGGACATCAATAAGATGGAAGCTGGTCAATCCACCCTTGAATATCAGGAAACCACCACGACACAGTTAGTTGAAAGTGCTGTCCAGCAGGTCGCGCAATTAGCCGAGAAGAATAGCCAGTGTCTTACCAGCCATATTGCGCCCGCAGTGGCCTCCCTTACCTTCCGCGCCGATGCCCAAAAACTCAGCCGCACTCTCGTCAACTTATTGGGAAATGCCATTAAGTTCACGCCGGATGGTGGCCAGATCAACCTAAGCGTGGAACTTTATCATGAGCCTCATACGGCCCCTGCTACAGACGGGGAGACTCTCCTTTTCTCAATTTCCGACACGGGCATTGGCATTCCCAAAGAAGCATTTGAAACCATCTTCGAGAAATTTGCGCAGGTAAAAGCAAACCAAGCGGAAGTCCGCGCCCAGGCCAGAAGTTCCACTGGCCTGGGTCTCACTTTCTGCAAAATGGTCGTGGAAGCGCATGGCGGAAGAATCTGGGTCGAAAGCGAATTAGGCAAGGGCAGCACGTTCCGCTTCACCATTCCGCGTTATCCCAAACAGTGATACCTCTCAACCTACCCGGCGGTTGAAACCGCGTTTCCTGGCCTGTGGCCGACCGTCCGCCTGCGCGGACGGCACACGCTTATAAAACGCTTACCGTCCGCGCAGGCGGACGGTCGGCTGAAAGCCCGGAGCCGTGAATTTATTCGCCGGGCTATTGTAGAAAGTTGCGTTAAGTTACACTCTTAGCAACATTATCTACCCTATCGTCCACGAGTCACAGCCAGCGGCTCAATACGCGCAGCGACATCACTGGCCAGGTCAGGTAAGCGCAGCACCAGCAAGCCATCTATACTTGTTAATGTCTCTTTGGTTGTAGGCCGTCCCTGCTCGGTATCCCACCATTCCACAGCATAACGCCCCGGCTTCAAACCATGCAGCGTGGTAGCTAAGTTATGCAAAGGGGGAATCTCTTTTTTATCGGTCACATTCTTCCAGTTGTGCAGGGCATTTTGCGCCCACAGGATTGCCATGTTACCGTTAGTTAATCCATAAAGATTCACGTCAGGAAAACGGCTGCTGCGGTAGCCCGTCAATGTAATGCGATCCATTGACACCCAATCACCCGCCACAGTATCCAGGGTAATGGTATGCTCGCCAACGGGTACATCAATATCATAGTCTTTGTTGAAGTGGGCTAAATAGCTGTTATATTCCGGGCGCAATTCTGTCTTCTCATAGTCCGGTTTGACGCTGGGGTCTTTAGGCGGCATAGCCGATAACTCCACATCACGCGCCGCTTTGCCATCGAGCAAGATGCGCAGGTGAGCGGTATCCGAAACATCGCCCACATGTACAATAAATTTGCCTGGTTGTGTAAAGTTCACATGAAAAGTGGACGTTGTGCGCAAATCGGCTTTGCCAGTGCTATAGAGAAATTGCGGGATGATAACATTGCTGGCCAAGCCCGTAGGAGTAATTGTAAAGTTATCGGTCGCGGCCTTGCCCCAGCCGCCAGCAGGCACCAGGGTTAAATCCGTCCAGGTTTCTGGCCCGCTCGTCTGATGGGCGGCATCCATCTTCAGGGGCTGCAATGGCCCCGCTGTCCACGGCACGGTATCTGCGAAACGGCGGGCCGCCACGAATGGTGCATAAACATTTTTGGGGTGGACATAGTTGTCCCACCACCACAGCATTCCACCACCCGCATCGCCCGCCATCAGGCCAGCCCACAACCCGTTGTGCAGGTTGACTCCTAAGCCCTGTGGATCATATTCGCTATCCGACTTGCGCCAGTCTATGCCGAACTCTCCTATCAGGTGCGGTTTGTTGTAAACCGCGTGTTGTCGCGCATCATTGTAAATCACGGGCGCGTGATCGGTGATATTGCCCGTACCATAATTATGGGTCTGAGTAAAGTCAATCTCTGGCAGTTTCCAGATGGCGTCATTGCCATATGTCGTGGTGACTAAATGATGATAAGGATCAGCCGCATGATGATAAGGATCAGCCGCGCCCCGCGCCGCAAACTCCCCCGTGCCTTTTAAGAAACGCGCCATCTCCCCAACCCAGGGCGTGGGAGCCTCGGCTTCATTCCAAAATTCCCAGCCTTGAATGCCGGTGCGATAACCGTAACGCGCCATGATATAGCGCAGGCGCTGCTGATAGAGCTTGCGTGCTTGCTCGTTCGTCCAGAAATCTTCGGGCTTGGCGCACGGGCCGCCATTAGCCACATTATAAGGGTTGGCTTCCCACTGCCCTTCGCCAAAAAAGCCTCCCGTTTTAAACTCGCCGTAAGTGCCAAAACACAACATTACATAAACACCATTGCGCTCGGCTGTATCGAGAATGGTATCCAGCTTCCAGGCATTATCTAGGCTGTAAACGCCTACACCATGATAGGTGCCACTACGCCAATCTTTCTTGGCCTGGGCCGACCATTCCAGGCCACAGTTCCAACTGCTCATCCAAATCCGTATCCAGTTGCCACCCGCTTTGCTGAGCGGTGTTAGCCAATCGTCATAATCATACGAGCCGCGCTTACCGCCCCAGCCCATGTTCTCACCCACAGCGAAAAAAGGCTTTTCATTTTCAAAGGCAAAAACCGCCGGATTGAGCGTGCTGCGCCGCACAAAACCCGGATTAGCAGAGGCCGCCACCTGCAACCGCGCTTCGGGCAAGCTGACCGTGCCGGAACGATCTTTAGCCGTCACTCGATACCGCCACCGTCCGGCCACATCCGGCGCAAAACGCACTTTCCAGACTGGCTCACCTGCGGCAGTAATCTGCTCCGCACCCGCTTTCAGCTTGCGCGTAAAAGGTTGATCCAGGAACCCATCAACGGTAGTGCTCCGGCCTTGGGGCGAGGTAAAAACAGCCTGCACCTGCACCTCGTTGGGATCGAAGGGGTTGTCATAAGTCGCCGCTAAGTTCAGCGTCAGTTCAAACTTCCCAAAACGTGGCACGGTCGTCTGGTTGGGCGTTGCGCCCCGCAAGGCCAACTTCTGGTGCTGCGCAAACGGGGTTGACACAGATGGTGCTTTTTCATCGCTATACGCCACCGTAGCGGCTAAAACCATAACGACAAAAACAAAGGTTGAGCGCAAAAACATATTGATCCTTAAAACCACAGAGACACCGAGGCACAGAGAAGGGAGATTGAGACAAGTTTAGGGAATATCAGAGTCTTCCGTCCAATACCCTTGATTCTCTTCCTCAATTCTCTTTTCTTCTCTGTGCCTCGGTGTCTCTGTGGTTGATTATTTTACTCGTGACCAGTCGAAGATAACACCCATTGCCGCCGAGCGGTCGGTAATGAGCATGTGATAAGCTTGGGCCGCATCCTGGGGCGCATAGCGATGTGTCACCAGATCACTCACTCGCATCTGCTGACGTTGCAAGTAGGTAAAGAACAACTGCGTCATGTGCTCGTGCGTCCACCACTCGCGGTCAGTTGACACCGCAGGGGGATGACCGTCGTGGGCCGCCGCGATACGCACTCCGCGTGAGATGACATCCGAGGTTAAACGTTGCTCGGAGGGGGTGCCCGTGTCACCCAGCAAAAGCAACTTACCAAACCGCCGCGCTAATCCCAGCGCCGAGGGAAACACAGCGGCATGGCCGGTGATGTCATACACCACATCCGCTAAACGCCCGTTAGTCTCTTGCAAGATGGCTTCACGGGCATCGGCTACACTCATCGCTAAAGTTTTCGTGGCACCATGCGCGTGGGCCATTTCAAGGCGCGGCTGCGCGGTATCTATCACAATCACTTCACGCGCCCCACTCAAGCGCGTATATTGCAGCGCCAGTTGCCCCAGTAACCCCGCGCCAATGATAACCACCGCGTCACCTAACTCATGCTCAGCGCGGCGCACGCCAATTTGCACAATGTTGGCTAAGCCAAACCAGGTCGCATCTTCATCCGACACGCCTTCCGGTATCTGGCGCACATGAGCCGCACCCGTCACAAAATACTGCTTATGCCCGCTGCGCGTCGCCACCCGGTCACCAGGCTGCACATCTTGCACATCATCTGCTACTTGCACGACACGCCCGGCATTGCTGTAGCCAGGATAAAAAGGATAAGTCACCCAGTTATCCCAGTGCGTGCCGGGCGCAAAATTACGCTGCAAGCAGATGCACTCCGTCCCCGTGCTAATCAGCGAACGCTGCGTTTCCACCAGCACCTGCCCGGCTTTAAGTTCCGGCACCGGCTCCCGCTGCACTTCAACCTGATCTTTACCCGTAAAAAAGATATTCAGAGAATCCATCCGAGCCTATTCCTTTGCTAATTTACGTTATGCGATGTGTGGAGTGTGCCTCTTTTTGCGCAGAGTCCACAAGAGGAGTAGGCTGATCAGTGTGATGGCACCCAGACTTTGCGCCAAAGGCACCGCCCACGGATTATTGAACCACCAAGAATGCGTAATACCAGGGTCAGGTGGCCCACTGTCATACCAATCATTCCAGAAGGAGGTATCTGTATCGGGATGTCGTCCGGCTTTAAGACGCTGCACCATATACTCTGTGCGCTGCTTCTGATAAGCCTCGGCCTCAGCCCGCGCATAATGATAGAACTTTTCCAGTTGATCTGGTTTATCTGAGGCAGGATACCAACCCATTGGCTCATAACTGAGTGGCGCTATCCAATTCTTCAGTTTTTCACCAGTTGGCGCAGTAGGATGCAATGAGTGCTTCCCTTGCTTAATAAGCTCTTGCAAACGGAAGTTGGATAAGGAAACCAGAGTAGCTTTGTTCTGCATCATGAGAACTAATTTCAACTCATAGAAAATGTCTACACTTTCCCAGGCATTACCAAGAGTTATTAAGCCGCTCAGTCCTTTGGTTGCATCCTCATAGCCAAGCTTCTTAAGTTCGTCTTGACCACCTTCATAACTTAAGTGCTCCGCTAAACCAAGGAAATCATTTAAGCGCCCATCATAATCCACGTCCTTGGGAGGCGAGATAATCCACTCCATCGCTTTGAGTTGGTACTTCTCGCGCCCAAAATGGGCATCTGGTTTAATCTTGATAGCCTGCTTAATGTAATCTCGCGCCTGCTCCATCTGGCTGATATTCGCACGGTTGGCTCCGGCTCGCAGCCAGCGATGGGCCAGAAAAGTCCCCAGGTTCGCATAGTAGCGATACCAATGCTCTTGCACCGCTTTATCCTCAGCATTCGCCTGCTGTAAATAAGGGAGTTTCTGGTGCATCCACTGGATTGCTTCGTCATCCTGGCCGATGCGGTCACAGGCGACACCAGCATCATCATAGAGATCAAGTTGATGAGGATTCTTTTTAAGCTCTGCCGCGACGCGTTGAAGTCGCATCTGATAAAAGAGAGGTGGATTGCGCGGGAAGCGCCCGGTGATGACCTGCACTACATCCGGCAGGCCACGCGCTTCATCGGCCAGAGTATCCCGGTCTTGGAGACAGGCAAAAAGCGCAGTTTGTAAGGACAACACCACAAACGCCATAAGCACACCTTTCATTGCTGACCTCCTGGTTATCTCTCAATCGGCGGACATGCCGTCATTGTAGAGAGCTAATCAGTTATGGACAAGCACTTGGGTGTGTCATTGGATGTGCTTAAACACATGCAATAGTTCGCAGGCGTAAGCAATGGGGACGAGAAGCAGAAGCTAATGTTGAAAGATGTTATGCAACATGGCGCGCACGGTGCCGAAGCCAATGAGAGATAACGGTAAAATGATCAGCAAGGCGCAGCCGATGTAAAAAAGTACCTGGGTGCTGAGAGCAACTACTTTCGCCGTCTTGACCTTTTCCTCAGCCGGGCGATTAAGTTGGCTATTAACTCGGTCTATCCATTCCTGATTTAAGTGCGACTCTTCAGGCGGCTCAGGATTGGTTAGCGTGGGGCTGGCCGGGGCAATGTCGGCATTGGCCGCAGCAGAACTAACCGGGGAAGGTGGCATAGGCGCTGCCAGGGTATCAGTGTCGTCAATTTCTTTGAGGGGTGCGCCACACTTAACACAGGTCAACATGGTGGAAGCATTGGTCGCGCCACACTGCGGACAGGTTGTGGTTAATCTATTGGGCAATGCCATAGGGAAGATAAACCTTTCTACCCAAATAGTATCGCTATTGAGCCATTCTCTTGCAAACGAGCAGGCTAGCGATACAGCCAGAGAGCTAATCGAAAGTAGACTATTGCCGAATTTCAGGCAGCTTACTCGTTAGGCTGACCTGCCCCGCTCGTAGCATCGTGTGCCGTGCCCGTGATAACTCGGTTAAGCGCGCTAAAATAGCCTGTGCCTGCGCACCCGTGGCAGGACGAGGACAGCACTTACCTATATAAATGGGCCATGCCTGCGCTGCAACCAAACCGTTGCGGTTCAAGGTGCAATGCAAGATAAATGTCTCGGCGGTGTGGCTGTCCCAGGCGCGTGGCGCATCAAAGACAAAGTTCCCTAATGAATAAGCAATCAAAGCGCGGCGGGGGTGACCGCCGACCTGGTGCTTAACCACTTCCAGTGCCTGGAAGACATGCGGATGATGCCCTAGCACCAAGTCAGCGCCCGCCGCCACCGCAGCATGAGCTAATTGAACCTGATTTTCGTGTGGCAAAGAATAATACTCTTCACCCCAGTGGAAGGAGGCAATCACCACGTCAGCCTGTTGTCGCGCCACGCTTACCGCACGCCGCACGGCTTCCTCGGAAGCAAAAGCAATCGTGGGCGCATCATCACGCAGAAATGAGCCTTCGGGCAAGAACTGGCAAAACCCAACAAAAGCGACTTTGACGCCTTTGATATTCAGCACAGTCGGCTGCTCGGCCCCAGCCAGGTTTTCTCCCGCGCCACACCAATGCAAACCGTTGGCGCGTAGCGTTGCCATCGTTTCATCCAGTCCAATACGTCCACAGTCCATACTGTGATTATTGGCTAACGACAGCACGTCCATACCCGCGCCAGTTAAGCATTTGACGGTAGCCGGGTCAGGCTTAAAACAAAACTTCTTATGCACTTTAACGCCGTGCGTCGCCAGGGGACATTCTAAATTGCCGAAAGCGATGTCCGCCGCAGATAACAGCGACCGCGTCTGTTGAAACGGGTAGCCCATGCCATACTGCTGAATTTGGGCCGCTACGCCACGATCCAGTAAAATGTCGCCAACGGCATCTAAGCTTAGAGTCCCAGGAGTTAAATTGGCACGAGCAGAAGTTAGGTGCTGTACAGGTTCAGAACTCTCTGGTCGTCCTACTTGCCGAGTTAAGGCCATATTGCCCCAGATAGTCAGTAGCAAAACTGACCATAGCCAGCGGGGTCTATAGTTATAAGATGAGAACATAAGTAACTTAGAATGCGAAGGCATAGGATGGAATTGATGTACTTTGCTGATATGCGCGATAGAAGTACGCTGCCGTGTCTTCATTGACACAAAACACAATCATTGTCAGATACGCTATATTATTGATAATTCCTTAAAACAATCTAATTCCACAGATTCTACTGCTATGAAACCACTTCTTTTTACAATAGCTCTTCTGGGTTTAGTCAGTTATGGTCATGCGCAGTTTGCCCAAGGGCAGGTTCAATATGTGCCCTTGAACTCAGCCAGTTCCCACCAACCAGCGGCTCTACAGCCAGTGGCGGCGCAACGGCCAGCACCGCATCCTGCGGTGACAGCACCAGTGGTGGCAGCAGGCGCGGCCAAGACGGGAACACCTGCCATCAAGTTGCCGCCAGCAGCTCAACGCAAAATTGATTATGTCACGGACATTCATCCAATTCTACGCTCCTACTGTGCCAGTTGCCATCTCAGCGGGCAGAAGAAAGGGGGTCTGCAACTGGATACGCGGGATGCGATTCTCAAAGGTGGCGGTTCCGGGCCAGCCGCCGCGGTAGGGAAGAGTGCCGACAGCCTGCTGATTCACTTAGTCGCAGGCGTTGACCCCGACAACATCATGCCTCTGGGCGGCAAGCGACTGACTCCTGAGCAGATTGGCCTCTTGCGCGCCTGGATTGACCAGGGCATGAGCTTTGGCAAAGCGGCCTCTGCAACCACCACTGCCAATTACAATGCCCCGTTAGAGCCGCGCCATCCAGCCTTGCCGCCTGTTGCTGCGGGCGCTTCCACGCATCCCATTGACCGCATTTTGGCCGTTTACTTCAAGGCCCACAATATCCAGCCTAAGCCAACAGTAGATGACCGCACTTATGCCCGTCGCGTCTATCTCGACATCGTTGGCCTGCTACCCACACCGGAAGAACTGCAAGCCTTTATTGCCGACAAAGCACCCAATAAGCGCGAGTTGTTGGCACAGCGGCTTTTGGCCGATGACGCCAATTACGCCCAGCATTGGCTGACCTTCTGGAATGATGCTCTGCGCAACGATTATGCGGGCACGGGCTATATTGATGGAGGTCGCCAGCAAATTACGGATTGGCTGTATAATGCCCTGTTAACCAATATGCCTTATGACCGTTTCGTGTCTCAGTTGGTCAACCCGGTCTCCGGCTCCGAGGGCTTTACTAAGGGCATTGTGTGGCGCGGCACCGTCAATGCCAGTCAAACCGTGCCCATGCAGGCGGCGCAGAATATCTCGCAGGTCTTCTTGGGCATTAATTTGAAATGCGCCTCGTGCCATGACAGCTTCATCAGCGATTGGAAGCTGGCTGATTCTTATGGCATGGCTGGCATTTACGCCGACAAGCCCCTCGAAACGGTGCGCTGTGATGTGCCGCAGGGCAAGATTGCTCCCGTTAAGTTTCTTTACTCGCAACTCGGTACTATTGACGCCAATGCTTCGCGCTCACAGCGGCTCAAGCAACTGGCGGCGGCCATTACCAGCAAGCAGGATGGCCGTTTAGCCCGCACTATGGTGAACCGTCTCTGGTCACGCTTTATGGGGCATGGCCTTATTGAGCCGACCGATGAAATGGACAACCCGCCGTGGAACGCCGACTTGCTGGACTGGCTGGCATCCGACTTTGCCGATAATGGCTACGATCTCAAAAAGACCATAGCCCGCATTGTCACCTCACGCGCCTATCAAATGCCCCCAGTCGCTGTGGCCAACGAGCGACCTGCGCATTTTGTCTTTGCTGGCCCGCTTGTGCGTCGCATGTCGGCGGAACAATTCGCGGACGCTATCTCTGCGGTCACGGGAGTGTGGCCCCAGACTCCGGCGACCGATGTGGGGGGTGCCCGTAGCCGCAACAAAGTGATGTCATTGCGTCCTAAATGGATTTGGAATGATGCCAAAGCCGCCAGTGGCACCACCGGGGGCAGCCTTTATCTGCGCAAAGTCATCACACTGCCGGACAAGCCTTTGCAAGCCGTGGCATCACTCGCCTGTGATAACGAATTCATCCTCTTTATCAACGGCAAGCAAGTGGTGACAGGCGATGATTGGAAAGCCCCCGTGGCCGTTGATCTAGCGCCCTATCTGGTCAAAGGACAAAATACCTTTGCCGTCCATGCCATCAACTGGCCCGATCCTTCAACCGGCAAAGGTCTGCAATTTACTTCACCCAACCCGGCCAGTTTCGTGTTCTACGCCAAAATTAAGAGCACTGATGCTAAGGGCGCAGAGGAAAACTTCGACTTCACCAGCGATGCTTCGTGGCTTTGCTCGTCCACCCTCACTCCCGGCTGGGAGCAGCCAGATTTCATCCCCAACGGTTGGCAACCCGCCATCGAACAAGGTGGCTCACACGGTAATGCCGAGACATTGGCCAAAGTGCTGACCACAGCCTGGCAACCCCTAACCAACAAAGAACATATCCGTGCCGCGCTGTTAAAAGCCGATACGCTTACCATTGCCCTGGGGCGTCCTAACCGCGAACAAGTAGTGACCGCCCGCCCCTCTGCCGCCACGACCCTACAGGCTCTCGAACTCACCAACGGGCGCACCTTGGCCACGCAACTGCAAGCCGGAGCCAAGCAGTGGTTAGCGCAACCCAACACTTCTACCCCTGATCTGGTCACGCGCATTTACTTGCGCACGCTGGGCCGCAAACCAACCGCGACTGAACTGCAAACGGCAGTTTCCATCGTCGGCGCACCTGCCAAACCCGAAGGCGTGGAAGACTTGCTCTGGATATTAACCATGCTGCCGGAGTTTCAACTGATTTATTAAGATGTAACGTAGGAGTAATGAAGGAGCGTGCCATGACAGCAATGACCGAAGACCAAGAAAAGGATTGGCAGTTCGCATTAGAGATTAGTCGTGATACGCGAAGTGACCCCCACTCACCTTACGTAAACAAGTTGGTGGGAGTTTTCCAGCAGCAAGTTATTGCCACTGCTGATTCATTAGAAGAGATGGAAAGCAAAATTAAGAGTTTAGGGATCGGTACGCATGAAGCTTTAGTAATCGAAGCCAGCGTAGATTATGAGCGAACCTATATGATTTGGAGCCTCAATGCAGCGGGTCACATGGCTTTTTCATAACAATGTGCCAATTATTGAAGTGCAACTCACAGACCCGCTTGGATTTACCTTTTATCGCCAGTTACTTGCAGATACAGGAGCAGGGCCATCCAATTCGCCTTTTGAATTAGTTTTGAGCGAAATAGATTGTCAGAGACTTAGCCTTATGAAATTAGGCAGAGTCGGTTTAGGAGGCGCTATTCCTGGCTTCTTTGACCTTCATGCTATTGTAATGGGAATCCCTGCTTTATCCTTTGTGAGCCAGGTTCGCGCTGTAGCGGTGCCTTCTATCCATCTGCCAGATAATTTACAGGGCATTGCGTCCTTTCGCTTCCTCAATAGTTTTCATTACGGTAATTTCGGTGATCCGAACCAGTTCGGGTTAGAAACGTTATAGACAACAGAATGTCAGTTATTTTAATAGGTGCTCATTATGAAAGATGCCAAGCAATTTAATCGCCGTGACTTTTTGCGTACTGCCAGTGCCGCCACTCTTTCAGCCTTAGCCGCCGGTGCGCCGCGCCAACTGCTGGCGGCTGCGACCACCCAGACGGAGCATGGGGACAAAAAATACCAACGCGGCAAGGCGACTGCCGATACGGTCATAGTCCTCTTTATGGCAGGGGGTATGGCGCATACCGAAACGTTTGACCCCAAACGTTACACGCCTTATGAAAAGGGTCTGGAATCCAATAAAGTTCTCAGCACCTTCCCCTCTATTGGCACGGCGGTAGACCATATCAAGTTTTCGCAGGGTCTGGAGAAAATCGGCTCAGTAATGGATCGTGGCACGCTCATTCGCACCTATACTGGCCCCGACTTAGGCAAGATTTTGCACTCGCGCCATCAATACTACTGGCACACCGGTTACGCTCCGCCACAGACAGTTGCCGCTCCACACATGGGCGCGGTTATCTCGCGCACTTTGGGGCCAACCAACCCGGCGGTGCCTGCATTTATTGATATTGGTCAACGATTGGATGTGGGCGAAGGCGAAGAGCTAAAAGCATTTCATAATGCCGGGTTCTTGGGCAGCGAGTATGGGCCGTTCTTTATCCCCCAGCCCGCCCAGGCGGTAGAAACGGTGCGTCCGGCAATGGAAGCAGGACGCTTTGAAAACCGCAACAAGCTGTATAAGAAGCTGGTGGAGCAAAGTCCCATCGGGAAATTTGGTAGTGATTACCAGAAGGACTCTCTGCTGCGCTCGATGGACAATGCTCATCGCCTGCTCAGCTCCCCGGCAGCCAAAGCCTTTGACCTTACCCTGGAGCCTAAAGAATCTTATGACAAATACAATACGGGTCGCTTTGGCTTAGGCTGTTTACTGGCGCGACGTTTAACCGAAGCGGGTGCACGTTATATTGAAGTCACCACCGAATACATTCCCTTTGAATACTGGGACACCCACGAGAACGGTCACACCCGCGCTATTGGCATGAAGCAAGCCATTGACGCCCCGATTGCCCAACTGATACTTGACCTGGAAAAGAGCGGCCATTTAGACCGCACCCTGATTCTAGTCGCCAGTGAATTTAGCCGCGACATGATGCTTGAAGGCCGTCCTGAACAGAAAGTGCCCGACCAGGTAACCGTGCCCGACAAAATTGAAGAACTCAAATACTATGGAATGCATCGCCACTTCACCGGGGCTGGTTCTATCCTGATGTTTGGCGGCGGCATTAAGAAGGGTTATCTCTATGGCACCACTGCCGACGAGCGGCCTTGCAAAGCCATTGAAAAGCCTGTCGTCATTGAAGACCTGCACGCTACGATTTATCATGCCCTCGGCATCTCACCCAAGTTGAGTTACGAAATCGAAAAGCGGCCCTTCTACGTCACCCATGATGGCAAAGGCCAACCCATCATGGATTTATTTGCCTGATTGGTTCAACCAAAATATCTAAGCCGAACAGAAGGAGGCGCAGAACTTTATGTCTGCGCCTCCTTCTGTTTCATGTCCATTATTAAGCTAACGTCAGCCGCCAACGAAATCCCGCAGCGGAACACAGAGCTGTACTTAGCCAGTTGCAGCTTGGTTGAGCCATTTGTTGGTCGCTAAGGATTATGCTGATTAGAGACCAATAAAATGCAGCAGCGCATGGATCATGTAATCTAAGGTTAAGATGTAGCCAGTAAAGAAGCCCAGTAACCCGACGGTGACAAAAGTTTGAGCACAAACTTGGTTCCGTGTCGGCCAGACCATGCGCCGCAGGTCAAGCAGGACATCATAGAGAAAGCTTGGTAGGCTAAGCCTGGTCGCTGAGGTTTTAGACCAAGCGCGTGAACGCGGCGGGTCAGGTGAAGGATCACCGGCAGCGGCTGGAGCACGCGGCACGGGTGGCACGGGCGGCGGTGGAACTAAAGCAGGACAGGTCTTTAATTGTCTCATATTGGCCTCTTCTAGATGAGAGTTTTACTTTCGATCACATTGCACATAAGTAGCCTAACTTATATCTTTGCTCTCATTAACAACCGCTATCATACTGTTCCATTTCGGCGGCGGTGATGGGAGCAGGCTTGAGGGGCACCAGGAAGGATTTTGTCCACACGGGGGACGCAGGGGTTTTACCCGCTTTGAGCATGGCTTGCCATCTTTCATCGGTGAGACGGTCGGAGATGGGGTGCTTGAATTCGTAATAACTCAAAGCCGCGCCACGGGTGAGAGACAGCTTGCCTTCTATGGGCACAATGGCCAGAATCTCACAGGCATGGCCAACGCCCTCTTCGAGCACCTTGTCGCCGCCCGTATGCACATCGGCGACAGTCGCCATGTTTTTATCGGTATCGCTGACTAACTCCCAACGGGAGGGGCGGCCATCTATGGTTGAAAGCGTCAAGTAATCCAACTTGCCGCCCAGGTAGCGAATCTCTTCGTATTCCTGCTGGGTTAGTTTTTGGTTATGCAGTTCTTTCACCGAGATGCGCCGGAGCATTGTCAGCATATCGTCGAACTCTTCAAACTTGCCTTTGAGTTCATCGCCCAATAATTTGCGCTTGACTAAGCCCTCGCGTGACTGCTTGGTGAGTTGCAACAGGCGATCCCAGAACACAACATTCGGCTCGACATAACCCTTCACAAATGGTTTATCCTCGCCACCATCACCGCATTCCGTGACGCTTTGTTTGCCATAAAGAATGGTGTCGTGGCGCAGTTCAGCCCAAGAAGCCAGCGCGGTATGGAGCGACTTATCCTGCCAGGCCGCGTTGCGCATAAAGGACGGATAGCCACTGGGTGTGGGTTGCAACAGCGACTGTAAGACATGCAGCCAACTCCAATAGAGATTGGAAGTCCAGGTTGCGGGTTGCCTGGCGTGAAACTCTGAAATCAGTTTCTCGCGTTCGGGTTGATAGCCGCTCCAATGGCTTGCGTTGTAAATGTTGGCGTAGGTATCGAGATTAGCCCGCGCCCTGGTGCTGCCAAGCGCCGCCATCACATCCAGCCCCGAAGGAAAAACGCGTTGCACTGGCACCGATAGGCGTTGCAGCACTTCACTATCAGGAATATACCGCTGCCCCATAAAGCGCAACTGGTTGCCACTGGGTAGTGGCGGCTCAATCATGCGCGGTGTCCCTTTGGGCACTCCATTCAACCGTCCGAAATTGGGGGTAATCGCAGCAGGACGCAGCTTATCCGCCGCTGCCACAAAAGCCTCAAATTTGCTGCTATCAGCAAAAGCGGTGGGGTCGGCATTGGCACCGAAAGTGCCATCCATTGCACTTTTCCATTCCGCAGGGGTCAAGTCATCCGAAAAGCCGACGAAGAAACTGGTCGGCTCGTAAATGGTATTCCAATCTTCCAGCAGGTTTGCCCGATTGAGGTCGCGCACCCACAACAAGCCCTGGCGAATCTGCTCGTCAGCCCGCTTTTCTCCGCCTTCATCGGCATAATGCAGGGAGAATGGAGCCAGTCCATACCACATCATGGTCTTAAAAAAGCGTTGCAACACGACGGTGCGGGTGTAGTGGCCGCGTGGCACAAACTGCGAATAATCTACCTTGTAGGGAAAGATGGCCCCCTGGTCAAAACCTGCATGTTTACCCATCAAGGCCAGGTCTTTGGCAATCCACTGCGTGGCTTCAAAGGGAATCGTATCAGTGAGTCCAAGGATACGGTCGGCCACGCCAAAATAAGCGATGTTCTTTAATGCCGCCTGCTTTAATTGCGGATCAGTGGATTCATTCCAGGTCGCAATAGATTGCTTGAGCATCCCCTGCGTCAGCCGCTTGAGCACTGGGGTAAGAGAATCGGTTTCCACCTTGCGCAGCGTGAAATCAAAAAAGATATGATACAGTTGCAGCACAGCATCGGTGGTGATGAACGAAGGCACGTTTTTGTAATCGTTAACCTCGTAAAGATGAAAAAGCTGCACTGCATTGGTAGGCGCACAGACAAAGAGATTCTTCGCCAGCATCTGCTGCTGCGCGGGCTTCAATGGAAAAGCCTTGGTAAATGCTTTTAAATTACTGACCTGTTGCAGCGATGGGGATACGCTGTAAGGCTTGACCTGTGCCACCACGGGCGCTGACGCGGTGCTCTGCGCGTGAGCAGCCCCCTGATTCACTCCCCATAAACCCGCTCCTAATGAACCAATGTATAACCACGCCCCAACTCGACTTCCCATAAGGACTCCCCTTGTAAATTTGACCTCTCCCCGCCCTCTCGCTCCCAGGTTAATAGGCGGCGAGGGGAACACAGGCTTATGCTATCGCTTATATCATTAAGCCTAAACCCGTCACTATGCCTCAGACACCCCCTTCCCGAACCGGGACGGGGGTTAGGTCACTTCAATATAATCTGCTGACCATCTGCCTCGACAACAATGGCATGTGGTTTAGCGGCTAACAATTTCGCATGATGCCAGGCACCACGTTCCCAGTCCACCCCAAAACCAAAGCCGATCCACGAATAAGCCACCACACATTTCAACCCGTCACTCCGCGTTTCCAGGGCCACCAGGTTGTCCATCCCACTACCCTTGAAATTAGCGAACATGAAGTCATCAAAGGATTTGCCAAGCGATGATCCCAACCATTTGGGGTAGACCTGCTTGCCATCCCAGCCATAGACAAACAAGCAGTTGTGCGGATGAGGAATAAAACGTGTGGATTTATAAACCCCTAAAATAATCTCACGCTTACCGTCACCATCAACATCCGCCGTCATCAATTTCCACGGATTACGATTTTGCGGCACCCCTTGCCACAGGCGAGTTCTGCCATGCCATACCGACAGCACGCGAGACTGGCTCTTATCCACCACAATATGCTCCACCGTGCCATCATGGTCAAGATCAACGTTCAACGTCATCGGCTGTGCCCTTGCGCCGGAAGTTGTGGCACTAAAGATTCCAAGAGTTATAAGCAGAGAACTAAACTTCATCTTAATTTTTGATTTAAGTTTTATTTGGAGCCGGGACTATAAAAGACCCGGCAGGAAGGCCGTTGGCCAAGCGTCCGTTGGACGCCACACAGTGAGACGCCTGTAGGGGCATGATTCATCGTGCCCCTGTTGTGTGCCGTCCGAGAGGACGGTTGGCTTTAGCCTCCCTGCCGGGTCTTTTATAGTCCCGGCACAACTCACACAAACTTTCTTGGTGAACTTCTTGCACTATGAGTAAGAGAAAGGTATCTTTCGTAGTGAGGGACGTATCCCGTCCGCCACTCCATTGTAACACGGTTCGGAACCCGTTCTAGCAGTTATTTGTCTTTAAGCTGTTGCAATGTTGGAAAGAAGTCTTGCGCGGCATCCGCTGGCGACAACCACAATTATTATTCTCCTGCTCCCAGGTCACCCTGTCTGCCCTGAACGCTTGCCACGCCCTTACCTGAGACACTTTATTTTTACAGTTAAGTCGTATTGAGTGATACCCAGTTTTAGTAGAAAGAGGCCCCTACCCTATGGCTAAGAAAAATGACCGCAACCGCTCAGACCGCTATGACGGCAATGGGCGTGATGATGAGCGCGATAACATCAGCTTTGGCGAGTCGGAATGGTCGCTGCCGGAAACCCACCTCAAAGCCAGCGCATTGCTGGACGAGGTGTTGCTCAATTATCCGCCTAACGACCCACGCGCCCGTCAATATTTAATGCTGCTGCGCCATCAACTGCAAGTTGATGAGCAGCAATTCGAGGAAGCCCAGCAAGCCCTTGCTGAGTTCGAGGAAGTCTATAACAAGCTCACTCAACCCGCCAACCGCATCGGCGTGTATCTGGGCAAAGCCCCCGCAATGGATGAAGAGAAACCGGCTAAGTCGAAGGATAGCGCAGATACCGCTTCCGAGGACGCCGAAATGATCGCTGTGGGCGACCAGGAATTCATTGTCATGGCCGACCCCAAGTTCAAGGACAAAAAGTTTGAGGTCGGCACTCGCGTTAAGGTGAACGAAGCCTACGCTATTGTGGGTGACCTTGGCCCCGCCGTTAACGGCCCTATTGTTAAGATCAACGAAGTCTTAGATGATGCCCGCCTGCGCGTGGCAATGGACGCCCAGGGAATGCAGTCACGGGTGGTTTATCGCTCCGACAAGTTAAAGGCTGCGGATTTGAAGCAGGGCGACGAAGTGCGGATGGAGCCAAACTTCAAAGTCGCGCTTGAGCACTTCGCGGGTAATGAGAGTCGTGATTACTTCCTGGAAGAAGTGCCCGAAATCCCGTGGGATAAAATCGGCGGTCAGGAAGAAGCCATTCAGCTCATCCGCGACACCATTGAGTTGCCCCTCCTTTATCCTGAACTCTTCGAGCGTTTTGGCAAGAAGCCGCTCAAGGGCATCCTGCTCTATGGCCCGCCCGGTTGCGGCAAAACCCTGATTGGCAAGGCCACGGCTTATAACCTGACTCGCGCCTACAACGAGCGCACCGGGCAGCAGTTAAAAGAGTGTTTTATGCTCATCAACGGCCCGCAAATTCTGAATATGTGGCTGGGTGAGACCGAGCGCCAAATCCGCGAGATCTTCCAGACCGCGCGGGAGAAGGCTAAGGAAGGGCACCTCGTCTTCATCTTCATAGACGAAGCCGAATCCCTACTGCGCACCCGCAGCGCCGGGCGTAGCTCGTTCATTCAGAACACGGTCGTGCCGCAGTTCTCAGCAGAGATGGACGGCTTAGTGGCCCTGGAAAACGTGGTGGTGATGCTGACCAGCAACCGCCCCGACTACATTGACCCGGCTATTCTGCGCCCGGAGCGCATTGACCGCAAAGTCAAGATTCAACGCCCCGACCGCCAGGCAGCCCGTCAAATCTTGAATATCTACTTGCACAAGGACTTGCCGCTCTCGCCCGACTTGCTCAAGGAGAACGGCGGCGATGCCGAAAAAGCACGTCAATCTTTGATTGATGCCGCCATGACGCAGATGTACAAGAAAGCGCCGGATACCGAGTTCATTGAGGTCTATACCCGCAGTGGCGGCGTCGAGACGCTCTATTACAAAGACCTGCTTTCGGGTGCCATCATCATGAGCATCGTGGAGCGTGCCAAAGACTACACCATCAAGCGCAGCATTGATGTTAAGTCCTCCAATGAAGGCTTGAGCAAGGACGACTTGAGCCGCGCCATTGCTACCGAATTCAAGGAAAACGAAATCTTCCCCAAGACCGATACTCTGGAAGACTGGCTAAAACTCCTCGACTACGAGCCGGAAAACGTCGTCACCATCAAACCCATCCGCGCCGGTAACAAAGAGAAGTATCAAGCCCGTCGTGGCGTGATTTAAGTGTCATTGCTTTGGATATACAGCCCTGGCCTTATCACAAGGCCAGGGCTGTATTCATTGCGGTACAAGTCATTCTTTAGTATCTTCTTTGTATCTACACATAAAAGGTATGTTATGCAGACTAAAGTTCAAAAGTGGGGTAATAGCTTGGCCGTGCGGATTCCAAAATCCTTTGCGGCAGAGGTGCAGTTAGGCCAAGACGCAGTGGTTGAAATATCCTTGCAAGACAACAATATTGTGATAACTCCCATTCCAGCACCATCTTTCACTTTAGATGAACTATTGGCCGGAGTTACGGACGATAATATTCATGGAGCGATTGATACAGGAGATACCGTAGGCCGGGAGGTGTGGTAAATCCTTAAAGCTTACATCCCTGAACGTGGCGATGCGGTTTGGGTCAACTTCAATCCCCAAGCAGGGCATAAGCAAGCGGGGCGTCGGCCTGCATTAGTGCTTTCTCCCACGGCTTATAATCGCAGGTTAGGGTTGGCACTACTTTGCCCGATCACAAATCAAAGTAAAGGCTATCCGTTTGAAGTGTTACTTCCTGATAACCTGCCAGTTACTGGCACTATCTTGTCAGACCACATCAAAAACCTGGATTGGCGAGCCAGAAACGTGGAATTCATTTGTAAGGTTCCCTATGCAACTGTCCAAGCTGTGTTAGAGAAGATCAATACCCTACTATAATAGGAACAGAAGATGCCAATGGATGATTTACTGCCACTTACACCTGATCCAGTCATTGAGTTCTACAAGAAGAATGTAGCCCGCGAGGCTATTCGCGCTAATCTCCAATTATCGGTCGAAGAGCGATTCAACAAATTAATGAGAGGCAGCGTTTGCAAGCAGAGCAAGAGCGCAAAGAGGCCATCAAGCAGCGCATTGGGTATTTGATCCAGACCAGTGCAGGCGAAGAGGACGCTGGAGCGTGCTGAATAGCTTACCGCTCCGTCCGCACCTGCTCCCTTGGCACGATTTGGAGTTTGATTCTCGCCACGGGGGGAGCCTGCGGTGGTGGTACGGCTTTGGGGCGTTCAACCGGGGCGACTTCGTTTAAGACCACTTCACGAGGGGCAACTTCTAACCGAGCCGTCTCAATACCTGTGGACGCAGTGCCACCATTGTTGCCCGCAGAATCGAGATAGCGGGGATTTTTAATGTCGGCAGAATAAACCTGCTGCTGTCCAGGGTCGCGCTGCAATTGGTAGTTCGATTCACCATATTGCCGCTTGTCCCACTGAAACCAGGAAATAGCTTTGACACGAGGATAACGGGTATCGAGGGCTTTAAAGAAGCTATCCACCCACTTCGCCTCGCCTGGAAAGCCCACATAATACTTGTTCTTATCTTCCCCTGTCGCCCATTCGGTAATAAAAATTGGTTTACGGGCGGCATAGGTGCGATAGATGAGGTCTAAGTTCTCAATCGGGTTGCCCGAATAAAATGACGCTCCAATCCAGTCCACATAGTCATCGCCGGGATAGTATTTGGTGAAGGGCACCGGGCCGACATCCGGCACATTAGGCGACCAGACAAAGGCGGCGTTATTGGCCCCGCGCTGCCGAAAGATGTCCACGATATGCTTCCAGGCTGAGACAAAATCGGCGGCGGTGACTTTGGGAGCTGGCCCCTGGCTACCATCGTAAGCTTCACTAAACGGTTCCCAGGTGCCGTTCATCTCGTGGTTGATGGAGATAAAAACCGGGCCACCAAACTGCTTGACCGCATCGGCGGCTTCCTGAAAATAGGCATCATACACCCCAAGGGTAATCTCCTTGAGACCAGCCATCTTCTTGGTCGCCCCAAAGTTGCTGTCTTGAACGGAAAACTTAATGAGCGAGAGGGCCCCCGCATCGCGCACCCGTGTTAATGGCCCCAGGTATTCGTTGTGCCAGGAAGTCATGCGCCCATTGGTATAGGTTGAGGCAAACCATGTCACAACCGACAGCCGCTTGCCTGCATATTGCTGATATTGTTGCAATTGAGTGCGCAAGCCACTGGCGTCCCAGGTATTTGGCAGGCTGGCTCCATGATAAACCCCATTGCCCTCTGGCTCGTATTTGGCCCGTCCACCTGTGGCTGCTGGCAGTGGAGCCGTAGATGCCGGAGCCTGGGTTGAAGGATAGCTCCGGGTGCCACCCGATTGAGCCTGGGCCTGGTGTGGCGTAAGAGCTGCTGATGCAGCGAGAGCGGCTATTGTCGGGATAATATGAGGTTTAAAATTGGTCACGTTAAGCCTCCTACGGTCTGCCCCAATGATTGACTCGTCGGGGTATATGCTCAGAATACTACAACAATTCTACCATAGAGTATCTGGGCCTCAAACACAACACCCCACGATAAGCTTATCGCGGGGTGTTAGACGTTACAGCAGTTTAGATGTTGCGTGCAGTGCGGCTTGGCTTTAGCTGTTGGTTGTCACTTCGGACAGGCTGCCCTTGCGCAACTTGCGGAGCGCCTGACCTTCAATCTGACGCACGCGCTCGCGGCTGACCTTGAAGTGCGCGCCCAACTCTTGCAGGGTGTGCGCCTTGCCACCATTGAGACCATAGCGTAGGCCAACGACTTCACGCTCGCGGTCGGTTAGCTCATTCAGTGCGTCACGAACTTCTTCGCGTAGAATGGCGGTTTCGGCAGCCTCTTCGGGCACAACCGCATCCTGGTCTTTGAGCATATCCACGAAGTCTTCACCTTCACCGGAGTCGCCGATTTCATCGTCGAGCGAGAAGGTCTCGGCCATGTTCAATAAAACCAGAGCGGCGGTATCCTTGGTGACATTCAACTTGGCAGCCAGTTCGTCTACGGTTGGCTGGCGGCCTAACGCCTGCACCAGCAGGGCAATGGTGCGATAAGCGGTTTTCGTCAGTTCGGCAATATGCGCGGGGACA
This sequence comes from Abditibacteriaceae bacterium, assembly GCA_019239895.1. Lineage (GTDB taxonomy): Bacteria > Armatimonadota > Abditibacteriia > Abditibacteriales > Abditibacteriaceae > JAFAZH01. Next base: position 113,859 of record JAFAZH010000036.1, on the reverse strand, counting down.
CGCACCATCTTGGCCTGATCTGCGATGGCGCGGCTCATGGCCTGGCGAATCCAGAACGAGGCATAAGTGCTGAAACGATAGCCCAATGCCGGATCGAACTTGCGCGCAGCCCGCATCAGGCCAAAATTACCTTCCTGAATCAAGTCGGCGAGGGTCAGCGAGTGATTGTGGCCCTGGTGCAGTTGCTTCAAGGCCATCGTGATCACCAGACGCAAGTTCGCCTCGACCATTTTCTTATAAGCTGTTTCGTCACCCAGTGCGATGCGGCGACCTAATTCCTTTTCCTCGGCAGCCGTCAGAAGCGGGGTCTTCTGGGCCATCTTGACCCATGCCGCCACCGCGTCTGGCAGAGCCGCTGAAGTGGTTTCAACTCCGCGCGAGTGGTTACCATTCTGATAGTTTTTGCTCATTCAATGACACCCCTTCGAGAAAGAACCCTCTCCCTATCTTATGCGCTCCATCTTTAGGCGCAGCCGCTTTTAGCTTCGTTTGTCGCAGTCCGTGCCCAGGCAGCAGGCAAACGCAACGTGCCCTCCATCCATTACTCTTAAACGAGTAAATAGGCGGCACAATAAAGTCTAAACTCATGGATGAAACGTGGCTGAATTTGCGTCGCTGATTCCTGTTGCGCTAAATGATTGCTTTAACCCAGTTTTTGGCACATTATCTGAAGCGACTGGAGAACCTGCCGATTGCCTTCTGTTCAACGCGATCTTGCATCATGCTGCCAAGAGCTGTTCCGTGCTTTTATAGACACGCTATTTTGATGCTGTCGCCGCTTTACCTGAAGGCAACTCAGGCACGCCCGTTCATTTTAACATAAATTTAATTCGTTGTCTAACTTCCTGACCGCTAATAGAGAGTCAGGTTCCGCTTATTCAATCGGCTTTCCCTCTAGCCGCAGCCTTATTCTGCCACAGATTGGGACGCCTTTAATATCTATTACGTTCCTCTCCTGTCAATTCCACCCCTCCCGTATCCTCATCAGTTGCCCGTATTCGCCACAGATGGGTAAACTGCCCACTGATGTTAGCAAATTCGTCTCCTAATTCGCCCTCTGAAATACAATCCAATAATCTTGCCTCCAATGGGGTTGCATTGAATGGCAACACGTCCCTTGATAGCGGCGCAATTGCTGATAACAGCGCAACTGCTAATGGGCAAGTTGCCGCCGCCATGCCCACCGCTTTTGATCCGCACCCGGTGGAAGCGCATTGGTATCCCCTCTGGCAGCAAGCGGGCTATTTCCAGCCGCGTCAGCCTGCTGCGGGCGAAAAGCCGTTTGTCATCACCATTCCACCGCCCAATGTGACAGGGGTGCTGCACTTAGGCCATGCCATGCAGCACACCATTCATGACTGCCTGCTGCGCTATCACCGGATGCAGGGGCAGCCCACCCTTTGCGTGCCAGGCACTGATCATGCCAGCATCTCAACTCAGATTAAAGTCCAGCAACAACTGCACCAGGAAGAGGGCAAAACGCGCCATGATGTGGGGCGCGAGGAGTTTGTGCGGCGGGCCTGGGTCTGGAAGAACAAATATGGCAGCACCATCATTCAGCAATTAAAGTCGCTGGGCTGCTCCTACGATTGGAGCCGCGAGCGCTTCACGATGGATGAAGCCTATAGTCGCGCCGTCTTGACCGTGTTCAAGCAGTGGTTTGATGAAGGCAAGATTTATCGCGGCTTGCGTTTAACGAACTGGTCACCAGGAGCGCAAACGACCGTCAGCGACCTGGAAATTGAATACCGCGAAGTCAACGGCCAAATATGGCACTTGCGTTATCCGGTACAAGACAGCCAGGAATATATTGTCGTGGCCACCACCCGCCCGGAAACGATGCTGGGCGATACGGCTGTGGCGGTGCATCCCTCTGACGAACGCTACCAGCACCTCATTGGCAAAAATGTGATGCTACCGTTGATGAATCGCCTGATTCCAATCGTGGCCGATAGCGACGTGGATGCCTCCTTCGGCACGGGTGCGGTAAAAGTGACTCCAGCGCACGACCCCACCGACTACGACATCGGCCAGCGCCATGACCTACCCATGATTAGTGTCATTGGCTTCGATGCCAAGATGACGGGGGAGGCCGGAGCTTATGCGGGTCTGACGCGAGAAGAGGCCCGCAAAGCGGTAGTGCGCGACCTGCAAGCGCAAGGCTTGGTGGAGAAAATTGAGCCTTACACGCACTCGGTCGGTCATTGCACCCGCACCGGCACGGTCATCGAGCCATTGTTATCAGAACAGTGGTTCGTAGCCATGAAAGAACTGGCGCGTCCGGTAGCTGATGCCCTCAAGATGGGCCGCGTGCGCTATATGCCAGAGCGATTTGTGCAAACTTCGCTCGAATGGATGGAGAACATCCGCGACTGGTGCATTTCCCGCCAGTTGTGGTGGGGCCATCGCATTCCGGTCTATTACGGGCCGCAAGGCGAAATCAAAGTTTCGATAGAACCGATTACCGAAGAAGGTTGGCACCAGGATGAGGACGTGCTCGACACTTGGTTCTCTTCAGCCCTCTGGCCCTTTGTGGTGCTGGGTTGGCCAGATAAGTTAGAAACAGAGTGGTATCCCACCTCGGTGCTCATAACCGGGCGCGATATTCTGAACCTCTGGGTATCGCGGATGATCCTCACCTCGTTGCATTTCGTGGACGATGAAATCCCCTTCCATGATGTTCTCGTGCATCCCACCGTGCAAGATTGCTTTGGCCTGCGCATGAGCAAAAGCCTGGGCACGGGCATTGACCCGATGGGCCTCATTGACACCTATGGAGCCGATGCCACTCGCTTTGGCCTGGCGCAACTGGCGACTGATAGACAAGATGTGCGCTTCTTAGACCAGGCCGAATCCGCTCTGGGCGAAGAAACCGTGCGTAGCTTAATCGCCAAGGGGCAGCCGTTACCCTTAGAATGGTCGGCTAAGCCAGGGGATCGCTACCCGCAGATGCAGTCGGCGCGCAACTTTGCCAATAAAATCTGGAATGCCTCTCGCTTTGTGCTGACGAATGTGCAGCAGCCAGCCATCAGCCATCAGCAGTCAGCAGTCAGCAGCGACTTTTCATCCTTCATCCTTCATCCTTCATCCTTCGATCTTCCTGGTCGTTGGATTTTAGCGCGGCTACATAGCACGGTAAATACCGTCACCGAGGCTTTGAACAACTATCAACTGGATGTAGCGGCGAGTGCGCTTTACCAGTTCTTCTGGGGCGATTACTGCGACTGGTTTGTAGAACTTTCCAAGCCCAAACTGCGTGCCGGTGATGAGGCTCAAAGTGCCCTGTTGGTGCATGTGTTGGAAACGGCCTTGCGCTTACTGCACCCCTTCATGCCATTCCTGAGCGAAGAAATCTGGCAACGCCTGCCCAAAGCGGCTGATGCACCTGCTTCCATTTCCATCGCACCCTGGCCTGCATTAGACGACAGCAGTATCTTTGCCGCCAGTGCTGATGCAGCCGCTGAGCGCGATTTTGGTTTACTGCAAGAAATCGTAGGCCGCACCCGCAACTTACGCGCAGAAGCCAAGCTGCCCCCATCCCAGAAGTTGACAGTGACCCTCATTGTGCTCACCGAAAATGCCACGCGGGTGCTTCAGGAAAATACTGGTCTCATTACTTACCTGGCCAACCTGGAAGCCGTCTCTATTGTGCCTGCCGACGCGCCACGTCCTGAAAACGCACTTTCCACCGCCTTGCCAGAAGTAGAGATTTATCTGCCACTCACTGGCCTAATAGACGTGGAGCGCGAATCGGCCCGGCTGCAAAAAGAGTTGGATGATAAGGCCAAAGATTTAGCGAGGGTAACTGCCAAACTGGGCAACTCCCAGTTCACCGAAAAGGCTCCCCGTGCCGTCGTCGAAAAAGAAGAAGCCAAACGCGCTGAACTATCCGCCGCCATCGAAAAACTGCAAGAACGCCTGCGCTCCCTCGGTTAGATTTTGGAACCACGAATGGACACAAATGACACGAATAAGAATTTAAAAAGGTTAGCATTAATTTAGAGCAGCATTCCTGAAACCTGTTTTCCATTCGTGTTATTCGTGTCCATTCGTGGTTCCAACAAATGAAAATCACTCTCCCCATCTTCGTGGTTGCTTTTGAAACGGATTTTGGTGGTGTCGTCTCCAATACGCGCTATGTGGAGTATCTGGAACGTGGGCGTTATGCTCTATTGGGCGCAGCAGGCTTGAAGATTACGGACATTTGGAACGAGCATGGCGTGCAGCCTATCGTGCGGCGCGTGACAGTGGATTATCTGGTTCCCGCGCAACATGAAGATGAACTGGAATTGATTGCCTGGGTGGGAGAGCATTCCGGTGCCACCACGCTGCTGCACTTTGAATGTGTGCGTCCACGCGATGCCGCGACTATCATGCGTGCCGAGCAAACCCTGGCCTACCTCAACACGCGCTGGAAACCCGTGCGTGTGCCCACTATCTTCCGTGATGCCTTGGCTGTTGATAACCATAGAGACACCGAGGCACCGAGATGAACGAGGATCGAGAATCGAGGATGGAGGATCGCGTGGCGACGCTCAAGATGCCGTCGTTTCGATCTTCTATCTTCTATCTTCTATCCTCGTTGCTCCTCCTTCTCGCTGGCTGCCACAGGAGTGCTGCACCCGCACGCAGTGCCTCTAATCGAGTCGTTCTTTACTGTTCTGTTGATGATGTCTATGCGAAGCCTATCATTCAAGATGTAGAGAAGAAAACGGGCTTGCGCATTGATACTTTATATGACACGGAAGCCGCCAAGACAGCGGGGTTAGCCAATCGCATCCGGGCCGAGCGCAATCGTCCGCAGGGCGATGTCTTTTGGAGTTCGGCTCTGCTGCAAACGCTGCTCTTGAAACGGGAGGGACTGCTGCAAGCTTATCAGTCACCCGCTGCACAGGATATTCCGCCAGCCTTCAAAGACCCTCAAGGAGCCTGGACAGGCATGGGAGCAAGGGCACGGCTGATTGTCTTTCATAAACAAAATGGCTTGCGACCACCACGCTCGTTGCAAGACTTAATCGGGGTTCATGGGACTGGCATCAGCAACCCGCAGTTCGGTTCGGCTTCCGACTGGGTTGCGGCTCTGGCGGCGCGTTGGGGAGTAGAGAAAACCTTAAATTACTTCCGCTCGCTTAGTCGCAACGGGGTGCGCAGTCTGCCGGGTAACTCGGTGGTCGCTGAAAAGGTGGCGCACGGCGAATTGCAATATGGCGTCACCGATACAGATGACTTCTTGGAGCAAAGCCATCGCACCGGCACAATTCTAACCCTCAGCCCACCTGCTCCCAACACGGTGTTAGTGCCCGTCTCCGTCGCTATGCTCAAAGGTGCCCCGCATCCTGAGGCGGCGCGTAAGTTGATAGATGCCCTGTGCGCTCCAGCCATCGAACAGGAATTGGTCATGAAGATGCCAGGGGTGTTACCGCTGCGCAGCCAGAGTGTGCCTAAAGAGGTAGCAGCCATTAAGGGCATTACCCAGTTGGCGTCCAGCGCCCCGAACGACACGGCGCGTTGGCCTGCGGCGTGGGACGCTATCCGCGATCCCCTCGCGCAAATTCTGCTGAACAGCTAACAGATTTGAGTCACCCTATACCACCACAAGCTTTTATTAGAAACTGCTGCTTGTGCCGAATCGTCGCCCCCAACTCTGGGGCCTTCTCTTTACCTTCTTTATTCTGGCTTTTCTCTGGCTGCCACCCCTGGCCCTCTATGGCATGGCTCTGTGGGATGTCATCAGCCATCAACCAGCACGTTTGTTGGAAGCCTTGCCGCTACAGCTTTTACCGCGCACCCTATTTTTCAACACGCTGGCATTAGGTGGACTAACTGGACTGCTCTCCATCCTCTTAGGCATCCCTGTAGCCATAGCCTTAGCACGCGGGCCGCGTCCGTTACGTCCCCTTTTCACCTTCTTGTGCGCGATGCCTTTAGCACTCCCACCGACCTTAGCGGCCAGTGCTTTTCTGGAAATCACCCGCACGCCACCCGCCCGTTCGCTGGCTTCCTTAGCCGCCAGTAAACCGCTGTCAGTCTCGACAGTCCTGATTACCTCTTTCGTCTTGGCGCTGTGCTATTTTCCCGTTGTGGCCTTTCCGACCTTCGCCGCCTTGCGCGCCATACCACAAGAAATCGAGGAAGCGGCGCGGCTGTTTGGTAGAAGTTGGGAAGTGTGGCGGCATGTCCTCTGGCCCTTGCTGTCACCTGCTATCTATGGAGGCGCTGGCATTGTGTGTGCCTTGGCGATGTGGGAAATGGGCGCACCCGACTTGTTAGATGTTCGCACCTATTCGGTGCAGATTTATCGAGACCTGAACGCGCCCGATAATCTTGACCCACAGGGTAAAGCCGTCAAAGCGGCTTTGGCTGGCCTGCCTATGCTGGCTTTAGGTTGTCTGGCGCTTTTTCCAGCGGCGCGTGCCCTGCGCTTTTATGGAGGCAACAACTTGAGTGGGGAAGTCTCTACTGGGGAGCAAACTTTTGAAGGAACAGCCCTTCCATATCACAAGCGCGAAGGGCGTGCCGCCGCTCTTTTAGCTACGCTGATTTTCATAGCCTCCCCCACCGCTATTCTGGGGGTATTTATCTCCCAACTCCAAAAGCCACATATTCTCTATGAGATGTGGAACACCAACGAACCGGAAATTCTCAACACTTTCGCTTTGGCCAGCACAGCCACGCTGGGCATTCTCTTAGTCAGTTTTGCCGCAGCAACGCTGTGGCGCGGTTGGCCGCTCTGGTGGCGTAATGTAACGGTGGCTTTAGCTATAACGCCTCTGCTTGTAGCTCCGGTTATGTTGGGAGTAGCTCTGATTAACTTCTGGAACCGCGACCAGTTCGCCCTCATCTATGGGGGGCTGCCAGATACAGGTTATCCAATGATAGACATCTTGCAAGAATACAGCGCGCGTTATGCAATGGTGATTATTGGTTACGCGGCGCGTTTTCTACCGCTCTCCCTTTTTCTGCTTTATGAAGCTGTGCAACGCACGGATGAAAATTTATTAGAGGCCGCCTACAACATGGGAGCCACGCCGCTCCAGGCAGCCTGGGCTGTTTTGGCTCCCCTGGCACGACCAGCCCTGTTGAGTGTGGCAGCCTTAGTGTGGGCTTTATGCGCCGGGGAATTGACCACCACGGTGCTCATTAATCAACCGGGCGGACAAACTTTGCCTTTACCCATCTTTAACCAGATGCACATCGGAGCTACGGCCGAAGTAGCGGCTCTATCTTTAATTTTAGCGACGATGAGCGGCGGTGTCTTACTGTTGGCGGCACTCATCTTGCGATTTTGGGAGTCGCGCTTTTAATCGGTTGCAAACAGCAGGTAGAATGAAATCTGATGAATTGGAATCTTCTGGATGAGCAGTGGAAAAACCGCCATGATAAGACGCAACTGGCGGCTTTAGAGCAGGAATTGGATCGGGAGCTATTTCGTTCCGATGCGGAACGGGAATATCCGCTCCTGTGGCGCTGGGCACGGCTTTCCCACTTCCGTGCAATGCAGGCAGGAGATAATGAGGCCGAAGCCCGGCGCCACTATGAAGCGGGAGCCGAAGAAGCGAAAAAGGCCGTGGCGCTGCAACCCAACCGAGTCGAGGGCCATTTCTGGTATGGTGTGAACTTCATTGAAGCGGCGCGACGGCGCGGCTGGGTCACGGTGGCGCGAGCGATGCCAATCGCTATGCGCCATATTGAGCGAGCCGTGGCCATTGACGAAGCTTACCATTTCACTGGGCCACTGCGCGTGTGGGGCAAGTTGACCCACCAAAAACCTCTGCTCATGGGCGGCAGCATAGACCGCGCGCTCGATATTTATGTGCGTGCCCTGCAAATCTGCCCCGATAATTCCACGACGCTGCTTTACTATGCCGAAACTTTGATCGCCGATCAGAAGCGTCCCAAAGCACGCGAAGTTTTAAACAAAATCCTCAACGACCCGGATGATCCCGAATGGCGCTGGGAGCAGGAACGCGATAGGGGTTTAGCCCGTCAAATGATGGATTCTATCAAGGTTGGAAGTTAGTGGCCCTCACCCCCAGCCCGCCGCCCAAAGGGCACCCGGCCACTAAGGGCACCACCTTTGCATTGCATGTCTCTACAATTGCGTTCTGTTAAAGTTTTGACGCAAGTTGCTTTGGAATTTGTTTATGAAACATGCAGTCATTACCGGCATCGGTATCGTCTCCCCTTTCGGCCTGGGCTGGAAACGATGGGTCAGCGGCTTACAGGCTGGCCTTTCCGCTACTCGGCCCATTTCGCTTTTTGATCCACGATTTCCCCAGGCCGCCGCTTTTGGCGACGATGCCTATGCGCAGGTGGATTATCAAACCAGCTACAAAAAACACATTGCACCACCGTTGCCCTGTCAGGTGGCGGCAGAAGTTCCCGACTTCCAGCCGCACGCTTGGATTAGCGAGCGCGATTACGACCGCGTACCTCGTGTGGTGCCCTTAGCCTTAGCCGCGACCCACGAGGCTCTGGAAACGGCTGGCCTCGACACTCTTTCCGCTGCGGAGAAGGAAGACGTTCATGTGGTGATTGGCTCCGGGGGTGGCGGCTTCTCGTTTGCCGAAGAACAGTTTGCGCACTGGTTTGGCAGCACCACACGCCAACTTTCACCCTACTCTGTCTCTTCTTCTATTGCCGGGATGGTATCGTCGGAAATCTCGATTGCACATGGCTTGCGGGGACGCTCCCACACTATATCGAATGGCTGCACTTCTTCAACGGATGCTCTGGGCACATCGCTCGATTTAATTCGCAGTGGCCGGGCACATACTGTTATTAGTGGCGGAGCCGATGGCCCCATTACACCCGGCACGATTGCCGCGTTTTGCCTGATGCGGGCGGTGCCAACTAAATACAACGACTGTGCGGCACAAGCTTCGCGGCCCTTCGACCGTGACCGTGACGGCTTCGTCCTAGGCGAAGGAGCCTGGATATATGTCGTTGAAGAATTGGAACATGCACGGGCGCGTGGCGCGAAATTGTGGGCTGAAATCGCTGGCTATGGCTCGACCTGCGAAGCCTATCACCGCGTCGCTTTGGGAACACCCGACGAGGCCGCGCGAGCGATGCGCCTGGCTTTCAAGGATGCCGACGTGCCACCCGAAGCTGTTGATTATGCCAACCTACATGGCACCGGCACAAACTTAAATGACCCACTGGAAACGGCGGCGGTCAAAATAGCTTTGGGTGCCAATGCTTATCACACTCCGATGAGCGCCACTAAATCTCAAATTGGCCACCCTCAAGGGGCCAGTGGTGCAGCCGGTATTGCCGCCACCCTTGCAGCCATGCACTGCCATTTTGTGCCCCCCACTATCAATTTAGAAAACCCCGCTGATGGCTGCGACTTAGATTATGTGGCTAACACTGCCCGCCAAGCGGAAGTAGATACCGCCTTGTGCAACTGTTTAGGTTTCGGCTCCAAAAACTCCGCTTTAGTTTTAAAGCATAAACCTTAATTTCAGGTTTTCCCTTCACCCTTATCTTCCATGAATTTTGATGTGGTTGTAATCGGCGCTGGCATTGCTGGCCCGTGTGCTGCCCTGGCGCTGGCAAGACGTGGCGCAAAAGTGGCATTGATTGAAGCAGGGCAGCTACCACGCCATAAAGTCTGCGGCGAGTTTCTGTCACCTGAAAGCCAGGCAGTTTTTACTCGCCTTGGTGTCATGGAAGCTATTAATGCTGGCAATCCCATACCTGTCTCTACAGGTCGCATCCTGTCCAGGCAAGGGGCCACGCTTGATACTCCGCTGCCCAGCGCAGGATTAGCCTTATCCCGCTTTCGCTTAGATAAAATTCTCTGGGATGCGGCTTGTGACGCAGAAGTAGAATGCTTCTCACACACCCGTGTCCGACACATCGCTGGCACCTTAGCTTCTGGCTTTACCATCACCACTACCACTGGTGAGTTGTGTGCCCGGCACGTCATCGCTGCCTCAGGCCGCCATACCCCCTGGTTGGATAACTACGACACAACTACATCAGTCATCAAAGACCCTGCCAATCCTCAATTCAAAACTCAAAACTCAAAACTTAAAACTCCCCGCTCTGCTCAGTTCTTCGGACTCAAGGCACACTTTCGCGGCACTGGTATAGAACCCGGTGTGGTGGAGCTACATGGTTGGCGCGGCGGCTATTGCGGCTTGGTGCAAGTGGAAGATGGCATAACCAATGCCTGCTTATTAGGGTGCTACGAAATTATGAAACGCCAGTCACAGCGCACGCCAGAAGCATTTTGGCAATGGCTACTGCAACAGAGTCCTGCCTTATCCGCACGAATGCAAGGCGCTACCCAGCAAATGGATTGGTTGGCGACAGGTAACATTGCCTTTGGGCAGGTGCGACCAACGACAGGCGGCATTCTACGTTGTGGCGATGCCGCAGGATTTATTGACCCGCTCACCGGCGATGGTATGGTAATGGCCGCACGCAGCGGGGAATTGGCAGCGGCGGTCGTGGGGGCGCAGTTAAGCGGCGATGTGCGTCCAATTGACATGGCTCCGCTCTATGCCGCCGCCTGGCAGCGCGAGTTTAGTCGTCGCTTGCACTGGGCTGCGCTTCTACGACCTCTGCTGATGTCCCCAGTCCTCACGACACCCGCTATCGCCCTTCTATCCAGGATGCCCTCCTTAGCGCAACGCACAGTCGCTAATACACGCGGCCTGTAAATAATCTAAACTGTAGTTATTGAATTATATTGAGGTGCAATCTGGATGAGATTAGCTGTTATTGGCACAGGTTATGTTGGTTTGGTGGCGGGTGTCTGCTTTGCAGAGGCCGGTAATGATGTGATTTGCGTGGACGTAGACCAAGAGAAACTCACCCGTCTACAAGCCGGAGAACTCACCATTTATGAGCCAGGTCTGGAACACCTCTTCAAGCGCAACTTGCGCGAAGAACGCCTGCTCTTCACAAATGATCTGAGCCATGCCGTCAAAAACAGCGAAGTCATATTCCTGGCCTTGCCAACTCCACCAACGGAATCGGGGGCGGCTGATCTCAGTTACATCCTCAACGCGGCAGAAGAGATAGGCCGTCTGGTGGATGAATATAAAGTCATTGTCACTAAAAGCACTGTCCCCGTTGGCACTGCCGATGCAGTGGAGGAGCGCGTGGCACGCTATGCCCAGGGTGAATTCGATGTCGTCAGCAACCCGGAGTTTCTGCGCGAAGGGGTGGCTGTAGAAGACTTTCTTAAGCCCGAACGGGTGGTTGTTGGCACTTCCAGCCCCCGCGCCGAACGCGTGATGCACGAGCTATATCACCCCTTTTTAATGTCGGGCAACCCGCTGTTAGTTATGGACAGCCGTTCTGCTGAACTCACCAAGTATGCCGCCAACTCTATGCTGGCCATGCGTATTTCTTTTATGAACGACATCGCCAACTTATGCGAGCAATGCGGCGCGAATGTAGACTGGGTGCGTCTGGGCGTTGGTCTCGACTCACGCATTGGCAAACGCTTCCTCTTTGCCGGTATCGGATACGGCGGCAGTTGTTTTCCGAAGGACGTAAAAGCTCTTATCGCCACCGGGCGCGAGTTTGGCGCACCACAGCGGTTATTGGAGGCAACAGAAGCCGTTAATCACAGCCAGAAGCATGTGCTGCTGCCACGCATTATAGAGCAATTTGGGGAAGATCTCACAGGTCGCCGCTTTGCCTTGTGGGGCTTGTCTTTCAAACCCAACACTGATGACATCCGCGAAGCCCCCGCCCTAACCATTATTGAGGAACTGTTAAAACGGGGGGCGCAAGTCTGCGCTTATGACCCTGAAGGTATGACTCCTACGCAACGCATTATCGGTGACCGCATTGAGTATGCCAAGCGGCACTATGAAGCCTGCGAAGGGGCGGATGCTCTCATTATTGCCACGGAGTGGAACAAATTCCGTGAGCCGGATTTTGAGTATCTGCGCGAACTGCTGAAAGAACCCATTGTCTTCGATGGCCGCAACCTTTATGAGTTGCCAACCATGCGCGACCGGGGCTTCACTTATTACTCGATAGGTCGTCCAGCGGTGCAAGGGGCGCGAACTGAGCCAGCTTTAGCTTAGAACCGGATGGGACGCTAACTTTGCGCCAATAAATGCGCTATGGACGCGCTATGAAATCAATAGCGTCCAAATCGCGCACGCAGTTAGCGTAGCAAGGCTTGGCGTCCCATCTAACTTACTCCGTAATCTTAGGGCGCAGCACGCGGCAACCGATGCGTGTCAGTTCTTGCTGGAGTTGAGCGTAAACTTCTTCGTTAGGATAGGTACCGACAATAGTGCCGCCGCTGCCTGCGAAGTGGGCCGATGCGCCGCAGGAGCGAGCGACTTCCACCATTCTGAGATGTGCGGGATTGATGCTAATGATCTTGCGGCGCAGGTCGAAGTTAGCATCAATAATCTCGGCCAACTCTTCGTGCTGCTGGGCCATTAAGCAAGCTTTGGCACGTTCGGTGAGTTGAGCAAAGCCACGCATGGCCTCAACGACATCCTGGTCGCCACGCTCCCAGCGTTCACGCAGGTTGTTATGCACGATGTCGGAAACTTCCGCCAGTTGCACCTGATACGCTACATAGAGCGGCGGGAGCAGAGAGGGGTCGAGGTTCTGATAGGTGCCATAGCCGTCACGTTCCATTTTCTCTCGGTCGAAGTCCATATAGACCAAGCCCTCATAGGTCTGAGCTACTCTATCTTGCAGGCCGCCGGTAATGCGCAACTCATCACGTTCCGTAGCTAAGACCCAATTGGGCAGAACTTCTTTGGGAATATCTATGCCATAAAAGCGCATGAGGGCACGGAAAGTGGCAGTGATAATGGCGGAACTTCCGGCGAGGCCAACACCGCGCGGGATATCGGTTTCATAGCGAATGGTGAAATTACGTTTGGGTAAAGTGATATGGTGTTGGACGCAGTAGTCATGGAACTTCTTGAGCGACGCCTTCACTAAGCGCAAGCCACCATAATAACCGTTGCGGTTGACATCTTCGGCCAATTCGCCCAGGCTATCAAAGCGCACATGGTCTTGCTCGCTGGGCAGTATCTCCAGGGTCGGCCAGTCGTAAATTACCACCCGTGCCGAAAAGTCACGCACCGAAAACGAAATGGTCTTCCCAAAATAACCATCCGAGGGATTACCCACCAGGCCAGCGCGCGCATACGCCTTCATCTCAATTCTTTGCATCGTATTTATTGCTTCCTTAGCTCTTACGCTTTAACCTTGTTGCTTATGCGCTTGTAACAACTCCTGGGTATATTGGCGCAGCTTTTCACCATAGACGGGATCGAAGAGGGCGAAATCTATAAAGGCTTGAAAGTAGCTCTCAAAATTGCCGATGTCATAGCGTTGCTCGGCATCAGGCAGCTTAATGCCCACTACCTTTTCGCCACCACGAATTAATAAACGAATAGCATCGGTCAGTTGAATCTCGCCGCCCTTGCCAGGTTTCGTTTCATGCAACGCTGGAAAAATGCGCTCCGAAAAAATATAACGAGCCGCGACTGCGAGGCGGCTCGGAGCTTCATCCGGAGCAGGCTTTTCGATTAAGTCACGCACGACAAAGCTTTGACCATCTAAGGGTTCTTTTTCAGGTGCGGCGATACCATAGTTTTTAACTTCGGCAGCCGGGACTTCCTCAAAGGCCACCAAAGCAGCGCAGTTGTTATCGAGAAAAGCTTCTTTCATGCGCGAGAGCGTCTTGCTGTTGGCATGGCGACCCAGGATAGAATCACCTAACGCCACCGCAAACGGTTGATGTCCGGCGAACTCTTCGGCGTGCAACACGGCATCGCCTAAGCCACGTTGCATCTTCTGGCGCGTGTAAAAGAAGTGCAGATCAGCCCGCTCAAATTCTAACTCCGCCAGCAAATCTTCCTTGCCCGTTTCGCGCAGGTAACGAATTAAGTCATGGCTTGGGTCAAAATGGTTTTCGATGGAGTCTTTATTGGTGCCCGTAATAAAGAGCAGGCGCTTAAAGCCATTGCGCTCTAATTCTTCCACAACATATTGCACCACGGGACGCTTGCCGACGGGCAGCATCTCTTTAGGCTGGCTTTTGGTGGCTGGCAACAGGCGCGTACCCAGCCCCGCCACAGGCACCACGGCATTGGTAATAGACATGTGTTTTCCTCTCTTGCCTCGTGAGTGTGATAAATAAAAAGGTATGCGTCAAATACCGATTGCGCTATTAAAGAGAATTACAAATCTGTCTAACGGACAAAACACCTAAGGAGTTAGCAGTGCCCTACAAGTTTCTGACTGACGAGCAAGTTGAGCAATTTCTCAAGCGTGGGTTTATCGTGTTGCACGATTGCTTTTCCCGTGAAGTCGCCGATGAATGGGTAGACCGCGCTTTTATACGTCTGGGCTATGATCGCCATGATCCCGCCACGTGGGAGCAAAAGCGCATTCACATGCCGTCGCACCAACACATAGATGTTAAGGAGTTTGCCCCCAAAGTCTGGGGCGCGGCCTGTGAACTGTTAGGTGGCGAAGAGCGCGTGGCCGCCCCTTACCGATGGAGCGATGCCTTTATTTTGAATCTCGGTATCGGAGCCGACCAGCCCTGGGAGCCACCCTCGCCCACTGTCAAAGGCTGGCATAAAGATGGCGATTTCTTCCGTCACTTCCTCGATTCACCCGAACAAGGCTTGCTCACTCTGGTATTATGGTCGGACATCGAGCCACGCGGCGGCGGCACTTTTGTCGCGGCGGATTCGGTGCCCCCGGTGGCCCGCTTTTTAGCCGCCCACCCGGAAGGTGTTTTACCTGGTCAGTTCGACTTCCTCGCTTTAATCAGTGAGTGCCATGAATTTGTCGAAACCACTGGGAAAGTGGGCGATGTAGTGCTGCTGCACCCATATATGTTGCATACCGTCTCGCAAAATCACTTAGGCACCGCTCGCCTGATTACCAACCCGCCCATCCACCTGCGCGAGCCGATGAACTTCAATAGAGAAGACCCTGCTGATTTTTCGTTAGTAGAACAAGCGGTGTTGCGTGGCTTAGGTGTGGAGCGTTTGGACTTCCAACCCACTGCGCCGCGTGAACGTGTGGTGCCAGAGCGCGTCAAGCGCCAGCAAAAGATGCTCGAAGAGGAAAAGCAACGCCTAGCCGCCAGCGGCGTCAGTTAGATTTAAATTTAGCCACAGAATCACACAGAAGGACACGGAAGTTAGGGTATGGGGTTCAGGGTGTGGGGTCTAATAAGAACAGAACCGGAAATTTGATGTTATTTTCTTGTCACCCTGTCACCCCTTCTCTTCTTTCCGTGTCCTTCTGTGTGATTCTGTGGCTAAATCAATATCATGACAAAGCCAGTTCTTATCAAAATCTGTGGCAACACGTCGGTTGAAGATGCGCTGATGGCAGAGCGGGCTGGGGCGAATTACCTTGGCGTAATTGTGGAGCACGCGCCATCGCCGCGCCAGGTGGATTTGGCTCAGGCGCAACGCATTCGCGCCGCCGTTAGCTTGCCCGTTGTGGCCGTGACCGTGAACCTGCCACTGGAACGCTTGCTGCACATCCATGAAGTGATGCAGCCGGCTGCATTTCAGTTGCATGGCGATGAGAGTCCTGAATTAGTGCGCCAACTGAAGACGCACGGGATTACCGTCTGGGGCGTGGCGTCTGGCGACACAGCTTTCGTGCGTCAACGCGCCTTAGATTTAAGCGAAGCCGGAGCCGATGTGATCCAGGTGGATGCGCGCCATGAATCGGCTAACGGCACAATTTATGGTGGCACCGGGCAAATCAGCGATTGGCAACTGGCCAGAGAATTAGTCGAGCGTGGCCTGCGCATCAATTTAGCGGGTGGGCTAACACCAGAAAACGTGGCCGAAGCGATAAACACCGTCCAACCCTGGATGGTGGATGTGGTGAGTGGTGTAGAAGCCCGTAAAGGCGTTAAAGATGGGGAGAAGGTGCGGAAGTTTATTGAGAACGCGGCCCTCATTCCCAGTTCTTCTGCTTAAAGCACTACAGAGACACCGAGACACAGAGAAGATTTGAGAATAGAGGATAGCTTGATCGAGTTCACTATCAGTCAGGGGCTATCCTCTATTCTCAAATCTTCTCTGTGCCTCGGTGTCTCTGTGGTTTTTAATTACCGACTCGCTCTGCGGCCCGAAAAGCTGTGCTTGCCGCGCTTGAGACCCCGTCGTCCAGTGAAGCCAGCGTTGCTGTAGTGCAGCCCTTGCGGTGTGGTTGGCTCTTGAGGCTCATCACGGCGGGAAGAAGTGCTGCGTGGGGCAGAGCGAGGTTGCGAAACATGAGGCTGGGACGAGTGCTGTGCGGGACGCGGTTGCGCAGGCCGTGCCGCAGAGCGTTGTGGACGCTGGCGGGAACGTCCGGCTCCACGTTGCGGGGCGTCGAATTCATGCTCCGAGTGTTCCGAAATAGCTAACTCGCCGCGCAGCACCTTTTCGATTTCGCGCACATCATTAAACTGATCGGGCGCGGCAAACGAAATGGCATGACCGGCCAGGCCAGCGCGTCCGGTGCGGCCAATGCGATGCACGTAATCCTCGGCGCAATCGGGTAAGTCGTAATTGACGACCAACTCAATGCCAGTGACATCAATACCACGTGCCGCAATATCGGTCGCCACCAGAATACGATAAGTGCCTGCTTTGAAGCCATCAAGTGCGGCACGACGTTGTGGGAGGGTGCGGTCGGAATGAATCTCGGCTACGTCATGGCCCATGTTGCGCACCTGACGCGCAACGCGATGAGCGCGCGAACGAGTGCGGGCAAAGACCAGCACTGTGCCGGTGTAATCATAAAGCAGCTTCGACAGCACTTCCGTTTTCTCGTCTTGCGGCACAATGAACAATTCTTGGGACACGTTTTCAGCCGCCGTACCAGCGGGCGCAATCTCCACGCGCACCGGATGGTGCATGTAGTTGTTAGCAATCTTCACAATCTCTTGTGGCATGGTCGCCGAAAAGAGCATGGTCTGGCGCTCAGTTGGCACGGCTTGCAAAATCTGCTTGATTTGCGGCGCAAAACCCATGTCAAGCATTCGGTCAGCTTCGTCGAGCACTAAGGTGTCCACCGTGCGCAAGTCCACCGAGCGTTGTTGCAAGTGATCAATCAGGCGTCCCGGCGTGGCGATGATAATATCCGGGTTGGCGCGCAACAGGTTCTGCTGCGGGCGCATGGGCGTGCCGCCGATTAACACGGCAGTCTTGAGACCGAACTTACGCCCAACGCTTTGCAGGGCTTCATCTACCTGTAAGGCCAGTTCGCGGGTCGGCAGAATGACCAGGCCACGACCGCAACCGCGCCCGCCGCTTTTCACAAAGCGTTGCAGCATCGGCAGGCCAAAGGCGAGGGTTTTGCCGGTTCCGGTCTGGGCAATACCAATGATGTCTTCACCGGTCAGGCCAATAGGGATAGATTTGAATTGAATGGGAGTCGGTGTTGTAAATTGCAACCGATCCAGCACGTCGAGGACTTCTGGCATCAGGCCGAGGTCGTGGAAACTACGGGGTGCGTCTTCTAAATTTTTCGTCATACAATACCAATTGACCCAGGAGCTAATGGGCCATTTGGTAACGGACGCGCATGAGGTCTGAGTCCTTCACTCAGCTTAGGAAGGAGTGGAATTTCGTTTTCTTTACTATACCTCAAGACGCTACACCCTGCCAGGCGTTCCAAACCTCTCCCCCGCCCCCTCTCCGAGCAAGATAGCCACGAAGAGGCACAAAAGTCACAAAAGAAAGGGGGCGTGCTGGTGAGGTGAACTTCTCGATAGCGGAGTGGCTACCTCAAATGGGCTAACGTGGGCCACCACTCCCTCTTGAGCTAACGTGGGCCGAATGCCTACCTCATTATGTGACTTTTGTGCCTCTTCGTGGCTATCTTGAATTTGTGCCCTGTAGAAGGGGTCAGGTCTACTGCTTCAACTTCGACTTGAAGCGGGCGCGGAACGCGCGAATCTCCGGCGCGATAACGTAGCGGCAATACGGCTCGTTGGGGTGGAGATTATAATAGTTCAAATGATAATCCTCAGCCCGATAGAAGTTGGTAAAAGGCGTAACGGCAGTCACAATCGGCGCGTTCCAGACGTGGGCTTTGGTCGCTTCCTGAATAACTTCCTGCGCGGCTTTCTTTTGCTCATCGTTACGATAAAAGATCACCGAGCGATACTGTGGCCCCTCATCTGGCCCCTGCTTGTTGAGCGTGGTAGGGTCACGCACGATCAGCAGCACATGCAACAGGTCACGGTAAGAAATGACCTTGGGATCGTAGGTGATGTTGACCGTTTCGGCATGGCCCGTCCTGCCCGTTTCGACCTGCTCGTAACTGGGATTAGCGAGCTTGCCGCCAGCGTAGCCTGGCTCAACGCGATCCACGCCCTTGAGTTGCTTGAAGATAGCCTCCATGCTCCAGAAGCATCCGGCAGCAAAGGTCGCCGTCTCGCGTCCTTCGGGTTGAGGGGCAGTGGGCGGCGAAGTGTAGCTGTAGCCCGGTGTATTCCACAATGAACGCCCGGCAATGCCAAGCACGGCAACTGCCAGCAGACAGGATAGAATCACCTGCCGTAACCGTTTGATATTAATCATTGATTTTCTCCTTATAACTGCGTGTGCAGACAACAGCTTAGGGTTGCTTTTCAAACTTGAGCGCCGCCGAGTTCATGCAGTAACGCAAGCCGGTGGGTCGAGGGCCATCATCGAAGACGTGTCCCAAGTGGCCACCGCAACGGCTACAGAGAACTTCGATACGGGTATCGCCATCGCTATTATCAGGACGGGTCTCGACGCCGCCCGGCAAGGGCGCATAAAAGCTGGGCCAGCCAGTGCCCGACTCAAACTTGGTCGCGGAGCTAAACAACTCCTTGCCACAGCCAGCACAGCGATAAATGCCCTTGGCGTGGTTATTCAGCAACGCCCCGGTGCCTGCTCTTTCAGTGCCCTGTTTGCGCAGCACATAGAATTGCATGGGCGTCAGAATGCGCTTCCACTCGGCTTCAGTCTTGACTACTTTGTCATTGGCCCCATTCTTTTGGGCCGTCTTGTCCTGGGACGTCTCATCGGAACGAGCCTGATGCAGCGACATTAGCCCGCCACTCAGCATGGCCGTTCCCGCCGCACCCAACGCCACAACTTTCATCCAACGCTTGGTTGTTTTCATAATGATTTTCCTTTTGCGCCTAACTCTTGTCTAACGATAGAGATTCAATCGGCGCATTAACGTTCCCTACTTACACTCTATTTCCCACTATTTAACATAGCCGCACCGATTCTCGCAACAACATTAAGAGTTTGCGGCTACCTACTATTTTAGAAAGCCGCCATCACAGACACATCACACAAAAATCACATTTTAGTCACAGCAAAAAGAGGATCAAACAGCATTAGCCAACTTAGACAGCTTCATCTTTCAAGAAGCAAGCGATTATACTATAAGGATAATCACTTCTATCAATATCCACCCCAATAACTACAGCACGATCTGAAGGCGCGTCTAATGCGACATTGGCCCCAGCTTCCCGAAGCCATTCATTTCGTTTTTCTATTGTCATCTGTTTGTAAGCTAAACCCGCTAAAGCGGTTCGCCTCTTTGAAGGGCCACTGGTATGTAGGATCACATTTTTGTGGTTCTTCATGCGCCAATGACTCTTTACTATTCGTTGTACTCTTTTGAATTGATCTTCAAAAGAGCATTGATCCTCATAGGATAAATTAAGCAAGATATATCCCATTTCAGTCCAACGTGATGGTTGTCTTTCCTCAATTTGCCGCAAAGTATCCAGCCACCAGTTTGTAATATGGGGATGAGGCTTAGATACTTCAACACCAGAGAATTGGCTCATAAAATATGGATCAAATGCTTTAGACATGCCATATATTATTAATGGAACATTTTCAAATTCTGCTTCTCCAACATTAAATCCCGTTTCTATATAAAAGGCAAGCAGATCAAGTTCATCGGCTATATAGTCCACGTTTACTTCAAACTCTGCTCTTCTGATGAGATAATGTAGTTTTTGACAGGTGCCCGTCAGAATTTCAAAGATAATCTCCAAATCCGCAAGGGTTATTGTAGGTGCGATATAAGTATGTTCGGGTATAAAACCTGCTTCTTGCAAATCAGGCCAACGTGCATTGAGAGTTCCCAGTGTATCTAACGTAATATTTAAGCGAATAACTTTGCTAATATTAGATGTGTCTATTCTATGAACTCCGCCGCTCCGATTCGGCAACTTGTGAACTCCTCGATTCTGCTCCAAATAATTGGCAAATTGATTAGCTTGCTCGGAAGCATCAATTAGTAACTTTTGAATTGTGTGTTGAAGCCGCTGTTCGCCACCACGACGAGCAGGTGCTGTCACTTTACCTGATTTTGCTTCTACTACAATTAAGTGAGAGTCAATCAACACCAATATGTCATTTTCAAAGTCCTTGTTTTCAGCAGAATCGTGCCATTGGCTACCACGATAAACTCTTGCAGATGGCATCGCCGATTTAAATAGTTTCTCTATTTCTTCTTCAAGGAAATCCCCCCGCAAAATTTCGTATTTTTTGAAAATTTCTGGATCAAGTTTTACTACTTCTTCTGTCATCTCAATCGGGAAACTATTAAATATATTAACGATAGGATAGAAAAATGAATCCTCATTAAGTCGGATCAAAGGGTGGTACCATATAGGGTTACTTAAAAAGAAATGTTCAGGGTTATATGTGGATAGTTCTCCAAACGAGTATGCTAAGCTTTCAAGCACTACTTGTAATTTAGAGGGGTTAATTGGCTTCATATATTTAGAAGCAAAATCTTGAACATTAAAGATAAAAATACTGGGTAGGCTTAAATCGCTGTGACTAAGAAGCAATGAGCGAACTCCATCTAAACTCAGATTCCTTTCCTTTACTAATTCTGTAAGCCCGTCTGTTTCGTCGGACAAATTAAAGCTTCGACAATACTCCTCAACAGCAGACTGGACAGTAGTAGCCCGAATCATTGGAACCAGTAGATTCTTGTGAGCGGCAATCCGTTCCTCTACTGTTTCTACAATTCCAAAAAACATATCTATCAAGTGTTCGATTCGGACTCCAATTGAACGCTCAATTTCATCATCAAGAGGCATGAATAATTGCGTTAAAATGCGCTTACTCTTTTGCGGATATGCCCAACCTCTAAGTAATTGCGTCTGGCTCCGCATTACTTCTAAAGTCTCCAGTCGCCGTATCTGCTGCATTGACATAGATGGGTCTAAAGATGCTGAACGCCTATCGTTAAATGTTTTTCTAACTGAAATATTTAATTCCCTAATTTTAGTGAAGTCTTCTGGCATGACGGGTCTACAATCAGTTGCATTCCAGGAACTTTGTAATGTAATTGCTTGAACTAATTCAGCATCAGGTTGGTATATAGGACGCTCTTCCGATATGTCCTCTATTTGGCCGCTTTTTGTTACGCTCACATTCAGGTCATAAAACCCAAACATAGAAAGAAGGTGGATCGGATCTAAACTTTTGATTAGTTGTTGCAGTTCTTGAAAAGCTATAGTGAACACAGAATTTGCTGCCTCACCTTTTGCTCTATGATGCTCAATAATTTCTTGCTGCGCCATTCCTTTATATGGAGATTGGATTTGAACGAATGAAGTCTTATTGTTGTTAGCCTTCAGGCGGTGGTTGCTTTTTGACTTAAGAGATTGGGTGTCTTTTCTGTGGGATTTTCTCATCGTACGCTCTGTAGACCTGCGTTATTTTTATTCCAGTTTTCAGTATAGCAATCTAATTCTTGCTACATCTGGCAATTCTATTTACCCACTATGGCGCAAGTTTTGCATCGCTCTTTAATGACTTTAAGGAGGAATAATATGCCACGCGCAGATGGGCCAAATAATGCAACCAAAGAAGATGTGCAGCAGATAACAGATGCCGATCTTTCTGGTGATGACTTAGGGCCGGAGGAAGAGCAGCTTACTGGTAACGGGGCCGAGGGGCAGATGGGCATCGTTAGTAAGAGCGGTGACATCAAGGCCGGAGATACTGAAAAGTCGGGGGCCAAGGGGCCGGACGCGATGGGAGCCGGAGCTTAAGTCATCTAACAGAACGTGGTTACGACGGAATCAGGCCAGCACGCATTATGTGTGCTGGCCTTCAAAATAAGTGTTCCTCTTTTGGGCGTGTTTTCAACATCTTTTCAACAGGCTCGGATTGAACCCCACAACGGTGTGTCCACCGCATATATTTTTGTTAGAACTCGTCCTCATTCGGTGTAACTATGAGACGCGGCAGAACAGCAATTAATAGCAAGTGGGCAGCGAGTCAACGGCCTAATTTCCGCGTTATTCCGCGTTTCCCGGACGCACAGGGGAACCATTGCGCCCATCACGAGCGTGAACTTTAACTTACGGGAGCAAGTAACAATCATTTATTGATTCCTGAATGGACTAAATCAAAGGATTGACTTATTCCAGATTAGCATTATAATAAGGGGAAAGGTTGGCGTATTACTATGGATTTGCAGCAGCGACTGCGGCGAGCCGGGTTGCGCGTCACGGCACCCCGCCTGGCGGTGCTAACCGCGTTAAAAGACCTCACCCCCCACCAGAATGCCGAGACCATTGCGGAGGCGGCACGGGCGCGTCTGGGCACTCTCTCCACCCAGGCGGTTTATGACAATCTGCACACCTTGAGCGA
Source organism: Abditibacteriaceae bacterium (assembly GCA_019239895.1). GTDB lineage: Bacteria > Armatimonadota > Abditibacteriia > Abditibacteriales > Abditibacteriaceae > JAFAZH01. The sequence goes on along the minus strand of JAFAZH010000036.1, from coordinate 91,213 downwards.
GGCCGGATTAGTGCGGCGCATCGAGCCAGCGGGCAGTGCCGCGCTTTATGAGTTGCGCGTGGGCGATAATCATCACCATCTGGTGTGCCGCGAGTGTGGCGAGACGCACGACGTAGATTGCGTGGTCGGCGATGCCCCCTGCCTGCAACCCTCAGCGGCTTATGGCTTTGTGGTGGATGAGGCCGAAGTCACATTCTGGGGCTTGTGTCCCCGCTGCCAGGCAACTGCTGCAAAACCATCGGGAGAACCAACTTGACAGGCTGATACAGATGGGACGCTAACTCCGTTCGCCAATAAATGCGCTATTGACGCGCTATAAAAACAATGGCGTTCAAATAGCGCACGCAGTTAGCGGAGCGCAGCTTAGCGTCCCATTATAAATCATCAATGAAAGGACAGGAAGCATGAGCAGAGAAGCAGATGACGCCTTGATTAATCAACTGGCGGATGGGTTGGCCCAGGGCACGGTTAACGACAAAGCAGGTTCGGCCACAACCGGCACCCTGACCACACGGCAGGGGCACCCTGTCACCAACAACCAGAGTATGCGCACGGTCGGCAGGCGCGGCCCGGCGACCCTGGAAAACTACCAGTTCATCGAAAAGATCACGCACTTCGACCGCGAGCGCATTCCCGAACGGGTGGTTCATGCGCGTGGTGCCGGGGCGCACGGCTATTTTGAAGCTTACGGCACCGTGGGCGGTGAGCCAATCTCCAAATATACCCGCGCCAAGCTGTTTCAGGAAAAGGGCAAGCGCACTCCGCTATTTATCCGCTTTTCGACCGTGGCCCACGGCGGCACTTCCCCCGAAACATTGCGTGACCCGCGCGGCTTTGCCGTCAAGTTCTACACCGAAGACGGCAACTGGGACTTAGTTGGCAACAACTTGAAGGTGTTCTTTATCCGCGATGCGATCAAGTTCCCGGATGTCATTCACGCCTTTAAGCCCGACCCGGTCACCAATATCCAGGACTCGCGCCGCATCTTCGATTTTATCAGCCAGACCCCGGAATCCATGCACATGATTACCTTTGTGTTTAGTCCGTGGGGCATTCCGGCCAGCTATCGCTTTATGGAAGGGTCAGGCGTTAATACCTATAAGTGGTATAACGAGGCGGGCGAAGGGGTGCTCATCAAGTATCACTGGGTGCCCAAGCAGGGAGTGAAAGGTCTCACCCAGGAGCAGGCGAATCAAATTCAGGGCAAGAACTTTAACCATGCCACGCAAGACCTCTATGCCGCCATCGAACGCGGCGAGTATCCCGAATGGGAATTCTGCGTGCAGATTATGTCGGACGACGAGCATCCCGAACTCGATTTCGATCCGCTCGACGACACCAAAATCTGGCCTGAAGACAAGTTTCCCTTGCTGCCGGTTGGCAAGATGGTGCTGAACAAGAACCCGGAGAACTACTTCGCGGAAGTCGAGCAAGTGGCGTTTGGCACCGGCGTCTTAGTGGATGGCCTCGACTTCTCCGACGACAAAATGCTGCAAGGCCGCACCCTGTCTTATTCCGATACGCAGCGTTACCGCGTCGGCCCCAACTACTTGCAACTGCCCGTCAACGCGCCCAAGAAAGCGGCGACCACTAACCAGCGCGATGGTCAGATGACCTATCATGTGGACTTGGCCGAAGGCGCTAACCCCCACGTCAATTATGAGCCATCGAGCTTAGGTGGACTCAAGGAAGCGACAGCGGCAGGCGAGGATCATACGCCCCAGGTGGAAGGCCAACTCGTGCGCCAGAAGATTGACCGCGAGAATAACTTCCAGCAAGCAGGCGAACGTTACCGCGCCTTTGAAGACTGGGAGCGCGACGACCTGATTTCTAATCTCGTTTCTGGCTTGAAACCCTGCACCCGCGAAATTCAGGATCGCATGGTCTCCATGCTCTCGCAGTGCGATCAAGAATACGGACGACGCGTGGCTGAAGGCTTGGGCATTAGTGTGCCGGGGCAAGCAACAGGTTCCAGCCCCAATGGTGTCGCCAGCAGCAACGGCCACAACGACCCCAAAGCCGATTCTATTACTTCGCCAGTCGCCAGTGGCGAAGCTGCGGTCGGGGCAAATTAAAGAACCACAGAGACACAGAGGCACAGAAATTGAGAAAGTAAGTGGGTATGGAAGGGTGGGAGTCTGGGCATGAGTCGGTTGTCCCACAAACTCCCAGCCTCCCATCTCTTTCTTCTCTGTGCCTCTGTGTCTCTGTGGTTCTTTAATTTAGCAGTTAGAGTGAGGACGGCCTCAATACAACAAATAAGGCTTGCGGAGTTCTCGGAAGCGGGCGCTGCCTGCGTTCCAGGTGGCCCAGATTTGCCCCGAGGATTTGCCCGCCAGAAATAAGCGGCGCACCTGACTCGTGCCACAGGAGAGATCAAACATCCGCGTGTGCTCTTTCGAGCCGTTGAAGAAGACCAGACTGGGAGCGATGCGACGCGTGGCGTCCATCAGTTCAAAGTTCAGCCGGGAGAGTTCGGCGCGATTGGGGTCAGTTAAGACAATTTGCACGCCGGTGCAGATTTGCCTGGTATATATGCCATGATCAGGTTGCCACTGCACGGGCTTGAAGGTCACACCCCTCAAGCCGCGCCGGTTTAACTCGGAGGCAAAGGCGTTGGCATTCAGCCCCGGCGCACCAGCCAGGGCAAAAGGCACACGGGTACCAATCCCCACCGAAAGAGCCGATAACTCACCGACAATCCCTGTAGCCGCATAGAAGTAGGGACTGCTGGGGTAGGGAATATGCGGGCTGGTCGGCACCCAGGGCAGACCCGTTTCTTCGGGGCGCATAGTGCGGCGGTAGCCTTGCATCGGCACAACCGTCAGGGTGCAGTGGGCATGGCCCGGCAGATAACCACGCCCATTAATCATGCGCGCCAATTCACCCACGGTCAGGCCATGACAATAGGGAATCGGATAAGGGCTGACAAACGAGCGAAACCCCGGCTCGGTGATGTTGCCTTCCACGCGGTTGCCGCCGATAGGATTAGGGCGATCCAACACCACAAAAGCAATATGCCGGGCGGCGCAGACTTCCATACACTGCCCCATCGTAGCGATGTAGGTATAAGAGCGCGAGCCAATATCCTGCATGTCAAAGACGAGGGTATCAATGCCGCGCAGCATAGCCGTTGTGGGCTTGCGCGTGCCGCCATAGAGCGAGTAAATCGGCAAGCCCGTCTTGGCATCGCGCCCATTCTTCACATTCTGCCCCGCTGCTGCGGTGCCGCGCACTCCATGCTCTGGCCCAAACAGAGCCACCAGTTTCAACCCTGGCGCATGAGCAAAAACATCTATGGCAGAACGGCTGTCATGGGTGATGCCAGTCTGGTTGGTCACTAAACCGATATGTCGTCCAAGCAGTGGTGCGAAATTCGACTGCACTAAAACATCCAGGCCGGTGAGGACTGTATCAGAGTTGGCAATAACCGGGGAGTCAGTAACTTGTGCCGGGGCTGGATGTCCCAGGCTCAAAAGAAGCAAAAACAGCCCGCTAAGGGCTGCTGTAAATTGACGCATCATAGAATAATTTTAGTGCAAATAAGGAAGTAGAAGTTATGGGATAGGTGGTGGCGACCCTAAATCTAAACCGGCATTATTAACTTTTTCCACTAGTTGTCCAACGGAGTTTTTCAGTAACTCAAGCTGGTCAATCATGGTGTTAAAGGTCGCTTTGAGTTCTCCCATTTCGCCCTCGGCGGTGACAATGACTTTCTGCGAGAGGTCGCCCTGCGCCACCGCATCGGCAACACGGGCAATATCGCGCACCTGGGTCGCCAGAATAAGGCTCATATGGTTCAAATTGTCGGTCAAGTCTTTCCAGATGCCCGTTGCCCCTGCTGAGGACATCTGTGCGCCAAAGTTGCCCTGCACACTGGTAGTGGCAGCCAACCGCGAAACGTCTACAGCGAACTTTTGCAACTGATCTACCAGAGCATTAACAGATTCAGCGACTTCACCTGCCATGCCGCTTTGACTGGTTGACATCTGCGCTGAGAAATCACCCTGCCGGATAGCCGCCAGAGCTTCTAAAAGTTGCTGCGTTTCCTCAGCGTTCAAACCTGCGTCTTGGAGCGACATATATCTCATGGCAGCGAGCCTCAGCAATTATATTGGACAAGTCAATTAGGACACTGATATAGCATCAGCCGTTTTAAGCTCAGATGGATTAGCATCCACTAATTGACTGTTGACAAGTTTAACACGCACATCCACTTCAAAGGTGCGATGCCAGGGCAACATTACTTCGCATCCTTGCAACGCTGTACCAAAATGACGTTGCGCTAAAAGTTGGGCAAAGCCGCGCAACTCGCGGCGCGTTTGCGCTTCTACTGGTTCATAAGTATCAATCAGATTAATCGGTGAAAGTCCCTGTTCCCGCGCCGCTTTCTCCACCCTCGCCCGCACCCGCGATTGGTAGAACCAGTCATCTACCAGACGCTCAAAAAGAAATTGCCGACTGAGAGCCAGGGATGAGGGACGGGGGATGAGGGATGAAGGGGTGGCTGCCAGGTCTTCGGCTCGTTTGAGGGCGGCGCAGTGGGCGAGGACGCTGCCGGTGGTGTTACCTGCCGTGTTCCAACCACCATAAACGGCTAACTTGCCGAGCAACTTGCGCTTTTCCAATTCGGCCATCAAGACGTTATCCGCGCCGTTAGGGAAAGCCACATCGCATAAGGCGACCTGGCGACCCGCTTCGATTGCATCGGCTAAAGCACGCACAAAAGTTGTGAGGCGAGCGGCCCGTGCTGTTTGCTCGGCTTCGTTTTCATCTTTGGGCCAGCCACCCACTGGAGCATTAACAAAGAGTTCAAAATCGGCACTGCCCCCCGTGCCGTTGGTGCCGTTTTGACTGGGGGTATGTCCTACTCTATCATCTATCAGCACGCCGCGCATAGATTCAACATGCTGCGTGAGGGCTTCATCATAAGGACGATCTTCAAAGGGCGCGATGTGGTGGGCATCTTCCAGGCTCGACCAATGCACATGCAACTTCACTCGTGTATCCCAGTGCCGCGCCAGCATAGTCAGTGCCGCTTCGTCTGCGCCGGGGTGCAGTGAGGTCTTATCGGCCACACCGCGTTGTGCAATGCGGTCTAAGAGAGCGTTCTGTTCGCGGCGGTGCAAGCCAAACTCGGTGGCGTCTTCCTGGGTGATGAGCAGGTAATCAAACACATCCTCAGCGAGCCAGTCAATCATGCGGCAGGTGACAGCATTGTTGCGGGCACGGGCATCCAGATATTCGCGCAACACGCCCTGGGGAATCTCCGAGCGCACCTTGTGCAACTCATCGCGCAAATGCTCCGAATTAAAACGCTCGGCTTCGTCCACCAGACGCGCATAACGCATGACGTTGTAGTAATTGGCAATGGCTTCGTCCGAGTCCATCGTCACCGCCAGGCGCATCAAGATGTTAAAGGCGTAGATGGGCGTTGTGGGCCGGGCCTGGCGGAATTCGCGCAATACCTCCAGGTTCGCCAAAGCGTCCTTTTCGGTGACTGCCGTGCGCCGCGAGGCAACCAGTCCGCCATAGGCCAGCATATCAATCGAGACGATCAGGGCTTCTACTGCTGGCAACTGTTCCAGCCATAGACGCAAATCTTCCGGTTGGCCTGGAGTATTAAAGTAGCCCAGTAAGTTTTCGGGAGGTGTCAGTAAGTTGCTACCACCGATGGCCGCAATTTGTTGAGGAAACCGCAGGTTGCAGGGACGATTATCGAGAGGAATAAGAGCAAGCATGAAAGACGATTAAAAGATCAGCAGCACAGGCACATCGCCATAACAGATAAAAGATGGATTGCGCCTATTAAATTGAAATTCCTTATCTGTAAAAATAAATTGCACTACTTAATACATCACACTACTTATGGTCTACCTGAAATCCTGGCGGAGCGCCAACGGAGAGAGAATCTACAGCAGGAGATGGTGCGCCTGCTTCGCCGATATGGGTCTTCGAGGGCGGCAGCAGATAGATTTTATTCAAGAGGGTACGCGCCGCTTCATGGTTGGGCGTTAGCTGCAACTCCGCTTTAAGCGCATCCACCGCTTTCTCATAGAGTTCCTGCTTGAAATAAGCGACCCCTAAATTATAGTGGGCATCTTTCCACTGCGGGCGGTCAGCCACTAATTTTTCGAGGGTGGCAATACTCTGATCCATACGACCCAGAGCATCATAACACGCCGCCAGGTTCAGCAGCGCCATCGAGTTCTGCGGGTCAAAGGCTAAGACATAGTTCAGGTGCGTGGCTGCTTCTTCATAATGCTGCGTCAAATAGAGCGCCGCCCCCAGATTCAGTCGTCCCTCCAAGCGCGTTGGCTCAATTTCATAAGCCTCACGCATCGAGCTTATCGCTTTATCATATTTCCGTTGTTCCAGTAGCTTGCTGCCCTGTCGCCAGAGGATGTCGGCGCGCACAGTATTAGAATCCGCTACTGGTCGCTTGAAAAATGGTAACATGGCGGGACGAGTTTTGAGTTCTGAGTTTTGAATTCTAAATTTTGAATTTTAAGCCAGGCAATCCTTAATTCAGAACTCAAAATTCAAAACTCAAAATTCACTAATACTCTTCATCACTATCTTCATCGTCATCTTCGACATCTGGTTCCCCATCCGAAAATGATTCCAATTCGGTGCCCCGAAAGACGGTGACTAAGAAATCTTCGCGGGCAAACTGGGGCAAATGGGAAATCACAATATCCTGATCGAGTTGATCCACGAGGTCGCTCTGTTGGTCAGCATCCAGGTCTTTTTCTAAGACGAGGGTGGCATGGATAAGATCGCGTCCATAGTGAATATCCATCTGTCCCAGGCGCGTGTCGTCTTGCCAGATGATATAGACTTCGGAGGTATCAGTGCGTACGACGCGTACGAGCTTTACGCCTAATCCGGCGCTCCGGCCACGCGCCCGGCTTCTGTCATCATTTCTCGCCATCTTAACCTGCTTCTCCACCCTGATCCGAGCGGTTTAGTCAATGCCTGGGAGGCAACGTGAACGCCCCTCCTAACCCGCTGTGCTTGAGCAGCATTATAACCCACGTATCCAGCGAATCGCAACACGGCAGCCTTAGTTCCACGCTAACACTTTGCCTTTCAACACAAAGACCATAAAGAATGCACAAAGTACACAGAACGATTATAAATTACGATTTATCGGATGATTCCTTTCTTTGTCATCTTTGTGTCTTTTGTGTCCCTCTTTGTGTTCTTTGTGTTGAATCAAGCAGAGTTAAGATTACGATAAAATAGCACTTGTGCTTGATTCTTCCACGACTGAACGTCGCCGCGTCTGGGGTGCTATCGCCGTTACCCTGCTGGTCATCTCTCTCCCCTATCTATGGGCAGCAACCATGATTAACCAGGGAATGGTATATAAAGGTTTGCTTTATAATCCCGATGACCAGAATGTGCATTTAGCCTGGGCAAAACAAGCTTCTCAAGGCCACTTCTTCTTCCGCGATCTCTTTACGACCGAAAGCCTGGATAATGGTGAGCGTCCTCTCTTTAACAACATTTTCTGCTTTGTCTTAGGCATTACGGGGGCCGTGACGCATATTCCACTGATATGGCTTTATCAAGCATCCAGGCTGTTCAGCACAGCTCTGGCACTTTACGTATTTTATTTGCTCTGCTGTGCGCTCACCCACGATAAGCGGGTGCGCTTGGTGGCTCTCTGGCTGGCTGCTCTTTCGTCTGGCACAGGTTGGCTACAAAATCTCTACCCCGCACTTTTCAAGCACTACCTTTTTATTGATCGTCCCGATCAATCGTTCCCCATGATGCCGGAAGCGTTCACTTTTACTTCCGCTTATATCTTCCCGCTTTTTATAGCCTCTATTGGATTGTTAGCGGTCATCTATCTATGGACTCTTAAAGCCCAGCAGACGGGGAATCTGCGCTATGCCCTGGGAGCCGGTGCAGCGGCACTTATCCTGGGCAATATCCACACTTATGATGGCTTGCCTCTCACTGTTACCTTACTGCTCTGGATGCTGCACAGTTTGCTATTGCGGCCTGCACCTAATATGAATGATCCAGAAAATGCAACAACCGATGCTACTTCTATAAACAAGCCACAGCAGGCGAGCTGGTTAGCACCCTTGCTGGTTATTCTTTGCGCGCTTGTTCCCATCGCCTGGCAGTGGATCGTTTTTCGCGGCAGTCACGAATTCAGTGCTAAAGCTCTCACTAAAACGCCGCCACCGGCTCTGTTCCATATCCTGCTCTCTTATGGCCCTCTCATTTTATTGGCCGCTCTGGGAGCAGTGATTACCTGGCGCGAAGTGCGGGTGCGCTTAATGACCTTGTGGGCTGTGGTCACCTTAGCTTTTATCTATATCCCAACTTCTATTTTCTCATTCGCCCGCAAGATGATTGAAGGCGTTCACCTACCGCTTTGTTTCTTAGCTGCCTGCGGCTTGGTCTGGTTAGTCGCCCGCATACCCTCACAGTTAATCCAACGCGCCATTCTCATTGCCGTGGTGGCAATTTCTTGTATCTCATCGGGCCAATTTATCATTTGGACGCTGCATAACGCCGAAGACAATAACACCACACGCCCCGGTATGTTACCCCCCCTGTATCTAATGAGCGGTGATGCCGCAGCACTCCAATTCCTGGCACAACAAACCGATCCAGCACAACCACAAGTCGTGCTGTGTATGCCCTACATCGGCAATTACGTGCCCCGCGAGACAGGCATGTATGCTTACAATGGACATTGGGCTGAAACTCTGAATCAAGAGAGCAAGCTTGACCAGGTGCTGCGCTTTTATCGCGGCACAATGGCAGAGGATGAAGCGCGGACTTTCCTGCGCGCCAATCATATCCGCTATGTTTTCAACGGTGCTTATGAGAAAGCGATAGGGGGAGAAAGTAGTTCGGCCTTATCTCAACAACTCAAGTTGCCCCAGATATATGCCAATGAGGGTGCTGCAATTTATAAAGTACATTAGTCCTCTCTCATAAATCAACCACAGAGACACCGAGGCACAGAGAATAAGAAAGAGAATAGAAGATAGAAGGATCGAAATAGCAATTTCTGATACGATCCTCAATTCTCCATCTTCTCAAATCTTCTCTGTGCCTCGGTGTCTCTGTGGTTGATTTGTTAATTCAACTTTAATTACGCGATATGGCGCAGTTTGGTGACCCGGCCATAGTTAATCCACTCCACGACATAGATGTTGCCGTTGTGATCCCAGATCGCCGCGTGGGGTGAACTGAATTTGCCAGGGGTGAGCTTTTCGGGCGCGAGGTTAGGCCACCCTGGAGTTTTCCAGATGTCGGGGCTATCACCTAAATGAGTTATGAGTTTGTTGTCTTTATCAAAAATCGTGACGCGTCCATGCAAGTCAGGAATTAATAGGTCACCGTTGCGCTGGCTAAAATGGCAGGGACGACGCAGTTCATCAGTTACGAAGTTGATGTGCTGCCCGTCTAAGGTGAAGTTTTGCAAGCGATGGTTTTCACGGTCTGCCACCACCAGGATAGGGGTCTGGCCTCGCGTATCCAACCAGATACCATGCGGGCAGTTCATCTTACCCGGCGTATCGCCTTTGCCGCCCCAGGTGCGAATATACTCCGCTTTCTGATTGTATTGATGGATGTAGCTCTGGCCGTAACCATCCGCTACATAGAAGTCACCATTTGGGCCAAAGGCGACGTTAGTTGGCTTATATTGCTCTTCCTTCTCGTAGACCCCCGCTTCCTTGGGATAATGCAGCGTCCAGACTTCCTCACCATCTAAGGTTGTCTTGACCACGATATGCCGTGCATAATCGGCGAGATAGAGGTATTCCATATTGCCCTCTTTGCGCAACTGCATCCCATGCGCACCATTTTTGAAATCTTTACCCCACGACTTAATGAACTTGCCATCGGGATCAAAGATAATAATGGCATCATCACTCTGATTGTGAATAAAGATGTGGCCTTGAGAATCCTCAACCACACCATGCGTGTAGCCATACTTGACCCCTTCGGGCAATTTGCCCCAGTTGGGCACGACCTCATAGGTGTGCCTGCCCGCTCCGACAATGGCGGGTTTCTGGGGTGTAGCATCATCCGCATAAGCGAGGGTGTGTTGCAATAGACTGGGAGCCACGGTGGCCGCCACGGCTCCGGCACCGATATTCTTGATAAAGGCGCGACGCGATAGTTTTTCCTGGTTCAACAATTCAGACATAAGACTCTCCTATGTTAATCAGCAGGCGTCAGGGCTTATACTAAAGATTTAGGGCTGATGCACAACCCGCCGCTAAAGCAGCGGGCTGAAGGAACAAGCCCCCTGAACGGGGCTATGACGGCGTCTCCAGCCCGGTTCACCGGGCTTCCTAACTCAGCCCGCTGCTTTAGCAGCGGGGCTGCGTCAATCCTAAGCTTGACTTCTACTGGCACACTTATGCTCAGTCCCACTTTCACTCCTAATTTTGGCGCGGGCCAACTCTGGTCTAAAGATGACAATGGAATAAGCTCCATTCCCGCCGACCTGCAAGAACCTCTGGCTCCGGCCACGCATTATCTCTATGAATGGGTGGACTACTGGCTTCAATATCCTGATGCGGATCGTTTAAGGATCAACGAAACCTGGATCAAGCCAGTTTACGATTCTTTATTTTCATTACGTTTTGAAAACCGCCTGGGACTGGCCTCGTTGCAACCATTTGCCGGGTCACGCCCGCTCTGCCCTCCGCTGCAAGTTGAAATCATCTCGCCTAAATTGCCGACGCCCGCCACTCATCTCACTTTCTTGCAAGCCCTTTTAGATGATCTTTATCGGCGTGCTGCCCGCCTGCCTTTTACTTTCCAGACCTCAACTAGCCGGGGTGTCACTCACTCTTTAGCACCCGCCACCCCGCTTTTCATCCTGCACTTTTTGCTGGCTTACGCCCCTTCGCTGCAAGCCGCCCTAACCATTATTCAGGCCGCACCGCACCGCGAACTTTATGATGAGCCGATCCTGGCTCGTCTTGCTGAAGCGACTCAAGCTGATGCCGACACCTTAATGAGTATTCTGCACGCACCGGAAGATTGGGTGCCTGCGCCTAGTTTCCCACTCGCTAAACGGCTGGGCGGTCATGCCCCGGCTCATGTTGGCCAACGCGCTGTAACCGAAACTTATGACACTCCCGAAAATCGCTTTGTGTTAGCTTTTACCCATGAATTGTTGCTAACGATTACCCAACTCACCCGACAGTCTTGGTGGCATCAAGTTTCCCCTGAGCGACAACAGCAAATAGATGGGGTGCGACAGTTTCTTCAGCAAACGATAGCGCATCCCATCTTTGCCGAGGTGGGCCCACTACAGCGACTTCCGACAACTTCACAAGTTCTATTGCGACGTGATGGTTATCGAGACTTGCTCAACCTGTGGCAAATGTTCCAACAGGCGCGCAGACCTCTTTTCGCCACCTTACAGCAAGCCATAGATGTGCGCGACATTGCCCTTCTCTATGAAATTTGGACGTTTTTTGCGCTGGTTGAAGCAATCGCAGAGATGTTACAGGAAACTCCGGTCATTGATTTGCGCACTTCTGATGCGAGAGGCTTAGAAAGGCAAACAGCAGCCCGCTTTGGCACCGGAGCACAACTTATCTATAACCAATCCTCCAGGGCCTACTCGACTACATTCCGACCTGACTTTACATGGATAATCAATGGCCGTGCTGAGGTCGTGTTAGATGCCAAATTTCGCTTAAACCGCCAGAGTCTTGAAGCCGCCCGGTTTGATGATAGGGAGGACGAGGATTCCCCCCAGGCTGCCGCAAACCGGGCCGACCTCTATAAGATGCACACTTACCGCGATGCCCTTGGCGTGCGGGCAGCAGTCAGCCTTTATCCGGGGCAGGTTTCCATCTTCTACGACACCCAGAATGGGCGCTTGGTAAGTTACACCTTACGTGATCTGCTATTAAGCCATCTCTCTGGCATTGGCGCGTTAGCCATGACTCCAGCGGAGCGATAAGTGCTACTTGCCAAAGGGTTTAAAGGGCAATCGAGACAACAGATAGGTGGGCATACTACTGATGTAAATCATCAGGAAAGGTCGGGCCGGGAATGAATAACGATACTCTATATGATAAAGCGTATGCACGGCCATCAGATAAAGCGGCATCATCCATAGCGGCCAGTGCATCTTGATATTTTTCCGGTATAACCATATACCAGCCACCAGTAGGACGCCAAGGATTATGTTGCGTGTGAAATTCTGCGGCGTCCAGGGCGGGTCATCGTTACTCCCCCAAAAAGTTAAGTACCGGTGTGGTAAGCTACGCAAAATCCGCCCCAGCCCACACGATGCGAACTTCTGTTTGGCTTCCTGCGTAAATTGAGCGTTAGAGACCAGTTCCAACTGTACGGAAGGGGCTATATCGCTATCCGCCCCAGTAGCGCGTGAATGGGCAAGTTTGGCGGCAACCGCGTCAAGATGCTGTTTACGCTCCTTAATGACGGCCTGCCAATCGCTATTGGTCATCTCATAGGTTCTTTCCCCCGCATATTGCTGCGCCGAGACATAAAGGCTTAAACCGCCATTGGCCGAAACTGGTAAAAAACGATGGGCGACAATGGTATTACGAACCGCCCAGGGCACAATACAAAGGGCATAACCCAAAGCCATCAATCCACAACCGCTCAGGCGTTGGCGCAGGGACATCGCCTGGCTACCGGGGGCAAAGGCGGGCACAGCAAAAGCGACCATTGGCATCACCACAAAGAACACAAATGAAGGGCGTATCTGAGTGGCAACGCCGCACATCAGGCCCGTTAAAAACACATACCATCTTTGTCTTTGTGGATGGGCGATATACTCCATAGCCCGCACCCATAAATAAACGCATAATACCGCTAAGAACGTTGCCAGCGTTTCGGTCAGGTGGAAGACAGGCATAACCAGTAATGGCCAGTAAGTCGCGCACAACAATGCCGTAACGACTGCTGTCGCACGATTCACGAAACGCAACGCCAACAGATAAAGCAGCCAGGCCGTAGCTGTGAAAAAAGCGAATTGCACGAGACGCACCATCAGCACTGAGCGCCCACTTACCAGGTAAATAGCGGCTAAAAATAAAGGGTAGCCCGGCGGACGTTCCACGGTCGGCAGGTAAGGTGGTTGGAGGGCATAAGAGCAGACACCATGATCCATCAAGTTGATCGCTAAACGATTGTAGAAGGGGCCATCACCGCCTTGAATGGGGGCGTAAGCTTGACCGAGCAAACCCAGAAACAGCCACGCTTCAATGACTCCTAATAGCGTCAACAAAAGCAGGAAACGGCCATCGAAGGAATTGAAAAACTGCTTTATAGTGGAGACAAAAGCAGATTGATCGGGCTTCATGCGGGTACCTTACAGTAGTAAATTAAGAATGGTATTAACCCAAATTGCTATTTATTAGTAGCAATGTCATTGCTTACGGAGCGACCGCAGGGAGTGGAATCGAGGAATCTTACTGTTAAGTGTAATAGACGCATTCAAAGATTCCTCGACTACGCTATCGCTCCGTAAGCAATGACAAGCTACCGAGGGAGCAGCTTGACTTACTATGGTCTTAACGATATTGCTACCGGCTTATAGCTTCGCACGTCTCTGGCCACTCTAGAATCGTGCTGGATAAAAGCAGTAGCCCGAACCATTAAGCCACGACCTCTTCAGTAACTTGATTTGCTAACCACAGCAACCGCAAACTTGTAGAGATATATAAGCTTTTAACATGGCTGCTAAAACTTCAAATAATGCTAAGCTAGACCGCGCTAGTGCCGACGCCGCGCGGTTGGTCATCGAACAACTATTGCCACAGACCGAGACACGGCGCATTGCCTTATCCTTTTTAACAAGCTCTATCAACCAGGCCAATAATATCAGCGCGGATGCCTGGGGCATCACGCTTTTCAAAGACTTGGTGCGGCTCAATATCGGTAATACCGAGGCGTTTGTCATTGAGTCTGGCGCAGTTTATGTGGTGCTGGATGATACGAGCTTATCAGATCAAGCCCGCAGGCAACTTAAAAAATGGGGCGAATTCGGCAAAAAGGGTCACTATCGCACCGTCCCAAATGCCATCGGCTTGAGGCTTCCCACTGCGAAGTTATCGCAAGCAATACCACTTCTACAAGATGCTCACACCCGGCTTATAGAGGAAGCTGCGAGCAGGCGGAAACGCACGACCTGGTATGAAGCGCACTCGCCGGGTGTTATTAGCTATTTACAAAGTACTCTTAGCGTAGAGATTCCCAACCCAAGTTACGTGGGGGAGATTCAGTCGCTCAGTCAACAAGATGGAGCAGAGACTCCAGAGCTTAATCTTCCCTCGCTTCTTGACCACTGGTTTAGCAGTCGCGGCCTACACTTCACCTCCTGGCAGATAGCGAGTTTCTACACCGCGCTGCAAGTCAAAGGCTTCGTCATCTTAAGCGGCATCAGCGGCACGGGCAAGACGCGCCTGGCCCAAAGCTTTGCAGAACTCTTACCACAACCCACTGCCGAGGTCACGGCGACTGATGGCGCTATCACCATTACGCTTCAACCTTATATGCTGAAATATGGCCGCTTGCTGCTGCCCCGCCAAGCCACCCGACTCTTTGATTTGCCACAGATGGGTCAAACCAAGGAAGTGCTGGTCACTTTCGATGGGCATAGCCAAAGCTGCCGTCTGGCTCATGCTGCTTATGCAGATACAGATACGATTCAACTGCACCTGCGGGGTGCGGCACGGCAATGGCTCAACAAGAACTTAACATCTGGCGACACGCTGTTACTAGAGCCAGAATTAGATGCCGATCAAGACCTAATCAACTTCCGCCTTTACACGGACAGCCCATCCAAAGCGCAGCCAAAAGCCCCACCAAAGAAACCGTCAGGGCAGCACGAAAAGAATTCGCTTTTTCTTTCTGTTCGCCCCGACTGGCGCGACAGCAAAAGCTTGCTCGGTTATTATAACCCTCTCACCTGTTGCTACGAATGGACACCGTTGCTCCGTTTCCTCTTACGGGCCGCACAAAGCTATCGCGCCGGGGATGGACTGGCTTGGCTGGTAATTTTAGATGAGATGAATTTAGCGCGGGTAGAGTTTTACCTGTCCGATCTGCTAAGTGTCCTGGAAGCGGGACGCGATGAGCATGGCCTGACGCGTGAGCCGTTACGCCTGCATTACCCGACCGAAGCCGAAGGTGATTTGCCGCCGCATGAGCTGTTTTTACCGCCTAACATTTACTTTATCGGAACCGTTAACATAGATGAAACCACTCATGCTTTTAGCCCCAGAGTTCTTGACCGCGCCTTTACACTTGAACTGCGCGACGTGGATTTTCACAATTACCCATCACAACTCGCAGACACCTCTGCACTCCCCAATGAGGGCGAAAAACAGCGCGTGCTTCAAGCTTTCACCAGCGGGGGCACGTTTGCCCAAATTAGGAAAACTGCTGTTGCGGAATATGTGGCAACTCACCCCATCCTACGCACTCGCCTGCAAAATCTCAACGATTTATTGCAGCCTTACAACCTGCACTTTGGCTATCGTGTCTTTGATGAAATCATTGCATTTCTGGCGGCTGCGGAAGCGAATGCTTTACTTGCCCCCACCGACACAGTCCAGCCCCTTGATGCCGCTTTCGATGCCGCTATCCTAATGAAAGTGCTACCCAAGTTTCACGGTTCGCGCAGCAAGTTGGAAGCACCACTGCATGATCTCCTCGCCTGGTGCTTAGATGCCGACGCCCCTGACCAAACCGCTATCAACCAAATTAGTAACAAAATGGAGTCGAGTAACAGCGGCATAACTCAGCTTCGGCAACTGCCCTACCGCTATCCACGCACGGCTGAACGCGTCCTCATTATGCTGCAAGCCCTCCACACCGATGGCTTCGCCGCTTTTGGCGGTTAGAGTGACTAACTGAAGAGAAGACTGACGAGCAGTAAGCAAACAGCCTACCCTTCAGAAAAGAAAGGCAGGCTGTTTATGCTCACTTAAATAGGCCCAGAGGGATTTGAACCCCCAGTCCGCACATTATGAGTGTGTTGCTTTAACCATTAAGCTATGGGCCCAAGCACGCAGCACACTAAATTGTAACAAAGCAGCTTGAGGTTAGTGAAGAGTTTATTCCTCATCACCCCCGCCAAACATCTCGCCTAAAGCCGCTACGCGGGAGCGGCGGCGGAGCTTGCGCAAGGCGCGGATTTCCAGTTGGCGCACTCGCTCGCGGGAGAGGTTCATCTCCTGGGCGATGTCTTCTAAAGAACGTGGGCCGGTGGTAGCATAATCCCCCAGGCCAAAGCGTTTTAAGATAACGGCTCGCTCGCGGTCACTCAGCCCTTCCAGGGCGCGTCTCAATTCTTCGCGCAATTCGCTCTGCGACAGCACGGACATGGCTGCATCCGAATCTGGGTCAGAGACAGATTCGCCCAGTTCTACGTCCTGGTCTTCGCCCACGGGTGTTTCCAGAGAAAGCGGTTGCGCCCCCGCATGAAGCGCCTCATCCACCTGCACCACAGTCAGGCCCGATGCTTCGGCCAATTCCTGCTTGGACGGCTGGCGGCCCAGCGATTGGGCCAGTTCGCGTTGCAGGCGGTTTAGCTTTTTAATGGCTTCGCTTAAATGGGCTGGCAGACGAATGGAGCGCATGTGGTCGCGCAGGGCGCGGTTGATGCTCTGGCGAATCCACCAGGTGGCATAGGTGCTCAAGCGATGGCCCCGCTCCGGGTCAAAGCGCTCCACAGCACGCATCAGGCCAATGTTGCCTTCCTGGATAACATCCAACAAAGGCAAAGTGGTACGGTCGGCATAGCGACGCGCCATATAGACCACTAGGCGCAGGTTGGCTTCCACCAACTTCTGTTTAGCGTCTGCCTGTTCCTGAGGGGTACCGTTACGGGCTTGACGGGCCAGACGCAGCTCCTCTTCGGGGTTGAGCAACTGCACACGCCCCATCTGATTCATGTACTGCCGAAAGGCATCCTCCACGACCCGACCCGGCTCTGCATCCTCTTCTTCTTCCGCCTCAGCGTCGAATGGTAGTTCACTGGCGGCTAATAGTTCTTCCAACGACGCTAAAGCTTCATCCAAGTCAGAATGGCGACGGGCAGCCGGGGCAGCATTAGATGAAGTTGTGTTCGTTGCAGATGGTGACTTGGCGGCACTGGAACGACCATTCCCGCTGGCTTCACCGTTACCCGGTTTCGCTTCCGGTTCAGGTTGCTCATCCACGATAGCAATGCCGCGCCGTTCCAGGGCTTCGAGGAGAACTTCAACTTCGTCCTCATCCACCTGCAAATCGCCCAGCAGTTCGTTAATCAGGTGATAAGATACTTCGCCGCTCTGTGCCCCTTGCTCGATAAGCTGTTGCACACGCGGATTCTCTATAATTGTCGGTGTTGTGTCTGTAGATTCCATCAATTAAGAGTCTACTGAAAACGCCAGCAGTAGGGGCTTTTAATCTTTTAGCAGGAAGACAGGAGGGACAGGAGAGCAAGAAGAGAAGGAAGGAAAAGGTGGAAGGTTAGCTCCTAAGCACAAACTAGGGGACACGCTTCAGACAAGCTTAGCATTGTGTCTTCTCACTTCAACTTTCCTGCTCTCCTGCACCTCCTGTCTTCCTGCTAAAAATAAAGACTTTAGTAGGTTCTTAGGTAATTGCGGCAGGTTGAGCAAATTTATAGTAGAATTCACTCGTTACCAGTGTGAAACCTGGATGCAACCTATCGGCTGCAATAATGTCTTATGCATTGAGCAACCAATAAAAACATTAAAAGTCATTATTCCACCACAAGGGACAATAGATGCCATTAGATAATATTACAGAACTCAAGAAGCGCGTGCCGGGCGGTAAGTATGCGTTAGCCCGTGCCATTGCCGAACGCGCCCGTCAATTGCAAAGCGGTGCTACTCCATTGACCGAAGTACGCACGCCCAACCCGCTCAGCGTGGCGATTGATGAGATTGTGCAGGGCAAAGTGAGCTTTCAGATTGACACTCAACCACAGGAAAGTGACGCCAGCGATACCGCTCTGGAAGAAACTGCTCAATCTTTAGACACTCAATAGTCTTTAGATACCCAATAGTCCAGTTCGGTTTTAGTTATTGCGCTTTAATCATTTGTCGCATGAAGTTGTCACACCAGATACAGCCCCACATCACTGAGGGTTAGTGCGAACCTCAGCTTTATCAATAAGAAGAGAGCGTCTCATAAAGAGGTTCTCTTAAAATAAAGTGCTGTAAAGCATCGTCACTTGGTTTCAGGTCTTACCTGAAGCTATAGTCTCAGGTCAGCAGTGTCGCTTTTGCGGAAGGATTCGCTATGTCCAATTCAAGTCTCGTTCGCTCCTCTGGTAAAAACCGCGCTGGTTTTACCCTGATTGAACTTTTAGTGGTTATTGCCATTATCAGCATCCTCGCTTCGATGCTTTTTCCGGCGTTCTCTAGAGCACGCGAACAAGCGCGCAAAATCGTCTGTATTTCTAATATGAAGCAGATTGGCCTGGGAATTATGCAATACAACCAGGATTATGACGAACGCTTTCCCATTGGCCATCCTTTCTGGGCGGCTTTAAATAGCCCGCCGCCGCCAGCGGCTCAATTTTTAGTCAATGTCGTTGATCCTTATATTAAGAGCACTCAAATCTGGAATTGCCCGTCCTGGAATGGCGCTTACCCCGGCACCGCTAACTTCGTGGGCAACTACGATTTTTTAACTGGCCAGGATGCCAAGGGCAATTTATTGTCACCACCTAACAATGTGATTGGCGTGCCTGGCACCGCTCTGTCACCCTCTAGCCTCGCCGCTTTAAATAAGCCTTCGGAATATCCGGTGCTTTTCTGTGGTTTAGGCTCGCAGCATAGCACTGCTCAACCAGAAATGAATATCCATGCTGGCGTCAATGATTTACAGTGGCAGGCGGGGAATGGCGTTGGTGGCACCAACATCTTATACGGTGATGGCCATGCCAAATATATTCACTTCGACTTTGCTCAGTGGGACGCCCTCTGTAAGACTCCTCTGGGCGGTTAGTGCGAGGGCTACACAAAAATAAAAGGGTGCGCGAACCGCGCATCCTTTTTGATGTACTTAGCCCCGGTAACGCTGTATCAACAGTCGCTTTGTGGCATACTACAGTTATTCGTCCGCCACACACCTTATCCGCCACATTGTTTAATTAAAAGGAAACTTAGGCAGTTGATTTCCTATGATGAGAAATCCGACTGATATATGGTTGCAGGTATTGCTGCGCGTTTTACCCTCTATCATACTACTGGGCCTTGCCTTCATTGCCGCCACCGACCGCAAAACGCGCGAGCAATGGGCTAACCTACTTTATCAAGTTGGAAGTATTCGCCCCGATCAACGGGAAGACCCAAAAATTCAGCAGGGCGTGCGGGTGCCATTCTTTATTTTGAGTGCCTTGCTGCTAATCTGGCCAGTTTATTATTACCTTTGGATTACCCGTCCCATTCCCATAACAGCGACCGTCTATAGCACCAAGGCTCAACCCACAGCACCCGTAGATAATAGTGCCAGCAATGCAGTCAGCAGCACTCCAGGCAGCAATGGCCCTACTTCCATTTACAATACCGGAGCCGCTTCATCCCCGGCAGCCAACGCCTCCGGCACGCCTGGTGCTACGCAGGCTCCTGCCACTCCCGCCCCTAAAACTAACATCTACGGCACGCCTCTGGCCCCACAATAAAATTGTTCTATTAACAAGATTACGGCAAGACCAAGAATTCTTGCGCCACCCGATTTAAGATTTCGTTCGAGAGGTCTGGCAAGTAAGGCACAGTGCCCCAAATAGTTAAGCCCGTCATCTCGGCAATAATGGCAGGGCTTGTTTGCATAGCAACATCCTCAGTCTCAACAGGGTGGGCATCACAGAAAACCAAGCCCGCAAAATGAGCTGGTGGACGCAACGGCACCTGACACGTTAAAGCGGTGTGATTGATCGTTCCTAAAGTGCGCCGTGCCACAACCACAACGGGCAAACCTAAGAGATTAGCAAAATCAGCGCAGGTAAAAAGTGGCAGTTTTAGAGATGGAACGCCTGCATCACCATTTTGCTGTTCCTGAAGCGGCACCAACAAACCACCCACTCCTTCTACAAGGACACATTCATGGCGGCGCTGTAATTCCTGATAGGCTGCCATAACTTCGGGCATAAAGTCTCTATGCGCCGCAGGGCCTTGGCTTGCTAAACGTCGGGCTGCCACCAGAGGAGCTAATGGCTCCTCCAGGCGAATTGGGTTAATAAGACTTAAATCATCCGTTACGCCTGTGATTTCTTTAAGCCACTGCGCATCTTCGCTAACTAACCCGCCATTTTCCCAACAGCACCCAGTGGCAAAGGGTTTCATAACGCCCACATTTATACCCTGCGCTTGCAGGCGTAGCGCTAGCAATGCTGTCACCACAGTCTTGCCAACTCCCGTATCCGTGCCTGTAATAAAAAGTGATGGAGGCTGCATAAATAAAATTAAACTCGCCGCTAAAGCAATGGGATAGGAGCCAAAAGCCGGGCTAACCGCCGAAGGTGTTCCGCTTCTGCCAGCCCCGTTCAGGGGGCTTTCAGGTTCAGCCCGCTGCTTTAGCGGCGGGTGTTAGTCGAATTAACCTGATTACTTTCTTAATATTTAGTTGTATTGAATACGTCTAAAATGCGATCTATTTCACTATCGTTGAGGGCTGCCGATGCTGTCACGCGGAGACGGCTGGTGCCACCCGGCACGGTTGGAGGCCGAATGGCTGGACACCACACGCCATGTCTCAAAAGCGCATCACTCAGAGCCAGAGCGGGCTGCTCATCGCCGACGATAACAGGAATAATAGGCGACGGCTGTTGACGCGCAGCAAAACCTAAAGCTATCAGCCCACTGGCCAAGCGTTGTGTCACCTCACGCAGACGGGCTAAGTGTTGTGGCTCACCCTGTATAATCTTTAAGGCCGCCAGAGCTGCACCACAAGCCGCCGGATTCAACCCGGTCGTATAAATAAAGGGCCGTGCCGCGTTGACTAACCATTCGATAAGCAGGCGCGACCCGGCAACAAACCCGCCCTGTGATCCTACGGCCTTGGAAAGCGTGCCCATCTGGATAAATCGCTCTATTCCAGCTTCATTTTTCAATCCGTAATGCTCCATAGCGCCACGTCCGGTTAGACCTAACGTGCCGGTGCCGTGGGCGTCATCTAAAATTATATACGCCTCAAATTCGCAGGCTAAGGCGAAGAGTTGTGGCAAATCTACCACATCGCCATCCATCGAAAAAACGGCATCCGTCACCACAAAACGCTGCCGCGCCTGTGAGTAACGCTCTAACAGAGCGCGCAGTTTAGTCCATGAGTCGTAGAAGCGGACGGTGGTGTTTTGTTGCCCTGCCAGGCGCACCGCATCAATCAAAGAGGCATGATTGCGCTTATCACAAAGTAGCACATCCTGCTCCCCGGCTAAGCTCGTGATTAAAGACAAATTGGCTTGATAACCAGAAGGAAAAACTAAAGACGCCTCGCAACCTTTGAAAGCAGCTAATTCCTCTTCTAATTGGGTGTGCAACGGGATATGGCCACTTACCAAACGCGAAGCCCGCGCCCCTGCACCATAATTGCGCGTCGCCTCACAAGCCGCCTCAATAACTGCTGGGTGCTGTGAGAGACCCAGGTAATCGTTGGCGGCTAAATCAAGCACACCCGGCGGCACAACCCGCAAGCTACGCCGCAAACAACTTTTCTCGCGTTGTTCAAGATCAGCCTGTAGTTGGTCGTCAAGAGAAGACATGGGAGGAGGTGAGGAGGTGAGTGGTGGCCCTCACCCCCGGCCCCTCGCCTACGCAGTGGGAGAGGTGAGGAGGTGAGGGCTTAGGTGGGCGGCGACCAATCCGGTACTTGATCCATTGGCACGGCACCATAGAGAGCAATATCGCGCCCAGTGCGCAAAGCCCAGCCAGGCTCGCCCCAACTCCAATGCCACCATTCGCCAGGGAAATTCGTTAAGCCCGCTTCGGTTAAAACTGAAAAGAGCAGATCACGGTTGCGGCGGGCTGTTTCGCTCAAGCCACCAATAGCGGAGGGTGCTGATTCCCAGCCCATTGGGTAAGGGGAAATCATGTCCAGCCGCTCGCCGCTTTCATCTATGATGCTGAGGTCTACGGCACCTCCTGTTATATGCGGCGGGGGCGTGTCCCAGATGGGCGGTGCCGAAAAGACGTTTACATATTCCGTAATATGCTCCTCGTCCCAATCCGGGTGTTGCGCCGCAAACTCGGCACGCACCGTGTTGTACATCATCTGCTGCACCTCAAAGCTGCGGAACACGCCGATGATTTGCAGATGTAATCCTTCAGGTAATAGTCCCTGCGCGGTTTTGAGCATCTGTGCTACGGTAACACGTCCCAGGCCAGTGCGCGGAAAATCGAAGCGCGGACTTTTCGCGGCCCAGCTCAGTTCTGGGCACACCTGAAAAATATCTACTAATGGCTCGCCATTATCTTCAATGGCAATCTTCACCAGTTCTTCAACTGGCTCTCCATAGTGGTTGATGACAGGTCGTTCAACAGTGGGCGTATCGGACTCAGGCTGCGTTTCTACATTCATTAAGTTTCACCACGACATAAACAGTTGGGCTGAATTATTTTACGACCATTGGCATCATTTCAGCCGAACCGAAAACGCCATAGACGCCACGCTGGTGCAGCCAGTGGGCACGCTTCAAATAGCCGAGGGCCGGGCCGCAGACGTTGGCTGCCATCGAAGTCTCATCACCCAGAATAAACTTGTGCTGTGAACGCTTACCCTCAAAGGTGATACCCGTCAGGGTCATGGTGGTCGAGACGGGCTTCTGCGCCGACCGAGTGTCCATCACGCCGCCCACATGCACCGCGTCGCGCTCGATAACCCCGGCGCGTTCTAACATTACATCGTCGGCGTGTTCCATTTCATGCAAAGTCAGTTTGCCTTCGGTTTGTGCCAATAGCGAGTCTACTTCGGCATCGCTCATCGCTTTGGCCCGTTCCACATCATAACCGGGCAAATGGGCAATATCTTCGCGGATAGTGGCTTTGTAATCATCCCATCGTGCAATGCCCACACCCCACCAGATGTCAACTTTCTCCACCTTCACAAAACTCTGCGCAGCGAGTGCTGCCGCTGCTGTCAAAAGACCTGGCGTGGCCCCGCAACCGGTGAGATAAACGCACTCTGCCGCCCGCATTCGCTCGTCTAAATCGAACATCATTTCCATCGCTCGCGTGCGCTTGAGGGCATCCACAAATGAACCACGAAAGCCGCCTTCGATGAAACGCGTGACTACACCCGGAATAAACTCATTGGGCAGATTCGGCAAAGCGAGGAAGACACCATCTATCTGCTCACCTAAGCGAATAATTTCACCGATGGAATCTTCGGTGGCCTGGCCAGTGGGCAACTCTGCTACGCTACCGCCCACTTTGACCTGCGCCACCGCGCCAGCGGGCACCCCTGCCGGATCATAAACAAAGCCACTGGCGTCTGCCACAGCCACGAGGGTCGTTTCGTCTTTGCACTCCACAATCTGCGCGGCGGCTTTACCTAATCCGCCCGCTCCTAAAATCGCTACTCGCATATTTCTCCTTGTTTAACCACGAATGAACACAAATAACACGAATGTTTTAGAGAATAGAGGATGCAAAACAGAATAGGAAAGACAGGAGATTAGTAAGCCACTATCCTGTATCCAGCATCAAGCATCCATTTTATTTGTGTCTATTCGTGTCCATTCGTGGTTCCTATCATTTTGAAAAGATTAGTACACCACAATGGCCGCCGAAGCCGTAACTCAGGCTTAATGTACTGGTTATATTCATAGTGCGGCCTTGCTGCGGAATATAATCAAGATCGCATTCATCCTCTGGCTCTTCCAGGTTTAAAGTCGGTGGCGCATAGCTTTCCTGCATCGCCAGCAAACACAACACCGCCTCCACCGCACCTGTCGCGCCCAGTAAATGTCCGGTTAATGGCTTCGTGGCGGTAACTGGCACCGACTGGCCAAAGACCAATTTAATCCCTCTGGTTTCCAGCACATCGTTAAGCTTCGTCGCCGTGCCATGAGCGTTGATGTAATCAATGCCAGCATGGTTGGTTTTGGCCAGAGCAACTTCGATGGCCCTGGCAATAGTATCACCCGTTGGGTTCATGGTTGTCATGGCGGTGGCATCAGCCTGCATCGAAGAACCTGCCACATAGCCATAAATCGCTGCACCCCGTGCCTGGCACTTTTCTTCATCTTCTAAGATCAGACAGGCCATGCCTTCGGCGGGCAGAAAGCCATCACGACGACGATCAAACGGGCGCATGATACCAGCCGCGCTAATCGCGCCTAGGCTTTTATATCCCGCTAACACCAAAGGCGTAAGACCATTTTCTAACGCGCCCGCCAAAACGACATCAGCATAACCATCTTCAATCAGTTGCGCCCCAGTAGCGATAGTATGCGCGCCCGTGGCACAGGCGGCAACAGGTGACAGCACTGGCCCGGTGCTTCCGGTGTAACGGGCTAAAGCCAGCGCAGGCCAATGCCCCGTGGATTCCACCGCGCCACAAAGGTAAGCTCCATCGGGCCGCATAGTCACCCGTCCCTTGGAAGCGGCAAAGGAAATAGCAACGCGCTGAGGATCAACGGTTAACGCAGCTTCATGCCATAGGCCAGAGGTATTTAACTCGGCCAGGAGACGCGATGTGAGACAGGCAAAGTCGGGGGTAGCAGGAAGCGCAATGCCACTTAATAACGACCAAGCAGCCGAACTTTGTGGAGTTGGCCCCGGAGCATAACCTTCAGAAATGCCGCGCAAAGTCGGGCCACCGGATGAGAAGAATTCAACCCATTGCGCACCGACATAAAAACCCGCGTAGAATCCGGTAATCGCAACGCGTGGCCTGTCCCAATGGTGCCGCTTCACTGGCGACGATTTACTATGCCGGATGTTTTCCTGCTGCCCATCAACCATATTTACGTCACTTCTGTGCTGCTCTGGTTAGCTGCATCCAACGTATCCGATCCAACTGGTGTATCCGCATTTATTATTTCCTCATGGTTGAATCCATTACGTCCTGGCTGGCGCAGCGGCATGGCAGTCGTGCTACGCACAGTGCCTACGATTTCAAAGACTCCAATATCGGGCGGTGCCCACATGCGAACGGGCAAGCTGACCGTGCCGACACCACGACTTACATAAATCCAACTCCCCGCATGACGGAATATCCCGGCAGGATAATGCTTGCCCCATTTCGATGGCAGATAGGGTGCGTCGCCATTGGGCAAGCAAACTTGACCTCCGTGGGTATGGCCACACAGGGTCAGGCCGCAACGTTTCAACGCGTTATATTCGCAAATATCAGGAGAATGGGACAGCATAATGGCACAGGCTCCCACTGGCACCCCCGCCAGGGCTAACTCCGGTTGCGGGTCTCCGACATGGATGTCATCGGTGCCAACAATCCACACGTCATTCCAGGGGGCTGGCAGTTCCACGGCGTCATTGAGCAGCACCCGCACCCCACACGCTTCCAGGCAAGTGATAAGAGCTTCGCAGTTGCCATAGTGATCATGATTGCCCAGGCAAGCGTACATTCCGGCAGGTGGTGGATTGCGCTTCCACCGCTGCAACTCGCGCAAGAGGGACGGCAGACCACGCTCATCGCCATACAGGAAATCGCCACCCAACAGCAAAATATCCGGTTCCGCTTCACGGGCCTGACGCCATGCCTGGCGTGCCGCGACACGCCCGGAAGTAGGGCCATAGTGCAGGTCAGAAATATAAGCAGCCCGGAGCGGCGGCACACCGCGCGGATACTGTCCCACTTGAATCCGCTGACGGACTACGCGCACTCCGCCGCCAAGCTGCATCTGCAAATCATAGAGGGTGCCATAAATTGGGGCTAAGGCGAACGCCATGCGCGCCGCCAGGCTAAGCGGCTGTTTAGCTGTCTCCGTTGATACTAATTCCGCTGGTGCTAATTCCTCAATGGCCAGTGGTTCAGATTCACGGAGGAGATCAGAATCACTATCAACAGTTTCTTCGGCAGGTAGTTCTGCTAATGCTGTCGCCTGGGCCGTCGCCACGAATGAGGTGGCCGAGCGCGTACTGGCCCCGTTTTGCAATGTTGCATTGGGTGCTTTGGGGACTCGCTCTATTCTCGTTCGCTTGGCAGTGTTAAATTTCGGTTCAAGTTCTGCTAATTCTTCAATATCTTCAATGGACTCCAGGAGTTCAGGATTACGCATGGTAGGAATTAACCTGTTTAATTTTCAAGATTTAAGTTACGGCTTCAAAAGTTACGACCTCAAATGCGGCTGTCGCAGTGGATAACCTGGCCGGATATACCAGCGGCGGCATCACTTAACAACCAGGCAACTGTAGCGGCGACCTGCTGTGCTGTACCAAACGATCCCAGCACACTCTGGCCTTGCAGCGCCCTTAAATGCGGCTCACTCAGCGCATCGGTCAACGCTGAGGGCACTACACCCGGACAAATGGCATTAACACCCAGACGGCGGGCCGCGCCTTCACGCGCCGCGCACTTCGTCAGGGCAATAACCGCTGCTTTACTGGCGGCATACGCACCTTGTCCACCATTGCCATGCTCGCCCACCCGCGACGCCAGCAAGATCAAACGTCCACCATCTTGCAATTTCTGGAGCGCCATACGGGTTACCAGAAACGCGCCGTCCGCGTTGACTTGCAAAGTCTCGGCCCACGCTGCACGCGATTGACGCACTAAAAGCGCATCATGGGTAATAGCCGCACTATGCACGATAGCAAAAAGTGGCGGCAAGGCAGCGAACATCGTTGCGACCTGAGCCTCGTCACTCACGTCAGCACGCCATAGCTCACAACCCGTATTGTGTTGTAACGCTTCAGCTCGCTGGTTATTATGCAGGTAATTGGCCACTACTCGATGGGAGTTGGCCCGACATGCCTGCACAATAGCACTTCCCAGCGTGCCCGTGCCACCAGTAACAAGTACAAGTTGAGGCTGCATTTATTATATTCTAATACAAGGTAAAATGGTGGAGATTTTGATGAATTCTTGAGATGTTTCGTTGAGTTTATCCTCAACTTTGTCCACAAGATGTCCCTACCTGTTAATTACTCAAATGATCTATGCAGATTTGGCTCAATGGAGAAATCCAGCAAAGTGAAGCAGCGACCCTATCAGCCACCGCCGCCGGGGTGACTTTAGGCTGGGGCGTCTTCACCACTATCGGGATATGGCATGGGCATCCCTTCGCCTTGGAACGACACCTATCCCGTCTCCGCCACGATGCGGCTGCGACTGATATTTCTATTGCTTTCACGGATGCAACTATACAGTCGGCACTGCATCAGGTGGTAGCCCAAAATTCGATACAAGATGGTTATGCGCGGCTCACTCTTACGCGGCGCGGCGATGGGCGTTGGAATGGTGACGTGGGGAGTGATTTTTCAATACTGGTGGCGGAGCGTCCCCCTAGCGGTAATGCTGCTGTGAAGTTAGGACTTTCACTCTATCGCCTGGAAGCACGACGACCCTTAGCAGGCGTCAAAGCCACAGCCTATTTAGGGCATCAATGGGCATGGCGGGAAATGACAGCACAGGGGTTTGATGAAGCGGTGTTATGCAACAGCCAGGGAGCCTTATGCGAATGTGCCCGCGCTAACTTATTCTGGGTGAGCCGGGGGGAAGTCCGCACGCCCGCTTTAGATAGTGGTTGCCTACCCGGTATTGCGCGAGAGATTATCTTAGAGTGGCTGATGGAAATGGGCATTGAGTCGCGGCAGGGCATCTTTTCACCTCATGAATTAGCCGGGGCCGATGAAGTGTTTATCACTACAGCCGCCACTGGCCCCCGCGCTGTCGCAACGTATACAGAGATGGATTATGAGGGAACGCTGAACACCGCCGAAATTAATAGAGTCGAGCATTCTTATGCAGCCCCCGGCCCCATCACCCAGCTATTAAAAGAACGTTGGCAACAGGCGGTTGATGAGGAGTGAAATCACTGTTTTAGAGACGGATTGAAAGATTTAAGGTTTTTTGCAGAGTGTCATTCTGAGCATAGCGAAGAATCTACTAATAGTCTTCATAGAGTGATAGGTTTAACTACTACTCTATGGATGCCATTACAAGATTCTTCGCTGCGCTCAGAATGACAAACTATTATTTGCATCAACTGTTCAAATGATTTGAGGATAAAGCCGACAAATAAAAAGAGGAAGGCAACTTGCCTTCCTCTTTACAGCCAGTCATTGTATTAGCCAAAGTTCCTAACTGCTATTACCATCATCGGTTGCATCGCTATCGCTGCTATCAGTAAGCAAAGCGGCTCGATAACCATCAATGACTTGTCGCACTTCTTCAGGACGGTGATCGCCAATGTTGCTTACATCCACTGTGGTATCATCGTCACCCTGCGCATTCGCATCATCCTTGCTCGCATCGCGGGGGGCCGAGTCAATGATGGAGGGCCGGAGCTTTCTCAAGCCGTTGTCCGTATTCTGCTCGGCCATTTCCTGATGGCTACGGCTCCAAGGCAAGGGAGTAGAAGCCAGCGTCAAGCGCGGCGTAGCCACACGCCGGAGAATTTGGGGGCGAACTGCAATGTGAACAAGGCCAGGATCATTAGTCCTCGCTTCTGCTACCGGCTTACCTGCATCCGCCATAGTCGCTACGACTGGCTTAGCGGGCAGGTGATAAGCGGCGAGCACAGTGTGGGCATCAACCTGGTCAAATTTCGGCATTTTGATGCTGCTCTCCGGCACGCTATTAGAGTCCAGAGCCACTGTATGAGGCATAGCGATCACTGGCGTTGTCATCGGCGCTGCGGGTGCTGGCACGCTCTGCACATTTGCTTTCTGAGTCACTAGCGCCGGGGCAGTCTGAGGCGGCGCGATTGGCAACTTCGCTAACCGTTGACGCGCTTGAACCACCCCCGCCTCGCCGGTACTTTTGGCGACAGTTGAGTCCACTGGCACCTGGGACAGCGCAATAACCTGGGATGGGGGCACCTGCTGGCTGGCGATAATCATCCAGGCCGTAACGGCGGGCACAGCCACGGCCCCCATAAATCGGTTAAAGCGGCGCGACGGAGCGAACTTTAGCGTCAGTCCGAAATCCCAGCGCGATCCTGCTTTTGTCGTGGCGGGCAATAGCGGTGGTGTTTCAAGCTCCAACTTTTGGCTGCCAACAGTGCGCTTGAGAATTTCTGCTTTCAAGTTCGGGGGGACAGGAACCAACGGAATGGCCGCTGCCAGCGGAGCGGAGGGCACATCATCAGGAGTTGGCAGCGAAGCTGTCCGTTGCGCCTCTAACATCGCCACATCATGCGCCTTGAGCGAAGTGGGCTGCAACCGCTCAACGCCGCTCACTGGTTGCTTAACGCGCCGGGGTAAAGCACTCAAGCGACACGCCAGGAGGATACGCACCAGCAAGCCCACTGGCACGGGCGGCACAGGTGTCGTCTGCAACAGGTAACGAGTGCGTTTCCACGACTCCCAGGAGATAGCGCAACGCGCGCATTGCACAACATGCTGGCGGGCCAGGCGTGATTCTTCCGCCGTCGCCTCACCATCAAAAAACGCCGTCAGGAGAGTTGCTAAACGCTCACATTCCCCCTGTGCTTCCGAATTCGTTCCAGGATCGAAGTTAGAAAGAAAATCAGACATCGTTATTCAGTTAGATGTATCGCGTTCTAATAAGTTGCAGAGGTCGTGGGGCTTCGTCTCTATTATACCCGTTTGATTTAATTCTTAAACTTAGCCCTTGTCCCTTTGCTAACCTGTTATTTTCGGTTATCTCCTCTAACCGAAAGTGGCATTATACCAGGCGCGGAAGAACCCTTGTTCGTCCATACCCGTGGTTGCATTCAGGGCATCATCCACGCTTTGCCCGGCACCTAAACGTTGCAAAGTCTCGACCACATAGCCTGCCCCGAAGCGATCATAGAAGTAGGCCATCATCGCCATACCCTGCGCTTCGGCCAGGCCACTGATGGGGCCATTGCCACCCGTGGCCATGCTTATGCCCCGGAATTGATCAGCGGAGAGCAAACGACCCGCACCCGCATATTGCCGCAAGCCAAAGAGCGGGTCAACCGCTCCGCCCGCACCACTGAGCGCACCGGAAACTTTGCTGTCATCCAGCCCTACTAAGCCAAGCTGCATCCAGTCGGGCACCTGGGTGCCCCCTTCCGCCAAGGCGTTTATCAGTACATAGCCATGCATCCGCGCCACCACAGGAGCCACCGAAGTGCCCATTTGCACGGCACGCGGCGGTTGCCCTGGCCCCGCCGAAGGCAGGATGACAGGCAACGATGCCTGCGAAATCATCATCATGCGGCTGCCGACAATATCACCAAAAGAGCCTGCCGGATTGGGCACCGATTGATTGCCTAATCCCGCCGCTCGCCGGTAGGCCGCATAATATTCGGGCGTGGGAAAGATAAGCAACTCTTCTTCATCGGCGTGCCAACCCAACGCGTCACTCGACCGGGTTATTAACTGTCCTGCTGGCACGGCCAGGCGCAACGTCGGATCATTGGGAAAGTGTCGCAATACCAGGCCACTATCAGCGTTGTTGCCCAAAGGTTCCGTTAGAGGCGGCTCAACGCTCATGATATTGGCTGCAAAGCCACTGCTGGCACTCCAGGCACGGATTAATTCACGAGGTATCCCGCTGATGTTGCCCTGTAAAGCGCCGCCCTCCTGAGCCGCAGCTTGAGGATCACCCTGCGCCACATTTTGTATCGTGGCTTGATCTGTCCCATACTGAGCGGCCCCAGTTGCTGCGTTCGCTGCTGCTCCATTGTTGGCGCGTTGCACTAAAGGAGCAGCACGCAGGGCGCGGCCCCAACTATCGGCAGCATTACCTAACAGCGCAGCCCGGTCACGCGAACTTAAGGTAATATTCTCTGCTTGCCCTGCGGTCACGATGCCCCGCCACAAGAGGGTTTCCGCCGTATCGGGCCGCAAATTTTCAGCTTGTCGCAACCAACCATCGGCCTTACGCAAATCATTGCGCTGCAATTCCAGTCGGGTGCAGAGCAAATAAATAAAGGCTTTGGCATAAGGACGCACACCATCATTAGCGCGGGCCGCATTCACCAAGTCAGATGCTAAAGTCGCCTCCTGTTGAGTCAACATCAAGCGGGGTTCCTCAGCTTTAAAGCCCGTGGCGACACCGGTCGTAGCAACACCAGTCGTAGCGGGGGCTGGCGCACCGGGCACATTAGCCCCGTTAGGAGCGTTAGGGTCGGCTGGCCCCACAGCCGCATCCGGTGGCGCTAAGGCAAGCTGGAATTGCTGTGCGATAGCGGTATAGTTGATTTGAGCATCATCAGCCCTACCAAACGCGTCACCTGTCTGTTCTATTAAAGTGGCAGGCAAGCTGGTTAAGGTCGGCCCCAGGTTAGCGGTAGGAGGAATGGCCCCCGCAGGAGGAACGGCCCCGGCAGGCGCACCGATCCCAACAGCATCCCGGCGCATGGCCTGCACTGAAGAGGCAATGAGGCGCGTTAGGTTTTGCAGGAACACCGCCCCATCGGCACGATGGGTCTCAACCACGACAGGCGTAAAGACGGCCCAGCCGCGACCAAAAGGCGCCATCGCTGCCGCAAACAGCGGCTCCCGCTCCGTTCCGGCTAAATCGGTCACACGCAGCAGCGGCACGCCAGCGGGATGCTCGCGCACGAGCGCATCGCCTTCGCGCATCTCATAATAGACGACGCGCACGCCTAACGCCCCCGCACTCTGGCCTCGTTGCGCTGCGCCTGCCCCCCCGCCATTGTTCGCGCCACCACGCCGCAATGCGCCCCACAACAAAGGATGGGCGCCAAAAGGCACTGCCGCACGAGCGCGGCCAAAGAGTTGCCCTGCGGTGCGTTTGGTGGTAGTGCGCGCGGCGACGGTGCGGTAACCAAAAGCCTGCGCCGCGTCGGTATGCAGAAACACCACTCCGCCCTCATGCACCCACTGCATTAAAGTTTGTTGAGCCGTAGGATTCGCCCGCAGGCTGGCCAGGGAAACCCCCAGCGATACGGCTTCTACATCGCCGCGTGTGGGTAAAGTCCCCAACGTTCTGATATGGGCCGCGTCTATTTCTAAAATGCGTGGCGTGTTCTCCTGCCCGGCTCGTCTGGGCACCCGCGTGCCAGCACCGGTGTTAGCCGGAGGCAATCCGGTGCCGGTTTGATCCGGGACATCCTGGGCACTCGCTAACGGCAGATAAGAAATTGTCAAAAACGCGCATGACCAGCGGAGAACTGATGGCTTGGGAAACCGTTTCATCATACACCTCACGAGATTCTACAAGACCTTCTATTCAAGACCTTCTATTTGACCCTTAGTCTTCAACTTGGTAGCGCAAAGCTTTGCACGCTACCATCGGCACTGACTGATAAAACGTGCTGGCCTAGGACCACAGCCCCGGCATAAGCGGGACTGTTGGTTCTATATTTCCATAATAAAGCACCTGTTTGCGCATCTAACGCATAAAGCGCAGCATCGTCGCAGCCGGATAAGATAATGTCCCTTTGACCGTAGGATGCGTTAAGCCGCACCGCCTGGGGGCGACAACGCACTGGCGCTCCGGCATCAAAAGCCCACACTAAACGGCCATCATGGGCATCAAAGGAGCGCACCACGCCATCACTCCCGCCTACGATTAAACGTTCACCCCATGAATACGCCTTGAACATGGGTTCACTGCGTAATAGGACCGAAGCATTGCCATGCACACCCGGCAAAGGTTGGGCGAAGGTCTTCCAAATCTTCTTGCCAGTTTTTAGATCCAGGCAGACCACAGCCCCATTATCATCTACACAAAAGACACGAGTCGCTGGCTGCTCCCCGACCCCATCCACTGCCGGAGCGGGTAATTGGGCGGCGAACGATTTACTTTCTTCCGGGAAACGCCACACCGGAGCACCGGTTTGCGCCGCCAGGCACCACAACCCGCCGCGCGCCGCGACACCCCCCAACAGGGGCACTAAAACTAATGGCTGTCCGGCTGCATTACGGGTCGCCGTCAGCCCATTGCCCACTGGCCCAGTCGCGGTGCGATGCCATAAGACACGGCCATTATTAGCATTGAGTGCCGTTACCATGCCTTCATCATTCCCGGCAATCACAATCGGAATGGGTTTGGCCGGGGCAGGTGTGCTGGCGGGCACAGGAGTTGATGAAGCACTATTCATGCCTAAACCAGTCGTTACTGGCAAGCTTGCCGGTATCACATGCACGACCGGTGCCGAGTTCGCCTGTGGTGTGGCTCCAGGCACTACGGTCGGAGTTGTGACGTTAGGCAGCAAAACATGGGTGTAAGCTGGACGCGTTGACATCGCAGCAGTGGTGGCATGACTCCATAATACCTGCCCGGTGCGCCAATCTACTGCATAGAGCGCCCCATCCTGACAGGGCACCCAGGCGATATTACCTAATACCAGTGGCTGGGCACGCAGCGGAAAAGCGGTAGCAAAACCCGACTGCACTGTGCCTCGCAGCGCATCCACCGCTAATAAATTGCCGCTTTCCGTTGGCACTAAGAGCACTCCACCCGCTTTGCCGCTGACGGCAACGGGCATAGCCAGCAGTTTCGTCATCAGATGCGTCTGCCAATCGCTGCTGATCGTCTTGGTGTGTGGCATCCGTTTGTACATCACGAGAGCAAAAACGAAGGCTACAAAGGCAAAACCAATAACGAGGTTCTGGGTCATGCGGCGGCGACGCGCAGCACGCACTCGGTAGGCCGTGCGCGTCCCGTAAATACCATGCGGGTCGAGCATAGGATTGTGGGGACGTGGGGCTGAGGATGGGGGAGACGCACCGGAAACCCGCGCCGACGCACCGTTGGAAGCACTACTTGTTTCGGTTGAAGTTGGCCGCTGCGATTTAGAGCGACGAGAGCCTACCGCCATAGGGATATAATTAAGCTAAGAGCCAGTAACAAAATAAAGTTGTGAGGGAGAAGAGGAGCTTGTCATGCTGAGCGGAGCGAAGCATCTGGTATGAGTGTCCGTAGAGCGATGGTTAAACCCACCACTCTATAACTCCCCGGAGTAGATGCTTCGCTTCGCTATCGCTCTGCTCAGCATGACAAACTATCCTACTTACCTTCTTATGCATTTCGTTAAAGTCTCTAAATGTTGTTAGAGTGACCCGCCCATAAACCAGCGGGGCTGCCTTGGTTACAACTGCAATGGAAGTGTATAAGAGACATCATCCTGTCTATTCTTCTTGACTTCTTCGCCTATATCCGGGGCTACACTTTCCATCACCTGGCGGCGATTCGCCTCGCGCAAGGGCTGAATATCCACCATCTGATGATTGGCTAAGGAGTCAGCGGCGGCTTCCAAGATTTGTAAAGCACGCGCCGCGCCCACCGGCATAGCAGCGGCATTGAATTCAACTGATGGCTCTCGCTTGACGCCATCTGCCGCTATATCTTCCACGCAAGCAGCCAGAAAAGTTTTGAGGTCTTCGGCGACCCCAATTAAGTTGGCCGTAGAGACATGGGTTGCCAGACCGGGAGGCTCCATAAAACGCGTCGCCTCTTGCGGCTTATGCAGCCATAGCCGTCGTCCGGCTTCGCAGATAATGGAGCGTCCTTCAGTGCCGCAAATTTCCAGACGCGGCAAGGGCGAATTCCAACTCTCGGCCCCGGCAAAAAGTGCGGTGGCGGCTAAGCCACTGGCGAAATGCACCTGCAAAGTTGTCGCTCGGTTCATTTCGTGGGCGAGGACGCGCACCGGCACGGCAGAGCCATTCTGATGGGAGCCAAGTCCCAGTAATAAATCGAAAGCGGCATAGGCTGAGGATAAGTGCAGCGCATCATCAGGGGCCAAGGCTCCTTCCGACTCCGCCTTATCTGGCACATAAAGCGAGGTGCCCCAGCGCAACGTTAAGGCTGAAACCGCGCCGATTTCCTCGCGTTCAAGCAACTGGCGAGCCGCCCGGTGCGCGGCGGCATAACGCAACGGACGCGCACACCAGATATGCAGGGCACGCCCTTCGAGCCGCTGGGTCAAACGCAGTGTCCCTGTGACCGAGGCAGACGGTGGCCCATAGACCCACAGCCAGTTCACTGCCGAATTCGCAGCAATCGCCACCTCTCCTGCGATTTCCGGTGTGGCGGCACAGATTAAAGCGTCTATTTGCACTTCACGCAACATGCGCCGCCAATCGCCATAGGCAGCCCGCACGCGAGCCGCTTGCGCCACCCGTTCGGCCCGTTCCGGCTCGACATCGGCAATCGCCACCACTTCGGGGAGCGACGGAGCCTGATAGCGAATCACGCTATGCGAACTGGGGCGGCGCGACCACCACGCTCCCGTATCCGGGGGTGACACTGCATCCGGGCCAGAAAGAGCCGGTAAAATTGCCCATTCCGTCACCGCCCCGGCCCCGATAATCCCTAGCCGCACCCGTCGCATCGTATTAATAATGTACCACATCTGCATTGCGGATTTCGGATTGGCGATTGCGGATTGAACCAGCGTAACTCATAATGTGTACATCGTGATAAGGTGTATATCATGGGCTATGGAATTAGGTAACTAATAGGGTAGAAGTTCAGGTTGGTGGGCCAGACACTCTTGTCTGGCGGTTGAATCCGGCCTCCCCCGGCCAGACACTCTTGTCTGGCCTACTGACCCATTACCGTCAATCAATAGGCTCTACTGCATCAATCCGCAATCGCTAATCCGAAATCCGCAATCAAAAGGGTACACTGAGCATCATGCAATCGCTACAGCATAAGCCATCAGCCAAATTCTGGCATCTAACTCTACTCGCCACTTTAATCCTGATTGGCTTCAAACCGTTCCCGCCTGCCGTGGCGCAGGAGCCGATTCGAGTCCTACTCAATGGCACGCCGCTTAATTTTGGCGATGTGCCACCCCTAGAAGTCAATGGTCGTGTCTTAGTGCCCTTGCGCGGCGTTTTCGAGGCATTGGGGGCAACGGTCAATTATGACCCGGTCGCTCACACCATAGCGGCCAATCAGGGTGACACGCTGATTCGGCTGCAACTTGATTCGACGGAGGCTACGGTGAACGGGCAGTCGCGCCCCCTCGACGTGCCCGCCCAAGCCCGTTTTGGTCGCACCTTAGTGCCGTTGCGCTTTGTCTCGGAAGCCCTTGGCGCACAGGTCAGTTGGAACGCTGAGCAGCGCACGGTGTCCCTGGCTTCCGACATAGCGGTGCAGGGCACCACCCCCACCAGGCCGAATCCCAATGCCCAGCCACCCTATGTCCCGCCTAATCAGGTCACACCTGTCAATGTCGCCAACACGGTTATTGGCATTGTGCGCAAAGTAGACGCGACGCCCCCGGCAACCATCACCGTGCGCGTCAATAATCGGGATCAAACTTATAATCTGGCGGATGGTGCGGTTATCTTACGGCAGACAACCGGACTCGTTACTCTTGGCACACAACCGACTTTTAGCAATGCCACGCCAGTAGCTCTTACTAATTTAGTGCCCGGCGAAGAAGTCAGCCTGGGCTTGAATGCGCAAAATGAAGTTGTCCGTCTGAGCACCAGAACATCCATTATTACCGCACGGGTACGCTCGGCGCAGGGCAATCAAATAATCCTCGAAGACCGCTGGGGCACGGTGATAAACTTTGGCCCTGCTTTACGGTACCTCGATGCACAAGGTCGTCCCGCCACTACCACAACTTTGCGTCCAGGAGATATGGTAGCCCTTTTCATTGCGCCTTCCACGAGGGCTATTTATCAGGTATCGGCCAACAATGCTGACATTACCGGAGCCACGACACCGCCTTACACCGCACCCGCCACAACGAACACCGGACAACCTCAACCTCCAACGCTCCCGCCACCAGTGACCCTCCCTACGAATCCGGTACCACCCGGCACACCACAAATTCTATTAGTGACCCACAACGTCACGCGACCTTTCCGGCGCGGGGGAGCCATTCGTGTCACGGTGCGCGGCACCCCAGGGCTACGCGGCACCTTTGATGTCTCGCCCCGTTCTCAAGGTTTAGCTTTAATTGAAGAACCGACCCGTCCCGGCGTCTATACAGGCACTTATGCGGTAGAAGTTGGCGATGATATTCTTAACGGCCACATCACCGCCCACCTCGTGGGAGCCAATGGGCAAGAGGCTGTCCAACAATCGCGGGAGCCTTTAACGCTCGATACCATCCCGCCGCGCATTATTAGCACCTCCCCCGCAGACCGTGCCACAGTGAATAACGCCCAGCCGAATATTACGGTACAAGCCGACGATATTGGCGGGAGCGGCTTAGCCAAAGCAACACTTACCATCACCAATAATGGGCAGACTTTTGATGCGCCCGCGACCGTAGCCCCACCGGGCACTGTCACTGCGATTCCACCGCGTCCCCTGTCGGGGCAAGCCACCCTGCGCGTCAATATCGCTGATGCCGCTAATAATTCATCCAGTGTCACCTTCACAATTTTTGTCAATGGCACAGCGGGCGCGATTACTTCGCTCACGCACAACGCCGCTCGCGCCCTGCAACCGGGAGAGGATGTGGTGGTAGACATGATGGCCCCAGCCCAGGGCAAAGCGACTTTCGATGTTTTGGCGGATAACAACATCGCCCTGGCGCAAAACATCCCCATGCGCGAAATCGCCGCCGGTCGCTATCGGGGCAGTTATCGCATTCAGGATAACCCCAACGCCGCCCGCTTGCGTATCGTGGGACACTACGGCGATGCCAACAACCAGATTAGCACCACCGAGGCCACCACTCCCGTCACCGTTTTAGACAACACCCCGGCAACACTGACGATTACCCAACCCACAGAAAATGATCGTGCCCTTTCACCGCTGGTGGTGCGTGGTCGCGCCGCGCCCAACGCGATGGTAGACGTGGCCGTGCATGTTGCCGGGGTGCGCCTTCTGATCTTTGAATACAGCCAGGATTTACCAACGCAACAAGTGCAAGCCGACGCCAATGGCAACTGGCAAGCCCAACCCATTGAACTGCCCAAAGTGCGCAACGTGTCCAACCTGGAATACACCGTAACCGCCACTCAAACCGACGCCGCCAACCGCCGCTCTGATCCCGTCACGGTGACGTTAAAGCCTTAGTCCCGTTTTCAACACAAAGGACACAAAGATGGCACAAAGAACACCAAGTTAAAATGAGGGTCGAGGATCGAAGATAGCCAGGGACACGTTTCTGTTACGATCCTCTATCCTCCATCTCAATACCTTTTGTGCTCTTTGTGCCATCTTTGTGTCCTTTGTGTTGAAACGAGAAACGTGTCCTTTGTGTTGAAACGAGAAACCGCTAAACTACTGAAACCAATGACTACATCTGATTCTGCAACCGTTAAGAATTCTATTCGCGTGCGCATGGCACCTTCGCCAACTGGCTCTTTTCATGTTGGTTCGGCGCGCACGGCACTTTTTAACTATCTTTTCGCTCGTCACGTCAGCGGCCAGTTTATTCTGCGTGTCGAGGATACCGATATGCAGCGCAATGACGCGGCCTATGAGCAAGTTATTTATGAGGCGATGGAATGGTTGGGGCTGCATAGCGATGAGAACCCATTAAGCGGCGGGCCTTATGGCCCTTACCGGCAAAGCGAGCGTTTCGACCTGTACCGCGAGTATGCCCAGCAACTCGTGGCTTCCGGCGCGGCTTATCCCGCTTATGAAACGGCGGACGAGTTAGCCGCCATGAAAGCAGAGCAGGCCGCTAACAAGTTACCACCGCGCTACAACGGCGCACATCGTGATCTAACTGCCGAGCAACGAGCGGCTTTTGAAGCCGCAGGCCGTAAGGCTGTGCTGCGCTTCCGCGTGCCCGAAGGGGAAATCGCCTGGGACGATGTGGTGCGGGGCCGCGTGGCCTGGCAGAGCAAAGAAATTGATGACTTTGTGATTCAGAAAAGCGATACCACCCCCACTTATAATTTCGCGTGCGTGGTGGATGACCACCTGATGCAGGTGAGCGACGTCATTCGCGGCGAAGATGGCCTCAGCAACACTCCTCGCCAAATTATGCTGTACCAGGCGTTGGGCTTTGAGGTGCCTAAGTTCGCCCACCTGCCCTTCTTGTTGGGGCGCGACCGCAGCAAATTAAGCAAGCGCCACGGCCCGGTGAGTCTGTTGGATTTTCGAGATCAGGGAATTCTGCCGGAAGCGATGTTCAACTACCTATCACTTTTAGGCTGGAATCCCGGCGAGGGCGAGACGCAGGAGATATTCACGCGGGAAGAGTTGATTCAACGCTTCACGTTGGAGAACGTCAATAAAGCGGGAGCTATTTTCGATGTTGAGAAATTGCACTGGATGAATACGCAATATCTCAAGCAGATGCCCATTGCCCGTTTCATCGAATTAGCCCGTCCTTATCTATTGGAAGCCGTGCCAGATTTACAGGCCGAGGATGCTTACACCCAACAGGCGATCAATATGGCGCGGGAACGGATTCACGGCATTGCCGATATTAAGGACGCAGCCACTTATTTCTTCAGTGATAACTACACCGTTGATGAGACTGGTGCCGCCAAACACCTGACAAACGTTTCCAAACCGCGCCTGGAACAACTGCGCCAACGTTTTGAGGCTCTCTCCGAATGGAACCATGACTCCATCGAAAACGCCATCCGCACCTTAGCTACGGACTTGAACATCAAGCCCGCAGAACTCATCCACCCCGTCCGCATGGCCGTTTCGGGCCGCACCGTGGGGCCTTCAGTGTTTGAACTGTTAGCAGTTTTAGGTCGGGAGCGCGTGCTGCGGCGGTTGTCGGGGGTCGGGGGTCGGTAGGTGGTGTTACGCGGACTTATCTACTGAGGGATCAAACTTTTTGCGGATGCACTGTGATAATGTTTTGGTAACGGGTAAAATCGCTATCATTAAGCGTCAGAATTTGCGTGATACCATGCACATTCATGGCCGCCACTAATCTGGCATCATGGACTTGCACCCCGGAAACTGAGTGCGCTACAACTAACCGCCTCCATTCAGTGTGAATAGCAGGGCTATCGGGAAGTAAAACAAAAAGACGCTCAATGAGTCGGGCGGCAGCGTCTGTCTCCCTTAAAGAAAGTCCTACGCCACCACGCGCCGTAGTAGGTCGAGTACAGACATTCCAGAATTCCACTAAATTCTGAGACGTATAGTAGCCAATCTCACCTCGTTGTTTGAGTTGGTACAGTGCCGCCCTTACCATTAAATGGTGTGGGTCTGCGCGGTAGACGAGCCTAATGAGAATATTAGTGTCTAAAAGATAGGCCATAACGAAATAGGGCTATCAATCGTGATCCGCATAAATCATCTCGCGCGAATAGGTCACGGCAGAATCAGCAGGAGACAAATAACTTCCTAATGCTGCTAACTCATCTAAAGTGGATTCAAACTCATCAAGAGTACTCTGCTGATGAGGAATAGTTCCCCCATTGGTTATAAGACGTAATTTTTCTTCAACCAACACCTGGACGAAAGTCGTCGCTCCCATTCCCTGGCGGGCGGCAGCTTCATTCAATAGATTTTCAGCCTCTGGAGAAAGTTCAATTGTAATTGTCATAAAACATCTCCTGCCTATTACATCATTATAACAATAGAGCCTGATGATTCTTCCTATCCAGGTTAGAATCCATATCACTTAACCTTGCTTCTCCGCAATAGCCATAATCGTTTCAAAGTGGGGGGCTTCTTTCTCGCGGTCAAGGATGGAGCTTTCTATCTTCTGGAACTGGGCTTTGCGGAGCAATTCAATCAGTTCGACCTGAGAAAACCCTGACCACACATCGCCGTAGAGTTCGCGGGCGGCTTCAAAGTCGTGCTTCAGCAAATCTAAAATGACAATGCGCCCGCCGGGACGTAGCACGCGCCACGCTTCTTCGATGGCTTGTTGGGGGTGCAGGGCATGATGCAAAGTTTGGTGCATCAATACTAAATCTACAGCATCCTCTGCGATGGGCAATTCTTCCAGGTCGCCTAAGCGGTATTCCAGGTTCTGCACCCCGTTGCGCTGGGCCACCCCCGTGCCGTATTCGACCATCTTCTGCGAATTGTCCACCGCAATAACTCGCTCGGCACGCTGAGCCAGAAGAAGGGCAAGAGTGCCCTCTCCGGCCCCTAAGTCGGCAATCACTAAAGGTGGCAACAGGCGCAGGAGCATTTCGGAGAGGGCCTTCCAACTGCGCCCTGGCACGTAGTCGCGCCCAAAGCGGCCTGCTAATTCATCAAAGTAGCTGCGCAGATGGTCTTTGCGGCGGCTCAGGATAAGCCGCAGTCCCTCGTCATCATGGGCCGCTTCTTTAATCTCTCCCCCACTGCGTTCCAATACTTCGGCCAGAATCGCCTGCGCTCCCGCTGGTGCCGCCGCGCGATAAATGCTTTTCTGCCCCGACCGTCGCACTTCGACAAAGCCCGCCTGCTTCAATTGCGAAAGCTGCATGGAGATGCGGCTCTGGCCCATGCCCAGAATCTCCTGCAACTCGGCTACACTGAGGTCTTCTTTGTCCAGGAGCCTCAAAATGCGTATCCGGCCTCTATCACCCAGAATGCGTAACGCTTTTAATAATTCCATTTGTTTAATTAACCCTTGACGTGCTGATTATATCAAGTTATCATGATTTATTGATAAATACGTTCTCAGTATAATATATCGCAAGCGGAGGAGATTTTAATGAGTACTGTTGCAACTAAGTCCAAGGGGACAGATCACAATGGGACTGAACCCAGAGTGGCTAATATTGATGTGAATTTGCAGGATTACAAGGTCGCTGATATTACGCTCGCCGAGTGGGGCCGCAAAGAGATTTCTATTGCCGAGCATGAGATGCCTGGCCTGATGTCCATTCGCCGCAAGTATGCGAAAGAGAAACCGCTAGAGGGTGTGCGCGTCACTGGCTCGTTGCACATGACCATTCAAACGGCAGTGCTGATTGAGACCCTGGTTGACTTAGGTGCCAGCGTGCGCTGGGCCAGTTGCAACATCTTCTCGACCCAGGATCACGCGGCAGCGGCCATTGCTGAAGCGGGCGTCCCCGTCTTCGCTTGGAAGGGTGAGTCGTTGGAGGAATACTGGTGGTGTACCTACCAGGCCATTAGCTTCCCCGATGGCAAAGGGCCAGAACTTGTGGTGGATGATGGCGGCGACGTGACCTTATTACTGCACAAGGGGCACGAACTGGAAAAGGGCAGCGATTGGGTCAACACGCCTACTGGTAGCACCGAAGAGCAGGTCATTAAGAATTTGCTCAAGCGCGTCCATGCTGAGAATCCAAATCGCTGGCACGACATTGTGGCCGACTGGCGCGGCGTTTCCGAAGAGACCACGACTGGCGTTCATCGCTTGTACAAGATGCAGCAGGAAGGCACCCTCTTAGTGCCCGCTATCAACGTCAACGATTCCGTCACCAAGTCGAAGTTCGATAACCTTTATGGCTGCCGCGAATCCCTGGCCGACGGCATCAAGCGTGCCACCGATGTTATGCTGGCAGGCAAAGTCGCTGTGGTGTGCGGTTATGGCGATGTAGGCAAGGGTTCGGCACAGTCGTTGCGCGGCATGGGCGCTCGCGTGATTATTACCGAAATTGACCCCATTAATGCATTACAGGCTGCGATGGAAGGTTATCAGGTCACCACCGTTGAGGACACGCTCGGCCTGGGTGACATTTATGTGACTACCACCGGTAACGTAGACATTCTCACCTTCGAGCACATGGAGAAGATGAAGGATCAGGCCATCGTTTGCAACATTGGCCATTTCGATAACGAAATCCAGGTGGATCGCCTCAACGAAGCTCCCGGCGTGAAGCGTCTCAACATCAAGCCGCAGGTGGATCAATATACGTTTCCCGCTGGCAATAGCATCTTTATGCTGGCCGAGGGCCGCCTGGTCAACCTGGGTTGCGCCACCGGCCACCCCAGCTTTGTGATGTCCAATAGCTTCGCCAACCAGACCTTAGCCCAGATTGACTTGTGGAAGAAGCGCGATGAGTATGAAGTCGGCGTCTACACCCTGCCCAAGCATCTCGACGAAGAAGTCGCTCGCCTGCACTTAGAAAAGATTGGTGCCAAGCTCACCACCTTAACGACCAAGCAGGCCGAGTACATCGGCGTGCCCCTCGAAGGCCCTTACAAAGCTGATACCTATCGCTACTAAACCGTTTTAAGCATTCCTGCATAGGAAAACAAAGCCCCTCGCGTTTGCAAACGCGAGGGGCTTTGTTATTTACTGGCTACAGAACGTCACTTGATAGAGCCGGTCTACTATTTCTGTAAGAGGACGTGCGTTATGACCTCGCCAAAATATTGCCCTAAACTGCGGTTCTTGCAGAAGCACACAATCTGGCGTTTTAGCTCGGCTGTGTTTTGCAGTTGGCTTTGGCTTGTCTTGGTAAACCACGCAGCCGTTAGCCGACCTCGCAATCTTTTCATTATTCTCTTACTGACAAGCGTTCTCTTCAATATAAATCCGCACTCATTAGCCAGTGGAAGGGCTGCACCACTAAGCAAAAATCAGCAGACTGCCTTGATGCAAAAGGCGCAGATTCTAATAGGTCAAGTCAGCCATTTCTCTCAAGACTTCGACGTAAAGGATCGCACTACTTTTGTTGTGACTGGCAAATCCGATTTGAAGATCAAGTCAATCAGTCACGTCTATGCCGAGGGGGAGAATGATTTATATACAGTAGTTATTTTACTAACGGGTAAGTTTCAATTGGAGAAGGCAATAATTCCACTGCTAAAGATTGGCAGCAAGATTTTCGCCCCATATAGCTGGAGTGGCGACGATTACGTCATGGCAATACACCATGTTGATCGCAGGTCGGCAGAATTACTTTGTGGCAGACGGTTTGCTATGGCACCCAAGGGTAGATTGAGTGTAAAACTGGTGCCGCAGCAACCAAGTTATGCTCTGAACGAACCAGTAAAAGTGACGATATTTATCAAGAATATTGGCACCCTACCATTGAGTGTTCAGCCCAATACCTTTCTATCCGCCACGTCAGCTTTGAATGGGGTTATAGTTCAAAATAGTGTCGAGTGGTCTTTTAACAATAACTCATACGGCCCTCATCTTTTTAAGCCAGATTCAACGCTACAGCGATTCGAGAATTTAAACCAGAAGTTAAAATTAGATAAACCCGGCAGGTATCTAATCTCCGCTACCTATGGCTTACTCATCCTTAATCCACAAGCAGGTGGTTGGCCCAGTGGCTGGTATATGAAATATCAG
Source organism: Abditibacteriaceae bacterium (assembly GCA_019239895.1). GTDB lineage: Bacteria > Armatimonadota > Abditibacteriia > Abditibacteriales > Abditibacteriaceae > JAFAZH01. Next base: position 47,025 of record JAFAZH010000036.1, on the reverse strand, counting down.
GATCAGTTCACCGTTCAAATCAGAGAGTGATGAATCACCATTATGCATTTTTTGGAATGAAGCAGCAGGGCAAACGGAAGCTTTTCTGGATGGCATTACCTGCGGTGTTAGGCTGGCTATTAACCTGGCAACAACTCCCGCGCGCCGCGGCCTATCACGAGATTTTGCAGCTTTACGATTCGCCTCTTTACTTGACGGGGGCAGAAGGCCCTTGCGAGTGCTTGCCCTACCCCGGCAATTTACACGTCCAGTACAACGACATTAAGCGCAGCCATACTATTCATAGTTTTCGGTTTATGGGACACACTGCCATTGTCGTAATCGAATATCGAGAGAGGTTGGGTACCATCCAACCACGCACTGGGAAACCATTGACATTGGAAGCAAACGATCTCGAAGAAGATACCTGGGTCAAAGACGCTCAGGGTCATTGGGTGCGTCAAGCCTGTAAGCCGCGTCGCGGGCACCACTGGATTAATGGTCAGGAACCACTCAATATGGCGTAGGTGTTGGCCCTTTGTCTAGGGACGGCTGCGCTCTCACTCTACAACACCTGCTGTCTGCTCGAACAATCGGATGTAGCATTGAGCAGCGATGTAAGATAAAACAGAATGCCATAAGGCTAAAGAACCACGAGAATTATAAACTCGTGGTTCTTTATTTCTCAATGGGAGGAATCTCATCATGACTATGAGAAATAAGAGACTACCTACATTGATAGCTGTCCTATGGGTTGCCGCCATTTTCATGCTGCCTAACACTGCTCCCCCAGTTGCGGCGGCTCAAACGCCTCGGGCAAATATTCCGTCTCTCCGTTGGGAGTCACGCTCCGACTGGATCAATGTTAAGACAGATGTTACTCCGGCGGCTGTCGGTGATGGCAGAGCCGATGATACGGCTGCCATTCAGGGCGCGTTAGACCGCTTGGCCATTGCCACACATGAAGGTGGCCCGACTCCCAAAGGCGATGCTGCGGTTTACCTGCCAACCGGAACTTACCGCATTACCCAAACGCTCACGCTGACGGGGCCAATTCTTGGCGCGTTAATTGTTGGAAACGGGCGAGATACTCGACTGGTTTGGGACGGTGAAACTGGTGGTAAGATGCTGCACCTCAATGGCGTGGCCTATTCCAGTTTTATAGGAATGGCTTTGGATGGTCGCGGTAAAGCTGCCGTCGGTTTCTATTACAATTCCGACAAACGTTTTCAAACGGAAGTCACGCACCGGCACCTATCATTCAGGGGCTTTACTGATGCGGGTATTTTAAATGATCCCGTTCGGGTTTATGCTCTGGCAGAGACCACGTTCGAGAACTGTTTGTTTGAAGCGTGTCATCGTGGCGTGGCCTTTCCCCAATTTAACGACTATGACTACACCTTTGATGGCTGCGAATTTCGCCATTGTGATACTGGAATTGAATGCGTGCATGGTAATTTCTATGTCCGCAACTGCCACTTCGCGTCGAGCCGCACGGTAGATATTCAAGATGGCTCTGAGCACGGGAGTTCCGTCCGTCGCTGCACATCCACTGGCTCAAATACTTTCCTGACGCGAACAACATCAGTGGCCCCTATGACTATCCAGGATTGCCATGTGGATGGTTGGAAGAACCCGTCCGGGGCTATCCTGTTGTCGCGTCCTCCCGTGTTGCTATTCGATTGCGTCTTCACCAATCCACCGCGCAACGCGCAGGGGGTTGCGGTTCCTCCGCTTAATGCTCCCAGTGAGGGTCAACGCCTGATTGTGTCTGGTAATCAGGGACAAGGCACGCTGACTCTTTTCCAACCTCAATCTCATCCTAAAATCTATACAACTCCGGCGGGACAGTTTAAGGGTGCGATTCGTGCTGCCAGTCAGAGCTTTCTCCAGCCGATTGTACGTATTCCCCGCCGTGTCTTCGATGTGAAACATAATTTTGGAGCCAAAGGCGATGGCGTCACGGATGACACGACAGCCATCCAAAGGGCTATTGATGCCGCCGCCGCTGCATCCAACGCTGCTATTGCTTACCTGCCAATCGGGAACTACGTTGTAACGCGGACGCTACACATTACGGGACGCAATTACTTTGTTGGCGGCAGCGGCCTGATGACTCATCTTATCTGGAAGGGGCCTGCTGGCGGCACCATGATAGAAGTGCATGAGCCACAGCATGTGACACTGGAGAATATCGCCGTGGGCAACGCTGGCGGTGCGATGAATAATAGCATGGACATTCATCAAACAGGTTCCACCAGACCATCCTTCATGAGTTACGATGGCGTGTATGTTTATGGCATGTATCAGAAACAACCATTGCGCCAGGGCTTGTACTTCACCGGTTTAGGTGCCGGGGATGTGGTCGTGATGCCGCATGTGCAGGGCAATTTACACTTTGTGAACTGTGGGCGAGCCACCATCCTGGCCAACTGCACTTATGAAGGCTCGGTTGTTGTTGAAGGCAAAGACAAAGCACGGGATGGACTGTTAGGCTTTCAAACTCGATTAGCCACCATTGTCCCTTATGGTCTTTACCTACGCGACAATAACAATATCGTGATGAGCGACTTCTATATGGAGCAATCAGATAATGGCTACCGATTCGAGGGGACGCCGGATGATCCGCCGGGACGCGCTACGATTCAAGGGGCAAAAATACAATTTACAGCACCCAAGGATGACCCGACGAAAAACATCACCTTCGATATTCATAATTACAGGGGTCAAATTTTCTTTGGCCCTGACCAGTTCTATACCGAACCCAAGCTGAAGCGTCTCCAGCAAGAAGGCACAGGGCCGCTAGAATTATTCTTACTGGGATGTGCCTGGTATGACAGCAAGCCGGAGGTGCAATTAGGCCCTGCGGCCAAACTCTTCACCATTGGCAACGAAGCTTACGGGATGCAAACTGTGCAATATGGAGCCGAGGATGTAATGACCAATCAAACACTTGCTGCCGTAAGCCATTCCTTAGATGATCTGCGTCGTTTAGGTGCAGCCGATATACGTTTCAGTCACCAGTGAGTCAGCTTAGTCGTTTGCATAAATTCTTTCAGTTCCCGCAGTTGTTGTGTGCTTGCCCCATTAACTAAAACCTTGCACTGGCATTGACCTTGCAGTTGGGAAAGACAAAACCAATGGAGGTTTCACCTAATGCCACTCGACAGTTTAGAGAGTACTCTGGTGCATGAGATGTCGGATTTACTTTCGGCAGAAACACAGTTCGCCAGAGCGTTACAGCAAGTCGCCAAAGCCGCAGACAGTGAGCCAGTCAAGCAGATGGCACAAGAGCATCACGCCGAGACATTGCAGCAAATTGAAACTCTCAAGCAAGCTTTTAGTGTGGTGGGGCAAAAGCCGGAACGGGTTACCTGTAAAGCCGCTCAAGGTCTTGTCGAAGAGAATAGCAGCACCCTTAAAGAAGAGAAGCCCAAAGGCGCGTTCAAGGACATCGCTTTAGTGGGTGGTTGCCTACGTGTCGAGCATTATGAGATCGCGGGCTATACCGCGGCCATCGCTGTGGCGAGAGCTTTAGGGCAACGCGAAGTCGTGCAACTGTTAACGCAGATTTTAAAACAGGAGCAAGCTACGGCAAAGAAATTGGAAGCCGCGGCGCCACCACTGCTTCAAGCCGCCAAAGGTAACGAGTCAATCAGCGCACAGCCCGCCTCGAAATCCGGCGGGGCCAAGAAATCTGGCGCAGCCGCAAAAACGGGCGGTGCAAAGAGTGCAGCAAAGGGTGGAGCAAAGAAAGCTACTAAATAACTTCAGAAAATAGAAACTGCTACACTAATAAAACAGGCCATTAGTAGGACACGGCCTGTTTTATTTTGGCTGTTTTCCGGCTCGTCTTTTAACGCTTATTACCGCACCTCATGCCGACCTGTCATACCACCAAAGAAATTAGCATTACTTACTCAACTCCCGTTAGAGATTGCATCCGGTATCTTCGCATTTTCCCTCCAACACAACGTGGGTCACAGCGCATTCTTGCCAAGCAGTGGCGCTGCACTCCTGAACCATCAGCAGTTAAAGAATATGCGGACGAGTTCGGCAATCACATTTTAGAATTGCATCATGCTCAAGTAGACCGCACCTTCCACCTGAGCCTGGACTTGATGACGACACGAGAATGCTGCACCGCAAAACGAGAGGAAGGATTACCGGAAACGGGTTTGGGTGCTTTTTTACTGCCCTCATCGCTGTGTGATCTCAGTGACGCAATCTGCCATCAAGCGCGACAGCTTTGTAAAACCGGGGCTAAACGCCCGGAGGACATCGAGACTAACTTAGCTGAGATTTGTGCCTGGACGCACCAGGCTCTGGTTTATACACCTGGCGTCACGGGCACCGATACCACCGCCAGCCAAGTGTTAAGACGCGGGGTGGGAGTCTGCCAGGATTATGCCCATCTGATGATTGCTCTCTGCCGCGCCGTGAGTATTCCAGCCCGTTACGTTTCAGGCTATAATCCTGCCGAGGGATTGATGCACGCCTGGGTCGAGGTTTTATACGAGGACATCTGGCACGCCTGGGATCCCACTCACAATCGCCCCACCAGCGCCCGCTGCGTCTTTGTCGCCTGTGGCCGCGATTTTCGAGATGTGGAGCCGCTCTCAGGCAGCTATCGTGGCTGTAGCACGGCTCAACTCAGTGTTCATTGTCATACGCAGGTGTTGAATAAAGCGGGTACCGCAAATGGGCCTACCACTTTTAACAGGGGCCTTGCTACGTGACTTGACGTCTGGAAGGTTGTACAATAAAAGCCATATTCCATAACAAAAACAGGATGGCAAATAATCACAGCTTAAAAGGCCCGTTTATCTTCCTATTACGTAGTTCATAATACGGGCACTTCTTAGAGACACATGCTCACTTTTGCCATTTTTTGCATAGCTGTCATATTGGTCTTGCTCAAGGCACGGCTAGGGCTTTCTGCCCTCCGCCGCTCCGGTCGGCCCTATCCTGAAGGTATTGCATTTGTGGGAGCCGTTTTAGTTGCGGCAACGATTGGATTGTTAGTGCGCGACCTGACTTCAGCCACCAATCATAGTATCTATGCCTTCGCCGACGGCGCACCCTTACTCCTTATTACCGCCCTACTCTATGCCCTTTCTGCTCTACGCAGCGCACGCAGCCTACCCGTCTGGATTTCAGATGTATTAGTTATTGTCGCCGCAGCCCTGGCTATTTTCGCGTTGCACCAGCCCTTTATGAATACAGTGCGCCTGCCCCTCATGAACCAGTATGTGCGCTTAGGCCCGTGGGCCGCGCCTTTGACTATCGCCTGGGTGTGGCTGATTTCGCGCATGACAGCGACTTTAAATCGCACACCCCAGGTAACCGGCGGCTACTTGGGGATGGTCGCTTTAACGCTTTTACTGTCCTGGCATTTTAAGCCCCTGGATACCCGCAGTATTTCTTTCTTTCCCGCTGCTGCGAGTGCGGCTCTGGCCGGGGCAGGTCTGATCTCCGTGCCCTTTGCCCTGCGCCAGCGGGATTTTAACCTTGGCTGGTCGGCCACTTTAGCAATGGGCTTTTTGCTGTCGCAAATTGCCGTTGTGGGTCTTTTCAAAGATGTCGCTCTCGCTATTTTAATTCTACTCCTGTTAGCTTTTGGGTTGCCGCTGCTCAATGTCTCGTTCTTCGTCCTGCGCGCCCAACGGCGTGGCGAAAAAGTGTCATGGCAGCAAAGTCATGTGCATCTCCATGACGCGCTCCTGCAACGAGGCATCTCACCTGCCAAAATCGCCGCGCTTTATTTAGCGGTTGCCACCTACCTCTGTGGCTTAGGGGTGTTGCTCGTAGCCACCCGTAACTGGCACCTGCTGTTACGCGCTAGCCTGGTGGGAGCTTTGCTCTGCTCCGGCTTTGTCGTGTTTTTCTCCCTCACCCGCATCTTAATGCGTCGCACCGAGAATGAGCAAATTCCTGAAATGGTGGAAGCCTTCGGCGTGCGTATCTCGGCGGTCACGATGAGTGAGGCCCTGGATAAAATTGATGGCTTCATCCAAGACCGCCAGCCGCATCATGTTGTCACCAGCGACGCCAATGCGATCCTGCGAGCACAGGAAGATGCTGAATATGCCGGGATTCTGCAACGCGCCGCGCTGATCACACCCGATGGTTACGGCGTTATCTGGGGCGCACGGTTGCTGAATCTACCCATCTATGAGCGTGTTACAGGCGTGGACATGGTGACGGGTATTTGCCAACGGGCCGCACAGCATGGCTATTCGATTTATATCCTTGGCTCAGCACCCGGTATCGCTTCCACCGCGGCCCAGAAATTAGCCGAACGCTATCCGGGCCTGCGCGTGGCCGGCACCCAGCATGGTTACTTTGAAAAAGAAGGTATCAGTGAAGAGGAAGTCGTGCAGCGTATTCGTGCCGCGCGGCCAGACGTGCTTTTTGTGGCTTTTGGCATCCCCAAGCAAGAGAAGTTTATTGCCAGTCACTTACAGGCGATGGATGTTCCCGTCAGCTTAGGCGTTGGCGGTTCATTCGATGTCTATAGTGAGAAGCTCAAGCGTGCCCCTGAATATGTGCAACGCATGGGCATGGAGTGGCTGTATCGCGTCTGGCAAGAACCCTGGCGTTGGAAGCGTATGTCTTATGTGCCACGTTTTATGGCCCTGGCCCTGCGCGAGTGGATGGTTAGCCCGGTGCGAGGACGCCGCACCCCTACACCCAGTCCCATTAATTCCATCAAGCCGCCGCTTAACTGACTTTGTCAACTAAGCTAAAAACGAATAAACTGCCAGCATCTCATTAAACCGAGGAGAGCATGTTCAAGCGTTCATTTTTGGGGCGGCGTAAAACCGATTGGATCATTCCCCTCATTCTTTTGTTTCTGGTGGGTCTGGCGGCGATTTGGGCTATAGATAACCGCATTAAAAAGCATGATGCCGAGGCCATCAATAAAAGCTTGAACACCCAGGTCAAATTGCAGGAACGGGAATTAAAGCATCTGGAAAAGAAGCCTTAAATTAGTATTGTTGTATCAGCATAAGATAGCACCCCTCTCCAGAAAAACAAAGGAGGAGCGAGAAAATCTCGCTCCTCCTTTGTTTAAGCTCCATCAACAGACTGCCCTGGCGGTAAACGTCGCTCAAATTTGAGTAAGGTATTTTCCAGCGCAATAGCAGATTTTCTCGCTCATGTTCTGCGTTTTCACGATCACGCTGATGCTCAAAACGAACTTGTTGTAAAGCCTCAGCTAACGCTCTTATCTCTTGGCGCATCTCCTAGATTTCCTCGCGCAATTCTTTAAGGTCTGATTCGTGTTGCTGTGTCTTGCGCGTTAAAGCAACAATTTGCTTCCCGAACTCAAGCAATTGCTTCCACATAAGCTATACCTTGGCTCCCATACTGGCAAGCAAGGCACGAGTCTCATGTTTCAAAGTGTGAGTTTCGACTTTAAGCCTTTCAATCTCAGTCCGGTCTTGCTGCATTTGTTCATTTAGCTGCCTTATTTCTCTCAAACACTGTTCAATAGCGGCCTCATCATCAGCACCAGCCTGGGGCGGAGTTTGTAATGACACGGTATCCTCCATACAGCTCACCTCTGTCATAATTTTAACACAGCATAATAAGCAAAAGACGCTGTCCTCTTTGTCATTGCAAAACAGAGGGGTGCGACTCAATATTGAGTCGCACCCCTCTGTTTTGTTGCTACAAGTGTCAGAACTACTTGATGTCAACAGAAGCGCCAGCGGCTTCGAGCTTCTCTTTCATCTTCTGGGCATCTTCCTTGGTCACACCATCTTTGACAGTGGCGGGAGCGCCGTCAACCAAATCCTTGGCTTCCTTTAAGCCTAAGTTGGGCACGACTTCGCGCACGGCTTTGATGACCTGAATCTTCTGAGCACCGGCTTCCTTCAACACGACGGTGAACTCGGTCTGCTCTTCAGCCGGGGCAGCGCCATCGGTGCCACCGGGAGCAATCACGCCACTGGCCACAGGCGCGGCCACGGCAGCGGTAACGCCCCACTCGTCCTGCAAAGTCTTGACGAGTTCGTTGAGTTCCAGGACGGTCATACCGCCCACCATGTCTAATACCTGCGTAACTTTTTCACTAGCCATTCTGATATTCTCCTTTACGATAAAAGCAGATCAATTGCGGATTGCGGATTATTAAAGCAGCGGTTGAGTTACTTATTTAATCCGAAATCGCCAATCCGCAATCAGGCCGCTCCGCCTTCTTTTTCTATTTTTGCCTGTAAGGTGCCTGCGAATTGGGTTAGCACACCTTGCAGCGTAAACACTAAACCAGCCAACGGCCCCTGTAAGGCGCCGACGGCTTTGGCCTGCAATTCCTGCTTGCCGGGTAGTTTGGCAATAGCTGCAATCTGCTCGCCGTTCACAGCCATGCGCTCAATCAGGCCATTCTTTAAGTTGAATGCCTCCAGGTCAGTCGCGCCCTTGGAGAGAGCCTTGGCCGCATCCGTCGGTTCGCCAAAGGCCATCGCCAGAGCCGTTGGCCCAGCCAAATCGCCTAAGATGTCAGCCACGGGCGTGCCATCAGCAGCGCGACGCAAAAGCGTGTTCTTAACGACCTTGATCTCAATCTGCGCGTCACGGAAACCGGAACGCAGCTTCACCAGGTCGCCTGCCTTGAGGCCGCGATACTCGGTAATCACAACTGCCGAGGCGCGGGTCAATTGGTCGTGCAATTCGGACACGAGGGCTGGCTTATCTTTATACTTCTTTTCAACCATTAAATCCCACCTGCCTTAATTGTGGCGGGATCAACTTTAACTCCTGGCCCCATTGTGGAAGAGAGCGTGATGCCGCGCAGATAAGTGCCCCGTGATGCCGATGGCTTGGCACGTCGTAACGCATCCACCAGGGCTGCGCAGTTTTCCTGAAGCGCCGTTGGCTCGAAACTGGCCTTGCCAATTACCGAATGCACCACTGCCGCCTTCGGCTCGTTGCGATACTCAATCTGGCCGCGCTTGCGATCCGCTACAATGCGTCCTAAGTCTGGGCCAACCGTGCCGCTCTTGGCATTGGGCATACGCGGGCCTAACTTCTTACCCAAGCGCGACAATAAACGCATCATGTCGGGCGTGGCCACCACTACGTCAAATTGAATCGAGTCACTCTCGATCTGTGCAATTAAATCTTCTGCGCCCACCGCATCGGCACCAGCTTGCTCGGCTGCGGTCGCCGCTTCGCCTTTCGCTACTGCGATGACGCGCGGCGTCTTGCCCGTGCCATGCGGCAAAGTGATGGTGCCACGTACTTGCTGATCACCTTTTTTGGGATCAATGCCCAGAATCACAGTGACATCAACCGTCTCGTCGAACTTGGCGCTCGCTGTACTTTTGACGATCTCCACTGCTTCAGGCAAACCATAAAAGCGTTGGCTATCCAACTTTTCCGCTAAGGCGCGATACCGCTTGCCATGTTTATTCGCCATAATCACCCCGTTACATTGCGGATTGTAGATTTCGGATTGCGGACTAAATAACTAACTCAATAGCGACAACAGGCTGCGCTACTTTATCAATCCGCAATCGTCAATCCGAAATCCGCAATTACTTAATTTGAATGCCCATTGAGCGGGCCGTGCCAGCGAGAATTTTCATCGCGGCTTCATCATCATTGGCGTTCAGGTCGGGCCGCTTGAGCTGCGCTAACTCGCGCAACTGCGCTTCCGTGATGGTGCCAACCTTATCCTTGAGCGGATTGCCACTGCCCTTGTCCAGTCCGGCAGCCTTCTTCAAGAGGGCCGCAGCGGGCGGCGTCTTGGTGATGAAGGTGAAGGAGCGATCCTGATAGACAGTAATTTCCACCGGGATAATGGTTCCGGTTTGAGCCGCTGTCTGCTCGTTATACGCCTTCACAAACTGCATGATGTTGACACCATGCTGACCAAGCGCCGGGCCAACTGGCGGAGCCGGAGTCGCCGCCCCTGCCGGTAACTGCAACTTAATAAAACCCGTTACTTTTTTTGCCATAACTTATCCTTACAATTCACCACAGAGACACAGAGGCACCGAGATGTTTGAGAATAATACAGAGGCAAGTTATTTACTCTATCAACGTGTTAATCTTGCTCTGTGTCTCTGTGCCTCTGTGGTTCAATGTTGGCTTAACTAATTCTCTCGACGTGTGAGAAATCTAAATCCACCCGCGTTTCGCGGCCAAAGATAGGAATCATCACCGTCAGTTTTTCACTCTTGACATTAATATCTTCGATGCGGCCTTCGCTGCCAGCAAAGGGGCCACCGATAACATTGACCCGCTCGCCCTTATGGAAGAGGGCTGTGCGACGTTGCGGCGCTTGCTCGCCCATCGCTTGCAGCAGGTTATCTACTTCGCTCGGCTGCAAGGGCGGCGGCTTGGTCGTGGTGCCAGTCACCTGTCCCACAAAGCCCGTGACGCCGACTGTTTGACGAATGAAGTGCCACGTCTCATCATCCATCTCCATCTCCACGAGGACATAGCCGGGGAAGACTTTCTTCTTGACAGTCACCTTTTTGCCAGCGCGCACCTTGGACTCTTCCTCGGTTGGCACTAGGACACGCGAAATACGGCCATCCAGACCAATCGCTTTGACGCGACGCTCGATGTTCTGCTTAATCTTCTCTTCCTGGCCGGCATAGGTATGCACGGCATACCAGTTCTTAGACATAATTACCTCGTCCTGCTGTTAAACGCACCGCAAAAAGCGTCCATCAAACAATACTCGCCGCACACGAGGGCAAGACCCTGCCCCTAAGCACAACTTATAAGCCATGCTCGACACAGCAAACTTCTGCACCAGGCTCTACTAAAAAGAGCCTGGCAAGTAGTAGCCTTCAGCACACGCACCTTGTTCGATTGAACAGAAGACAAGGCCGCGCTGCCGCAGGCGACAAAGCCAAATTTTACATACCAGTCGGTGTAGTTGGGGGATAGAGGCCCAGAGCGTGGAACAGCTTGTCCGCAATAACATCTAACCCAAAGATATACAGCGCAAAAAAGATCAGCAGCCCAATCGTGACAATCGTGCCAGACTGCACTTCGACCTTGGTGGGCCACACGACACGGCGCAACTCCGCCATTGTGTCATTAAGGAAGGTCGAAGGGCTACCCGTTGCCTTAACCGGCACTTGAGCGCGGTTAGCAACCATAGGACGACCTCCCGCCGGACGAGCCGGGACCTTGGCTGACTGCTGAACCACCGATTTTGTCTTGTCAATCGGTGCGGTGGCGCTGCCATTGGCGGCAGTGCCGTTTCCATTGGGGCCAGGCCCCGTGGAATTAGTTTCTTTGGGTGTGGTGCGAACGATGGCCATTAAAAACTCACCTGTAATTGCCTCTCCCACAAACAACAACGCAGCAAACTTGAGTACAAGGGCATTCCAAAATCTAAATACCTCTTGCTTCGCTGGGACGATACTCAAGACTACTTACTTTGTCTTGCGTTCCAGGCGAGACAGGACTCGAACCTGCAACCCCCGGTTTTGGAGACCGGTGCACTGCCAATTGTGCTACTCGCCTACTGACATCAATTTTGAGTTCTCAGTTTTGAATTTTGAATGGGGGCAACCCTGACTCAAAATTCAACATTCAAAACTCATAATTATCTTGTTTCCGCGTGCTCGGTATGTTTGCGGCAGTCCGGGCAAAACTTCTTCAACCGCAAACGGTCTTTGACGTTCTTTTTATTCTTCGATGTCTGATAATTGCGCTCTTTGCAATCGGCGCAAGCTAAAGTCACTAAGCTTTGATTTTTCGATGCCATTGTAATCTTCCTACCTTCTACTTAAGTCTGCTACTGCAAGCCAATTTATTGCTTTGAGATTCAAAGCCTCTGGCGGGAATCGGACCCGCGACCTCATCCTTACCAAGGAGGCGCTCTACCACTGAGCTACAGAGGCATTTTGTAATTATGAGTTCTCAGTTTTGAATTTTGAGTTAGGTTTCCCTCATTCAAAATTCAACATTCAAAACTCATAACTTATAAATGCACGGGGACGGATTCGAACCGCCGTACTCGTTAGAGATCAGATTTACAGTCTGACGCCATTAACCACTCGGCCACCCGTGCCCAAACCTGCTTCTCAAAGAACCCTTTTCAGGGAAGCCGACGGAGGGATTTGAACCCCCGACAAACTGATTACAAATCAGTTGCTCTACCCCTGAGCTACGCCGGCAATTTTACTAAACCTTCGTGCAATTCTCGATGACATTAGCACAAAGCACACAACACTTATCAATTTCTTTTTGTAGCTTACGAAATGACGCCTTATGATGCAGCATCTTATTGATAGTGGCTTCTTTAGTCTCACTCTCAAGATGGTGAAATTCTAAAGCTCGTATACATCTTCTATAACCACAGATTTTACACTCTTGTGCGGCTTTATACTCTAGAAACTTCTCTCGCTCCCGCTCCTGATAAGCGATGATCTGTTTCACACGTTGAGACTTGTTTTGCGCATACCAATTACGGTGATACGCCTTGCGGTCTTCAACGTCTTTATAAGCCATAGCTTTGTAAATTATACTCCATTTACAAAACCTTAGCCTTTATTATGCTTTATGTCGTTATATCAAAGTTCAGACAACAAAAAAGCGCGGAGTTCGCACGCGCGAATAGGTATTTTAATCGAAGTGACTGAGCCTGTCAACACCCGCCACTCCCATTCTTACAATCACCTATTACATTTCCATTTTCCAACGGGTGCCCTCTGGAGTGTCTTCCAACAAGACGCCTATTTTTTCCAACTCGTTCCGAATGTTATCCGAGCTTTTGAAGTCGCGCCGTTCCCGCGCTTCCCGCCGCACCTCGACTAACATTTCAATCAAACGCGGGGCCAACTCGCCCAATTCATCACTGGGTTGTTGCACTTCAAAGGTGAAACCCAGCATTTCCAGGGCACCACGCACCACACGCGCTAAGTCATCATCATGGATGCGATGCCACTCGCTCACCGCGTCAAAAATTGCCGCAAACGCAATGGGCGTATTGAGATCATCGGCCAGGGCCGCATCAAAACGCTCCCGGAAATGGCGCACAGCAGCGTTATCCGGCGCAGAACCGTTGGGAGTACCATTGGCAGTAGCGGCTGCGAACAGGCGATAAGGTTCTGCTTCATGCGTAGACAAAGCACTATATAAGCGGCCCCAGGCGCTTTTGGCCTGCATCAGTCGCTCTTCGTTGTAGTCCAGGGGCGAACGCGGGTGCGTCATCAGGTAAAACAGTCGCCAGACCTGGGGGGAGGCAATTTGTAGGCCCTGGCGTACCGTCAAAAAGTTGCCGAGCGACTTGCTCATCTTCTTGCCATCTACCTGCACCACGCCGCAATGCCACCACAAGCGCGCAAAAGCATTGCCGTCTAAATACATCTCACTCTGGGCAACTTCATTCTCGTGGTGGGGGAAGATTAATTCCCGTGCGCCACCATGTATATCAAAGCCCGCCCCTAATAGTTCCAGCGCCATCGCGGAGCATTCGATGTGCCAACCTGGTCGCCCCTCGCCCCACGGCGCGGCCCAGGAAGGCTCGCCCGGCTTAACACCTTTCCAGAGCGCGAAGTCCATTGGGTCATCTTTATGCTCACCTGGCTCGATGCGCGCTCCCGCTTCCAGTTCATCCAACTTCTGGCCGCTCAGCTTGCCATATTGAGGGTCTTTACTGACATCAAAATAGACATCCCCAGCGCGAGCGTAAGCATAGCCCTTGTGTTCCAACACCTGCACCATATCTACAATAGGCTTGATGTAATCGGTGACACGAGGGTACAGATGAGCTGGCAACATGCCCAGCGCCCGTGTATCGTCGGCAGCTTCAGCAGCAAAGCGTTCGGCTAACTCTTTGGCACTGACTCCTACTTCAGCAGCCCGGTTGATAATTTTATCATCCACATCCGTCACATTCTGGATGTGTGTAACTTCCAGACCTCGTGCCGTGAGAACACGCCGGAGCACATCATAAACGGTAAACGCCCGCGCATGTCCAATATGCAGGGCATCATAAGGCGTCACGCCGCAAACATAAAGGGACACTTTGCCCGGTTCACGGAGGGTTAATTCCTCTTTTTGACGAGTGAGGGTATTATAAAGAAAAATTCTGGTTGGTTCTTTCGGTTGCACAATTGGCAGTTTATCCGATTTAGAACCCAATTTCTTGTATTGGGGGAGCTTACGAGAGCTTGAATGGGAAGAATAAGGGAAGAGTCCAACAGAGTGGTTCAACTCTTAACCGACTAGGGGCTTAAGAGCGTGCAGTAGTCAATAACGATCTATTTTAAGCTTGTGCGCATCGCTAAGAAATCCATCAACTCATCGGCCATTGGGGTGTCAGGAGACCAGATAAAAAGGCGTGCTCTCTGAAGTGAATGCGCGGCTGGGTTGGGGCTTCGTTTCCCCCTTTGTTTCGCTTGACTGGGAGCAGACTCTGGCTGACCATTCACCCGGCTACTTGATGCTGAGCCAGATGACATGAAACATAATCCTGGTAGCGAATGGTGCGGGGCACGCACAATAATGTCAGCAGCTTGACAGCAACGCCGCGCCATACCTTGAGCCGCTGCTACAGCATCCTTGACCCCGGTAGTATCAAAGCGCATCATGGTGTTAGCACCGTATTGGGCTTGATACCATAATAAATATACAGTGTGCGCCGAATGCACAGCGCGCTTGACTTCCTCCTGCAACCAGTTTTCCAGCGGGGGAAACTCAGCTACCTGGTTGCGATAGGGCGATGGCACTGCAATTTTCTGCCCGGCTCGTCGCCGTTCAACAGTGACACCTACTCCCCTATCCTGGCTACTTCTTGAACCGTTCGCAGGCGATCCTTCGATGATCTGGCGCAGATGCTTCAGGCCACGCTTTATCAAGTAAGCAGCATAGTTGATGGAGATATTAAGGCGCCGCGCAATCTCAGTTTTGGTCAACTCCTCATAATAAAAGAGACGCACGGCTCGTTGCTCTAAATCAGGTAACTGCGGCAACGCTTCAGCTAATAGAAGTTGGTTATCAACGAGTGCTTCAACTGAATCCATCGCCGGATTAAATTCGCTCCTTAAACCACTGGTACTCCACAGGCTGCTATTATCTTCACTCCCGTCTCCCTCAGTTCCGCCATCTATGGATTCAACCGTTAAAGCCTGTTGTTTTTTTAGCACTTCCTGCACCGTTTCAGCTTGCAGATTGAGAGCTTCAGCAATTTCTTCCGCAAACGGAGTGCGACTTAATTTTTGGGTCAAACGTTCGCTGGCACGGCTAACGCGCTGGCGCAATTCTGAGTGCCAGCCGGGTTCATGGATCAGCCTGCCTAAATCGCGTAAATAATGGCGCATCTCGCCGGAAATAAGATGGTAGGCATAAGTCGAGAAGCGCACCCCTTTATTGGGGTCAAAGCGATCTATCGCTTTGATGAGGCCGCAATACCCTTCCTGCACTAAATCTTCGACTGGCTCACCGGCTCCCGTCAAGCCACGAGCACAGTGCTCGACTAAGGGTGCGTGCATAATGACGAGATAATCACGTAGTGCGGCTCGATCACCTTCACGAATTTGATCTTTAGGCCCACGCAACCGCTGAAACAGGCGTTGCACCGTAGCTTCATCACGTTGAGGTAAATTAGCCAGGAAACTCCATAAAGTTGGCGAGACATGGCTACGCATTTCAAGGAGGGGAGATAGGCTCAGCCCATCCATTATTTCAGGGCTACTATCTTTGGCGTGGTAATTTTTAGTTTGAGTAATGGAAGGGGAAGGCTTATCCAATATTAATACTTCTGAACCAGAATCGGGTAGGCGGAGTAATACGGTTGTCTGCAACGCCATGTTCGTCGAAGTACGGTTGATCTCCCTATGCAGGTGCCCTTCAACGGCACTTTCGGTCTCGCACAACAGCGTGGCAGAGGCAATAAGCTGCTCCTGTGAAACCCCTGGTTGTAATTGGGCTGTCTCACGCACAGTTGTTGCTCTCCGCTGAATTGAAAGGCATAAGCTGATTACGCCGCTTACCATTTATCATACAAGATTTATACAAATAAAGAACGCACGATATGTTGATACCAATATATGCTGATACCAATTAATACCAATTAGCATGTATCAATCAATTTCATTTATAAGAGCAGTGGACAGCCAGATTCCCTTATTGTCTGCTAAACCGGCATACCTTACTATAGCTTATTTTGAAGCGATGAAAGACCAATAAAAATAATTAAATTAACTTATAACAGTGACATACTATTTTGATTTTAGCCAACTAACTCTTCTACCAAAGCTGCTTATCCAACCCTACTGCAATTGAGTTAGCGGCCCCAAACCGACGATAGTGGCCTGATTAAAGGGATCAGCCGCCAGTAACTCGTTGACTTCTTGCAGGCTCACATCCAACAGTAATTGCAGAGAATCATCCGCTGATTTCTGTTCCTGGCGATAAACCCAGTCCATCCCCACTGGCCGCAAACGCCCCATTGGGGTTTCGGCACTTAAAACCATGTGCGAGGCCATGCGCCGCTTCGCCCTCTCTACTTCTTCGGCTTTAAGCCCAGTCGCGCAAGCCTCAGCGACCACAGCGCGCAACGTGTTTAAGGACTCTTGAGCGCGAGCCGGATCAGCCAGAATATAGCCATAATAAACGCCGACTCCATCACTGGCATCGTGGCCGATTTGTGCCGCCTCCGCAATTCCGGGGTGGACTAAGGCCCAGTACAACCGCGAGCCTTCAGCGGCACCAATGGCTTCAGAGGCGACGGCTGCTGCATAGCGCCGTTTATCCTGGGCCGACAAACCGGGAGCCATTAGATAAATGTGCGCCCGGTTAAACTTATCCGTTTCTTGAATCTTAGTCGTGGGAGATGGGGTAAAGCCAGTTACTTCGCGTGGTGCATTCTCTGTGTTCCACCCTCCACATAACCTTTCGATTTGACTTTTAGCAGTCTCCCAATCATAGTTGCCCGTTAGCACAAAAGTCAGATTGTTAGCCGCATAACGACGCGAGAAATACTCCTGCATTTGCTCGCGCTGCAAATCACGAATGCTCTCGGCTGTCCCTAAGACCGATGCGCCCATTGGATGACTTTGAAAGAAAGTCGCCCGCGTCAAATCGAACACAAGATACTGCGGACGATCCTGGTACATGGCAATCTCTTCCAGGATCACATTCTTTTCCACATTAAAATCTTCATCGCGCAAAGCAGGGCGCATCATGTCCGCCAGTAAGTCCGTCAACCGTTCCTGAAAGCGCGGCAAGACATTGCCATAGTAGACGGTGTTCTCATCGGAGGTAAACGCATTATAGCGCGCACCCATTTCATCAAACTCACGATTCACATCTTCAGGTGAGCGCCGCGCCGTCCCCTTAAACATCATGTGTTCCAAAAAATGCGAGACACCACTGATCTCAGGGGTTTCGTCGCGCGCCCCGGTGCGAACAAAGAAACCGGCAGCCAGAGTGCGTGCCGTTGATTCATGCTCACCGATAAGCGTTAGGCCATTCGATAACTGATGATGATGTCGCTGCATTTGACTCCTGAAAAACGTGCTAACGCCCAAGTATGCCATTATGTGGCACGCGATAATTGTAGTTTACCTGCCCCGACTGCCAGGCAGAGCCTAATATTGTAAAGATTGCTTAAGTTGGTATAAAGTTTTTGTTAATGCCTACAATGAATGCGCAAGCAGTTCACGCGCTCGCGTAAACACAGCATCAAACATTGGCTCAATCAGCTTGCCCGTAAAGGTGTTTTGCTGGCTGGGATGATAGGTGCCCAGCAAAGTAAGATTGTCGTTTAATGCCACTTCAGCGCCATGTCCAAACTTGGGGCGTGATTTGAGGGCAGTTAGTCCTATCGCCCGCGTCGCATCGAAGGCGGCATCAAAGCCTATTTTGCCTAACCCTAATAAAATTCTAAGCTGCGGCATCGCCCTTAGCTCGCGCAACATGTATTCTCGGCAGTTAGCAATTTCAGAGGGCAGCAACTTATTCTGTGGTGGCGCACAGTGGCAGGTCGCACTAATGTAAGCATCGCGCAATTCTAATCCGTCACCAATATGGAGCGAATGGGGCTGATTGGCAAAACCCCCTTTATACAGGGCACGAAACAACCAATCGCCCGATCTATCTCCCGTAAAGACCCGCCCCGTGCGATTACCTCCATGCGCTGCGGGGGCCAGACCAATGATGAACAAACGCGCCTGCACATCGCCAAGGCTGGGCACAGGACGTGCCCAATAAGTTTCACCACGAAAGCGCAGTGGTGGATTCTGAGCCACGCCTTCGCGCCATTCCACTAAACGCGGGCAGCGTCGGCACTCTATCACTTCTTGTTGAATTACTGTTAACTCATCCTCGTCGCGCAATGGGTCAACAGGCACGCGTTGGGGATGAATTGCATTGCATTTGGAACTACTCATGCTTCGACTTATGGTGCGCGAGGAACTGCTCGGCGGCGACTAAATCTTGAGGCGTATCAATAGCGATATTGACCACATCATGCACTGTTAACACTTTAATAGCAACGCCATTTTCGAGGGCGCGCAACTGTTCCAATCGTTCAGTTTCTTCTAAAGGCGTGGGCGGCAATGTTGCCATGCGTAGTAACCACTCGGCAGAGTAGGCATAAACTCCTAAATGGCGCAGATGCGGTTGGCGAGCATCAGCCAGCGTTGCAGCATCCTCTCGCTCATAGGGAATAGAACAGCGCGAAAAATAGAGGGCATAACCCTGCTGGTCTACCACGACTTTGACAACATTGGGATCATCTAAGTGTGCGGCATCGTGGATTGGTGTGGCCAGTGTCGCCATTGTTAAATTGGCATCAGCCCGCATGACATCGGCCAAAGCATCAATATGTTGGGGGTTAATGAATGGTTCATCGCCCTGCACATTAATAATGACTAAGCGACCATTACTCAATTCATTTTTGAAGCGGGTCTGAATCGCCTCAGCAATGCGGTCGGTACCTGTATGACAATCGGGACTCGTCATTATCACTTCAACTTGCTGTGGCACCTGAAAATTGTTCTTTATGGCACTGGCAATGTGGGCATCATCAGTAGCCACACAAATAGGCCGATTGACGCCAGATTTCAATCCCGCCTGCACTACATGCTCAATGACCGTCTGCTCACCTAAATGCGCCAGAGGTTTGCCAGGGAAGCGCGTAGAACCAAAACGTGCCGGGATGATTATGAGGCAACGAGTATCCGCCGTTGTTTCCTTCGCTTCTTGCGTTGAGGGCGGAAGGCTATCAGCATTTGCAGGCTGCTGTAATTTTTCTAAAGCACTTGTCGTCGAAAATCCGGCACGCAGTGGCACAATTTTGATGGCACCGCCTGCCTCGCGCACTGTTGCGGCTTCTGGCAAATCATCAGGGCGATAATCGCCGCCTTTCACATGCACCGCAGGCCGCACTTCCTTAATCAATTCAACCGGTGTGTCTTCTTCAAATACGCAAACGGCATCTACATCGGACAGGGCCGCTAAAACGAAAGCTCTCGCCGCTTCAGAATGTACAGGACGGCTATCACCTTTTAACCGTTTCACAGAAGCATCGGAATTAATGCCAACGACCAAGCAATTACCCTCACCGCGAGCCTCATGCAGCAGTTGCACATGACCCGCATGAAGAATGTCAAAACAGCCATTGGTGAAAACAACTCGTTTACCTTGTGCGCTCCATGCTGCACAGACTTCGCTGATTCGTGAGCGAGGAATGATTTTATCCGTGAGGTTAGTAAACACAGGGGCAGCGAGTGAGGAGGAATGATCTATCATCTGAGCAAGAGTTGTTTCAGAAATGCAAAAGTAAACAGAGGAGTTTGTCATGCTGAGTGCAGCGAAGCATCTATTTTGCGGAGTTATAGGGTTATAGTTCCACTACTCCTCTAAGAACACTCATACCAGATGCTTCGCTGCGCTCAACATGACATGTATAATGCAATTCCTTTGCACTTAAACGTGTTATTAAATCAGACGACCAAGCAGCATTATTCAGCAGCAACGCGCTGCACTTCATCCGGGGTCACGGCCACCACGCCGCGATGCCGCACACTCGCGGCGGCAGCGAGGTTACCCAGTTGAGCGGCTGCAATGTAATCGGCATCAGCCGCCAGAGCCAAGGAAGCTGCCGCTAAGAAGGTGTCGCCTGCTCCCACGCCATCGAAGACTTCGACGGCATGGGCCGCAATCTGGCGCGGCACGGCCTCGCGTTGCAATAGCATCACACCATGCTCACTGCGGGTAATGGCGATGGCGCTGCATTGAGTTAGTTCTAAGAGGCGCGTTCCCGCTTCACGCACCGCATCTTCGCTATTGAGTTTCATATTCGCGGCATCGCTGGTTTCTTGCTGGTTCAGTGAAAGAAAGTCTACGCCAGAAAAGCGCAGTAGATTATGCGGCTTAGGGCCGCCAGTGACGCGAATGTCCATCTCTTTAGCACATCGAATTGCATCTTCGGCTGCCGGGCAAGATACAAAACCCTTATCATAATCGGAAATACACAACACTGCCGCACCTTCAAGCAATGAAGCCCAACTCGCGGTCATCTGTTGCCGGACTATATCCGAGCAGACCGTATCCGACTCGCGGTCTACGCGCACCATTTGCTGGCGTTGCTGTTGGCTTTGGGCGACAATGCGGGTCTTGAGAGTTGTAGGCCGCGAAGGGTCGCGCACCATGCCGCGAATATCGGCACCAGCTTTTTCTAATTCATGGGCCAGGTCAGCGCCCGCTTCATCATCGCCGATCACACCGCACAACCGCACCTGCGCCCCCAAACGGAGCAGGTTCATCGCTACATTGGCGGCTCCACCAGGGGCTGTATGCCGTTCCACAAAACGCACCACGGGCACTGGCGCTTCGGGAGAGATACGCGAGGCATTGCCAATGATCCACTCATCCAGCATCAAATCGCCAACCACGACAATGGTGCGCCCTCGCGCCCGTTCTAGCAACGCAATCACATCACCCACCACCGCTGGCGAATGATGGAGTAATGAGCCATTAGCAGCTTGAAGTTGCTCTTTGTTTAGGGTCTCTACTTGCCCGTTTTTCAGCTCAATTTCGCTCTCGTGGCGGTTCTTCATTGTATCGCCTCATGCTTCATGCTTGCTGCTACCTTCACTAAGGATAAAACTATTGGGCTTCCTGTAAAGCTTCATTAACCGCAGCCACTAAGAGTGGAATGGTCAACTCATGATGCCCGGTAATGGCAATGCCGCGTCCCCGGCCTTGGGTTAATTCATTGGCCCGCCGCACGGGATTCCAGGTGCTGCGATAATGTTGAATAAAATCGAAATTGACCCCGGTGAAATCCTCAACTTCATAGCCTAAGTTGCGACAGACCGCCAGTGACTTCTCAATAATTGTCGGCAGCACTACGGAGGAGCCAATATTAATCAATACCCCACCAGTTAAGTCTTTGACTACGTGAGCAAAGATTTTAAAATCGGCAAAAGTCGCTGCCCCGGTCGCTGCTCCATCCATCGAAGGCTGAGGGTGTGGAATATCGCTCCCGATAGCCACATGAATCGTGACTGGCACCCCATAACGCATCCCGTTGGCTAATAGGCTTAACTCCAGATTTGGTGCCCCGCCACTGGCTTCTTCTTGCCACAACAGCGTCCCTAAAGTTTCACCAAAGCCGCGCCCTTCGGCTGCCGCCTGTCGCGCCGCATCATTGATGAACTCACCCGTTTCACGGGCCATACCAAAAAGGCCACTTTTAATACCAGCACCAACATCTTCACTGGTGACACCAAACCGCGCGATCTCCGTATCATGCACTGCCCCCGCGCCATTTGTCGCAATGGCAGCAACAATGCCCTGTCGCATCCAGTCTATCAAAAGCGGCGACAGCCCTACCTTAATCACATGCGCACCCATTGTGATAATCACTGGCCGCCCATTACGCTTCGCATGGACAATCGCTTCCACCACATTGCGTAACTCTTGCCCCGCCAGGATATTAGGTAGTGAAGCGAAAAATTGCGCGAAAGAACTGCCAGGCGCTAAAGGTTGGGCAAAATCGCCCGTGGCGACTTTACTCTCGCGTTCCCGCACGGAATAGGTACGCACTTGCGACAAATCAAGTTGTGGATAAGGGTCACTCAAAGCAGGTCTGCCATTCCTTAATAATTTCAAACACCAATCAATTCTTTAGCGGCTATCACTACGGCATCCGGGTCAATGCGTGTTAGGCATTTACGCTCGTCCTCGCCCGTCCATTTGCATTTCGCCAGCAGGCAGGGTGAGCACTCAACGGGATGGCGCACAATGCGATGTGGTACACCACGCGGGCCAGTGCGACACCAATCGGTCGGGCCGTAGATGCCAACGACTGGCACTCGCATGGCTGCCGCGAGGTGCAAGACGCCACTATCAATACCGATAAACAAACGAGCCTGACCGCAAAGGGCAGCTAACGTTGGCAAGTCAGTGCGCCCGCCCAAATCAATGACGCGATTGGTGACATGACTGGTAACGGACGGAGTGGGACGCGTGCCGACTAATACGACTGGCCAACGCGCGGCCAATTTGTCTAAGGCCGCAACCCAGTGTTCCTCCGGCCATTCTTTAATGCCGCGTTTTTCACTGGCCTCACACGCCACCATAATAAACGGGCTTTGTATCCCCTGCTCTTTTAAAAGAGCATCCGCCTGTTGTCTGGCAGTGGGCGTTATAGGCACTAACTCGCCATAATCGTGCTTGCGTGTGGGGCAGCCCAGAGCACGCACGAGATCAAGATGCGCTTCAATGGTCGGCGGATCAACTTTGGAAACCAGATGCGTGAGGAGGGCATCCATCCGGGCATCGGCAAAACCGGCGCGCACCGAGGCACCCGTAGACCATGCCAGCATCGTAGTATTACGCGAGCCGGAAAAGGCAACCGCCACATCAATGTGGCGCGCATGGAGCTTGGCCATCAAAGATGCCTGCGCCGACAGGCCCCCTTTGGGGCGCAACAAAACATCATCTACCAGGGGCGAACCTTGGAGCAACGGCGCGAGAGCAGGGCGCACCACAGCACAGATATTGGCACCAGGAAAAGCTTCCCGCAAAGCGAAAAGGGCGGGCATGGTGAAAAGCAAATCACCCAGCCCATTCATGTGCAGCGTAACGATGCGCTGCACTGGCACCGTTAGAGAAATATTCGCGGCTGCCACACTGGGCGACAACACCGCTGCCGCCGCAGTGCTGGTTGAAATCACCGCACTTGAAGGTGCCGTCTGGCAGGTGGCCTTCAACGACTCACTATTCTGGCTAGGCGCTGTCGCATTTTGTTTGCACATCATGATTTACTTGGCACGTCCGCCCTTGGCGCATCCTTCCTTGGCGCGTCCGCCGCTGCCAGAGAAGCGTTCAATTGAGACTCATGCTCGGCTCGATGCTCCAACTCCCACAGGCGCGCATATTTAGCAAAGACTTGAAACCCGGCTAATGCCGCATAAAGGAACCCCTGCCAACCGTCACGATAGCCGCGCTTGACGATATAGCGTAAGAAAAATGTTACCCCCGGACGGAAGAGCATGGCCCCGGCACGCCATTTCTTACCGTCGCGTTGCATCTGCAACGCACTCAACTGACTATAATGATCGAACTTCTTAAAATAAAGCTCTAACGTAGGATAAGTGTAGTGCAAAAGTGGTTCGCGGAGATAGCCTATAGTGCCAGAGACGGCTAATGTCTCATGGACAAAACGCTCGCCATATTCCCCACTGCCCCGCCGCAACAATCGCAATACATAGTCGGGATAATTGCCGCCCCACTGCAAAAAGCGGCCACAAAACCAACTGCGGCGGGGAATGCGAAACGCTGTGGGAGGGGCGTCAGGGGCACTGTTACCTTGCCCTGCATGAAGTGCTTTTTGCGTTGTGACTACGGCCTCTTGAATCTCCTGGGCTAAGGCGGCGGGCACCACTTCATCCGCATCTAAAATAAAAACCCAATCGCTACTAACTTGGGCTAAGGCAAAGTTGCGTTGCGCGCTAAAGCCAGCCCACGGGCGCACGTAAACTTGCGTGGTAAATTCGCGGCAGATCGCCACCGTGTTATCGGTGCTTTCACTATCCACAACGACAATTTCATGCACCCAACTGGCGATGCTCTTTAACGCATGGCGAATGATACGCTCTTCATTTTTGCAGATAATGACAGCCGCAATGGTTGCTCGCTCCTGCTGGCGCAAAGCATTATCAGCCATCACGGAAGAAGTATCTGAAGCCATAATAATAACGGGGATTAACGCCGCATCCCTTCTAAAGTGCGGAACACGACATCTATATGATTTTCCAGGGAAAGATGCATAATAGATTGCCGAACCTGCTCCGCTGGGGGCAAGTTTCCACAAAAACGCTCGACCTGTTCAACCCTGTTTTTAGAGTTCCATTCCGAGCGAAGTATCATACCATTAATACCTTCCTGCACCTGTTCACTAAACCCATTACGCGGCGTGGTGATGACAGGCAGCCCACAGGCCGCCGCTTCCAGGCAGACATTAGAAAATGGGTCGTAGCGAGTGGGAAACAAAAACACATCCGCCAGTTGATACCATTCTAATACCTGATCCGGCGACTTGGTGCCCTCAAAGAAAACGCTTTGGCCAATGCCTCGTTGTGCCGCCTGGCGACGGTGCGCTTCAATATCACCCTTGCCCACCACAAAAAGTTTCAAAGAGCGTTGCGGCTTAAGCTGCTGCAAATCAGCCACTATATCAATAGCAATATCCAATCCCTTGCGCCAGAAGCCAGACCCGACAAACAGCAGCACAAAATCATCTGCTTCTATCTTGTGGGCGGCCCGCAAATGTTCGCGGTGGGCGGTGCTGGCTGGACAAAAATATTCTAAATCCACACCGTTAGGAATAACTCTAATCTGCTCATGAGGATAAGGATAGTGGCGCGTTACTTCATCGGCCACCATCTGTGAATTACAAATTACCAGGCGGGTGTGACGAGGGTTAAAAATCGCGGCCTCGGTGCTGAGGGTATAGCGATGAAACGGCTGCAAAGCCAGATTGAGGCGCTGCCACAGCCCCGCATTTTGGGCACAGATGCTCAGCCACTCTTTATGCACTCCATTACCAGCGCGGAAGACATCGCTGGGCCAGGTTTCGAGGGTAAAAAGTAAGTCTAAAGGCGTGCGCTTCACCTCGGCACGCACCCAGCGATTGAAAGCCATCTGCCGCCACAAGCGCGGCACGCGGGGACGTCGAAAAGGCAGCCTGAATCGGTGCAACACGGAGCTATCGGGTAAGACTTGTGGCGGGCGCGCGGTAAAAACATGAGTCTCAAAGCCCCGACTGGCTAATTTGTTAATCAGGTTCAAGGTATAGCGTTCGATACCGCCGGGCGCAGCTAAGTCACTACGCACAATACCAATCTTGCTAGGTTGAGGGAACACCGAGTTTTTAGACACTCACACCCGCCAACAATCGCTCATAAAGCTGCTCGACTTTATCCGTCATTGAGACCACCGAATACTGGGACTGAATTAGCGCCTGGCCTTGTGCCGCCAGATTTTGCGCCAGAGCTGAGTCGTCCATAATACGCTGCATAGCAACAGCCAGGGCATCGGGATCATTAGGCGGCACTAACAATCCAGTTTCTTCATGGCGCACGACTTCCGCGACTCCTCCGACATCCGTTGCCACCACAGGTTTACCCATCGCCTGCGCCTGCATGATAGACTGCGGCACACCCTCGGAAGATATGCTTGGTAGCAGCACCGCATCGCAACCAGCCAGAATACGCGCCACATCCTCCCGATAGCCCATCATGCTGAAGCGGTTAAAGATACCCAGTTCTTGCAGTCTGTTCTCAAAGGCAGCACGCACCGGGCTGACGGTTGGTAAATCGCCCACAATCGCAAAGCGTGTCTGAGGGCGTTGCGGCAAGAGTTGACCCGCCGCTTCCGCTAAAACGCTATGCCCCTTCATGCGCCGAATCATGGCCACCATGCCCCACAAGAACTCATCATCACCTATGCCAAGTTCGGCCCGCACCTCGTTACGTTGCCACCGCACCGGGTTGAAAAGTTCTATATCTACGCCAGTCGGAATGGAAACGATACGTTCTCCATTAATACCGTTCTCTTGCATCAAGCGGCACCGCACGGCTTCACCAGTCGTGATGATAAAATCGGTCAGACTTGTATAAAGGTACTGATGCATGAAGCTTGGCTTCACCGGATTAGACAAATGCCGCGTACGAATACAGAGGGGCAGACCTTTCCGACGCCGCAGCCGCACCGCGACAGACCCACTCCAGGCATCACCCGAAGAATGGGTATTAACCACCTCAATGCCCTCGCGGGTAATAAGGCTTGCCACCTCCCGCACCGCACTCCAACGCAACTTGCGGCCAAAACTGACGGGGGCTAACCGCACCGCACCACCTTCCGCCGCTTGCCACAACGGACAGCCCCGCTCACAGGCAATGGTCACCTCATGCCCGCGCTTTTGCATTTCCCGCGCTTCAACCAAGACACGTATATCCTGCCCCCCCCAGCCCGTGGAGGCTTCTGTATGGAGAATCTTCATCGTTAACAGTTAATTAAACTATAGTGTAGATGTTTAGCCCCTACGCTAGCTATGCTCGCATAATTTGATCCAAATCTATTGAGCATCACGATGAACCGCGATATTTACGCACGAACCTTTATATCTTTGTTCCTCTTAGCGGGGGCTATAGTAGTCGCCTACGTTTTCATCCCGGTGCCTGCTTCAAACCTAACTTCCTTGCAGGCTCCTCCTCTACCCCAACCGACTCCCCGACCAACGCCGAAGCCGACGCCAGTGACACAACGAAGAGCAAAGCGGCAAATTAAGCCACCCAAGCGTATAGCTAAAAAGCCAGCGACTAAAACACCCCAGCAGATAGCACAGGAAAAGAAGGATCAGCAACTTTTCGCAGCAATTGAAGATGGGAACATTAGCCGCGTGCGTCAATTGCTCTTAGCCGACGCCAATGTAAATGCTGTCACATCAAACGATATCGGCGGTGGCCAAACTCCGCTTGTAACGGCCATTGAACTGCCACGAGCGGATATTGTGCAACTGCTTTTACAGCATGGAGCGATACCTCGACCTTTCTTTAGCGGAGCTTATCATGGCATGACTTCTTCGCCCCTGCAAGAAGCTTTTGGTTCCTATGAACGCGACCCCGATATGAATACTATCATGGCGTTGCTCCAGGCTGGGGCAGATGTAAATGAACGGTTTGAGGAAGGGAGTCCTCTCGCTTCAGCCGCCATAGCAGGTGGGGCGGGTTGGCACGCGAGACGTAATCACATTCGCCTGATGCAAGCTCTCCTCCGGCACGGTGCGAAGCTTGAAAGCCGTGATGCAAATGGGTGGACACCGCTAATGTATGCGGCTTCTCCACAAGATAATTTATTTGATGACAAGCCAGATTTTTCGGCTTGTGAGGTTCTACTGAGTCACGGCGCCAACATTAATGCTCATGATAACCTCGGACGCACCGCCCTAATGCACGCGATAGCAGCCGAACCCAAGATCCAAAATGCGCATGAATTTGCGTGGGATGAAAATGAAGACCCAAGTCGCCAGGCAGAGTTTAACGTCAGGGTGATGAAGTTTCTGTTGACGCATGGTGCCGACTTGAATGCACATGACAATCGTGGTTGGACACCCTTAAAGCTGGCTTTAGCTCCCATGCACTCTCCCTTTGATACCGGCGGCGGGCACTCCTCACCACCGCCTTGGTCATTGGCTGCCCAGCAGAAGCGGCGTTTGACGGCGATTCAACTTCTATTATCACATGGCGCAAATGTTAATGTGCGAGATGAGCGCGGCTGGACGCCTTTGATGGGTGCGCTTCAAATTTATTACGAAGGGAATGAACCAAATCCAGTCATTGCCCTGGCCCCTATTCGCCTGCTCTTAGCGCACGGCGCTAATGTCAATGCTCGCGCTAAAGATGGCACGACTGCACTCTTGCTGGCCCATAAAGAACATGATGCCGAGCAGGTGCTGCGAGCCGCCGGAGCAAAATAGTTTTTGTGAGGAATTGCACAGTATGATGGAGCAACTGCGCGGGCGACAGTTCATCAATAACACTCTGTTAGCACTGCCAGCCGTGCTGTTTTTGGCTGTCTATTGTCTGCACGCTCGGCAAGTATCCTGGCAGCCCTGGACGTTGCAACAACCCAACGGCGGAGCGCACCTCATTGGCTTTGCCACAGATAGCCAGACAGCCATTGTTAGTAGTTGGCAAGATGATAGAGATAAAAATGTGGATGATAGGAATTGGATCCAGTTAATTACAGCCTACAACCATCTCTGCAATTTACAGATGAGGCAGTCTCTTAAAAGCTGGAAGATACCTTATTTTGAGGCACCAGATGTCCTTTCGCCTGATGGGAAAACTCTGGCGCATCGCTCTTTTCAGGATAACGACAACTACCATAGCCATATTTATTTACGAAATGTCACGAATGCCAGAGTGCAGTGCCATATCATCACACATGGCGAAGCAAAGACGCTGATGTTTGCACCCGATGGGCATACATTTGCCAGCGCCAGTCAGCACGAGATAGAGCTATGGAATCCCCACACCGGAGGGTTAAAATGCACTATACGGGCTAACCCTCAACTCTTATCTTTGGCCATTGCCCCTGACAGCAAGACTATTGCTGCGGGCTGTGGCGGCAAAGTTAATTTGTGGAATGTCTCAACCGGTGCATTGATACGTGCCTTTGCCTGTAATTCGGTTAAGGGTGGCACCGCTGCTGGCAACTTAGTCTTCTCACCAGACAACCAGATACTAGCCGCTGCTATCAGTGGCGTTACCACCGTAGCCCTGTGGAATGTGCAAACCGGAGCCTTGCTAAAGCTGCTCCCCACGACAAAAAGTTGGATAGGTGCTCTCGCCTTTAGCCATGATGAAAAATTGCTGGCTGTCAGCACAGGGGCTTCCAATAGACATATTGTGCAACTGTGGAAGGTGCAGACAGGGCAATGTATCAGGACGCTTAAGTGTCGCCCCGATTCTGCCTTAGCTCTTGTTTTTTCACCAGATGACAGCACTTTAGCCGTGGAAAGTAATGATCAGACAGTTCAGTTCTGGCGGCTAAATGAGAATCTGCGGCAGTCGCTATTAACTCAGGTACTCTCGATACCAGTTCACCGTTTGCCT
The DNA here is from genome assembly GCA_019239895.1 of Abditibacteriaceae bacterium. Lineage (GTDB taxonomy): Bacteria > Armatimonadota > Abditibacteriia > Abditibacteriales > Abditibacteriaceae > JAFAZH01. Next base: position 17,932 of record JAFAZH010000036.1, on the reverse strand, counting down.
CAAGCCTGCTTCCAGTGTGTGATGCGGCTGCCATTGTAACTTGGAGGCAGCGTGCGAACTATCAAGATATTGAACAGGAACTTCGTGGTTGGGTTGGCCTAAGATGCGCGGTTGTAAATGATTGCAGCCAGCCACGGCCAAGATTTTCTGCACCATTTCCAATACCGATACTGGCACGCCACTGCCAAAGTTCCAGGCTTGTCCTTTTAAGTTTTGATCCGCAGCCAGAGCTTGGACTAAGGTTAAATAAGCATTTACGGCATCCTCGATATAGAGGTAATCGCGTCTTAAGGTGCCATCACTGCGAATCTCTGGCGCGGTGCCCCCAAGCACGGCGCGCACCGTGCCCGGCACAATGCGGTTCCAGTTCAAGTCGCCGCCGCCATAGAGGTTGCTACATCGCGTCACACCAATGGCCAGGCCATAGGTATTCGCATAGCAGCGAGCGATTAAATCCATACACGACTTACTCACCTCATAAGGTTGGTGCCCCTGCAACGGCATAGCTTCTGTGTATGGTAGATGAGGAGATGCGCCATAGGCTTTATCCGACGAGGAAATAATAATCTGCTCAACACAAGGCGTGCGGCGGGCCGCTTCCAGGAGCGACCAGGTGCCGCCGATATTAATTTCAAATGTCCCTGTCGGGTTGCGATGAGCTTCACCAATAAGCGCCTGGGCCGCCAGGTGAAATACTGTTTTTATTTCATACTCATTGAGCGTGCGTTCTAACAGTGCCCGGTCGCGGACATCACCATAAACTGCCGTAATAGATTGCAGCGGGAACAGTGACGTTGGGGGATTTGATGGTAGAGGATTTAAGGCACTGCCCTTAGAAAGCGCCAACCGAGGATTAGGATCACGCACTAAGCCAACAACTTGTGCGCCCAGTGCTATTAAAGCGTGGGTTAGCCAGGTGCCTAAGAATCCATTGCACCCTGTGACAAAAACTGGACGGTCGCGCCACCATTGCGGGCGCAAGTGTTGTTCACCCACAGCAAAACCTTGCGTGATCTTAATCTCCTCGGATTTTCAGGAAATATGCTACCTAACTTGAGAAGGTCCAGTGGTTGAAACCACGGGCTGCAAAACGAAGTCCGCCTGCGCGGACTCCCTGAGTCGCCACAGGGCCACTTCGTTTTGCAGCCCGTGAATTGATTCACGGCAACAATCAGTAGCAACTTGGGTATATCTTCAGGGAATCGAAATATCAAGCTCTGGAGCGCATCTCTTCAACTTGTTGCATCAGAGCGCGTACTTCATCAAAAACCAACTCCACTTTAAGCGCATCCATAGGTGCGGGCCAATCTTCGACGATCTCACGGGCATCCAGGACGCGGATGGGGGCATTGCCGGGCTTATAGACGGGGCCAGTGTGGGTCGAATCGGTAGGGCCAAAGAGCGCCACCACGGGGGCACCAATCGCAGCAGCGATATGCATGGGGCCAGTATCCGCCGTAACAAAAGCCGAACACCGCTCGGCAATCGAGGCCAGTTGCATCAGGTCTATGCGCCCCACCGCCGCGACGATGCGACCCGGCCACGACATACCGGGCGGGGCTGGCTGGCAGCGGGCCAGTTCTGTTTCAAACTCTTCCAGGAGTGGCATATCAGAAGGCGCACCGAAAATGATGAGCCGAGTATTGCCATCGCTAACTAATAATTCGTTAGCCAGTTGAGCAAAGCGTTCTATCGGCCAGCGTTTAAAGGCATGAGCCGCGCCCAGATTCAGGCCCACCACACGATGGGTTGGCAGGAACCCAGCCTGCGCTAAAAATTCATCGGCGGCACGCCGGTGCGTGGAAGTCACCGGCACCCGAGGATAGAACCGCTCGGCAGCATCTTCCGCAATGCCCACCTGGGCCGCGCGGCGCAGATTGACTAAGCGCGCATGAATAATTTCTGGTTCAGGCACTAACTCATTGCTGCTCCAATGTGCGATGTTACGGGCGCGGGTGCCCGAAACGCGCCGCTTGGCACCACTGGCAATGGAAAACAGACCAGCTTTATCTAATCCCTGCAAATCGAGGACAATATCAAACCGCTCGCGCCAGGTGCGCCACAGGGCGCTCCCCAGGGAGCGCCAGCGATGGTGGTCATTCCATAGCAGAATATCGGCCAAACCGGGTAAGCCACGCACCACAGGCAACGATTTCGACTGCACGGCCCAGGTGAGATGTGCGGCGGGATACCGCTCTTGCAAAGCTTCCACCACCGGGGAAGCCAACACGCAGTCGCCAATACTGGAAAGTCGAACAATGAGAATCTTCATCTCTGGCTGCTTAGTGTCTCAGACGACTCAATGATTGATTCTATTCAGCACGTATTACACCATCTAAAAAGTATTTTAGCTGCTCCGACTTATTTTACCTATTTATTTTTTGTCAATATCAAGCACCTTCGCAGGCGCAAGCAATTTGGCATAATGATAGATAAGTTCATCTCAGCAGTACATCAACCAAGCTCAAACGCTATTGAGTATACACTCTGCTCATAGCTCTCTTGGTATTAAAGAGTTCATTGCAATTATAAACAATTACAAGCAAGATAGAGGATAACTATGGCAACAGCAGAAAATTCTCAGCATGGGGCATCATGGGTCAGCGTGGACGATTACCAATATCCACAAGGCTGGCTTGAACCCGCACAAAGTGACCAACGCACGCGCTGGTGTTGTGAGCAATTGGAAGAGGGCGGCATCCTATACTTCAAAGGCATCCCCTTCGATTTCCCCGATGCCGACCGAGAATTTCTGCTCTCGCAAAAGCAAAGCGAGTCTAACTTGCACAAAAACATCTCGTATCGTCCCAAGCAGGATGTCATACGCGGCTTAAAGTCTGTCAGTCCCGAAGAGATGCAACGACTGCAAGCCATTATGCGCAACTATTCCGCGCAGGTCACGCAGTTTTTAGCCCAGGTTTTGAAACCCTACGCTCCGCATTGGTCGTTAGACTTCGCCAGTTTTCGACCGGAGGAAGAAGAAGGGCGCGATTTATCGGTACATAAGCGTAATGACCTGCTCCATGTAGACGCCTTCCCCACCCGCCCGACACGTGGTGGCCGCATTTTGCGCGTTTTTACCAACATCAACCCCCAGCATCCGCGCGTCTGGCTCACCACCGACCGCTTCGAGGCACTGGCCAAGCAATATGCTGAAGACGCGGGCCTTAAAAAATTCGCCGCCCAGAGCTTCACTCCAGGAAAGACTTCCGGTGGCCCACTGGCCGCTATCAAGCGGGCCGTGGGGATGAAAACGCCAGATCATACGCCTTACGATCATTTCATGCTGCACTTTCACGACTACCTCAAAGAGAATAGCGACTTTCAGCAAAACACGCCTAAAATCCGCACCGACTTTCCACCCCTCAGCACCTGGATGGTCTTCACCGACAGCGTGCCGCACGCCGTGCTTTCGGGTCAATATGCCCTGGAACAGACCTTTATTATTCCGGTGCGCGCCCTCATTCACCCGGAGAAGTCCCCGATTGGCGTCCTGGAAAACCTCACAGGTAAGCCTTTAGGCGAAGGCCCGTTGTCTCAGAAAGCAGCGTGATAGCTGCCCACAACCTAACATTATCTATTGCACATTATGCGTTGGGCAGAAACAGCAGTTAAAGATTTGCAAGCCAGACGCATTACTCAGGAAGGCCGCGTGGTCATCCCATGCGGGGTAAGGTCAATGACAAAGATTTAGTGACCATAGCCCCATGCGAAACAGCAGACTTGGAAATTGGGGATATTGTTTTAGCTAAAATCCAAGGTCGCAGATATCAGCATTGGGTGTTACATCTCATCTGGGCCATTGAAGCAGAACGTTTTCTTATAGGCAGCAACCGTGGACGTATTGATGGCTGGGTGTCAGATGTGGATATTCTCGGCAAAGCCATAGCCATTATGCCTAACTTGCGCAGCAACTAATTCGGCTTTAACAGGCTTTCACAAGTAAGTTTCTTCGCCCATTCTGTGGTTCAAGCACTGAGGCATAGACGTGTTCTAATTGGTTCAAGAAACTTGGCCAACCAAAATGCTCTAACGCTCGCTCGTAACCCACTGCTCCCATACTGGCGGCCTGGGCGGGGTCATCTAACAGTTTAACGATAGCTTCGGCGAGTGCCTGGCTCTGGCGTGGCGGTACTAATAGGCCAGTCAAACCATCCACCACCACATCGGGCGCACCGCCAGCCGCACAGGCAATGGCAGGTTTCTTTAACAGGGCCGCTTCCACATAGACGATGCCAAAAGGCTCTCGATAAGAAGGCAGAGCCATAATGTCTACGGCGTTCATGATGTCCCCTACATCGCGCCGAAATCCTAAAAAGCGCACATTGGAGGCAAAGCCACCGGCTTGCGCGCTGGCTTCCAATTCGGGGCGCAGATTGCCCTCGCCCACGCACCAGAACTGAGCTTGCGGGTGTTTGCGCAAAACTTGAGGGATAGCCTCGATAAATTCGCGCCAGCCCTTTTTTTCGGAAAGATGAGCAAACGACCCGATAACAGGTGTATCTTCGTCGGCACCAAACTCGGCCCGCACAACCGTGGCAGAGCGACGCGGGCGAATATTAATGGGATCAACCGGATTCGGCAAAACCGTGATGCGCTCTGCCCTCACCCCCTGCGCTATCATGTGCTCTTTAACAGCTTGAGAGCAGGCGATCAGGCGTCGTTGCCAGCGGTGCCAGTTGACATTGGTAAAGCCCTGGACATGCCCTACTGAAGGGCAAATGCCCATCTGATCAAGCCAACCACAAAGCCAACTGGCTGTGGAGAGATGACTATGCGTAAAATCGGCCTTTGTGCAGCGAATAGCACGCAGCAAAGCAAGGAAGGCGCGGGGGTTCATCTTGCCGCGAATGGGCAACGCCTGCACCTCTAAATTGACCGCGCCCAGAGCACGGCGAAATTCCTCCACGACATGGCCGCGATCCTTGCACACAATATGGACATCATGCCCTCGTTCACGCAAACGGGGCGCTAACCATTCTAAATGTCGCTCGGCCCCTCCGATATGCGACGGTGTGATAACTTGTAAAATCCGATGTTGACTTGGCTTCATTAATCTCTACAATGTATAACGATGGAACTGGCCTGCAAGTTCAATAGCTTCTCAAGCCACGGGTAAAAGCGAGTGCGTATCGAATTCTAGGGTTTCCAGGGAGAAATGTTGCTGCGCCTCCGGGCGAGCCAGAAAACGATAATACCCAGCCGCCGCAATCATGGCTGCATTATCAGTACAAAGGACTTTGTCAGGCACCACAAAATCAACGCCTGCCGCCTCTGCCGCCTGTTTTAGCTCTTCGCGCAACGCACCATTGGCCGCCACGCCTCCGCACAGGCCAAAGGTAGCCACCGGATAGCGTTCCAGCGCCCGCTCGACATTGCGCCGCAACTGGCGAATCGCTGAACGTTGAAAAGAGGCCGCAATATCGGCTACTCGACTTTCCCCTCCCTGCTCATTTTGCACCTTCACACTTTTCTGCATGGCCTGGGCCGCAGCAGTTTTCAAACCGGAATAAGAGAAATCAAGCGATGGTTCCAGGTTAGCCGGGGTGAATTCAAAAGCGCGCGGATCGCCCTCTCGCGCTGTCTTTTCCAGCCACGGCCCGCCCGGTAAAGGGAGTCCTAAAGCGCGTGCCACCTTGTCGAAGGCTTCCCCCACCGCATCATCGCGGGTTTTACCCAGACGCTCATACACTCCATGATCGCGCATCAAAATAAGATCGCTATGGCCCCCACTGACTACCAAACACAGCATGGGAAACTTCAAGTCAGGCCGGGCCAGAAAGTTAGAGGCGATATGCCCCTCAATATGGTTGACTGGCTGACACGGAATGCGGTAGGCATAGCTCAAGCCTTTTGCCGCCGCGACCCCGACTAAAAGGGCACCGACTAAGCCCGGCCCGTGCGTAACCGCAACTAAGTCAATATCCTGCCATTGAATGGCTGTCTCTTTTTGCAACTGCGCCAATAAAGGATTCAACACTTCCAGATGCTTGCGCGAGGCGATTTCAGGCACCACGCCTCCAAAAAGTTGATGCGCGTCCACCTGGGAAGCAATCAAGTTCACTAAAATATCGGCTTCGTCGCGCAGCAAAGCTACGCTCGTCTCATCGCAACTGGTTTCAATACCAAGAGTGAGCATGTCAATGAGTATAGGAGATTATGGGAATGGTTATAGCAGGATCACACACAAGATTACATAACAGCAAACGACACTCAACTTGCGGAGTTCCATTGCATCACAATGGCATCCTCGCCATCGCGGTAATACTGGCGGCGCAGGCCAACTTTTTGGAAACCCAGCCGCTCATAGAGTCGCCGCGCCCGTTCATTACTGGGGCGCACTTCTAAGAATACTTTCTCTGCCCCACGCTGACGGCATTCACTTATCATTTCTTGCAATAAAGTCGAGCCAACACCTTGTTGACGTGCTTCTGGAGCTACCGCGATATGCGTAACTTCCCCGTCATCGCCCACTGTCCACGCCACTCCATAACCACAAACCATGTTCTCTATGGTCGCTACCAGGACAAAGATACGCTCATTTTCCAGTGAGCTTTCAATGGAAGATGGTGCCCAGGGATCGTGGAAGGAAGCCCGCTCAATCACGATTAGGGCACCCAAATCCGCTCGTGTGGCATGGCGCACGGCTATTGCAGCTAAAGCTCCATCTGGCACACTGAACGGGGGATTGATTGCTATTGGATTGATACTTGTATTCGTCGGATTCCACCTACCACAACAGGGGCTTGCCCCGCCTCTAACGGCAAGCCTACCAAAGATAAAAACTCTATCTACCTTTAGGCGATGAGCCAGCGCCGAGAAGATTTCGTTCGGCAGCGGAAGGTGCAAGATAGAGAGGTTGAAGTTCTAAGGGGTCAGCCGCTTCACCACTCATCAGGGCACTCGCCCCGGCAATGGCAACTTCCACCACGATATGCTCAACCGCTAAAGACACTTCAAAGTGCATCTCATTACGCGCGGCCAATATTTCGCTAATCGCCGCAGCTCCTAGCCCCACTAAAACCAATGGGCTGTCTGTATCCCGCGCCAGCGCCTCGGTTTGTAACGTATCGGCCATCAGTTCGGGCGAGCCAAGCCACTCCGACTGCACGAGAGAAAGATAATCTTCCTGGCACTCATAAATCTTGCCGTAAACTTCCCCTGGCCGAGAAGGAGCCGTTGCTAGCAGTAAGAAATGCTCTGGCAATCCGGTTCCGTCTTGTGTCTCTGCACCATCGGCCTCGATAGCGGTTGCTTCGCTATTGTCTTGCTCTCGCCCGGCCTGGCGCCAGACAGCTTGGGCCATCGCGTCAAAGGTTGGCACGCCAGCCAACTGCCAGCCGCGCACCTGGGCGAGTGTCTTGCAAGTTGTAAGCCCAATGCGCAAGCTCGTCCACGACCCCGGCCCTAAACCCACCGCGAGGGCATCCACCTCGTCTAACGTCCAACCCGCATGTTGGAGCGTGGCTTCCAGGGCCGCAATAATCTGGCGCGACAACTGGCGCGATTCCTCTAACCCCAGCACCGCTAACGGCTCAATGGCCCCATCGGCATCACATCGCAAAGCTGCCACGCCTATCGCTATACCACTGGTTTCTAACGCTAAGATGTTCATGATTTGAAATATTTTAGCCACAGAAGCACACAGAAGGACACGGAACGGGGGAGGAGCAAACTAAGTTAGCAGGTGCAGGTAACGGGGAGCCTAACGAACCCGGAGCGTGAGCGACGGGCTAGAGTATGAGCTACTGGGCACTACGAGTCTAGCCCGTCGCTCACGCTCCGGGTTCGTTAGGCTCCCTCTCTCCTCTTCCCCTCTTCTTCCCATGCCTTCTGTGGCTAATTCTCTTTTTCTATAATTTCAATTCGTCGCTCATTGTCATTATCACCATAATCAATGACAATGGCAAAGCGGGGCGTGGGCAGAAAATCCGCGATGCGTTCTGGCCACTCGATCAGTTTCACAGCATCAGTGCGATCCAGAAAGTCAGTCACCCCAGCATCTCGAATCGCATCGAAGCACTTGTTTTCTAACCGGTAGGCGTCTAAGTGCAGCAATGGAATACGCCCTTCATGTTCGATAATCAGCACGAAGGTTGGCGAGGTAGCATCCGTAGCGACTTCCAGGCCACGCGCCACACCCTGCACAAAGGTTGTCTTACCCGCGCCTAATGGCCCGCTCAGAGTGATTAAATCACCCGGCTGCAACTGGCGGCTCAAGGTTTCGCCCAATGCTCGCGTCTCGTCTTGATTTGTCGTTAAATGTTGTGTCTTCATGCGCTCTGTTATTTACTCCATTCTAGCTACCAGTTTACAGCCTACTTTTCTATAATGGCATATTGGTTGCTGCTAATGGCATTGAGATCGCACATAAATAGCGGTCACGCAGCCTCGATTTAATGAGAGCACATTGACAGGAAGCGACAGAGGCTTTATAATGAGGCCACAATGCGGGTGTATTTAACGCGCATTGTGGTGTGTCGAATTTTAGAGGGCTGTTGACTCTGTAACTAAACCAGATTGCTTTTGTTGCGCTCTTAATTGTCGTATTTCGCTAAGGAGGACGCTCCATGTTTCAGACGCAGAAATTTCGTAACGTCGCACCCATTGGAACTGCTGGAATCAACGTTCACTCCGCTCCCTTGCGCCAGCCAGCCCGTCAACTCCAACTGCTGGGAGCTTTACCGCTGGTGTTGCTGGCGTTGCTGACGCCAGGCACACCCGTCCAGGCTGCCCCCGCCGTAACGGTTATGCCAGGCAGCACGGGAGCCTATACCAAAGGGATGCCGGTGGCCGTGATCGCCGCCACCGACAGTAGCGGCGATGTAGATATGGCGCGGCGTGCTCTGGTAGCGGCCAATAATGCCATCACTCATTGGCCCGGCTACACAGCCATTTCCCCTAATGCGGTCGCCAGCACCTTGAGCCGTCTCAACATTCACGGGGAATTAGTTGGCCCCGATTACATGAACATCGGTAAGAAGCTAAAGGCACAGCGTCTGTTAACCATCACCCTGATGCCTGGCCAACTGGGTGATAACAGCGCCAATTATACCGCTGTGGCCGAAATGTATGATTCTAACAGTGGTGGCATTGTCGGGCGCGGCGAAGCGCCTTTCACCGCTACCCCCGACACCCTGGGCACGGGAGGAGGGCCAACCGGAAGCAACATAGGTGACACACTGCGGCGTAGCGCGGTAGATAACGCCGTCGCTGCCGCGATTCAAGCGATTGATGACCCGGCCCCGCTGCATGGCGTCGTGGTTTCCTTACCCGATGCTTACCAGGCACGCATTTCTCTGGGCGAGCGTAATGGCATCCGCAATGGAGCACGCATTGAGTATCTCATTAACGGCCAACCTATCGCCTATGGCACCGTAGTGGATGTTGGCACAGGCGAAGCCCTGGCGACCATTGCGGCGGAAGCTGCTGCTCCCGCGGTTATGCTGAATACAGAGTTCCGCACTGTCAGCAATCCGTCTCTGGCGCGAGCAGGCTTGACCTCACGCCAGGTTGAAGATAAAGCATGGCGCAAATATGAGCGCGATTTCGTTATCGGGGCCATTCCTGCCTTAGCCTATCAGTATTATCTTTATGGCTTCTAATTGAGATAGTCATCAAAAGAAAAGCGGGGCAGACTCAAAGGTCTGCCCCGCTTTTTGCATAACCTGATGCTAAAAATGTGAGAAGGCACTCCCTGCGGCTGCACGCGTCCCATCAGGATAAATCAAGATTACCGCATCGCTGGTGCGCGGAACGCAACGTCCAATAACCGTAACCTGAGTCCCTGTGGCCTTGGTGATTCTTTCTTGCACATCATGCGCGAGATGGGATGGCACACACAGCAGGAGTTCGTAATCTTCACCGCCACGTAAGGCCCAATCCAACGCCGAGACCCCCATTATCGCCGCCGTCTCCTGGCAAGACGGAGAAATGGGCAACTGGGCCACCTCTATTTCGAGCGAGACCAGGGAGCATTCGGCCATGTGAGCGGCATCACCGGCTAAACCATCGGAAATGTCCAACGCGGCTGTCACATCCGGGGGCACCGATGCTAATTGCCCAGTGACGGGACTCATTTGTAGCGCCGCCTGCATTTCTGCCAAACGTGCTGTGGGATCATGGTGGCGTTGCAGCAAATAGGTGCCTGCTGCTGCAGGGACGGTTAGAGACGGGTTTTGCAATAGAGCCAGGCCAGCGGCAGAGTCGCCTAAAGTGCCAGTTACGAGGAGCAAATCACCCACTTGCGCCCCGCTACGCAAAATGGGCATAGGGGCATCACCGATAACTGTGATGTTAAGCATCAGTTCCGTCGGGGAGCGCACGGTATCGCCGCCTGCGATAGAAAGATTATAGTCGGCAGCGGCCTCTTCAAAGCCCGCATACAGTTCTTCCAAGAACTCTAGATCATCATTGGGGCCAATTGCTATCGTGATGAAGGCAGCAACGGGTCGCCCGCCCATTGCTGCGATGTCGGAGACGTTAACGGAGATAGCTTTACGGCCTAGCGCGCGTGGAGCTGTCCAGTCGCGGCGGAAATGAACCTTTTCAACTAACCCATCGCATGTCACAATAGGTACTTGTAAGCTATCAAGCACCGCTGCATCATCGCCAATACCTAACCGCACTCCAGCCCGTTGGCTTAACTGATTACGCCAGCGCGCAATTAAGCCGAATTCACCCAGATGGTGGAGTTGGTTTGGAGTGATCATAGGTTTTAAGAGTTTTTACCAGATGAATATCTTGCGGCAGTAGTCTCAAAGGCACTCAGGAGTAGAGTTTGACGTAAACTTCTGCACGAGTTCGCGGGTAGCAGCGGTCATAGCGGCTTCATCGCCAGCTTTGGCAACGGCAGAAATGACGCAAGCCATCGGCACTGCGGTCAGGCTAATAGCTGTTATGTTGTCTCGATTAATGCCACCAATCGCCGCGACTGGCAAACTCGTGGCAGCTTTGATTTTGCCGAGCATGGCCACGCCGATAGCGGCACCAGCATCGCTCTTGGTGGAGGTGCCAAAGATAGCGCCTGCCGCGATGTAATCGGCTCCAGCCAGGGTAGCGGCACGGGCTTCATCCGGGGTGGCGCACGAAGCCCCTATCAAGCGGTGCGGGCCAAGAATGCGATGGGCTGCCTTTACGGGCATATCATCCGGGCCGAGATGAACACCATCGGCCTGGGCAGCTAAGGCTAAATCAACGCGGTCATTCACAAAAAAAAGTGCCCCAGCGGCCCGTGTCATGTGGCGCAATTCATGGGCAACAACTAAAAGTTGACGCCACGCTGAAGTCTTGTCTCTGAGCTGGATAATCGCAGCGCCACCATCCAGCGCCGCACGCGCAATCGCCAGATGGCCGCCCCCCATGCGCTCATCGGTAATCACATAAAGACCTTGCAACCGAGGGCGTAGCAGATGGGGAGGAAGACTGTTTTGTGTGCTGGGAAACGCAGTCGGCATACGCGCTACAGTATGCCGTGCGGTTTAGCGGTGTGCTACTGACAACCTACCAACTCACCTTCTTGCCCGTTGCAGGAATGGCGATGAGGGGTTAGGTATAATTAATCAAAACCTAGGCGTAGCATTATGGCTGATGCTGCTGCACATTCGCCTGCGCGCCAATTTGTGATAAAGTTTGAACGATTGTGTGATATTTCCTAAAGTTACACGCTAAAGCTACACGATGGAAACAACTTCTTTAATTCGCATTTTACCGGCTTGTTTAACGTCTCCCCTGCCTACGGGTTGGGACGCGCCGACACCTGGCTTCGTGATTGAAGTCATGCCTACAGTGGATGTGCCCGAAGCGATTAATCTCTCGATTCAGGGCACCGAGCCAGACATTCTGCTCCTGGATGCTGATTACCACGACATGGACGCCTTCGGGGTCGCCGAAAAGGCGCTCACTGTCCGCGAAGGTTTATCAGTCATTATCATAGCCTCCGATAGCGCCCCGGATCGGCTACGGCGTGCCATGATGGTGGGAGCCGAAGATTATCTCATCAAGCCGCTGGATGTCAGCACCTTACGCGAAAGCATCACGGGCATCGCTTCACATCGCACGTTACGCACGGTGGAAGAGGAAGTCGTTCAACCCGGCGAGGAAGCAGCGGGCACTGGTCTCGTAGTAGGCGTCGTCTCCGGCAAAGGGGGTTTAGGCAAAACAACCCTTGCGGTTAACATGGCAGCCCTGGTTGCCAAGATTCCCGGCAGAACCGCCAGTTTAGTGGGCCTTGAATCGGGCGATGGAGCCGTTATGCTCAATGTCAATCCCAAATTAGGGCTGATAGACATGGCCAATTCCGAAAACCCGGAGGGCAACCTGTATACTGCCGAGTGGCTCAAGCAATTCGGCACGGGGCACCGCAGTGGCCTTACGTTCTGGTGCTGGCAAGGGAGCGGAACCCAACCAGCCGCGGGTTTGCCAGAAGATTTCTACAATCTTCTGTTTGACGGTTTTCGCCGTACTTCTTCGGTTACTTTAGTGGATTTCCCGTTATTTGAGTCGGCGGATGTCGCAGCAGCAGTCTTGCCCCTACTCGATATTATCATTGTCGTTTCTTCATCTTCTGATCTCTTAGCCTTGCGCTCCACTAAAACGTTTCTGGATATGGTACCCGAAGAGATTAATCAACGGGTGCGAATTATTATTAATCGTGCTGACCCTTCTGACATGATTAGCCGGGAAGACTTTGAGCAGCAGTTGGAATATAAAGTTGCCGCGTCCATTCCCAATCAGCCCAATATTGCAGCCGAGGCGATTAATATGGGATCACCCTTTGTTTTAACGCAACCGCAAAGCGATTTATCGGTGAGCCTGCGGGCTTTAGCCACGTCGCTCTTTAAGCTACCCCCACCCGATGAACAAAACCGGCCTCGCAAGCGATTTGGCTTTTTCTAAATAATCAGTCAAGATAAGGTAGACCTTTGCCGTTTTTGCTGAGGTTTACCATAAGCCTATTTATTGCAAATGGTAAAGAAGGTGCATAGAGATGTAAAGTGGCAATGGCAGCGATAAATGTGGCAAAATTTGACCATATCGTTTACAATGACACCGCAGTAGCAATTACAGTTGTTCTCAAATAGAAGAAATTCTATCTTCAAGGAGAAACTCGATGAACATGGCGGCCCACTCCTCATTGGACGGTATGCGCCAGCACATGCGACTCACGAGGTATCTTGCGTCCGCGCAGGCCATGCCAAACGAGTCAGCACTCTCTGGCTGCACGCACCAAGTGGACAGTACACGCCAGGCGGGAATCGTCCCCCGCATGTTGGCGCGACGCCACTGGACTCTGTTAGCTATCGCCTTATGCAGTTATGGCGTCACGCTGACAGTTCACCTGGCTCCAGCCTGGTGCGATACCGTCCCGGCAGTTGCGAACTCTCAAGCTCCCAAACTGCCAACAACGCTCACCAATCATTCTCAGCACACCATAAAACCGCCCACGGTTTTATGGAAGCTGCCGCACGCAACTCTGCTCAAAACAGCACTCGCTAAAGTGGTTAGCCTGGGCCATACTTCGGCACCTCACGCCGCCCTGGTAGCACCGACAAGGCTGCCCGCAGCCAAGCCTGCCAAGGCGCACGGAGCTAAACGCAAACCGGAGTTTGTGCTATCAGAAATGGCACGTCCTCATTTCACCGCCATGCCGCTACTGCCCGTGGCTAATGGGCCAGAGTCTGATGGTTCGGTCGCGGGCGCACCAGCCTTAACTAAACTCAGTTTAGTCATGCCCGCCCGCGCCTGGCTGACCTCGACGATGCTTTACAACGTAGAGTCCGAGCATGGCAACCGCTCCAGCGTCCCTCATGTGCTCAAGCGAGAAATGACTAAGACTGCCCTGCGACCATCAGTTAAGCCTACCCTCAAGGTCGCCACCAAGCGGCCAGGGCCATCAACCCATGTCCGCCTAATTGCCGGGGATTCAAAAGAAGTCGCGGTCGCTCAACTGCCACCCGCTAAGGTGCTACCAACAACCACCACGACACCCATTCTGCCGCCCACAGTACCGACCGTGATAGCAGGCACCACACCTGCCACAACGGTAGCCAACGGCAATCCAGGCAATAACAATGGTCAGGTGCCATTGTGGGTCTCGCCCACCAGTAAAATTATCGCGGTAGATGCTCTCAAACTGCCGCCGCTCACGCAACCGTTACCCGCTGCACTCCAGGCGGCCAGCGTATCGGCGGATACCTCTTACATTTCTTCGGTAACGCCTTCCCTACCACCCAATGCGAGTGGCAATCGTCTGGCGCAGAACCCGGACGCGCCGCCCGTGCGCCAACCGGCCCAACCACTGACCAGTTCAGAGCACCTGCCAAACCAGCTTGAAGTCGCTGTGAGTTCATTTGTGGTGCTGTTAACCACTACCGATTTACAAACTGTGGCGGTGGCCGACCCGAACATCGCGGATGTGGCTGTCGTTAATGCCAGGGCGGTGTTAGTGAATGGCAAAATGCCTGGTATTACCAGCCTGGTGGTCGTAGACCGCCAGAAGATTCGACAATTCCAGGTTCGTGTAGTGCAAGCTTCCGGCACTCGGCCTACCGATGTCGCCGCTGCTATTGGCATTCAAGGCGTTAATGTGCGGCAGGTGAAGGATGCTCTTGTTTTAGAAGGCGAAGTTGCCAACGCCGACGAAATGAAGCGTGCCGTGGACATGGCAACCATCTTCTCGCCCAAGGTGGTTAATCAACTGACTGTCCGTCCCAACGATGCCACAACACCAGCGGGACAGGCCGCAGCCACGGCCCAGCAGATTCAAGAAGCTATCAATATTCCCGGTGTCACAGTGCGCGTAGCAGGCGATACGATTCTGCTGCAAGGCACAGTTCCCACCCGCGATCAATTCCAGAATGCGGAAAAGATTGCGACCGCTGTCGGCAAGCCCCGCACGGTGGTCAACCTGCTGCAACTTCCCACCATTACGCTGGAACAGGCAATGCAGTCTATTGGCGGCACACTCGGTACGGGAGTCCCGCAGCCAGTGGCACCAACCGTTGGCAACAACCCATCTATCGGCAGCATGGTGCCAGCCGTTTCTCCACGACAAATCACCGTGCGCCAGGCGGCGGATCAGATCATCCTGGAAGGCACGGCTGCTAATCAGGCCGATATTGACCAGGCCGTAGCCATTGCGACGCGCACCGGTTTGCAGGTGGTTAACCGCCTGTCCATTGCGCCTGCGCTACCGAATGAGGCGGGCTTGCTCAATTCTATTGCAATGGCGATTAACCAACCGGGAGTTACGGTCAGCGGCTCCGTTAAGCGTTTAGTCTTGCGCGGCACCGTGCCCGATACCAATGCGGCGGTCGCTGCCGAGCAGATCGCACGGGCTTTCGGGGCGCAAGTGGACAACATGCTGCAAACCGCTAACCCCGTCTTAGTTGATGTAGATGTCACGATTGCCGAAGTGGATAAGACCAAGTTGCGTAACTTTGGCATCACCTTCCCTTCATTACTGGATACGGGCAGTGGCTTTACCTTCGGTCAGATACCGGACACGACGGGGGGTAATCCCTTCAATCCTGGACTGCGTAGCGGCCCCAGCGGCCCCTTTGCTCTCAATAGCGTAACGCCCTTCCAGGCCACGCTGCGCGCAGTAGTAGAAACTGGCAGCGGTCGCTTGCTTTCTAACCCCCACACCACTGTTTTATCTGGGCGCACGGCCACCTTCCAGGTTGGCGGTCAAGTTCCTATCCCGGAAGCCCAGACCATTGGCGCTGCGGGCCAGACTACAGCTATCGTCTTCAAAGACTTCGGTATTTTAGTGGATGTCGTGCCTTCTGCCAGCACAGACGGAGTCGTCACGATGCGCTTGCGCACAGAAGTTTCGCAACCGGATTTCACCCTCGGCTTCGCAGTGCCCGGTGGTGGTACGATTCCCGGCTTCTCGCGGCGGGCCACCGAAACCGAAGTTACCGTGCGGCCCAGGGGAACTATCGCTCTAGCCGGTCTGATCCAGAACAACGTTAACACGTTAATCCGTAAAGTGCCGGTGTTAGGCAATATCCCGGTCTTAGGCGCTCTCTTCAGCAGCAGGCGTTATCAACGCAACGAGACCGAACTGGTGATCTTCGTTACGCCCACCGTGTTGCCCAATCCGCTGCAACCAGGCACCCTCGCACCGGCTGGTGTGGTAGCGGTCGGCAATACGACCAATGCGGGCACCGTCTTAGGCAACCCCGGTATTAACTCTTTCAATAGTGGCACGTCCTTCGGCATCGGTAGCGGAAGCAGCGGAGGCGGGGGCGGCGGGGCTGGCGGAGGCGGTCAATAGTCCTGAAATTACCCGGCTCATGTATCCAAAGCCTCTGGAAGTTGCTTATCTGTGTGGTGTCAGTTGATATAGCCAGCCAGAGACAGGGCTTCCAGAGGTTACTGGAGAGGAGAACTTAAATGGCAAGAAATAATACACCAGTCATCATCGGAGCAGCACTTTTCGGACTACTGGCCCTTGGTCTCACCGCCTTTATGCTGATGAACCGGGGCGGCGGCACTCCGCCACCACCGGTGGCACCTGTGGTGAATACCACGACGCAATATACGGCACGGCGCGATATTCCACCGCGCACACAAATCGCAATGGACATGCTGGAACCCCAGGATGTGCCCAAGGATAAGGTAGCCCCCGGTGCTGTTACCGATCCCAAGAACATCGTCGGCAAGATGTCCAATGACTTCGTGCCCAAGGGACAAGTCGTTACCAATAATATCGTAGCCGACCAACTGGGTCGCACAATCCCGGCTTTCTTCCCCATTCAACCTGGTATGCGCGCGATGTCTGTTTATGTGGACGCGAATGCATCACTAGGTGGAGTGGTAGATGTCGGCGATCATGTGGATGTCATTGTCTCGCATAAAATAACGATTACCAATACGACAGGGCTGGGATTTACCGGTGACGTCCGCGCCGCTCGCACCATCGCGCAAAACTTGTTGGTGCTGGCCGTAGACCGTTCTTTGAACGCGCCCAAGCCAACGCCTACGCCCGTACCTGCCGCTCCCGGTGCCGCGCCTGCTCCGGCCCCACCGCCACCGCCAGCGGCAACGCCACCACCAGCCAAAACTCGTGTCATTTTGCAAGCGCCACCCGACGTGGCCGAACGGTTGGTAGCGGCCCAGGAATCGGGCATCATCTATCTCAGCATTCGCAATCCAACTTCTCCCGACAACTTTGCGATTCCAGAGATAACTGAATATCCAGTGCCCTTTAGCCGCACCGGGCCGCCAGTGGCGCGCACCGCCAGCACCACAAGTGGGACTACGACAACCTCGACCACCTCAACCCGCAGCTCCAGGCGGAGAGGCGGCGGCAACGGGGGCGGCTCATCGCCAATGGACATGCCTTACCCCGTGCCACCCACCAACCCAGGTTCTTTAGCTCCCAGTATGGGTGCTATGCCACCCAGTGGCGGCACGGCCCCGGCTAATCCCCAAGCTCTGCCATCTGACTCTAAGGAAGTCACAGTCATTCGCGGCACGGAAAAAACCCGTGTGATTGTGCCCACTAATGGCAATGGCAGTGGCGGGTAATATGAAAACGCAAGTCAATTAATAGGAGGGGCTGAACGAATTCGTTCAGCCCTTTTGTTTTGTGCCCTCACCCCGGCCTGCGGCCACCCGCCGCCCAGAGGGCACCCGGCCACTGCGTAGGCGAGGGGAGCATCAGTATTAGCAATGAGTTGAATTAGAACCGCAGAGACGCAGAGGGCACAGAGATTCCTGTTTATTCAGGCTCCGCGTCCTCCGCGTCTCTGCGGTTCATTAATAAATCTATCAATACCTAATGTGCAACACATTAATGGTTTAAGGAATAAGGATTGATCCATTGAGGGCCGTCTCTGTAGAATAGCAAGTTGCCACACCCACTATTCAGGAGGCTGCCTCAATGGATCGAGATGATTTTATCATTACTGTCTACTGTCTG
>JAFAZH010000027.1 GCA_019239895.1 Abditibacteriaceae bacterium | reverse complement strand
TGTGCATCTTTACTTAGCGGAAACTTCGTATCGCTTTAACCATCGAGAGCAAGACCTTTTCCCCTTGCTGCTCAAGGCTCTAAAGCAAATTGACATCTCTCAAATTCAGTGACTTTTAGTCCGCTTTGACGGGGTATTACCTAAATTTATGGTAAAATTCGTTAGCGCAAAGCGCAAGATTGGCATGGCAATTGCGACTTTATAGAGATGTCATAGGGAGGAAATAAAGTATGAGTACTGAGAGTCCCCCTGATTAGGTGAAGCGGGTTGCTGCGCAGTTTAGCAGCAACCCGCTTTGCATTTGTGTCCCATTAATAGCAACAGGACTAACGCTTCCGTTAGTCCTGTTTTGCTTTGCCTGAATTATCATAAATTGGTCATAAATTGAATAATTTTTGGTTTGGCACTGGTTATGGCGCTTGCTTTAAAGTAGGATTGTGTTCATAAAATTGCGCAAAGGACAAACTTGTGCAAGGACAACGAGCCGCAAAACCATTATCAATTTGGAGATTACAAAATGAACACAGTTTCACCATGCGCCACACCTGCCCCAACCGATGCCATAGCCGGAGATTTGCAGAATGCTTCGCTGCACCCTGCGCCCTCTGAGGCCGCTCCTGCTGCGCCACCGAGTGTGCCGCCTCCAGTCGTTTTGCTGCAAATGGCGACAGGTTACTGGGTTACCCAGTCCATCGCGGTGGCAGCTCAATTAAGCATTGCCGATCACATCAAAGAGACTCCTAAAACGGCGGTGGAACTTGCCGAGGCAACGGGCACTCACGCTCCCTCTCTTTATCGGCTGCTGCGCTTCCTGGCCAGCACCGGCATTTTTGTCGAAGACGAAAATGGCCGCTTTGCCCTAACCCCTGTGGCCGAGCTTTTGCGCAGTGATGTCCCCGGCTCCATGCGTGACTTCACCATCCTAATGGGCCACGAAACCCACTGGAATGCCTGGGGCAATTTCATGCACAGCATCCAAACGGGTGAGCCTGCTTTCGACAATGTCTTTGGTATGGGCTTTTTTGAGTATTGCCCGCTCCATCCTGATGCTTCCGAGGTGTTCAACCGGGCCATGACCAGCCTCGCCACGCAGACGCACGCCGCTGCCGCTGCTGCCTACGACTTCTCTGGCATTAATACCCTGATGGATGTTGGCGGTGGACATGGGGCGCTCCTCTCTTCCATTCTCAAAAGCAATCCTCACATGCGGGGCATTGTCTTCGATCTGGCTCATGTGGTGGCAGGGGCACCTAAAACCTTCGAGCAATGGGGCGTGGCCGACCGTTGTCGGACAGAGGGCGGAGACTTTTTTGAAGCCATGCCCGCCGGGGCCGACGCCTGCATTCTTTCGATGGTGATTCACGATTGGAGCGATGATCTTTCCCTTAAGATTCTGCAAAACTGCCATCGCGCCCTGCCTGAGAATGGTAAGCTGTTGTTGATTGAAACGGTGGTGCCAGAGGGGAATACGCCTTCTGCCAGCAAAGGACTTGACCTCAATATGCTGGTGATGACCAATGGCGGACGCGAGCGCACGGCGGAAGAGTTTGATGCTCTCTTCCGTAAGGCCGGTTTTGAACTGACGCGCATTCTGCCCACCCAATCCCCCATGAGCGTAATCGAAGGTGTTAAGATTTAGCCTTACATTCAGGGGCAACCCTATCATCAGGTGAAACCCTATGGCGGCTAATGATTATCAATTCGTTACCGACTGGCGAGTTGAAGGGGACATCCAGGAAGTCTATGACATCATCGCTGATGATCGGCAATTAGCACGGTGGTGGCCTTCGGTTTACCTTGATGTCCGCGAGTTGGAACCGGGGAATGAGACGGGTATTGGTAAAGCCATTGACCTCCATACTAAAGGATGGTTGCCCTATACTTTGCGCTGGCAGGCTCGCACGGTCGAGTCTGCCGCGCCGCATCACCTGGCCATTGAAGCGCAAGGCGATTTTGTCGGGCGCGGCGTCTGGACATTGGAACAGGACGGCCCCTGGGTCAACCTCACGTTCGACTGGCAGATTCGCGCCGACAAGCCGATCTTGCGCCACCTATCGTTTCTTTTGAAACCCATCTTTGCCGCCAACCATCGCTGGGCAATGGGCCAGGGAGACCAAAGCCTGCGCCTTGAACTGGCAAGACGCCGGGCCAAGTCGGAAGCGGAACGAGCTGCCATTCCCGATCCACCTGTCCCCAGCACCGCTCCAGTGCTTTGGCTGCTCCTGAGTGCTGTCGCCTTGCTCTGCTTAGTGCTGTGGAGGAAGACTATCGCATCAAAAGCTGAATAGCGACACCTGTTTCAAATCAACAAATAGCCTGCCACTGTTCATTCTTGGCAGGCTATTTGTTTAAGGGCTTATCTATGAGGTGGGCCACCAAAGCGAGGAAACGCCGTTGGCAGAGGATTGCCATCTTCATCTTCGCCACGCAGCGCACGTTGCACTCGCTTAACGCGCCGCACGGTGACAATCACCAACGCTACCAGTGAAATAATGAGGGGTATCTGCCACAGGATACTTAGTTGTCCAGTGGGTGATTTATAGGCCGCTTGACGGGCCAGAAACCAGACCCACAACAGAATAAAGCTGCCGATTAAAACGGCGGTCTCCCACCACGGCACATTGCTTTTAGGTTGATTCATCGAACTCTCGTTGTGCTAACTCTGTACTAAAAGAAGTATGGCATAAAAGTGGGTGCTCTTTGTAGAATAGCGGTTCACACGCTCTGGTGGCTCCAACGGAGTGGCAGTAAACTGATGAGCCAATAAGGGAAGTCAGTTCACCATGCCTTTCAATTCCTTTAAGCTCATTTGCTATCTCGCTCTTATCCTCTCGGCTACAAGTTTTAGGCTCGCCCATGCCGCGACCTATCGTGTGACGGTTGCAGCGGGCCAGTGGCAGCGCCAGCAAAGTGTTGTGACCTTTGACCTGCCAGCGGCAGCACACGCTTATAATGGCCTGCGAGAAGCTAATGGCAAAACAATACCGTTGCAGGTGGATGCCCACGGCCACGCCAGCTTTATCTTAAACAACTTAGCCCCAGGAGCTACAAGAATGTATGAGTTAGTGAAGAACAATGCGGCTGAAGCAGCCGATGGAGTGCAGGTCAAACGCAATGGGGATGTGCTAAAAGCTACCGTCGGTGGTCGGCCTGTGATGGAATATGAAGGCGGCGCAGGCATTTTACCCCGCCCGGATATTAAGCCAATCTACAAGCGCGGCGGCATTATTCATCCGATTCTGAGTCCATCGGGCAAGTTGGTTTCCGATAGTTACGCACCTAATCACCTGCATCATCATGGCGTCTGGTTCTCGTGGACTAAAACCGAGTTTGAGGGTCGCCACCCCGATTTCTGGAATATAGGTGACGGCACCGGCACAGTAGAGTTCGTAGCTTTAGATGATGTCTGGAGTGGGGAAGTGCAGGGTGGTTTCGCCAGCCGCCACTGCTATGTTGACCTGACCACGCCGAAGCATAAAGTGGCCTTGAATGAAACTTGGCAAGTGACGATTTACCATGTAGATGATACCCCCAATGCTGGTAATAAGCCCTATTGGATGTTTGACTTGGTGGTATCGCAAGAATGCGCCAGTGATAGCCCGTTGAAGTTGCCGAAATATCACTATGGCGGCTTGGGTTTTCGGGGCAACCGCGCCTGGGACGGCAAGGACAATACTTTCTTCCTGACCTCCGAAGGCGAAACTGACCGTGTTAAGGGCAACGAAACACGCGGGCGTTGGTGTCACATCGGCGGCAAAGTGGATGGCGAGTTAACGGGGATTGCGATCCTCTGCCACCCGGACAACTTCCGTGCCCCCCAGCCGATGCGCTTACACCCGACGGAACCATTCTTTTGTTATGCGCCCTCGCAAGGCGGCGACTGGGAGATTGCACTGGGTAAACCCTATACTTCTCGTTACCGTTTTATTGTGCAGGATGGCGCACCGGACAAGTCAGAGTTAGACCGTCTCTGGAACGATTATGCCCATCCGCCAGAAGTGAAGGTTGAGGCACAGTAGGCCGATAAGCTCGTCGTAAGAAGAGTGACATATCATAGTGCTATGTCATGCTTCGCGTAGCGAAGAATCTTGTGAGAGCGTACTTAGAACAATGGTAATCTTAGTACCCTATAGCTCCGCAAAGTAGATTCTTCGCTACGCGAAGCATGACACACTGCTACTTATTTGATATATCTATTTTCCCTGTTAGCATGAGTGCCCCTGTCTCTCGTAACAATAGCACCAACAATCTATGGCAGTCTATTGCGGTCGAAATCACGGCCCGTCGCTCCTTGGTAGCTGTTACAGTGGTGCGCGATAGTGGCTCGGTGCCACGCCGCACCGGGGCGAAAATGCTGGTTTATGCCAACGGCTGCACCCTTGGCACCGTGGGTGGCGGACTCTTTGAATCGCTCGTCGTGCGTGATTCTCTGGAAGCCCTGGCACAGCGGCAGAGCGTAACACGCGTATACTCCTTTAACCCCAAAGGCAGCACGGCTCAGGCGTTTGGGGCTATCTGTGGGGGACGGGCGGAGATGTTTTTGGAGGTTATTATGCCGCCGGATCGCTTGCTCATCGTCGGCGGAGGTCACTGTGGTCGCGCTTTAGCTCATGCCGCCACGCTGCTTGATTTCTCTATTATTTTGGCTGATGACCGTGCCGAGTATGCCCAACCGAGTGACTATCAATTGCCAAATGTGGAAAGTGTGCTCCATTTGCCAGCCGATTTTTCAGGGTTGCCCGCACCCGATGCCCAGACCTATGTTATATTGGTCAGCAAGGGCTTTATGACGGACGAGGCGGCGTTGCGGCGCGTCCTGGACACCCCCGCCGCTTACATTGGCATGATTGGCAGCAAGCGCAAGCGGGAGGTTGTTTTCAATAACCTGCGTGCGGATGGGGTGGCCGAAGAAAAGCTGGCGCGTGTTCATGCCCCAATAGGACTGGAAATTGGGGCTGAGACACCCGAAGAAATCGCTATCAGCATTCTGGCCGAAGTTATCCAAGTGCGGGCACAACGCAGACCCAAAACTTCACTTACTCAGAAACCGCAAGCGGACGACGATGTTGCAATTTAATGCACTTGTTAAGATTTAACACTAACATGAACTCTGCAACTATTAAACTCTTCCTACCGCGCGGCGACGCGAAGAGTCTGCGAACCGCTGAAATTTCCAATTGGACGGGGAAGGCTGTCGCAGCACCTCGAACTGAGTTAGACGAGTTACTCCAGCGCGACGAAATAGAGAAGGCAGGGGTCTACATCTTGTCTGGCACCGACCCGCTTTCCGGTTCACCCCGTGCTTATATTGGTGAGGCGGAGGTTATTCGGGAGCGTCTCAAGCAACACAAAACCAAAGAGTTCTGGGTTTCGGCTATTGCCTTTGTCAGCAAGGACGAGAATCTTACGAAAGCGCATGTAAGGTACCTTGAAGGACGCCTTATCGTTGAAGCAACGCAAGTCGGCAGATTTACCCTTGAGAATGGACAGTCCAGCGGATCGAAACTTCCTGAATCTGACCGCGAGGACATGGGAGTCTTTCTTTCCCGTATTCGCCAACTTCTACCTGTTCTTGGTTCTGACATTCTCATTCCGGTCGCCCAGCCAGCAGCCAAGCAGCAGTCGGGAGGTATGCTTTTCTGCTCTATGAAGGGTGCTGAAGCACGAGGCCATCGCACGCCAGATGGTTTTGTAGTTCTTCAGGGTTCAACTGCTGTATTACAGGAGCGTAGTTCCACGAAAGGACAACCATATTTGATCGCGCTACGAAAGGGATTGATTGCAGATGGGACGCTTATAGAAAAGAATGGCTTTTATGAGTTTACTAAAGATGCAGAATTTTCCAGTCCCAGCGCGGCTGCCGCAGTCATTGAGGGTGGCAGCGCAAACGGACTCACAGAGTGGAGAACCAAAGAAGGAATAGTCCTCAAAAAACTCGACGAGCAAGTCTAACCATGAAAGATAGATATAACTCCATCCTGAATTAGATTATCGACGGCAGGCCAAATTACGAAAATTTGAAGATTTAAGGTATAACCGATAAAGAGGTGAATTGGATGCGTATAAAACCGGATTTGAAGTGGGGCTTTGCCTTACCAGGCGTGGTGCTGCTGGCAGTGGGCGGCTATCATAGAATGCAGCCGCCCGACCTCGTTGGCCAGTGGACTTTGACCAACTTCCCTCGCTCAGATAACCTGGGCAATCGAACCCTCGACTTTCATAATGGGGGACGGGTCACCATTATGAATATTTATGCTCGCTTCTTCCGCGACGGCACCTATACCTTCACCGATGCCCGCCATGTCAGTTTGAATTTTAAGCCCGGCCCACACCACCCGGCAGAAACTTATAAAGGCACAATTCACAATAAGGGCATTAGCTTTAGCTTAAAAAATGGCACCACCCAGGAATTTGAGCGACTGGACCCGGATGATACGACCTTGCCGCCTAATCCTGACCACGCCAGACGAAAGCAGCCGGTTAAAACAAGCCATCCTCATCAGTTGTGAACCCAAGACCAGTCGCCGCTATCGTGTTAGCCGCAGGCATGTCCCAACGTATGGGCCGCCTCAAGCCGTTACTGCCCTTTGGCGATAAGCCGATGCTGGCGCGTGTTGTAGAAAACCTGTTGGCGACCCAAGAAATTGCACCTCTGATCGTGGTCACAGGCCATGCTGCGCCTGAAATCACGGCTGTCTTGCAGGACTATTCTGTTAAGTTCGCGCATAATAAAGACTATGCGGCGGGAGGAATGCTCTCGTCAGTGCAAACGGGCGTCCGCGCTTTGCCATCCCCTACGTCCGCTTTCTTGCTGGTCTTAGGCGACCAACCCACCGTGCGCCCTGCAACTCTTCAGGCACTACTTAAGGTTTGGCGCGAAACCGAAGCCCCTATTGTCCTGCCAACCCATCATGGCAGGCGCGGCCATCCGCTTTTATTCTCGTCTCACTGTGCCTCAGAAATCCTGGATTTACCAGCGGATGCAACTCTCAAAACCTGCGTCATGCGCTATATGGCAGAGACCATCCAGGTGCCCGTGCCAGATGAATCCATTTTGGCCGATGTGGACACCCCCGCAGATTATGAACACGCGCTGCAAATCTGGCAGGCACAAAATGCCTAACAGGAGCATAACTGGGAACCGCCCGTGCTTTGAAACATCAGATTGAGCACGTTGTCCAAGACGTTAATGAAAACCAGTTCGTTATAAGAAGCATACAATTAAAGGAGCATGGATGAGGACGATTAAGCAGGCGTTTATAAGTGGCATTTTATTAACCGCGATGACCAGTGCAACTCAGGCCGGGGTCAAGAGTAATACAGCCCAAGGAGACTATCTCGAAGCGCGGTCAGCCAGTGTTTATGTCGGCGGCTGCCACTACTCTAATGAGGCGGTCACGGCGGGCAAAACGGCGACCCTCGCTTGGCGTTTTAAAGAGGGTCAATGGAACGGCGTGGCCTTAAGTGGCTTGAATGCGGTGGCCATCTTAGACTCTGCCCAAAACCTGGCTGATAACGCGCCAGATCGCCAAACGGTGCTCTATCTTGATGCTAAGGCCACCCCAGCCCAAGCAACGGCTTTACGCTCGCTCTTTACCCAAAAATACAGCGCACTCTTGGGCCATGTCGCGGCGATTAAGCCAGCGGCGATTGACATTCATAACGATGGCCTTGATTATCATGTGAGCGTTGATAAAGTGGCGCAACTCGATGTTAACCGCTACCCTTGCCAACACTGCACGGAAGATTTCCAGATTTGGTATCAGCCCTTTGTGGAAGCGCAAGATGTGCTCGTGGGTAAAACGACGCATACGGCTTATCACGACTCTGCCCTGAACACCTCATGGGACGATAGCCAGGAAGCGAACTCAGCCTTCGTCGGCACCTTTGCGATTTAAGAAATTTATCTTTTAGCCATAGCAAAATAGAGCGGCACTGGGAATATTAAAATTTCTCAGTGCCGCTTTGCTGTTTATGTGGTAACTTTGTAATAAGTCCTCTGAGGGGAGCCTGTTATGTCTCGCAATATTGAAAATGATACAGATGAGGCATCCGACACGGTTGCTTCATCTGGTGCAACGGTAACGGATTCTTTATCAACACCAACCATGTCCGACTCTAACTCCGAATCAAAACGCTCTGGAACCTCGCTGTCACGGCGCGACCTGTTAAAGATTGGGGGCATGGCAGCTACGGCGGGCGCAGTGCCAGCGGCTGGCATGTTGTTGGCTAAAAGCAGTGACGCCGCACCTGCCAAAACCCCTGGCTTGGTTGGCCCATCCGCCGTGCCAGTCACACTCTTGATTAACGGCAAGAAGGAAACGCTGTCTCTAGAACCGCGAGTCACCTTGCTGGATGCCCTGCGTAACCGTCTCGATCTGACCGGAGCCAAAAAAGTTTGTGACCGGGGGCAGTGTGGCGCGTGTACGGTCAATGTTAATGGTAAGAACGTCATGAGTTGTATGACACTCGCCATTAATGTCCAGAACGTACCAATTCAAACCATCGAAGGTTTAGCCCAAGGCGACCACCTGCATCCGGTGCAAGAAGCTTTCATTGCTCACGATGCCCTCATGTGCGGCTTCTGCACACCCGGCTTTATCATGAGCCTGAAGGCTCTGCTGGATAAAAATACGCACCCTACCTTAGATGATGTGAAGGAAGCTTGCCAGGGTAATATCTGTCGTTGTGGCACTTATCCTCGCGTCTTTGAAGCTGCCTTAGCCGCCGCGCAGGAGATGCGTAACCAGCCTGCCAAGAAAGCCTAGTAGTATCGTTACTCTTCATCCGATGAACAGCGGTTTTCCAAAGGCGATTCTCTTTGATTTAGACGACACCATTCTTTGCTATGGTAGCCCCACAGCATGTTGGCGCGGGGTTTGTGGCACTTATGCCACGCAGATAGGAGATATTGAGCCGGACACCGTGTTAGAAGCTATTGATACCTATCGTCGGTGGTATTGGAGCGACCCGGAAAGGCATCGTAGAGGCCGACTCAACTTAATGATGGCGCGACGCGAGATGGTGGCAGGCGCATTTGCAGCACTGAACTTAGACAATCCTGATTTAGCAGTAACAATGGCGGATGCCTTTAGTCTGCAACGGGAAGCGGGGCTTAAGCCTTTCGAGGGTGCTGTTGAAACGCTGTGCCAACTTCGCGCGCAAGGGGTACGCCTGGCCCTTATCACTAATGGTGCAGCACAGCCACAACGCGACAAGGTGACGCAGCACAAGTTAACCGACTACTTCGACTGCATCATCATTGAAGGGGAGTTTGGCTGTGGCAAACCAGACGAGAAAGTTTATCTCCATGCGATGGAGCAGCTTCAGGTAGCGCCTCATGAGACCTGGATGGTGGGGGATAATCTTGAATGGGAAGTGGAAGCCCCGCAACGTTTAGGCATTTTTAGCATCTGGATGGATGCAATGAGAACGGGGTTACCAAAAGACAGCGCGGTTCAACCAGACAGAATTATTCTCTCTATCACAGAACTTCTCGAAGGTATCGAATTGACCAATACTCAAGGGTTACCACAGCACAAGCCAGCAGTAGCAGCCGCCAGGGTTTAAAGATTTAGTCGAAAATTTAGCACTTAGGTTTGGGAGATACCATTATGCCCAAAAAGATGAAAATTACGGTCGTAGAGAACGGTTTTGATAAAGAAGTCGAAATCGAGGTGCCGGATGAGGCAGGTAGTTGGCCTAAACCGGACACCATGCGAGTCGTCAACAAGCGCGAGCCGCGCATGGATGGCTTCGCTAAAGTGACAGGCCACGCCAAGTATGCCCTGGATGTGCGGCCTCCTGGCATGTTGTGGGCCAAGATGCTGCGCGCCCCTTATGGCAAGGCGCGGCTCAAGTCCATAGATACGGACGCAGCAAGTAAAATTGAAGGCTTTAAAGCCATTACGGGCGACCCGAAAGCAGGCCGGGAATTCTCGTTCGCAGGTGAACCCGTCTGTGCTGTGGCTGCGACGAGCGAAGAGGCGGCAGACGATGCACTGCACGCGCTCAATGCCCAGTGGGAAGCTCTGCCCGCCGTAACGACGCTGGAAAAGGCCCTCAGCGATGTCAAAAATGGGGATGCCGGGAAGAATATCTTAGGCGATCCTCAGAAGCGCGAAACGGGTAATGCAGACGCGGCTCTCCAAGGCGCAGGCACCAAAGTTGAGGGACGCTATCAGACCTCCACCGTGCATCACGTCTGCCTGGAACCGCATGGACAAACTATCGCGCCGGGCACAGGAGCCGACTCCAAAAAGCTCACGGTGTGGGCCACGACGCAGGGTATCCAGGGCATCCACGAACAGTTCGTCAGCACGTCCAAATTGAAAGCCAGTGACGTGGAAGTGATCTGCGAATATATGGGCGGCGGCTTCGGCTCCAAGTTTAGCATTGGCCCCGAAGGTCGCTTTGCCTGGGAATTATCCCAACAAACCGGAGCGCCCATTAAGCTGCTGTGCGACCGCAAAGGCGAGTTTCAATCGCAGGGCAACCGCCCCGGCTACATCGCCGATATTCGCGCTGCGGCCACTCCTGATGGAAAGATAACTGCGATTGATGTAGATAACTATGGCGCGAATTCCGGCGGCTGCGCGATGCCTTATGTGTATAAGTTTGATACCTCACGCACGCAGCAACGGGAAGTGCGGCTCAACGCGGGTGCGCCAACCGCCTTTCGCGCCCCTGGGCACCCCGAAGCTTCCTTTATGACTGAAGCGGTGGTGGATGATCTGGCTTATAAAGTCGGCTTAGACCCACTCGAATTCCGCCGCAAGCATTTCGCTAACGACAAAAAGCGAATGCGCCAGATGGCAGCCGGGGCACAGGCCATTGGCTGGGAGCAAAAGTTTCAGAAGCAACCCGGTTCCATGCCTGGCGCTAAAAAGCGCGGCGTCGGAATGGCTGTCCACGCCTGGGGCGGCGGCGGTGGCCCCTCAACGCCCATCACCTGCAAAATCCATCCAGATGGCAGCGTTGAGGCGCTGTCCGGCACTCAAGATTTAGGCACTGGCACCCGCACTGTCATTGCCATGATTGTGGCAGAAGAACTGGGGCTTAAACCCACCGATATTACCGTCGAAATCGGTCATCGTTCCTATGGTAACGCGGGCGGCAGTGGCGGTTCCACCACCTGTGCTTCGGTCTCGCCTGCCGCTTTTATGGCCGGGTTGCAAGCGCGCCTCGCGCTCTTTAATGCGGTGGCCCCGGCACTAAGCGCCAAGCCGGATGAATTAGAATTGCGGGATGGTACCATTGCGGTGAAAGGGAATCCGGCGCGCAACCTTACCTGGAAGCAGGCGACCGCCAAGTTAGGCATGAACCCCATCAGTTCCGTAGGTCAGTGGGTGCCGGGATTATCCAGCAGTGGCGTCGCAGGGTGTGGCTTTGCCGAAGTTGAAGTGGATGTGGAAACCGGCAAAGTGCATGTGGTGCGCTATGTGGCGGTGCAAGACTCTGGCTTAGTGATTAACCCCACCACCTGGGAATCGCAAATTCTCGGTGGCGTGATTCAAGGCTTAGGTTATGCGACTCTGGAAGAACGCCATCTTGATCCCCGCGATGCCGGTTTCTTAAACGCTAACTTGCTCGATTACAAAGTTCCGATGTCGAAAGAAATCCCGGAGATTATCGTCATTAACGATCCTGAACCAGAACGCGGCGTTATCGGCGTGGGCGAACCCCCCATCATCTCACCCGGCGGGGCGATTGCCAATGCTGTTTATAACGCCACCGGAGTACGGATGCGCCATTTGCCCATTACGCCCGATAAGTTTCTGATGGCCATGCGCGAGCAGAAAGGAGTAGCATGAAAAATTTTGAATATGCCAGTGCCCGTGATACGCGCCAGGCAGTCAGCTTTTTGGGTACCGATTGGAATGCGGCCCGCATTATGGGTGGCGGGACGGATTTATTGGATGAAATGAAAGAGCGGTTGGTGGAGCCAGACCGCATTGTGCATTTGCCAATGGCCGCGCTTGACTATATTAAGAGCACACCACGCGCTATTGTCATTGGTGCTACCACGACCATTGCGACTCTGGAAACTCACCCCGTCATTAAGCAGCACTTGCCGGGTCTGGCGCAAGCGGCGACTTCCTTAGCCACGCCACAGATTCGTAACATGGGCACCATTGGCGGCAACCTCTGCCAGCGCCCGCGCTGCTGGTATTATCGCAACGCCGAATACCCCTGCTTGAAAAAGGGCGGCTCGACCTGTTATGCCAAAGATGGCGCGAATAAATATAACGCCATTCTGGGTGGTGGGCCATCTTACATTGTGCATCCCTCTGACATTGCGCCGATGGCGTTAGCCTTAAATGCCAGTGTCCGCATTGCCGGGCCAAAGGGTGAGCGCTTGGTGCCGCTGGATTCATTTTTCACATTGCCCAACAAGAACATCACCCGTGAGAATATCTTAGAGCCAAACGAGATTGTCACGGAAATCATTGTGCCCACGCTACCTGTGGGGAGCCGTAGTGTTTATCTGAAAGTCAAAGAGCGCGATACGCAGGATTTCGCCCTGGCCTCCGCAGGCGTAGCGGTGACATTAAAAAATGGCGTCGTGCAAGTGGCACGCATTGCCCTGGGCGGAGTGGCCCCCATTCCGTGGCGTGCGCCTGAAGCCGAGGCCATCATCAAAGGCCATAAGCTCACGCCCCAGTTGGCGCAAACCGCCGCCGAAGCCGCTCTCAAAAATGCCAAGCCGCTCAATGACAATGCCTATAAAGTGCCGCTGGCTATTACAACCCTGCGCCGCGCTTTACTGGCGGCGATGGCTTAAGATAACCCTTTATGCAATGTCCCAAGGATAAAACGGCGCAATTAGTGGCCGATGCTTTAGACGGTGAACTTAAGGCGCAACGCTGCCCGGAGTGCGCAGGCGTCTTTATTGCGGCGGATGATTACCTGACCTGGCAGGCACAGCATGGCGCGGGTGAGGTATCCCTGCCTATAACGCCTTTCCAATTAGAATTCGCGCATTCGCCACTCGATGATAAAGCGGCATTGTGCCCACAGTGCAGCCATTACCTGTCACGGGCGAGGGTCAGCTTGCCCGATCCGTTCTATGTCGAGCGGTGCGCTAATTGCGGCGGTATCTGGTGCGACAAAGGCGAATGGGAAGCCCTGGAAAAGTTAGGCTTAAACGCTTCTATTCAGCAACTCTTTTCCAGTCGTTGGCAGGCGCGTGTGCGCGAGGCCGAAAGTGCTGCCAAAGAGCGCCAACTGATGATTAATAAACTAGGGCCAGAGTTAGCTGAACAGGTGTTTCAAACTGTTGAAGCCCTCCAAACACATCCCGACGGCTATTTCGGGGTCGCCTATCTCATGCGCCGCTTTGATCGTCACCCTGGCTAAAGCATAATTGAACAGAAACGAGCTTAACATGACAGACGAGCAAGCTACTATAGAGACTCCCTCTCCTACCACAAACCCTGCTCCGCTTTGC
This sequence comes from Abditibacteriaceae bacterium, assembly GCA_019239895.1. Classification (GTDB taxonomy): domain Bacteria; phylum Armatimonadota; class Abditibacteriia; order Abditibacteriales; family Abditibacteriaceae; genus JAFAZH01. Next base: position 33,599 of record JAFAZH010000027.1, on the reverse strand, counting down.
CTACATTTGCGGTCGAAGCGGATGTATGTCCACAACTCCTTTGAGGTCGAAGCGCAAGCCGATGAAAACGTCGAGAGTTGCTACGGCCACTACTGGTGCATGAAGACGATGTATGAAATCGGCCCCGATAATGGGCGCGTGCAACGGAAAGTCTGCAAACCCGGACGAAGTTGCTACGAGGCGAGTTAATTACACCATAAATGAAACCACCGATGAACACGGATGAGATTTGAAGACAAGAGAAGGAGGATAAAAGTAAGTAGTTTCACCATCTATCCTCCATTTTCTATCTTTTCTATCCGTGTTTATCTGTGTTCATCGGTGGTTTCAATACTTATTAGGAGAAGCGGTTGACGGCACAACCCTTGTTAAGTGCATGTGGTATTAGTAAAGCGTTTGGTGGCACTCCCGTGCTACAAAATGTGAGCCTTGATTTATGGCCCGGCGAAGTGCATGTGCTGATGGGGGAGAATGGTGCGGGCAAATCCACTTTTAATAAAATCCTCAGTGGTGTCCACACACCCGACAGCGGGGAGATTCTTCTCAACGGACAGGCAGTTTCTATCGCATCACCTGCTGCTGCCCAGGCGCATGGCATTGCCCTGCTGCACCAGGAACCAATTATCTTTCCCGATCTTGATGTGGCGGAGAATATCTTCGTCGGGCGACAGCCGCAGAAGGGGCCGTGGCGCAGCATCAACTGGCACTCGATGTATGAGCAGGCCGGGGAGTTGCTCAATTCTCTGGGAGTGCAGATTGACCCCCACGAACGCATGGGTGGCCTTTCGGTGGCAGCTCACCAAATGGTTGAAATGGCCCGTGCCATGTCGCAAAACGCGCGGGTGCTGATTATGGATGAACCGACAGCCTCGCTTTCTCCCGATGAAGTGGCTGATCTCTTTCGCATCGTGCGCGACTTGCGCGCTCAGGGCGTGGCCCTGGTTTTCATTAGCCATCGCCTGGAAGAAGTCTTTGAAATTGGCGACCGCATCACGGTTTTGCGTGACGGCGAATTTGTCAACACCGTTACTCCTGCCGAAACGACTAAAGAAGAAATTATTCGCATGATGGTTGGGCGTCCCCTCAGTTCCCTTTTCGAGCGGGAGGCAGGCTCCATTGGTGAACCGCTGTTGAAAGTGGAGGGCTTGACTCGCACGGGTCACTTTCGCAATATCAGCTTTGAGGTCAAGGCTGGAGAAATCGTCGGCATGGCGGGGTTGGTGGGGGCCGGGCGCACAGAAGTCAGTGAAGCTATTTTTGGAGTGACTCAACTTGATGCGGGCAAAGTGTTCTTAGATGGCAAACCCGTCAACATTCGCTCACCCCGTCAGGCCGTGCAACTGGGTCTGGCCTATGTGCCGGAAGACCGCCAACAGCATGGCTTGTTATTATCTATGACCATAGCCGAAAACATTACCCTGCCCGTGCTTAAACAGTTTGCTCAGATGGGCTGGCTGCGGGCACGCCAGGAGCGAGAGGTCGCTCAGCAATACACCGCTAAGTTGCACTTGCGCGCGGCACGCGATGTCAGCCAGGCTGCGGGGGAGCTTTCCGGTGGCAATCAGCAAAAGGTCGTACTGGCAAAGTGGCTATTGAGTCAGCCCCGTGTGTTGATCCTTGATGAACCAACACGCGGCATTGATATTGGAGCCAAAGCCGAAGTGCATCGCATCATGGGCGAGTTAGCCTCGCAGGGCATGGCGATTCTGATGATTTCTTCAGAACTGCCCGAAATTTTAGCCATGAGCGACCGTGTGTTAGTTATGCGCGAAGGCCGACTCACCGGCGAGTTCAATCGTGCGGAAGCGACCCAGGAAAAGATCATGGCCGCTGCCACCGGGCAGCAGATGGTGGAGGTGGCAGCTTAATGGCCCTCACCCCCGGCCCCTCTCCCACGCTGCGGGCGAGGGGAGACCAAAGGCATAATTGCTTGTGTGAGTGTTACTTCTACTATGAGAAAACTCTGCGTGTGACCTCCCCTCTCCCACAGCGTGGGAGAGGGGCCGGGGGTGAGGGCCAATAGAAGCTCCACCAATAGCCTCGCCCCAACCGAGCCGCTTAAATCTGGCGCAACTGCTGATGCGGTTTCGGGAGATTGGGATTCTGGTCTTTCTGGTCATCCTGGCGGGAGCGACGACAGTCCGCGAGCCGCGCTTTCTATCTGCGAAGAACCTGACGGATATTCTGCTGGACATTCCATTGCTGATGGTGGTGGCGATGGGCATGACTATGATTATCCTGAGTCGCAATATTGATTTGTCGGTTGGTTCAACGTTGGGGCTAAGCGCCATTATTGTTGGTTTCATCTTCAAGAGCAATCCCAATTTTCCAGTCTGGGCTGGGGCTATTATCGGCATATTGGTTGGGTTATTGCTAGGCGCACTCAATGGTATTTTAGTGACCTGGCTGCGAGTGCCTGCCATCATTGCGACGCTGGGCACGCTCAATGTCTTTCGTGGCCTGGTCTTCGTGGTCAGTGGCGGGCAGGAGGTCGGCGCCAATGATATTCCGCCATCGCTGATTGAGCTTTCCCGCACCTCTCCCATCCAGTTACCCTGGATTGTTATTTTTGCCGTGCTAGTGACGATAGCCACTCACCTTTTTCTGCGTTATACCCGCACCGGGCGGGAGATTTACGCCATTGGCAGTAGCCCCAAGGCGGCGCGACTACGCGGCATTCAGGTGGAAAAGGTGGTCTTTCTGGCCTTTACTCTCACTGGTGGCTTCGCTGGATTAGCGGGCATTATGTATGCTTCACGCTATGGCTTTATTAATCCCCTAACGACCGGGGCTGGATTGGAATTGAGCGTTATTGCCGCCACAATCATTGGTGGCACGAATATCCTGGGTGGCTCCGGTTCGGTGCCTGGCACAGTCTTGGGCTGTTTGCTCCTGGGTGTCATTAATAATGCACTCGTCATTACTAATCTCTCTGCCTTCTGGCAGTTGGCGATCTATGGAGTCGTGATTTTGATTGCGGTGGCTGTGGACTCTCTAATTCGGCGGCAGCTAGAGCGGGCAGCCGTGGATCAAACTCGCTAAGGGAAACAACTGTTTAAGATTGAAAGGCATCGGTTAGAGTGGATCAAGGGACGATGGAGCCAAGCGTAGCCAGACCTGTTGGCTCCCCGATAAGTCGGGCATTAGAGCATAAACTCAATCGTGAATTTGTCGCGGTTGGGCTGCTCCTCCTCGCCTTCTTTGTGGGGTCGCGTCTTTCCACGCAGTTTTTAGATGCCAGCTACCTCCTTGATACCACCTCGGTTTACATTGAGACGGGCATTATCGCCACGGCGATGACGTTTATTATTATTAGCGGCAATATTGATCTTTCCGTTGCTTCAACTCTTGCTCTCGTCGCCTGTGTGACAGGCGTTTTGCACGCTGAACATGGCCTGGCGATGGGGCCTGCGATTATTTGCGGCCTGCTTCTGGGGGCGCTCTTGGGTTTCTTTAATGGGCTGCTTATCACCTGGTTGCGCCTACCCTCCCTGACTGTAACACTCGGCACTTTTGCCCTTTATCGAGGTTTAGCGCAGGTTCTGTTGGGTGATCATTCCGTCAGTAATTTTCCTGATTGGTTTGTCGGCATTGATTCGATTCATATCGCCCGCACCCTATTCCATAACCCGCCCATTCCGGCCCCGCTCATCATCTTTCTGGTGCTGGCATTGATCGCCGGGGCAGTCCTGCACCGCACGGTTTTAGGACGTTGGACTTACGCTATTGGTACTAATTCCACGGCCAGTCGCTACTCCGGCATTGCTGTAGACCGCGTGACATTGCTGCTCTTTACCTTCTCTGGATTTCTGGCGGGGCTGAGTGGTTTGATTATGACATCGCGCCTGGGCATCGCTAAATACGATATGGGGCTGGGCCTGGAGTTAGATGCTATCACCGCCGTTGTGCTTGGCGGCACGGATATTTTTGGTGGACGCGGCACTATGTTTGGCACCGTGATAACGTTCTTTCTCATCGTGGTTCTGCGCACCGGGATGGGACTCCACAATATAAAGCCGGAGCAACAGATGTTAGTGCTGGGGCTGCTCCTTATTTTCTCGATTGTGGTGCCCAACCTGTTACAGCGCAATAAACGATAATCCCATCTTGCATCACCCGCGATTCTGAGGTTTCCTATAGCTACCGATTGTTGTGTGATGTTATTGACGGAGACCCGCCGCTCAAGCAGCGGGCTGAGAGCAAAAAGCCCGGTGAACCAGGCTGAGCGCGTTCAGTTAGCCCCGTTCAGGGGGCCTCTAACTCCTCAGCCCACTGCTTGAGCGGCGGGTCTCCATTGCTATTTTCTTAACTTCAAATAAAGGAGAACTTATGACAGGCAAATACTCTCGGCGATTATTTTTGACTCTTGGCTTCACCAGCCTTATTGTAAGCGGTTGTGAAAAAGGCAACCAGAATACAACTACCGATACATCCTCTGGCAGCAGTAGTGGCACTACCACAAATACCAGTGCAGGCACAGGCTCTAACGAAGGTGGGGCAGGCGGCAAAAAATATAAAATTGTTTATATTCCTAAGAATACGGGCAACCCCTACTTTGGCGCGGTGGAAGATGGACTGAAAAAAGCCGCGACGGAGTTGGGTTATGAGTACTCCAGTGTCGCGCCCGCGACGGCAGATGCCGGGGCGCAAATACCCTTTATTAAGGAACAGGCCCAACGCGGTGTAGATGCTATTATCATCACTCCGAATAGCCCGGAAGTAACGGCCAGAGCACTTAAAGAAGTGATGGCGAAGAAAATCAGAGTGATTACCGTAGATGCCGATTTAACAGGTCATGAGGACAGCCGCGACGCGGGTATTCTACCGACGGATGCCAAGACGACTGGGCAAAGCTTGGTGGAACTTATGAGCGGATTAACTGGTGGTAAAGGGGACTTTGCTATTCTCAGTGCCACCACGGATGCTCCCAACCAAAACCAGTGGATCAAGTACATGAAGGACACCCTGCAAGGCCCCAAATACAAAGACCTCAAGTTGGTAGATACTGTCTATGGCAACGATGACTCTCAAAAGAGTCAGCGCGAAACCGAGGCTTTACTGACCAAGTATCCCAACCTGCGCGGCATTGTGGCCCCCACATCCGTTGGTATCAAAGCCGCCGCCCAAGTGGTCGAAGGCCATAAGGTCGCGGATAAGGTGCAGGTCACGGGATTAGGTCTGCCCAGCGAGATGAGGCGCTTCGTCAAAAATGGCACCGTGAAGAAATTCGCCCTCTGGAATCCTTCTGACATGGGCTACTTAGCCGGGCAAATTGCAGTCGGGCTTTTGAAAGGCGACATCAAAGCCGCTCCTGGCACCACTTTCAAAGCGGGCAGCTTAGGCGAGCATAAGTTTGGTGATAAGAATGTGGTCATCACCGGGCCACCGTTAGTTTTCGATCAGGCGAATATTGATCAATTTAAGTTTTAGTCCCTCATTGTTGCATGAGTTCCTACCGTTTAATCGTAGAAATTCATCACCTGAAATAGGCAACACCAATCGCAGCACAGGGTTCAATACCTGTTTGTCATGTTGAGCGCAGCGAAGAATCTGGTAAGAGTTCCCATAGAGCCTGCTGCTCCACAGGACAGCTCATGCTCTATAGCTCCGCACAGTAGATTCTTCGCTGCGCTCAACATGACAAACCCTTCTGTTATAGCAGAACCATAAATCCTTAACTCCCTTCAGGAAACAACCAAGGATAACAAACACCAGGAAGATTCTAATGACTATACGAAGTACTCCCCTACTCTTTAGCCTCATCGCCGCCACAAGTTCAGCGGCGTTTGCCGGTGTCACACCGACTTATTTGCGTTGCGAGTATCGAGTCAATCCAATGGGCATTGATACGCCCCGGCCTCGCGTCAGTTGGACTGTGGAATCGCAGCACCGCAATGAAGCTCAAACCGCTTATGAAGTCTTAGTTTCCAGTAATGAGCGAGCAATCAAGCGACATCGTGCTGATCTGTGGGATTCGGGGCGAGTGGCTTCAGATGAGACAAACCAGATTGAGTATCGAGGGCGACCCCTCAATAGCAGTGAGGAAATCTGGTGGAGTGTGCGCAGTTGGGATCGGGCTGGTAAGCCGTCAGCTTACAGTGCCCCTGCGCGTTGGACGACGGGCTTAATGCGGCCAGCGACAGAATGGAAGGCGCAGTGGATTGGTTTAGAGTCCCTGCCGGGTGTGCCTGCGAATGCAGCGAATAATTCTCTGGCCGGGTTAAGCTGGGTCTGGTATCCCGAAGGGAATCCGGCACAGAACGCGCCTGCGGGAGTGCGCTATTTCCGGCACAATATTGAATTGCCAACTGACCGCAAAGTGAAAGCCGCACATTTTCGGCTGACTGCTGATGACCAATATACGCTCTATGTGAATGGTAAGGAAGCGGGGAAGAGCAGCGGTGAGGCTTACGCCTGGCGTCACGTCGGCGATATTGACGTTGCCCCGCATTTAGTGCCGGGTGCCAATGCCCTGGCGATTGCGGCAGAGAACCGGGAAGCCGGTGCCGGAGTGGTCGGGGTTTTGCGCGTTGAATTTGAGTCTGGCCCGCCTTTAGTGGTGCCGATTGATGCCACCTGGAAAACATCGCAGCAAGCCCCCGATGGTTGGCAGACAGCCGCCTTTAATGACAAGGGTTGGGTTGGGGCCAAGGCCATTGCCAAGATGGGCGATCAGCCGTGGGGTGCGCTGGGGGCCGGGACTGCCAATCCGAATATTCCGCCCAGCCCCTTTCTGCGCAAAACTTTTACCCTCAACAAGCGTGTTAGCCGGGCCTATGCCTTCGCCACTGCACTTGGTCTTTATGAACTGCACCTCAATGGGCAACGGGTCAGCGATGATGTGTTCCGGCCTGGCTGGACGGATTATAAGAAGCGCGTTTACTATCAGATGTACGATGTAACACCCCTCTTGAAGCGTGGCCCTAACGCTATTGGCCTGATGGTCGGCGATGGCTGGGCCACGGGGCACGTCGGCAATGGCGGGCGCAATCGCTATGGCATTGGTCGCCCGCGTGTGGCCCTGCAACTTAACGTCACTTACACCGATGGCACCACCTCAACCCTAATCACCGATGACTCCTGGAAAGCGGCTTACGGCCCAATTCTCGAACAGGACTTGCTCGATGGCGAGGCATACGATGCCCGTCAGGAACTCACTGGTTGGGATCAGCCCACCTTCAATGATGCATCCTGGCAGCCTGTGGATAGGCATGATGCCTGGAATGCCAAAATCGAAGCTTATCCGGGCGTGCCCGTGCATCGAATGCTTGAAATCAAGCCGCGCCAGATTACCCAACCCACTCCCGGTGCTTATGTCTTTGACATGGGCCAGAACATGGTCGGCTGGGCACGTTTAGCCGCCAGCGGCGCGGCGGGCACCAGAATTCGCCTGCGCTTTGCGGAAATGCTCAATCCTGATGGCACCATTTACACTACGAATCTGCGCGGCGCACGGTGCATTGACTATTACACCCTCAAAGGTACTGGGCGCGAAGTCTGGGAGCCACACTTTACCTTTCATGGCTTCCGCTATGTCGAAGTAACTGGCTATCCAGGTCGCCCAACCACTGATGCCATTACTGGCGTGGTGGCGCACTCCGATACGCCAAAGACAGGCACCTTTTCCTGCTCGAATCCGATGATCAACCAACTCCAAAGCAACATCGAATGGGGCCAGCGTAGTAACTTCCTCGAAGTGCCAACCGACTGTCCACAGCGCGATGAGCGGTTAGGCTGGATGGGCGATGCGCAGATTTTCGTCCGCACCGCCTGTAATAACATGGATGTCTCGTCCTTCTTTACTAAATGGATGGTGGATGTCGAGGACGCGCAACGGGGCGATGCTTACGCTGATGTTTCACCGGATGTGTGCTGCGGCGCAGGCACTCCGGCGTGGGGCGATGCGGGGGTCATTGTGCCGTGGACAATTTACCAGGTCTATGGCGATAAGCGCATTATCGAGCGGCACTATGACTCTATGGCCCGCTGGATTGACTGGATGCAGAAGAACAGCAAAGACCTGGTGCGCCCGGCAGGTGGCTATGGCGACTGGCTCAGTATCGGGGCCAACACGCCCACGGAAGTTATCGCCACAGCTTACTTCGGCTACAGCACCGCGTTAATGGCTAAGATGGCGCACGCCATTGGCAAAGAGGATGATGCCCGCAAATACGAAACTCTCTTCGGTCAGATTCGAGACGCTTTCAATCGCGCTTTTGTCTCCGCCGATGGCCGTATCAAAGGCGATACCCAGACCTGCTATTTGCTGGCGCTGCACATGAATCTGTTGCCTGAAGAAAAGCGGGCGGCTGCCGCCAAGTATCTGGTGGATGATATTGAAAAGCGCAACTGGCACCTCTCCACGGGCTTCGTTGGTGTCGGCTACATGACACCCACCCTTACCCGTTTTGGTTACACCGACGTGGCCTATAGGCTGCTAAATAACGATACCTTCCCCTCGTGGGGCTTTTCCATTAAGCATGGAGCCACCACCATCTGGGAACGCTGGGATGGTTGGACACCCGACCGAGGTTTCCAAGACCCCGGCATGAACTCGTTCAATCACTACTCACTTGGCTCTGTTGGTCAGTGGATGTTTAGCACGGTGGCAGGTATTGACAACGATCCGCAGCAGCCCGGATTCAAACACATCATTATTCGTCCTCGTCCCGGTGGCGGCTTCACCTATGCCAGCGCGACCTACAACTCGATTCGTGGCCCAATCGCCAGCGGTTGGCGCAATGTTAATGGCACCCTGCAAATGCACGTCACCATCCCGGCAAATACGACCGCTACGGTGTACATTCCTGGCAATGGGTTAGTAACCGAAGGCGGTAAAGCCATAACTGGTGTCGCGGGCATTAAGGATTTAGGGGCAGAAGATGGCGCGACTAAACTTGAAGTCGGCTCTGGCACTTATAACTTTAGCGTTCTAAACGCTACCGCATCGCGGTAAACCTTGATCCTCCAGGAGAAAATCTCAATGAACGTTGCAAGCAGATGGTTGTTGAGTATTTTAGTTATAGCTCTTTTAAAGAGCCAACTTATGCCAGTGGCTCATGCGCAAAGCCGTAATCCAGTCGCGGAGTTGACCAGCCCCTATTAAGCTGGCACTTACAACTTCCGTATTGTAACCCACTAAGGCTCCTGCTTTTACGTGCATTTATTGAATGTATCGGTTTTCTTTAAACAAGTGGCACCACCGAAGGGCAAAGCTGGCTTGCCTCGTGGTGGTGCCACTTGTTTTATATACCATCATAGCCGCGCGGATGTCGTGGCACCCGCGAACGTTGAGACATCCTGATGAAGTGAAGTCAGTTGCTTTTTCTCCTGATGGAAAAACATTAGTTACTGGTTGTGATGATGGGAAATTACACTTCTGGAATGTTCAAATAGACCAACAGGTTAAAGAGATAAAGACTGGTTTACATGATGTGGAATCAGTTGGTTTCTCATCTGATGACAAAACCTTAGTGAACGCAGTACGAGGGAAACGGGATAATTATTGGACAGCCCAAGTATGGGATGTGTTCCCCTTAAAGCTGAAACATGATACGCACTTTACAGGCGATAACGATTGGATTGCTGTCTCTCCCGCTGGGCAGTCCCTAACTATCTCTTGTCTTAAACATTTATCTGTTGGGGATGGAGACAATCGTATTAGCGAACTAAAATTGTGGGATATTAACAAGCATACCGCTACGAGTGTTCTTAAACCTATAATTAATCGTGCTCTGGGTAGACTACCTGATGCCATAAGTGCTGTTGCATTTTCTCCCGATGGCAGAACACTTATTGCGGAGACCCTTTGGACAGGTAACAGGGGATTAAAAGACAAAATTATTCAGCAATGGGATATTCATACAGGGAAAGTGCTGCGTGCTTGGCCTCAATGGGATGATGAAGAGACTACTACGGTTGCCATATCACATGATAACACTCAAATAGCTATAAGGAATTGGAACACCATCAATCTATTCGATTTGCAGACGGGAAATTGGAGAGGAAAACTAACCGGCCATAAAGATCAAGTGCTTTCACTGGCCTTTTCTCCAGATGGGAAATTACTGGCTAGCGGCAGCGCAGATCATACCATTAGATTGTGGGATTTACAGCAGCACAAGTCCATTCGCATCTTGAAGGGACACCAAGGATCAGTTTACGCAGTTGCCTTTGCGCCAGATGGAAGAACTCTCGCCAGTGGCAGTGAAGATGGCACTGCTAAACTTTGGCGCATTAAATAGTCATGTTAAAGGAGATGCTTGTATGCCGTTTAGATACCAATTAGGCGCATTCTTGCTGGCTTGGAGCCTTTTAGCCACCCGCTTCATGCCAGTGGCTCACGCGCAAATTCGCAATCCAGTGGCTGAGTTGACCAGTCCCTTGTCGGGCCTGATGTTGCCGCACCAAGGCGAGACGATGCACGAGGGAAGTTGGGATCGCAAGGGTGGCAATGCGGATATGCGAGCCGTTGAGCCGGGCCAGACGATTCCCCTTTTCGATCATAAAGGCGCTGGCATTGTGCATCGTTTCTGGGTGACGATTGCACCGCGTTCCGAGATGACCATTCATCGCCAGGCTATCTTGCGGATGTATTGGGATAATGAGCCAACCCCCAGCGTGGAAGTGCCGGTGGGCGACTTTTTCGGCGTCGGTTTTGGCGAGCAGAAAGATTACACGTCTCTGCCGCTCAATGAAATGAGTGGCGGCTATAACTGCTACTGGCCGATGCCCTTTCATAAGTCGGCGCACTGGACGCTCACCAACCTCAGCAAGCGGCGCATTGATGCGTTCTACTACAACATTGATTACACCGCTTACAAAAGCCTGCCCAAGAACTTGAAGCACTTCCACGCCCAGTGGCGGCGCGAGAACCCGACGCGGCCTCATCAGAACTACACGATTTTAGATGCGACTGGCGATGGTCATTTTGTCGGCACCGCGCTCTTCATGCAAAATCGTCGGGGCCGTGATTTCGGCTTTCTCGAAGGCGATGAAATGATTTACGTGGATGGCCGCTTTGCCGTCAATGGCACGGGAACGGAAGACTACTTCTCCAGTGGTTGGTATTTTGATCGAGGACTATATTCAGCGCCGTATCATGGCGTGACTATACTCGACACGCAACGAGGCCGTGTGAGTGCCTATCGGTGGCATATCGAAGACGCCATGCCATTTCACAAGCATATTCAGGTGACGATTGAGCATGGCCATGCCAACGACCATGAGGCCGATTATTCGAGTGTCGCCTACTTTTACCAAAGTGAACCACACGCGCCCTACCCACCCCTGCCCACCAATCCAGACGACTTCCTGCCTTATACACCGCCGCCACCATTTAAATATCAGGGGGCTGTTGAAGCGGAATCTTTCCTGGGCGCAGCACAGTCCAGCAATGGCCCGGTTATGGTGCAGGAGATGGGCAGTTTCAATGGCCACTGGAGCGGCGAACAGCAACTCTTCTGGAACCCAACCAAAGTTGGCGATACCCTTAACTTTAATCTTCCCGCGCCTGCTGATGGCACCTATGACATTACCGCCTACTTCACCAAAGCGCGTGATTACGGCAACGTTGCTATTTTCCAGGATGGCCGCGAGATATTACCTCTGGTCAATCTCTACGATCCCAATGTCGTGCCTTCCGGCCCCGTCGCCATTAACAACGTGACGTTAAAACAGGGCAACAATAAGCTGACAATGAAAATTATTGGTAAAGACCCGCGTTCAACAGGTTACTTTGCTGGCATAGACGCTTTTGTGCTGAAACCACGATAATTCATTTCAACACAAAGGACACAAAGGCGGCACAAAGAACACAAAAAGAGGATCGAGCATAGAGGATCGAAGATAGTAGTAATCATTTGCAATAGCGATTCTCTATTCTCGATCTTCTCTCTTCAAACTCTGTGTTCTTTGTGCTTCCTTTGTGTTGATAAAGAAGACATGAGTATGGGTGAGGGCCAAATCATGAATCGCTTTATTTTTCTTTGCTGGTTTGTCTTAACTATTCTGTCATCTGGCTCTGCCCAGGCAGCGCAGCCGTTGACGGATGCCGCGTGGCGCGTTACGGCTACGGGAGTAGAAGATCAAGGCATTCATCATCTGGATGGAGCGGATGGCGTTACACGTTTTGAGATGCGCGGTGGGCAACGCTGCCTGGCGAACCAAACGGGCACGACACCGGCTTCGCAGTTTTTATACTTCGCCTTAGATGATGACCGCGCTAACGGTATGCAGGGGCCAGTATATCTGGTGGTGGACTATTTCGATGAGGCCCTGGGTGGCATTCTCACCCTGCACTACGATAGCAACAAAGGGGATGCTCTCGTTGATCGCTACCAACCCGCCGAAGACCAAGCGGGTGGCTGGGCAATGGGCACGGGACAGTGGAAAACAGCAGCCTTCCTGCTGCAAAATCCCCGCTTTACCCATCGGCAAAACCTGGGAGCCGACTTCCGTTTAGCGGGCACCCGTCTTTTTATTCGTTCTCTACACCTGGCCTCTACTCGCCCCCTTAACTGGGATCAGCTTAATCGCGTGCAACCGGTGGACGTAAAGCCCCTCGTTAAAATTGGGAATAAGGGACAGCTCATTGTAGGCGGCTTTGATCCAGCACAGGTGAGTGATGCCGGGCCACAGTCGCGTGCCCTCGAAGCGTCTGTTCCGGCCTTGCAATCACTGGGTGTTACCAGTCATGAAGGTTATGTGCGCTGGAATCTCTGTGAACCACAGCCAGGGCACTATGACTGGAGCGTTTACGATAAATTCGTGCAGGTTTATCAGCGCCACCACCTCAAATGGGTGCCATTTCTAATTATTGGCTCGGCTTACAGCTTGCCCGATTGGTATTACAAACAGCCAGGCTCACAGGGTTATGTGTGTCTGGAACATGGGCAAGAATCCGATGTGCAGTCGTTGTGGAATCCCGCTCTGCGCGGCCATGTCGCTCGTTTTATTCAAGCCTTTTGCGAGCACTATCGAAAGACAGGTGTCATTGAATCTATTCTGCTGGGCATAACGGGCAATTATGGCGAGGCTATTTATGTGGCTACCGAGGGCACAGGCTGGACGGCGGGCGCGCATGGCGACTATCACGCCCATCCTGGTTTCTGGGCTGGTGATCCTTATGCAGTGCAAAGTTTTCAACAATGGCTCACCCACAAGTATGGCAATACGCAAAATCTCCGCGCCGCATGGGGCACACAGGCCGACACGATTATAAGTATCGGGGCGGTGCGCCCCTTTCTCCGCAAAGATGCGCCCAGTGACCGTGCCTGGTTAGATTTTGTAGATTGGTATATCGGCTCGATGAACGACTGGGCAAGCTTCTGGATGCATACCACACGCCAATACTTTCCAAAAGGTGATATCTATCTTTGCACGGGTGGCCATGCCCCGCCAGAACATGGCGCGAATTTCGGGCAACAGTGCAAAATCGCGGCGGAAGTCGGGGGCGGCGTGCGGATTACCAACGAAGGTAGTGATTATCGCAACAACTTTTCTCTCACGCGCTGGGTCGCTGCTGCCGGGCGGCAATATGGAGCTTATTTTAGCTTTGAACCCGCCGGAGATGTTAACCCCAATGGTGTGATTGCGCGCATCTACAATGCGACGGCTTCCGGCGCACGCGGTCTGCACTATTACTATCCGAATCTTTATGCCACCGACGCCGCCCGCGACAACTTTGTGCGCTACGGTTCCCAGTTCCAACAACGCCGCCCGATTGTGCAGATCGCCGTTTACTATCCACAAACTTACATCAAGCTCAACGGCAACGATTTCTTGCCTTACGTGCAGCCCTTACGCGACCGCTTTGATTTTGACTACATGAGCGATGAGCAAATCGCTGATGGTGGTCTCAGGAATATCAAGGCGTTAATTCTTTTGCATGGCAACGTGGCCGAAGCCAGCGCCTGGCGCAATATCAACAACTGGGTGCAGCACGGCGGCCTCTTGCTTTATCCCGATGGCATGGGCCGTTTACGCACGGTGGAAGGTGATGAGAGCGTGCATGACGTTCTCTTAGGTGCTAACGCCAATCATGGCAAAGGCCGCGTGGTGGCTTTCTCTGGCACGGGCAACAGTCCAGAATACCGTAGCTTTCTGGCGCGCACTCTGGCCTCGTCCCCAGAACTTTCCGGTCAAAGCCGTGCAATGGTTGCTGCCGATGGAGAGGAAGATAATACTTTCGTAACTCTGTGCGCGCCCAATGAATTGTTATGGCTGAACTACACCAATCAAGAGGTTCATAAAGTTGGCATGTCGCCTCTTACCTTGCCACCTTACGCCATTGTGTCGCAACGACTGGGTAAACGTTAAACTTTGTGGAGAGAAGACTAACCGTGACTGCATCCCCAACTCTTATGCTGACCGATGACCAACGCCAGGAGTTTGATGAACAAGGCTTCCTGGTGCTGCGCAATGTGCTGAACGGGTCAATCTTAGAGCGCATCACCGCAGCGGCTCAGGAAGTGGAAGCGCATAAGCGAAGCGAGCGCGGCCTGAGTGACAAGGATACGCTCGAAGTGCGCAATGCTATTGTGGAGCATGACGCCTTTTGGGAGTTATTGGATTATCCGCAGACGTTTCCCCTCGTGCTGGATTTAATGGGCGGCGATATTCAACTCAGCACTTCGCACCTGATTGTACGGCCTCCAGTGCCGGGTGATACGCCGAAGACCTTTAAGGCTATCGGCTGGCACCCGGATTCTCCACACGCCATAGCTTATGATGGCCGCATCATTTCGATGAAGTTTGGCTACTTCCTGTCGGATGTTTCAAAGCCCGGTAGTGGTGCCTTGTTGGTGGTGCCCGGCAGCCATAAAGGGACACAGCTTGAGCGTGGTGCCGATGGGGAAGTGCCGGAAGATAAAGTCTTTGAAGTTAATGCCCTACCGGGTGATGCAGTGCTGTTTCAGCATCGCACCTACCATTCAGTAGGGCCAAATTATAGTGGGCACCCGCGCAAGGTGCTCTACTTTGGCTATAACCGCCGTTGGCTACGACCCATTGATTATGTGACCATGCCAGAGGAAATCCTGCAACGCTTCGACCCCACGCGCCGCCAATTATTGGGGGATACAATCACACAGTGCGGTTACTATCTGCCCAAGCCTGAAGACGAACCGCTTAAGGTATGGCTTAATGGGCAACTGAAGCAGGATACTGTGCGAAACGCTGATACTGATGACCTGTATAAAAGTTCTTGATTTTAGCAGGAAAGCTGGAAGCACAGGAAGGCAAGAATAGAAGTTATCTCAAAGGGACATAACTAACTCAGGTTGCTCCTTAGGTAGAGTGAGGTCATTCCGAGCGGAGCAAAGCGCAGTCGAGGAATCTTAAAAGTTATAGTCATTCTAACAGCAAGATTTCTCGGCTCCGCTCTTCTCGTCGCTGCGCTCGAAATGACAACCGCCATAGATAGCAACTTGGGTTAGCTAACTTTCTTCCTGCTCTCCTTAATCCCTGTCTTCCTGCTAACTCTAATAACCTGCTGAATGCAACAAATCAGGCATTTGGCCGTCTAAATCAGGTATAGTAGTAGGTACTGTTTGTTGTATCCCCAAGGAGGAACGGAATGCTGAAGAAATTTTTGTCACTGACCGCTGCGGCGGCCATCCTGACTGGTCTGGCTCTGGCGGAAGAGGCCAAGCAAGAAGTTAAGCCAACCGAAGTGCATGTTTGCCCGATAACCTTAGAAGCGGTTAAAGGCGATGGCGCAGGCACCAAGACGGTCGGCAACTATAAAGTCTGGTTCTGCTGTGGCGGCTGCCCCGGTGCTTTTGATAAGTTGTCCAAAGAAGATAAGGACAAGAAGATCGCGGCGGCTCTCAAGAAGCAGCAAGACAGCGCCAAGGCTGGCTAATGCCGCTACTGGCTTGCCAAAAGAGGACAGCAATCATTTGCTGTCCTCTTTATGTTTTATGTGAATCGGATTTTCTCTTGGCTTCTGCCCCAGAAGCTTGCCGTTGCGGTGCGGGTCACGCGATAAGCTTGGTGTGACCGCTGCTCGAAAATTGCGCACGCTGGCTCACGGGAGGCATCTGCACTGTCTCTTGCAATGGGGCAAAACGCTTGAGGCGTTTGAGGGCCATCTTTTCGATTTGCCGAATGCGCTCACGGGTAAGATGCATTTGCAAGCCGACCTCATCTAGCGTGCGGAACTGGCCACTGCCATCGAGACCATAGCGCAAGCAGAGGACTTCGGCTTCGCGCTCGGATAGATGGCTAAAGGCGCGGTCAATCTCTTCTCGCAAGGCGACCTGCAAGGCACAGTCGGAAGGCGAGAGACTGCCGAAGTCTTGAATCATATCAGCCAGCACCGAATCTTCCTCATCACCGACGTGAATATCCAGCGACATCGGCTCTGGTATTTTGTCAATGATGTCTTCGACCTTATGTGCGCTGACTTCCATATGGTCGGCCAACTCCTGCTTGGTCGGTGGCCGCTCCAACTCTTGCGTCAAGTGGGCGCGCGCTCTATCGGCCCGCGAGACCGATTCCACCATGTGGACTGGCAAGCGGATGCTGCGTCCTTGTTCGGCAATAGAGCGCATCACGGCCTGACGAATCCAGTAAGAAGCGTAGGTCGAGAATTTATAGCCTTTACGATAATCGAACTTTTTAACCGCACGAATCAGGCCCAGGCTACCTTCTTGGATCAAGTCGGCTAGTGACAGCGACGGCCCCGCGAAACGCCGACATTTGCGCGCAATGTTACCTACCAACCGCAAGTTGCATTCAACCATCTGCTGGAACGCGGCGGCATCACCTTGCTCGATGCGCTTGGCCAGGGCCACTTCACCTTCGCCCGTCAGGAGCGGCGATTGCTGCACGCGCCGCCACCACAGCTTGAGTGAATCTTCTTCAAATAGATAATCCCCCCCACGCCCCCCAGCGACACTGCCCTCCCCGGCATCCGTTGCTGCTATGTCAGGTGCCTCAGTCAATACGTCACTGTCGTGATCATAACTGAATACATCTCTCACAAAGTCCCCCCTGCCCTAATTTGAAACGACTATTGAACACCACCGCAAGCATCGGTTGCTAACTGTTTTACCTTGTGCCCTACAAAACAATTAGTTCAAGCTGCAATGTTGGTCTCAACCCCCTCCATTGCTACAGACCCAGCCTAACACTATTTCTTCCTGTTCTATTACAGCGCAATATCTAGAGCGCAACATCAAGTTGCTGAGAACTCTCTTGCAACGGCCCTGCCATTGGATCATCCACCCACCAAAAGCCATCCACAGCGACCTCTTTTTTCCAGACCGGGACAGTCTGCTTCACGCGATCAATGGCATAATGACAGGCTTCAAAAGCGGCTCCACGATGCGGTGAAGCAACCGCTATCACCACACTCGCCTCACCGATTTCCAGACGCCCCACCCGATGCACAATGGTACACGGAAAGTTCCATCGCTCGCGCACTTCGTCTGCAATGCGCTGCATCTCGCGCTCGGCCATTGGCTTATAAGCGGAATACTCCAGATACTGAATCTTATGCCCCTGGGAATTGTTGCGCACGATGCCTAAAAATGTGACGACCGCACCCGCCCCACCGTTTGTCTCCGTTTCAACCCACTGCACCACGTCGTTAACCGACAGTTCATGTTCAACTACAGCAATCATAGCAAGTGAATGTTAATTCTATTTGTCAACGCCGTAAACAGTAGCCGTCCTTATTCAAGTTTTATAATGTGCCACCGGAAACTGGTGGCAGCAGCGCGATTTCATCACCGGGAGTTAATGTCTGTTGCGCATCAGCATAGGTGCAATTTACAGCCACTCGCACATGGGGTAGCCAGGCGGCAATGGCTGGATATTGCTGTCCGCATTGCGCCAGAAAATCTTGTACGGTCATTGGGGTTGCTGAGGGGTAAGACAGGCGCACCATGATCTGATCTGAACCAGCCGCATCCTTCAAAGACGCGAAAAGCAACACGGGCATTTCTATTTGTTTTAAGGGTTCTACTTGTGAAGCGTTGCTGTGATTCATGGTGCTGTGCCCTGGGAAGGTCAAGAGTTTGGATTTTACGTCTTTCGCAAAGCCTGTTATCAAAAAAGCTGTGGCTTTATTCGAGGTTAATTTGAGGATGAAGGCGTTGTCCCGGCAGTTACAAACCGCAGCGAAAGGCTGCTTTGCTAAGGCAGCAGTCGCAAGTGCAACAACACTCGCCTGGGCAGGCTAATCGTTTAACAGCAGTGTCGCAGGGCTTGGAGATATGCATCAGATGCTTGGCCGAGCTAACACCGCTTTTAATTGATTAACAGCAAGTTTGGAATGAAGGCACAGCCGTGCTGCATCAATGCCCTTAATCAATTGTTAGGGTTAAGTATAGTGAGCCGTTACAACTACGTCAACGCCCAAGCAGTAACGGCAAGCAGCTTTAATTTTTAGCAGGAAGACAGGGAGTCAGGAGAGCAGGAAAACCAGCACAGAGTGAAGATGGAGGTTCAACCAAACTTGCTTTGAGCAACCAGACATTATTAGTGCCTCCCTACCAGGCATACTCCACTTTTCCTCCTGCTCTCCTAACTCCCTGTCTTCCTGCTAAAAATTAAACTCTTTGCTAAGTCATGAACAAAGCTATGAAGTAAAGTTATTCAGCTCGTTTACGGCGTTTAGGCCGCTCCTGCTCTTCCTCTGCACCATTACCTGTTTCGGCTGCTGCTTTGTCGTTATTAGCCGTTGCATCAGAGGCGCTAAAGCTGTGCGCAAACTCTGCCACTAAGTCTAAATCATCAGTAATTTCACATTCTGGCAGTGATTCCAGGAATGTCGCGCCATAGCGTTTGGTGACAACACGCGGATCGAGCAGGGCCACAATACCACGATCTGAGCGGCTGCGAATCAAGCGGCCAAAACCCTGGCGAAACATCATAACCGCCTGTGGCACCTGATATTCATTAAAAGGGTCATGCCCCTGTTTACGCAAGGCTTCCACCCGCGCTTGAATCAGCGGCTCATCCGGCACAGCAAAGGGCAGTTTCATAATCACGACACACGAGAGCGATTCCCCTGGCACATCCACCCCCTGCCAGAAACTGGTGGTGCCAACTAAGACGGAGGTAATATCGCGGCGGAAGTCTTGCAGCAGTTTGCCTCTGGCCGCTTCGCCCTGTTTGAAGATTTTAATTTTCTTGGGCAACATCTGCCGCAGCACGGCTGCCGTGGAGTCCACCATGCGAAAACTGGTGCAGAGCACAAAGGCCCGTCCACCCGTGCGTTGGAGAACTTCTCCAGCCCGTTTCATGACCGCCGGTTCAAAGGCGGCGGTGTGGTAAGGGTCAGGCAAGTCACGGGCAACATAAATGAGGGCATTGGTTTTATAGTCGAAGGGTGAGCCAAGGGTTAAAGTGCGGACTTCGGTCGAGCATTTTTCCGGGACTAAGCCCAGGCGGTTGCGCAGGAATTCAAAAGAATCGCCCGTGGTCATGGTGGCCGAGGTCATCACTACCGGGCAGATAGAATCAAAGAGCGTTTTCTGCATCGTTTCGGCAATATCAATGGGGGCACCACAGAGCGCCAGGCGTGGCACCCGCGCCACATGGCGCAGGTCAGCCGGACGCGGCTGCACAGCCACCCAGTAAACATAATCCGAGCGCGTTTGACCCACCAATTCAGTAATCGTCGCACGCATCTGAGCGCAGCGTGCGGTAAAGCCGTCGAACTCTTTGGATAACTCCTCGTTACGGCTTTTCTCGGCCCCCTTCTTGGCTTCGCGCAGAATATTTTCCAGGCGGCCCAGCGGCTCATCCAAACTATTCTCGATGATATTAGGGTGCAGTAAGCGAATAGTTTGGGTGCGACTAACATCAAGGTTGAGGGCGACTTGTAAATTGCCAAAAAAGCGTTCTGTCGCTTCTCGCGCTTCGTTGGCGACGGCAACCAGTTTCTTATCTAACTCATCTGTATTGGGCAGCGAACTGCCACTGATAATGGTGCGCCCACTGCGCCGGTTGTGCAGCAATTCAATGAGACGCGCCACGCCCAGGTTCACTACTTCCATGCCCAGGTAAGCACTGGCGACATCTTCGGCCTGGTGCGCTTCATCTAATACCAGGGCGTCAAAAGGCGGCAGCACGGCACCGGCCTCGTTGCCCCCGGCGGCTAAGTGTGCGAAGAGCAAGTGATGGTTGGCTACTAAGATATGCGCCTTCTCCTGCACGCGCCGTGCAATGAAATAGAATGAACGCTCAAACAAGGGACAGGCACGGCCCAAGCACAAATCCGATTCGCGGTTGACCTGCGCCCACAGTTGCGGGCTTGGCTCAAAGGGCAGGTCGAGATTGCGCCCAGTTTTGCTGGTGCGGGCAAAAGCATTAATCTCGTGCAATTCATCCACTTCGTTGCGGGTCGCAAAGAGGCCCGTCGCTTCCGACTTGGCCAGGCGGCGCGGACAAATATAGTTGCCAGTTCCTAAACAAAGGGCATAGCGAAAATCCATGCCCATGCGCCGCAGAAAGAGTTCGTGCAGAAAGGGCAGGTCGCGCTCCATCAACTGCTGCTGCAACGCCTTGGTATGAGTGGCAATGAGAACTTTCTTATTCTGACTAACGGCCCACAAAATGAAGGGCACCAGATACGCATAACTCTTACCAGTTCCAGTGCCCGCTTCCACCAGCAGATGCGCTCTGTCCTTCACCGCATCCGCCACTGCCCGCGCCATCTCCAACTGTTCCGGGCGCTCTTCAAAATTGCGCCCATCGTTTGGCAAGGCCCGTGCCAGTAGACCACCGGGCGCAAAGATACGTCCTAAGGCATCGCCACCAGCATCGAAGGATAGGCTGTTTTCAAGATTATTTTGGTTTTGTGGCAGGCGGATGGCCTTAATCAGTGGCGGCATATCTTGAATTTTACTAAAGTTGGAATTAGGGGATTCAAAACACACTTAAATGGCAGTTGTTTCGGCACCATATTCGGCGGGTTCAGGGTTCGGACGGGGCGGTTGGCGCGACTTCGACTGGTGGTTGCTGCTGGTCGTGGTGGCGCTTTCGGTCTGGGGCTGCGTGACCATTGTCTCAGCAACACGTCCCAACGCAGATACGTTTGTAGCCCAAACAGCCACCGCCACCACACACGATGGCAATAGTGCCTCAGTTTCTCCCACTATTCACTTAGAAAAAGCGCATTCCACCCGTCTCTCGGATGGGCTTAAGCAAGCGATGTGGGTGAGTGCTGGTTTATGTGCCCTGTTACTGCTGACCCTCGTGGATTATCAAGTCCTAATGCATTTGCAGTTTGGGCTTTATGTCCTCAACTTGGGCTTATTAGGTCTCGTATTAAAACTGGGCCGCGAAATCAACGGTGCGAAAAGCTGGATTCCAATCGGGCCTTTTGCCTTACAACCGGCAGAATTTGCCAAGTTTGCCATTATCGTTACCCTCGCCGCCTTCCTGTGCCGCCGCCAGGAAAAGATACGCGAGTTCAGTACCTTGATGTGGTCGCTGGCTTATATGGCACCGCCCTGTCTGCTGATCTTGAAACAGCCCGACTTTGGCACCACCGTCGCCATTATGTCTATCTGGGTTGGTATGTTATTCTTTGGCGGCGCGCGTCTGTGGCACCTAGCCCTGATTATCTTCGTGGCCGGGACAGTTTTTGGCATCGCCTGGAAAACCGACAAGCTGAAACCGCACCAGAAAGCGCGTCTGGCCGTCTTCTTAGACACCAATCCTTCTAATAGTGAAGCACGCAAAGCGGGCTACCAGATTAACCAGAGCCAGATTGCCATCGGCAGCGGCCAGATTACGGGCCAGGGCTGGGGCAAAGGGATGCAGAAACAGGCTGGTTATGTCCCGGAAAACACAACTGACTTCATCTTCACCGTGGTAGCCGAAGAGTTGGGCTTTGTCGGCGCGGCGACCTTGATACTGGCGTATCTCCTGCTGCTGTTCCGCTCAGCCACCCTCACCATGACCACCGAAAACTATTTTGGCGTCCTCATTGCGGGCGGTTTCACGGCACTCATAGCCTTTCATACCATCATCAACCTGGGTATGACGATGCGCGTCATGCCCATCACAGGCGTGCCTCTCCCCTTCTTCTCTTATGGCGGCTCCTCTTACATCTCCTTTTCCCTCTGCGTCGGCCTGCTCCAAAGCATCGCCATGCGCAGACGGCGTATGGGCATGATGTGAGCGATTGCGGAGTGCGGATTGCAGATTGTGGATTAGAGAAACCCACGCTTAATCTACAACATGCAAAATAGATGTCTTTCAATCTGCAATCCGCACTCCGCAATGGCATTGGTCTCTATTTTGCCCTAATGAGCGCACAACATGCCGGGATTAAACCACAGTAGAAGGGGCGAGATATGAAGACCAATCGAAAACAGCTAAAAGCCGGAAGTTTATGTCTGACCGGGGCCATCGCTTTGGGTGCGCTTATAGCAGTGAGCTTGCCAGCTTGTGCCCAGAACGGGAACAACGGTGGTAATACAGGGACTAACCCGGTGGGCGCAGCAACCGGGACGGTTGGACAAGTAGGCAACGCGGCGAATGGAGGCGTCAACACTGCCGGTAATGTGGCCAATGGCGCAATCGGCCAGGTGCCTGGCGTCTTAGGGCAGGCGGGCCAAACGGTCGGGCAACTGGGTAACACGGTGGGCGATGTCGCCAATGGTTTACAGCCAACGCTCCAACCGATTGGTCAGGGCGTTGGAGGTGCGCTCAACAACCTCACGCAACCCGACACGGTGCGTTCGTTGTTGGATTTTCTGTCGAGCGTCATCCCCAACCATATCGAAGCCCATGTTAATCTCGATGCCTTGCGGGTGGATAAAGTCACGTTAGATATTCGTGGTGTGGATTTGCGCAACTTGCGCGTTGATCTTTTGGTCGCTAATTCCAAAAATGGCCCCGTGCAGCCGATGATGGGTAATGGTAGTAATTCCTCCGGCAACATGAATTCAAATTATGGCGGCGCTGGTGGTTCCAGTGGCGGGATTAACTATAACTCAGGCATTGGTAATAACTACGGCACGGGCGGCGGACAATCCTCTCTTGGTGGCAATAACGTGCAATTACCCGGTAATGTGCCGATTACTGGCTCATCCAGCCGCAACTCAGGTCCCGGTCGTTAAATCTATTTTGACTCGGCAAGACAGGGGAGACTGCTTAGTTTCTCCTGTCTTAGCGGTTTAAAGTGCAGGTGGCTCCATGACGCAACGCGCCCCTTTTTTGTTGATGCTGCTGTGGCTGTCCATGCTGTTTAATGGTAGCGCCCACGCAGCCCAGAACGACTGCAAATGGCCACCTTTGAATGCCCAGGTGCAACGCCAATCTAACCCGGTGCAGGTGGGCGGCGAGACATTTACCACGGGCTTCTACTCTTACGTGGTTTCCGCCTATCACATTGCCGCCTTACATTGCGCGAAATCTATCAATTGGGGCCACCGTGAATGGGCAGTAGCGATTGGTTTAGGGGGTAATGAGCCGATTGGCCCGCGAGTTCTCTCCAATGGAGGCAATAATACCGCCCCGGTGCCAGCCAACTTGCCTGCGCTGAAGAATGACTCATCAACATTTACACCTTTACCACAACTGCCGCCGCTCACGGCTTCGCCCGCTATAACAGCGAATGCCCTACCCGCACTGGCACCACTACCTGCCTTAGCAACGAACGGCAACAATGCGCCTTTACCACCCTTAGCAACGACTGCTCCATTACCTGCTTTGCCACCTTTGTCACCATGATCTCATTGCCATGATGCAACGGATACGGGGCACCTTAAACCCAGGTCTTTATTTTGGTGTGTGGCTTTGCTGGTTGTCCAGCATGGGCGGGTTCCCCGCACGACCAGCTTTGGCCCAGGCGCTCCCACGTTCATTAGCGCCATCTGAGACCTCACCAACCCGCATCCCCACGAACAACAAGGGCGAGGTTGATCCCAATTTTGTTAATCAAATACTTTCCATTCTCAATGATGCTGTTATCACAAGGTTAGATGCGCAGGTTTCCCTGGAATCAGCTAAAGTCCAGAATGGACGAGTGCGTTTGGAGGGCTTGCGGCTGCGCAATTTTAATCTTGGCTTGCGCTTAAACGCCGGAGCCGCCAAGCGTTTGGCCGAGGCATTTCAAAATCATTACGCGGCCCAAGATGCCAGTCGGGGAGCCAGTGCAGCAGCTTCAGCTAACAGTTTACCGATTGCTCCCGCTAAGCCTTCTCAAAATCAATTAACTCAAGTTTTGGAAATCCTCAAGTTGGGATTATTTAATCGCCTCGAATTTAGCATTCATCTGAGCGAGCTAAATATCAAACGCTTGGCTCTCGATACGGATGCCCTTGATGTAGAAGGCTTACTGCTCAAAGTCGGGGCTACCCCCAATGATCCTGTCACGGGTAAACCTCGCAACGACACCTTAGCCATTCTCATAGATATTCTGCGCCAGACCGCCCTCACCCATATCAAAGCTCATGCCGGATTAGATAAGCTCTCAGCGCGTCGTGTGAATTTAGACCTCGAAGGCACTTCCTTAGAAGGGTTATCCATCACCGTAGCCTTACTGCGGGTAGATAATGCCACCACTTAGGCTTTTTCAGCCCCTACTCGGTAGACATAGATTCAAAGGGACGCAAAGTTTCGCTACGCCATGCTACGCAGCGCGAACTTACGCTATTGAAGAAATAGCGTCTCAATAGCGCATGAAATTAGCGTCACCTTCGTGTTGCGTCCATTTAAACACAGCATCTTAGCCGTCTGATATAGTCTGCTATACTTTCATTGTCTGTCCCTGACCATCACTTTCAAACCGATTCAGCACCAGGGGTAGGTTTATGAAATGCCAGCTTCGACTTCTCCGCCATCACCACACAAAGAGCGACACAAGAAAGTAGCGCCGCTGCCTGCGCTCTTTGCCACCGAAACCCATCTGCTGGGCTGGCAGGGCTTGACGGTCACTTTGCCGTCCGATTGGAACCTAAAGACCTTCGGTGGCGATGCCACTAAAGGCGATTTGCGCGTGGATGATGCCGATGGGCCACGTTTAGAGTTGCGTTGGGAGAAGCCGCAAAAGGGCATTGATTTAGCACGCAGCGTGACCTTATTCACCGAACAACTGGTGCGCCAGGCGAAGAAGCGGGGCGAAGCGTTTCAACTGGCCGACAATCCACGGTTGCTCTCAAAAGCGCGCAAGCGCAAAGCCCAACTGGAGAATTTCGGCTGGGTCGGTGAACGGGGTGATGTCCTGCTCGGACAGGGTTGGGGCGTGGCGTGGCAGTGTGCCGACTGTGGGCGGGTGGTAGTAGCGCACCTGATTGGGCGTGGCCTTGAAAAGCAAGACAAAATGCAGCGGTTGGCCACTGAAGTCTTCTCTTCCCTGGAATGTCATTCCAGCGGCGGCTGGCAGACCTGGAGCGTGTTTGATCTACAACTCGACATCCCCGAAGAGTTTCACCTGAAACGTGCCAAGCTATTGCTGAATCGCCTGGAATTGGAATGGGTTAAAGCGCGTCCAGCCACTCCCCTTGGGTGGACGCAGACCGACCAGCGTATTGCCCTGCAACGGATTCCCATTGCCAATGTGGTGTTAGAAAATGAATCGTTAGTTGATTGGACGCAGCGCACTATCGCCCGCACCGATAAGAAACGCCGTTTTGGGCCAGCCGAAGAGATTAGCGTGCGCACCCATCCTGCCCTGATGCTGCACGGACGCTTGCGAGATTTGCGCCGCCTGATGGTGCAAAAGGGGCTGGATCGAGTGCTGCGTCGCCACACCCCACCTGCCGCAATGCGCGTGTGGCACTGTGAGCAAAGCAATAAGATTTTTGCCCTCGA
The DNA here is from genome assembly GCA_019239895.1 of Abditibacteriaceae bacterium. Taxonomy (GTDB): domain Bacteria; phylum Armatimonadota; class Abditibacteriia; order Abditibacteriales; family Abditibacteriaceae; genus JAFAZH01. Next base: position 7,817 of record JAFAZH010000027.1, on the reverse strand, counting down.
CTGTGAATTATCACCCATTAATGCTCATGTGGTAGAGGATGTGCTCGATTCTCTGGAATGCCATCGCTAAATTGTGACGACAAGGCAACTTCCATGAAGCCAAGTCGTTGAGAAGTATTAAGAGAATTTAACAAAATGAGAAGAGCGCAACCCTAAGAGGCTCGTCATGTTTCGCTGCGCTCAACATGACACGTAGCTCCTGCGCCATAGCTTAGTTCATTTTGTTAGACCCTTTAGTTAGATCATCAAAACAGGTGGCAGATGAGGCAACTGAGTCGTAACACAAAATATGCACGCCGCAGCGCCCTCTTTATGGGTGCGCTGGGCTTAACCACTTGCATCGCACCGAAGCTGTGGCCGCCCCGGTATACTGCCGGGACAGGCGTCGCTTACGCGCAGCAAAGCATCACCGCCGCCCCGGCCACCGTTGCCGAAGCGATTACCCACGCTCAGGTGCTATTGGATGCCAATGACCGCACTTCCATAGCGGCCTTTCAGGATGCCGCACAACGCTCTTTAGTGGCCCTCTTTGCCGTGACTGGCCCCGACATCATCACCGCTCCACCAACTGCCATGCCCACAGATCGGTTTACCATCAACCTGATTCGCCAGGCGGAGCAATCTCATTACGGATGGGGGTTAGCCGCCAAGCACTTTGGTGGTATGTTTGCTCGTGATGCTTCCATTACCGCATTTTGTCGAGCCGCCCGTTTAGCTGGCATTCTGCGCGCGGATGATCCTACCTTGGTGCGCGATGCCCTCTTGGAATTAAGTGGAGCTTTACAAGAAGGTCTGCCCGATTACGCGCCTGATGATACGATGGATACCATCGCCACCGTCGCTCACGGCAACCTGTGGCAGCCCTATCGCTTTAGCTTTGATTACTCTCGTCTGGCGCAGGAACCGCCTGGCCCAGCCGCAACAGTAGCCTTAACTTCAACGGCCACTGCTAATGAGCAAGCACCGCAAAAGCAAGAGTTTTTAATAACCAGTGGCAAGGTTTTCCCGCCTTTTATGCCTTCCGCTATTGAGCAGGGAGTAACCCTATCGCGCATTCCACCGCTTTATCGTAAAGTGCCCATCCCGAACCTTCCTCCGGTGCTGCAACTTGACAAAATGATTGTCGGCTATGAGCGCGAAACCGATGGGCCGAATCGCGGCTTGTGGCATAAAGTCGTCAATGTCTTTTATGCTTCGCCTTATTTAACGCGGGAGAAACGCGATGATCGTCCCCGCGCTGAGGCGCTCTGCACGCAATTCCTGAAGCTGCATACCCTGGCCCTGTCCGAATTGGGTCTGGAAAACCTGTATATGCGCAACCAGAATGGTGGCCCAAATAATGGAGTGACCAACCTCTGGCTATCGGAAGTCTCGGCGTGGTGGCCCCAGGATGACGATGACCCCGCCGTGCAAGATGCCCTCGGAACGCGGATGCCCTTGCCCAATACGCCCGTTGTGCTAAATGGCAAGAAGATGGTGCAGTCCGACATCAGAAATACCCCATTATGGCATCCGTGGGGTGTCGCCATGACGGATGTGGATGAGATCAATACCGTCCATATTGCGACCACGCCCGGCGCTTTGCCCAATCCGGCCTCAACCATCACCACACCTGCAACTAATGGTGTCACGCCCAATACCATTCCACTACCAACACGCAACTTGCCCGACGAAGCCCAAAGTGGGGCCGGGGCCGGACAGATTGATTCGGCTAAGGGCGAGATTATGTTCTTCAAGATGACCGAGGCGCGTCCTGAGAGCGAGTGGCTGCGCGAACTGACCCACGAATACGGCCATGTCATTCTGCCGCCCTTCAACGGCTTTCGTCCGCCCTTAGAGCCTTATGGCAATGGCCTGGTGGGGGAGACTCTGGGTATGTTATGGGCCGCTTCCATGCCCGATCAATTCGCCGCGCAACTACCTCCTAACCTGGAGGAAGCTAAAGATGCCGGAGCCGCTGCTACGACATTAGCCACTGATTTGGACACTCATGTTAAAGAGAATGCGATAGCCTCCCTGCGCTTCTGGAATGCCCACGGCCCCGGTTCGCCCTTACGCTCTGATGGCACGCAGGATGGCCTGGAATATTTGCAGGGGCTGACCGTTTATCTGGAGCGCGTGTATGGCATCCACCTGTTAAGTGCCACCCTGAAGCCTTTGGCCGAACGCTCGGCCCCCACCCTGGATAATTTACATCCGGTGGTGGACAATGGAGAAACGCTGAATGCAGCGGCTCTGCTAGAAAGCTCTTCCAATGCCTTGCGTGAAGCCTTTGCCAATGGACAGAAAACCCTTCCCATCTGGCTGCCCGGTGCCTTAGAGTTGCCCTCAGACAAACTAAACACCACTGATTTCATCGCCCGCGCGCCCCTCGCCCTCACCGCCAATACCCGCTATCCCGGCTGGCTGGAAGTCCCGCCCACCGCTGCCACCTTGCATATCGAGTGGAAAACCACTGCTCCTAATACTGCTGCTAATGCTGCCGCTACGCTTCAGGTCGAGGGCGGCTGGCGCAGCCAGGCCACCACAGCCACCACGCCAGGAACCACCAATGCCACGGTGATTGATATTAACGGTCGCCAGGGCTGGCAACGTTTCGCCTTCACCCCTTCCGCCAACCTCACAGTGGTGAGCGCCTGGTTCGAGCGTAGCACTTCAGTTGCGGCGCGCGCTTTACAGACCACTTCGCACTCTAACGGCTCTTAATGATCTTTTGATTTTAGGGCGTGCCCCGGCCCACGCAACCTGATGGGTTGTCGCTCGTCTGAAAGGTAGTTAAACTGCATTCGTTCTCAGACCAAGGCAGTGGCCGTTAAATAGTGGTCACGTAGAATTAACGATAAATTGAGATTTATTCAGCATCAAGCAGAGGGAGTTAAGACATGAAAAAAGACATTCATCCTAATTACATGGAGGCCACAATTACCTGCGCGACGTGTGGTTCCGTGGTGCATACGCACGCCACGGTGCCGACGATTCACCTCGATCTGTGCTCACAGTGCCACCCGTTCTATACCGGCAAGCAGCGCATCGTAGACACCGCAGGTCGTGTGGATCGCTTCAATCAACGTCGTGCGGCTGGCGAAAAGGCCCAGCGCGCGGCCAAGCGGCGCGAGAAGACCAAGGCTTAGCGTCCATCAAACAGAATACGGATTGTGAGATGCAGGGTGGGGAACTCTGCATCTTGCAATCCGTATTTTTATTGTCTGGGGATGGTGGCATGAGCTATTCAAACGGTAACCAAGCCAGGCCATATTGCTGGCGATAGTGGTGGATAGCCCGCAGCGAGGTTCAGTAGATGGAGAGCAAAGAGCAAGACAAATTAGACCCGGCCCTGAGTTCGTTTCAGCTTGGTGGGCAGGCGCTCATTGAGGGCGTGATGATGCGCTCGCCGCGCTTTGTCGGGGCAGCCGTGCGTCGCGCTGATGGCTCCATCGAAACTCGTGTCGAGCCAGTTACTTCCATCATGAAACGCTATCGCTGGATGGGAATGCCTTTTCTCCGTGGCGTGGTGGCGCTTTTTGAAATGCTCGGCTTGGGAATGCGCTTTCTAAACTGGTCGAGCAACAAGGCGATGCAAGACCAGAAGGCTAAAGACGAAAAAGCCAAATCAACGGCTCAAGACTTAACTGTTGTGAATCCTGTTGATCTGAATGGCAGTGGTCTGAATGGCCATGCTGCGACCAATGGCACTACTGCTGCAACCACAACTCAAGCGCACGCCACCAGTTCAGCGACCACCACCCATGAAATATGGATACCACCCATACCAGAGCCGATTTCCTCTGAGCATCCACTGCCAGGCACCACTGATACGGCGGATGGACAAGCAGCAGAAGAGGAATCATTGCCGTGGTGGATGTTTCTGCTCACCATAGCGACTTCCCTGGGTTTTGGCTTGCTGTTGTTTGTGGCTCTGCCTAATTTGATTACAGACTGGACGCTCCGGCGGGCCACAACGAACGTCATTGCCTTAAATCTGTTTGAGGGGTTGGTCAAGCTCTGCATCTTTATTGGTTATGTCTGGGTGATTGGCCTCAAGCCCGATATTCGACGGGTCTTTGAATATCACGGCGCAGAGCATAAAGTGGTATATGCCGCGGAGAATCATTGCCCTATCACACCTGTGGGGGCACGCCCGTTTGATACACCCCACCCTCGCTGTGGAACTGGTTTCGCCCTGCTGACGGTGGTAGTCAGTATTCTCTGCTTTACGTTTTTGCCGTGGACACACTCACATTTGACGCGAGTGGCCATGCGCTTTGCTTTGATGCCAGTCGTCGCCGGATTGTCTTACGAAGTTATCAAGATGACGGCGAATCCAAAGTGGAGTAGCCTCGCCCGTTTTATCATGACGCCCGGCATGTGGTTGCAACGATTGACGACGCGCCAGCCTGATGACGAGCAGTTGGAAGTCTCGTGTGCCGCCATGCGCGCTGTGTTGGATGCAGAAGAGCAGGCTTCGGCCACGTCGCGCGGGCAATCCTATCCTGTCATGGCCGAACCAGTCGCGCGTGCGGGATCAATATAACCTAACCCCCGTCCCCCTTCCCGAACCGGGAAGGGGGTGTCTGAGATGAATCTTGGATGGCAGTATTACTTTTTACTTGTAAGGTCAGGCGAATATTTCCCTTTACTGATGCGAACCATTAATAAGGATTTCAGAGAAAACTATGCCTCTGACACCCCCTTCCCGTGCCGGGAAGGGGGACGGGGGGTTAGGTCAAAATATGTTAGATAAAGCAAAAGCTCTCGCCGAAAGGTTTGACGAGTTAACCAATCAACTATCCGACCCGGAGACGCTTACCGATGGTGCCGCCATGCAGCGCATCGCCAAGGAACGCTCTCGTCTGGAGCCAGTGGCCAACCAGTATCGCGCCGTGGAACGTCTGGAGCAAGTCCTGACGGATGCCAAAGCCTCGCTGGATGACCCGGATTTGGGCGAACTGGCGCAGGAGGAGATGGCTCAGGTTGAGCCTCAACTCAAAACGGCCCGCGCCACCCTGGAAGACCTGATGGTGCCCAAAGATGAGGATGCTGACCGGGGCGTGATTATTGAAATTCGCCAGGGCACGGGGGGCGAAGAAGCGGCTCTCTGGGCGGCTGACCTGTTCCGTATGTATTCGCGCTACGCCGAAGAGCGTGGCTGGAAGCTTGAACCGATTTCGCTTTCCGAAGCGGAAATGGGCGGCATTAAGGAAGTGGTGTTTGGCGTAGACGGTAAAGGGGCCTGGGATGCCTTACAAACGGAAAGCGGGGTGCATCGCGTCCAGCGCGTGCCAGCAACCGAACAAAAAGGACGCATCCATACTTCTGCCGCTACCGTTGCGGTGCTACCCGAAGCCGAAGAAGTGGATGTGCAAATTAACGACAACGACATCGAGATGGAAACCATGCGCAGTAGCGGCGCGGGTGGCCAGAACGTGCAGAAAAACGAAACCGCAGTGCGCCTGATTCACAAACCGACGGGCTTAGTCGTCACCTGCCAGGACGAGCGCAGCTTGCGGCAGAATAAAGAAAAAGCCATGCGCGTTTTGCGCTCGCGCCTGTATGAAGCCGAACGCGAGCGCCAGGCATCAGAGCGCGATGAAGTCCGCCGCGCCCAGGTGAAAAGCGGCGACCGCAGCGATAAGATACGCACCTATAATTTCCCCGAAAACCGTATCACGGATCATCGCATTAACTTCAAGAGCAACAACCTCGACCAGATAATGGAAGGCCATATCCACCCGCTGATTAATGCGCTTATTCAGGCCCGCCGTACGCAAGCCTTAGCAGCAGTGGAGGCGGCCTAAACTGCTGCATCTGTGCTGACACCTCAATAACAAACAGCAGGGCAGGCCAATTGGCCTGCCCTGCTGTTTTATCATACGACTCGATTTACCAGTTGCTACAAATTAACGCTTGTGCATGTGGTGGTGATGGTGGTGGTGACGATGATGCTTCTTGCCACCCTTGGCCATCGCGGGGGCGACGCTCAAAGCGCCAACAACTAATAATGCAGCAACTGCTTTTGTAACTAAGCTTTTCATGATACTTTCTCCCTTGAGCTTTGCTCTGGAAATTAAAGTGCCTATTTTGGTTAAAACAGGTAGCTTCATTGGGGATAACGCACCCTGTTCATAATTGTCACTCAAGAATTCACAAGAAAATATTAAATTTTCAGGAGAGGGCAACGAGCCATCGGGCACAGCGTCTAAACCGCTATACGATGCCAAGGTCTATTCGCCGCTGGGACATTAAGCAATATATTATGGTCTGGATTGGCGCGATTCTCTGCGCTTTCCTTTTGCTCTGCGGCGGCCTCCTGCACACCACTTCAAAACTTCATGCTCAAACCCGTCAAGTTTTCTTCGATAGCCAAAGCCTGCGCACCAGCCATCGCTTTGAGTTAGCTCTGCTTGCGGCCAGCCGGGACGATTCGCTCTGGCGGCTCACCCACAAACCGGCTTACCAGCAAGCGCGGCGGCAAGAATTCCAGGAGGCCGATCAACTTTTAGCAGAGCTAAAGCAGGAAGCCGACTCTGCGACTGAAACCGCTTTAGCTGCCACCATCGAGCAGGAGTATCAAGCCTTCCGCACCCTCAGTCTTACCAGTGCTTCTCGTGTGCTGCCCGAAACTCAGCCCATTCAGCAGAGCTTACTGGATGCTATTCATCGCCACCGCATCCATAACGCGCAGCAAATGGATGCAACCATACACGCCAGCCATCAATTAGATCGATGGGTAGATATCTGGTCAACAGCGGTTATGCTGGTGGCCTCCATAGTCTTGATTTTAGGTGGTTTAGAGTTATGGTCGCGGATTTTTAAGCCGACCTTACAACTCTCTCGTGCCGCAACCGAGTTTGGCGGTGGCAATCTGCACGCGCGTGCGCCAGTTCTCTGCAACGATGAAATGGGTGCCCTGGCCCAGACCTTCAACACAATGGCCGAGGCCATCTGCAACCGCGAAAAAGAACGCCTGGAATTTGTCGCCACGGTAGCGCATGATTTAAAGAATCCACTGGTTATTATTGGGGGCGGAGCATATCTGCTCAAACGCAAAGATTTGGCTCCTACCGAGCGCGACGAATGGCTGGATAATATCACCCAATATGTCGGTCACATGGAGGCCATGATTTCCGATTTAACTGACGCGGTGCAGGCGGAAACCGGGCAGCTTGATCTTCATTATGAGGATTTGGACTTTACAGCACTCGTGGGTAAAGTGGTACAAGGGCAGAGCATAGCCGCCCCGACTCACCTCTTGCGCTTTACGGGAGAACAAGCGTGCATCCTGCGCGGCGACCGGAAAAGGTTAGAACGCGTGGTGATGAACCTCATTTCTAATGCTGTCAAATATAGTCCTGCCGGACGTAAAGTCATAATTTGTGTTGAAGCCCGCCACACACAGGCGGTGTTGACGGTAGAAGACGAAGGAGTTGGTATCGCACCCGAAGACTTGCCCCGACTTTTTATGCCTTTTGCCCGCCTTGACCGCACGCGCAAAATGGCCAAGGGCACCGGGTTAGGGCTTTCGTCCGTGAAGAAAATTATTGAAGCGCACGGCGGGAGCATCCATATCTCCAGCCAATTGGAAGTTGGCACTACGGTCGAAGTTCACCTGCCCCTATCCTCTACACCTGATCTCCGGCGGCAAGCCACTCAAAACGGCCATCTTTCGGCTCCTCCATCACTCACGGCTTCTTTGCGAAGCTAGTTTTAGCACGGAAGAACACAAAACGGGTTTGGGAAGACTAAGAACTCCTAACAAAATGAAGATTTAAGATGCGCCTGACAGATCAAAGCGCAACTCAACCTCAAGAAGGCTTCAT
>JAFAZH010000019.1 GCA_019239895.1 Abditibacteriaceae bacterium | reverse complement strand
AAACTCTGACGCTGGCCGCACGCCCGGCACTTGTGGCGACCATCGCTCAACTGCCAAAACCAGTGATGTCCACAGCGCACACACGACTTTCGCATAGCCTCTTCTTCCCAGAGTTTAGTCCGGTTTGAGGGGGTATTACCTAAATTTATCCTGTGAATCTGCTGTCTGGACCATCGGAATTATAGTTGGCGAGTTTTAATATTATTTTCTGCCGCCTCGCGTATTTGTCTTGCGCCTTTGACATGATGACAGTTAACTAATTTTTGTATCCACTGAACTGGAATTTGTGGATTACTGGCTAATGCTAAGAGCATCTCCGGTTCTTGAACGGCTATTATAAACCTTATTTTCTCTTTTTGAAGCCAATCATTGGCGACATGAGTTACCTCTAAGCGTCTTTCTTCCGCTTCTCGCTCCAGTCGCAATTGTTCTTCCTTTTGCTCCCACTCGACACGCAATCGCTCCTTTTTTTCTTGGTGCTCTCTAATCTCCATAATGTGGAGATACTGTTCAGGGTTGGGCATCTCAGCCGGACGGTGCGGGTGTTCCCATACCCAGCGGTGAAATGCAAGCTCTTTTTCCCGTGATGAACTGCCACAGTTCCATCCATGCTGCCATTTATCTAACAGCCACAGATGGTCGGGATGTTGCCCAAGTAGTTTCTCAAGCTCCGCAAGCTCGTATTTGGGGTCGCTGTAGAGTGCCCAAAATAATGTCAGTAGGGCTTCATCCACTAATGATGCTAAACGCCATTGAACCTCATCAAGTTGTCGCGTGTGGCCTAAAGTGCTGACAGCAATGTCTCGATCCATCAGGTCATGAGCAACATGTGGAGGCAAAGGTGTCCCCAGGTGGAAGAGAAGCGCATCCCATATATAAGCCTCACATCGCAGGCCGCGAAGTTTCTCGTGTAACTGTTCGATAAGGGGCGCTGGTATAGGACTTGGGCACCGCTGAATTCGATCTGGGCCGATTAGCGACTCGATTTCGTTTTCAGCCGTATCATGCGCCGGATAAGAATATTTTAGGCTGAGGTCTTTAACCTCTTGGGTTAAGAGTTGCTTGATCCAATCTTCTACAAGATTCATGTCATTCTTTATAACGCGTTAAGTATTCTTCTGTCTGGAACACAAACAGTGAATGCACTCGCTACCGTCTCTGCATCTGATGCGGTGAGAGTGCCACATTCTGCAAACATTAATTTATATTAGCTGAATTATCTCGTGCAGGCTCTTGATGGAGTGCTGCTGACCCCATTCGTGCAGTTCCCCATCTCTGGCAATCAAGGCTGAGTGCATTCCAGCAGCGTTGGCTCCTTCAATATCCTTCTTTTCATTGCCGATATAAATCATCTCGTCAAGCTTAACTCCCAATTTGCGGGCTAAGTGAATATAACCGATAGGGTCAGGCTTGCGATGTCCCACATCTACCGAAGTCAGCAGTACATCAAGGTAATGACTCAGGATGCCAACAGAACTTAAGTCGCGCTCTACAAACTCCTTTTTCATACCATAAGGAACATCGGTTAGAATGCCAGTTTTTAGGCCCCTGTCTTTCAATATCTCCAAAACTGGCAGCACATCGTCGTAAATAGCGACTTGTTGTTGGAAAAACGTGAAGAAATGTTCGGTCGCAGAACCAAGGTGTTGAGCTGTGGATAAGCCCCAGGATTCTAATATCTTGCCGATGATTACGTCTGAACTGACCTCCGTAATACGAGGATAGAGACGTGTGTTGTATTCCTCTAGAATGGAAATGGAGGACGCCTTATCCACACATGCGGAAGTTGCCCGGTAGTTGCAGCCGCGCGCCATGAAGGTCAGTGCCTCCGGGTAAAGCGACTTCCAACTCAGAGGCGTGCCCTGATAATAAATGAGGGTCTCACCAAAGTCGAATCCCACAGCTTTCATCACCCAAAATTCTACCGCACTAACCAAATTGCGCGCCCTGGCAGAACAATTAAATATCAAGTCTCGGTTATGATGGAGTAAAAGCGCGGTGTACCCTATTGAGAAAGCTGCTCAATAGCGATATACCTTATAATATTCCCCGCTGTCTGGAGACGTAAGATATGAATGCACCGGCTACGGCCCCTGTATCGGATGCGGTTCGAGTGTCGCCGTCCGTGGAAAACTCGCATTATGTGACACCGGCGGCATCTATAGCCCGTGATCGTGGCGTGACATTGCGTGTGGTGATCTTATCCCTGGCGTTGGCTGTGGTGCTGGGTTATGCCCTTCCCGTCATTGATTACAAACTGAATAACACCTTTCTCGGCGGGCAGCATCTACCGCCTGGTGCCATTGGTGTCTTGTTAGTCTTAATTTTAGTTATTAACCCCCTCCTGCGGTTGGTCTCGCCGCGTTGGGGGTTTACTCGCAATGAGACACTGACGGTTTATATCACCTGCCTTTTTTCTTCTTTAGTGCCGGGACACGGTTCGGAGAACTTCGTCGTGCCCAACCTCCTCGCACCGTTTTACTTTGCGACCCGCGAGAATAAATGGCTGGGGTTCTTGCAGCCTTATCTGAAGCCGTGGCTGACGCCTGCCCTCAATTCCAATAGGGGTCTAAATCGTGCTGTCTATGAAGGCTGGTATGTTGGGCTGCACCGTAATGAGCCGATTCCGTGGGGCGCATGGATGGTGCCGTTGGTGTTCTGGATTAGCTTCGTCCTCGTATCCTACGCGATGCTGGGGTGTTTGAGTGTTATGCTGCGCGCGCAATGGGCTGAGCACGAAGCCTTAGCCTTTCCCTTATTGCGCCTGCCGTTGACGATGACCGAAGACATGGATCGCCGCGATAAATACGGTATGTTAAGCCATTTCTTTCGTAATCCCTTAATGTGGTGTGGGTTTGGCATCGCGGTGTTTGTGCAGGGGTTGCGGGGCTTGCATCTCTATTATCCTGATGTGCCGGATTTCCCGCTTGGTGTGGATATGGGGCCACTGTTCTCGGATGCGCCCTGGAATCAGATCGGCTGGGTGCCCGTCAATATCTACCCAATGGTGGTGGGTATTACTTACCTGCTGACCTCCGAGATGTCGTTCTCGCTGTGGTTTTTCTACTGGTTCTTCAAGTTCCAATATGTCGCAGCGTATTACCTGGGTTTCCAGCCTAATTCCTTGCCCGGTGCCGATGGTCTGCCCGACAAGCTCTTCACGGGCTACCAAATGGGTGGTTGCTATCTGGCTTATGTGGGGATCGTATTGTGGACAGGGCGCGAGCATTTGAGTCATGTGGCGCGGCGTGCTTTTGGCCGCGTGCCTGCCAGCCCTGCTGAACGCAACGAACTACTTTCTTACCCCCTGGCTTTCTGGGGCTTTATCATCTCGTTTGCGCTTATGGTGGGAGCGACTTGGGCGTCGGGCGTGCGGGTAGATATTGCCATCGCTCTCTGGGTTTCTTATTTAGTGTTTGCCATTGGCCTCACGCGTGTGGCAGTGGAAGGCGGAATGCTGGCATTACAACATCATACGTCGCCACTCGCGGCCATTGCCAAGTTACTGAACACGGGACAGAGCCAGTGGCTGACATTAGAGAATGGAGTGTCCTCGGCTTCTCTATTCCAGGCAGGTTTTGTGATTCATATGCGCAGCTTTATCATGCCATCCTTTGTCCATAGCTTCAAATTAGCCCAGGATAATAAAATCGCGGCCCGCCCCCTGGCGGCATTAGTTGGGGTCGTGATTCTTATATCGGTTGGTATGAGTTGGTGGACGGTGGTGCGCATGGGCTATGACAACAGCGGGCTAACCTTTGGCCACCACTGGTGGGCGCAAGATGGCCCTAAAGCGCCCGCTTATTTCATTGATAGCGTCACCAAATCTTCCGACACCGGTTCGGCCCCGGCGCGTTGGCTATGGCTGGGCGTTGGCATCGCCTTGACTTATGGCATGATGCTGGCCCGCAGCCGCTTCACGTTTTTCCCCTTTCATCCCATCGGCTATATGATGGCCCTGACCTATTCTGGTGCCACCTTCTGGAGTTCCATCTTTCTGGGCTGGCTGGCGAAGGTCGTCATATCCCGCTTTGGCGGCACCGACACCTATCGTAAGCTGCTCCCCGCCTTTCTGGGTCTGGCTTTAGGCGATGTTGCCATGATTTTATTCTGGCTGATTATAGACGGTTGGCAGGGCCGCACCGGGCATTTGCTACTGCCGGGTTAAATAATAAGGGGGCGGAGAAGACTAATAAAGCTGTGTCAAGCCAACCATTGGTCGAGGTGCTCTTGCACAAAGCTATTATCTGTTAATTCGGGGTAAGCGCGCAGCACACGATCAATTTCCTCAGACTGTCCGGGCGAAAGATTCTCCTGTGGATTCAGGCACCAGGTGCCAGCCAGCAGTCCCTGCCGCCGCAAGACTTCATGGATACCAGGAATGCAGCCCCCAAATCCATTGGCTACATCGAAAAGAGCAGCATTGGCATCGGTAATAGCCGCAGCCCGCGTCAGCCAGGCGGTATGTATCATTGGTTGTTGCCGGGCCGCTTTGACTGCATCGAGTAATTCAACGGCACATTTTGTCCACACGGCCCAGTGGCCAAGTAATCCTCCCACGATAAAGCGGGTCTTGCGCTGACCATTTACGGGAAATTCAAAAGGCGTTAAAAGGTCGAGCACAATGTTATCGTCGTTGCCAGTGTACAGCGCAATATCGTCGCGTCCTGCATCGGCCACCGCACGCACTACATCCAATGTTTGATAGCGATTAAAGGGAGCAATTTTGATGGCGACGACTTCGGGAATTTCACTGAAGGCACGCCAAAAACTGTAGGGTAGCACCCGACCACCGACCGCTGGTTGCAAGTAGAAACCTATGAGGGGAATAATCGCTGCCACGGTGCGACAGTGGCTTAAAAGTTTGGCGTCATCCGCATCGCGCCAGGCCGCCAAACTCAACAATCCGGCATGATAGCCCAAGGCTGTGGCTAATTCCGCTTCCGCCACAGCTTGCTCGGTGCGCCCGCAAATGCCCGCAATCTTAGCGAAAGGCCGTGGGTGGTTGTTTAGCTCTGCATCAATGGTCTGTGATGCCAGTTCCAGCACAGGTTTGAGCAGGCCATGTTGAGGCGCACGAATCTCAAATTGGGTGGTATGCACGCCAACTGCCAGACCGCCCGCGCCTGCCGCCAGATAATAGCGGGTGAGCGCCCGCTGATGCCGTTCATCTAACGTGCGCGTTGAGGTCAGTGCCAGTGGATGCGCCGGAATGACCTGGCTGGATAGAAGATGCTCTCGTAAATTCATTTCGCTACTCATTGCCACATTCCCGGATTCTTACAGAGTACCAGCACTTAAAAGTTCCCGTCACGCGCCTCGAAGTGCGTGGGTTTGCTGAGAATGCGTCCGCCTTGTTTAACCCACTCGGCGACCCACACCATCATTTGTTCTAAGGAAACTGTAGGATAACCAAAAAGCTGATGGGCGCGACTGGCATTATTCAGCCAAGCCGTTGGGCCTTCCGTCCCCGTAATCTTTGGTTCGCGTTCTAAGAGTTGTCCAAAGCGATGAGCCAACGCCCGCACAGAAACAATTTCCGGCCCAGTGATGTTAAGAACAAAGGGCGGACTGGCAGCGTGGGACAAACATTGAATCGCCTGGGCGTTAGCATCACCTTGCCAGATGACATTCACATGCCCCATGCTCACATCTACTGGTTCTCCGGCCCAAACTTGCTTTGCCACATCTAACAAAACGCCATAACGCAGATCAATCGCGTAGTTCAAGCGCAAGAGCGTGATAGGAGTGCTATGTTGTTTAGAAAAGTAGGTGAAGATTCGCTCCCGACCCACACACGAATTAGCGTAATCTCCCGGTGGGGACAAAGTGTCTTCTTCGCGTGAACCGCCCTGCAAGACCGGTGTAAAGGGATAGACGCAGCCGGTGGAAAAAACGACGATCCGTGAGTGCTTAAACTTCTCTGCGACATAGGCGGGGACGAGAGTATTCATGGCCCAGGTAAATTCCGGGCCGGTGCTGGTGCCGAACTTCTGACCTGCCATGAAAATGATATAAGGGGCGTCTGGCAGTTGTTGCACCGCGTTGCGATCTAACAAATCACAACGCAGGGGTACCACTCCGACATCTTGCAGTTGTGCTTCAACCGCAGGATTAGAAAAGCGTGCCACCCCAACGACTTTGTGTTTACGACCAAGTTCATCCCAGCCCCGGCGAATCATGCGCGCCAGAGTTGGCCCCATTTTGCCACCGACGCCCAGCACCAGCACGTCACCGTCTAATTGCGCCAGAGTCTCTAACGCGCCGGGAGTGGGTCGTGATAATAGTTCGTCCACATCTTTATCATTAGTGAGTGCCGGTGGTAACATGGTGGTCTTGTTTTCTACAGTTTACTTGGCATAAAGTTAATATCAAACTTGAGGAATACAATGACTATCACCTCTTTAGAATACGGAGTGCCTGCTGTAGCGGGTGGCACGCCAGCCAAGACAACACCTTACACTAAAGAGCAACGCTATGGCGAAGCGGAGTTGCAGCAGCTACGTGAGGCGTTGGAACAGGGGACGCTCTTCTATACGGGGGGCCGCAAAGTGCGTGATTTTGAAGCGGCTTTTGCGAACCTCTGCGGCGCAGACCACGCCATCGCCTGTAGTAGTGGCACGGCAGGCATCCATGCGACACTTATAGCAGGTGGCATCTCCCCAGGTGATGAAGTCATTACCTCACCAATTACCGATATGGGCAGCATTGTCCCAATTCTGTATCAGGGCGCGGTGCCTGTCTTTGCCGACCTGGAGCCGCACACTTATAATCTGGCTCCTGGAGCGGTCGAAGCGGCGATTACACCCTACACTTGTGCAATTCTGGCGATACACCTTTTCGGCAATGCTTGTAACTTGCAAGCTCTCAGTGAAATTGCCGAGCGGCATAATTTGCTGCTCATCGAAGACTGTGCCCAGGCTCATGGCTGTCTTTACCAGGGGCGTGCGGTGGGCAACTGGGGGCGCATGGGCTGCTACAGCTTTAATGAGTTCAAGCATGTGGCGTGTGGCGATGGCGGCATCGTGATTACCAATGATGCCGAGTCTGCCCGTAAGCTGCGGTTAGCCACCGATAAGTGTTACAACCGCGAGGCAGGCGCGACCTCCCGGCAGGCGACTTTTCTGGCGAATAATTATCGCATGACGGAATTGCAGGGCGCGGTAGCCTTAGCCCAAACGAGCAAGCTAAATGACATTGTACAACGGCGACGCAACTGGTGTGGACAACTCCTCGAAGCTCTCAAAGATGTGCCGGGTATTGCCTTGCCGGAAATCACTGCCGGGTGCGATCCATCCTGGTGGTATTTTGCATTGCGGGTTGAACCAGCCGTGTTGGGCGCGGACGCTGCCACTTTTGCCTCAGCGTTAAGGGCCGAGGGGCTGCCCGTGGCCGCGAACTACATCGGGCAGGGTATCTACGAATACCCTATCTTTACTCAACATAGTGCCTTTGAGCGTGGCGAGCATCCTTATTGCCGCTATGCTTACGGGCCGGGCCTGTGTCCTACGGCTGAAGCGATATTGGATACCATCGTGATGCTGACCGTGCGGGAAGCCTACACTCAAACGGATTTAGAAGAAACGGTTTATGCCATCCGTCGTGTAGCCGCCTGGTTCCAGCAGCAATCCCAAGGAGGAGTCGCTTAATATGCAAATGCCCACAGTTTTTATGCTCGCTGGTATTTTGATGCTGAGTGCGGTGGTGCCGGTTTCCGCTGCTGAGCCACCTGTATGGAACTACAAAAAGGATTTCTTGGCTGCTCTGATAAAGCAGGTGCCCCGCGTGTTGAAAAGCCAGGATAAAGCCACGGGACGCTTCGGCACTGGCATCTGGATTGTCACCGATCAGAACGTCATCTACCCCTTAGCGGCTGCTTGGTCGTTCCAAGACCCGACGAATCCCTACTATCACAACCCTGAAGTCTTAGCGGCTATTATGGCTGGCGGCGATGCCTTGATTGATGCGCAGGACGCCAATGGCAAGTGGGTCTTTCGCAAGAAGGATAATTCGACGTGGGGCGATATTTATATGCCGTGGACGTATTCGCGTTGGATTCGCGCCTATAGCTTAATCAAAGATGCCATGCCCCCGGAACGTCGCGCTCGTTGGGATAAGGCTCTAACGCTCGGTTTTAACGGTATCTCGGCCCATGAGTTCAGCCATGTGCAGAACATCCCGGCTCACCATGCTATGGGGCTGTATGAAGCGGGTAAAGTGATGAATCATCCAGAGTGGTGCGCCCAGGCCGCCAGTTTTATGCAAAAAGTCGTGGCAGAGCAAAATAAGGATGGGTTCTGGTCAGAAAATTTAGGGCCAGTCGTGAATTACAACTATGTCTATGTGGATGCCGTTGGGACTTATTACGCCATGTCGGGTGATAAAGCCATGCTGCCTGCCCTCGAACGTTCGGCCCGCTTCCATGCAAACTTTACTTATCCCGATGGCACCTGTGTAGAAACTGTGGACGAGCGCAACCCCTATCATGATGCGGTGGTGATGCCAAACGTCGGCTTTAGCTTTTCTGCCGAAGGGCGCGGCTATATGCAGCAGCAGTGGCAGCACAAGCAGAACGCGCACCAGGAGATTCTTGCCGATACGTTAGCGTCTTTTCTGCTTTATGGACAAGAAGGGCCCATCGCCCCGACACCGGCACAACTAAACCACCATCAATCGGTGTTGGGGGCAGCCGATGCCCTGGCGCAGCGTGAAGGCCCCTGGTTCGCCTGTCTCTCGGCTTATCATACGCCCGTACCGACTAATCGCTGGATTCAGGATCGCCAGAACTTTGTGAGCCTCTTTCATGACCGCACCGGCTTAATCCTGGGTGGCGGCAATACCAAGCTACAGCCGCTCTGGAGTACCTTCACCTATGGCGATACTAACCTCCTGGTGCATAAAGAGGGGGATGAACAACCAAACTTCCTTCCCCCTCCTGGCCTGCTGCATGTGCCCAGTGCGGCTCGGTTAGACCCGACGAACCTAACGCTTGGCCTAACTTACGGGCCAGCGCAGTGCAGCGTCCATCTGGATTTAATTGATCCCCAGCAGGCGCGTCTCGTTTACGCGGTGGAACATCTGCCGGAAGCCCCGGTTGCAGCGCACCTGACTTTTTTGCCCCACCTGGGACAACGTTGGCAGACGGCTTCTGGCAAAAGTGGCACGCTGGGGCCGCAACCACTGCATTTAACGGCTGAGGAAGCCGGAGCGTGGTTTGAGCATAACGGGTGGCGCGTTTCCCTGCCCCCAGGCTCTTCGCTTATCTGGCCGGTGCTGCCTCATAACCCCTACCGCAAGGATGGTCACGCTGAACCCAGTGAAGGCCGTATTGTTTTAGTCCTGCCATTCTCGCAGGGCGTGTTGCGCCACGAGGTCACGCTTCAAATTCTGTAGATAAATTCTCCCCATGCGAACCCGCCGCTAAAGCAGCGGGCTGAAGGGTAGAAGCCCGGTGAACCGGGCTAAGGGGGCATTCTGGAGGCCCGTTCACGGGTCTTGTCCGTTCAGCCCGCTGCTTTAGCGGCAGGTGCTGTATGAGAAATATCGCTTCGCACCTCTATAGAATAATTCTTAGCTTGCTCGATGTCTATGGTAATAGCCTGAAAATCGAAGCCCCAGCGAGTGGTAGGAGTAGAGGAGTGTTCCTGGCCATTGATAACTACTGAGGTAGCGGCCTGACCCAGAAATAGCAGAGTGGCCTCGGCTAATGAACTACCAGACGATAGGCATATTGTGCTGTTGTCGTCCTGACCTTCTCTTTTGCTCCATGCTACTTTGTGCCGTGCCCGTTCCCAGTTGTTGATTTGCTTGGCCGTCCACCATTCCATCCCCTGTTGCCTGCCCTTGGCGACAGACTCTGATAGGGCGGTCGCCACTCCTTCCTTGGCGATATGCGCCGGGTGAAATAACAGGTGCAACACTCCATGATGGCGCAGGGTTGCGGCCAGGAGCTGTTCTAAGACGATTTTCGGAACGAAGATTTGGAAGTCTTGTGTGTGGAGAGGCAACTCCAAAACATCTATTAATTCCCCGTTGGGCGCGACGGGAAAGTAAGGATGGCAGGAGCCGAACGGGAACCCAACCTCGCCCGTTTTGGAGGGGCCTTTGGATTGATCCAACTCAATAGCTCGCTTGGAGCACCAGTCGAAAAATTCGGTGTCACCTTCCCATCGTGTGTAGTGATTTTTGTTGGTGACAGGCTGCTCTCCAAACAGATGAGAGAGATATTGCCATTGCTTCTCAAAAAGTTCTTCACTCCACGGACAGCCCTGAGACATGGCATCATAGTGCATCGCCAATTCATGCCTATCCGCCTCAATTTTTTGCAGCAGGTTGTGTTCATAACCCGGAGCAATGACACACCACGTTGCCGGAACGGAAGCCTCCGCCAACACTCTCAGTAACTCTGCCCCCAATGCTGGATCATTGTGATCCGTGTCGAGTGACAGGTGTCCCAGGGCAGGCAGATTGCGGGGATAGAGCCACAACACAGGAAACGATGTGCCTTGCTTTGCACCGAGGTAGAACAGGGCACGCAGCACCAATTCGCGCCATTGATCGGCAATAGGCTCTAAGAAGCCTTTAAGACCAGGGACGCCTGGTATATCCTGGCGGTCGAAATACCAGTCGAGCACTCCGCCGTCGCCGCACTTGAGCACACCATCGCTAACAGGCGCTGTGCCGTCGGGTGCCGGGACGCCATCACGAGTCACGGTGACTCCCTGCTGAATCCGCACCACCGCTCCAATGGCGTCGGGTGCGAGTACTAAACAACGCCCCTTGCCGACCTTATGTTCTGCCAGCGCAATGCGAGTCGTTTCCCGTCCATGTGCATCCAGAGAGTGCGCTAGATAATCTGTCTGAGATTTAGAGGCATTATTGTCTGAATGCTCTGGCTCCAATGGACCAGCTTGCAGGGCCAGCCCATTGAAGAAGTGCAGGGGGATATTCAGATGCGCTAAGACCGGGTGCTCGGCTGCGTCAGGAGTTAAATAACCCTCTCCCAGCGTCGAAACCGGATTGCCGCCCCAGGCACCGCTGTAAGCCGGGGGAGCATAGCTGACTCCGAATAAATCCTCAAGCCCACACAACCCGGCAATGCTCAGCCAGGCTCCCCCGGAATGCACCCAGTCGCGTAAGCTGTCCTGCAACTCAGAACTTAAACTGGCCTCGCCAATGGTTACGAGCAAGCTTAGTTCAGCTAAACTATTGCCTAGGTCATCCGGTTCTACCTTGCAGTAAGCAACGCCAGCATGGGTGAGAACTTGGTAGATGTAATGGGGATAGGCGACACCCCGCGCCGCATTCTCCGGCCTTTCGGGGAAGACACAAACTCCAGGCAGCGAAAGTATAGGACTCATGTGCTGATGAGAAAATAACTGCTTAGCCTCTAATTCAAGTTGCTATTTATGGCCCGGCGAATAAATTCGCGGACAACGGCACCAAGTCCGCCTGCGCGGACTCACGTCCGTGCCTTTCCAGCCTCCGCAGGTGGGCTTTGCGCCGTCGTAGCCGTGGCTTTAGCCGCCCGGCAAGTTAGGGAGCAAGTTGGGTCAATTAATCCAACAGCACGCTGGGATCGGTGCGCAACGGCGGCAAGGGATGAGGCCGCACCAAGGCTCCGCCTTGCTCATACGACTCGATAATGGCATAGGTGTATTCTAATGCGGCGAGGGCATCACGGCCTGAAGCGCGAATTTGATCCGGTGGTACTTTGTTGGTGATGTCTTCCAGAAAGGCATGAATGCGACGGGCAAAGGTTTGGCCGAAGTCCACGGTGCCCGATGAGGTTACTTCCGGTGCTTCGGATGCGCCCGGTTCATATTGCCCTGGCAAGCCGGGGCCGCGCTTATCAGGGGCTTTCCAGAAACTCACTTTCTCAATGCAGTTTTCAATGCAAAATGTGCCATGCGTACCGCCCACTTCCACACTCCACCAGCCGCCCAAACCATAGGAAGCGTCTCCCCGTTGGCTGAGCAAATAGCCGACTGTATCGTTGGCAAAGCGCAGATGGACACTAGCGGTGGTCAGCATGGTGTCACCTGCGGCGCGGCGAAAACCGGGACGATTGAGGAAGGCTTGCACCTGCATCACATCACCGCAGAAATGACGCATCACGCTCAAGGGGTGTGATAAGAAGGCTTTCAGATGAAAGTAAGGCCAATCTTTAATTTTGAATGAGCCAGGGGCCTTGTAGGATTCAGGAGCGCCGCCCTGAAAACCCATTTTAGTCAGGCAGTAAACCAGTTCACCAATTTTCCCGTCTTTCATGTATTGTTCGGCACGCTCGGCGGGTGGGGTGAAATAGTGGTTCAGGTTGCAACCCAGATAGACATTCTTCTCCCGCGCTTTAGCCACCATCGCCCGTGCCTCTAACACATCGCTCGATAGCGGCTTTTCCACTAAAACGTGCTTGCCCGCTTCGAGGGCTTCCATTGCCGGTTCGCAGTGCCAGCTACCGTTTTCAATGCCGCCCGTCGTGACATCCACAATATCTATATCAGGTTCACTTTCCAGCATGGCGCGCACACTGGGATAATGCCGCACGCCGTATTTTTCCGCCGCGCCGGTGGCGCGATCTGTGACCGCATCGCACACGGCCACTAATTCTCCTAAGGAGTCTTCTTTATAAGCGGCGGCATGAGTTGCGCCAATACCTTTCATGCCTACAAGACCAACTTTTAATGCCATGTCTGTCTCTCCTTGCTCCTGTTGTTTTGCCTGAATGCTTCTGACTCAAATTTTACCTGAATAAGCACATGCTACTGATTCTGGCACAGGTTCAACATCATTACCAGATAATGCCACAATTCTTCCGGTGGCATGACCCGATTCTCTGGTTATACTATGGCGGAATCAGCAGAACGTTATCTTCACTTTATAACATCTTAGGTCTACAATATCATGCCTGCTAAAACTTCCATCTCTCGCAACAACAATCCCAAAAGCACCATCGTTCCAAAGGCAGCGTCTAAAAATGCCGCTGCTAAAAATGCCGCTGCTAAAAATGTAAAAGGCTCGCGGGCCACAACTCCCGTTCGTCAGCAGACTGGCAGTAAAACAAATACCAGCCCAGCACGGAGTCGCCAAGCCAGCATCAATCCAGCATCAAACAGGCGCACATCGGGCAAACGTCTGCCGAATATTGTCCTCATGGCCATTGATTCGATTCGGGCCGACCACATGAGTTGCTATGGCTATCCTCGGCTGACTACGCCCCACTTAGATCGCTTCGCCCAGCAGGGGGCATTGTTCGAGAACACGTATAGCCCGCATATTCCAACCACCAGCGCCTACTCTTCCATGTTGACCGGCATGGACTGCTTTAGCACCCAGGTTGTCGCCCTACGGCATCGCGGGCCATTGCGACCAGAAGTGAAGACGTTGCCAGAGATTCTCCGCGAGGCTGGCTATAACACGACCTGTGTTGGCTTCGGCGGCAACCCGGCGTCGCGTGGTTTTGATACCTACCTGGAGTTTCCTGGCTGGGGTAGCTGGAACGAAGGACGCAGCCCCAAAGCGCAAAATTTGAATGATGTGGCTATTCCAGAACTGCAACGATTGGCCGATGAGGAGCAGCCCTTCTTTCTCTTCCTGCGCCACATGGACCCGCACGCGCCGTATCTGCCACCTGCCCCTTATGAAAGGATGTTCTATAGCGGCAATGAGTGCGATCCAGCTAATAAGTCTATGGAGCCGGTGATGTCGTTCAAGCCGTTCCGCGACTTCTTCGCCAGTTGGATGCCGCCCGGTATCACCGATAAAGATTACGTCATCGCGCAATATGATGGCGCTATCGCTTATATGGACGCCTGTATTCAAACCATTTTTACGGCCCTGGAAAGTCGCGGGATTTTGGATGAGACCATTGTAGTCATCAACGGCGATCATGGTGAAACGCTTTATGACCATGAATGCTGGTTTGACCACCATGGCATTTACGATACAGTGTTGCATGTGCCCCTCATCGTGCGCTACCCGGCCAAAGTTCCTGCGGGACAGCGTGCGGCAGGCTTCAACCAGCATAAAGATTTAGTGCCGACACTACTGCAACTCGCGGGTATTGATAAGAAGCAGGCACCGGGGCTGCGCGGCTATAAGTTTGATGGACACAACCTGCTGCCTATGGTGCGCGGTGCAGTGACCTCTTATGAAAGCGAATTCTACATCACCGAATGCACCTGGATGCGTAAGCACGGTTGGCGCACACCCGAATGGAAACTAATCCTCGCCCTCGAACCAGACTTTCACTTCAAGCCAATGGCCGAGCTTTACAACTTACTCAGCGACCCCGACGAAAACGTAAACCTGGCCGAGCGTGAACCGGAAGTCGTGGCCTACCTGCGCTCGCGCATGGAGCAAAGGATTACCCGGCGTGAACAAGAGACTGGCTTGCCCAATCCCATTCACACCCAGGGCGACTGGCATGGTCACGCTGGCCTTGGCCCCTTCCAATCATCGCAGCAAGCCTATGACATCCTGCACATTGGTGATCCCAAACAAGCCGCCAAACTCCAGGCGCAATCGCGCAAGTAGAGGAATGAAGTAAGCGACCCAAGATGAGACCAACTAAGCAGAGGGGCATTTGTTCGGTGTGTGGCGAACCTAATCCCTATACCGTAGCTCGTTGCCAACGATGTGGGGAATATCTGGCCTGGGCTGAGGTCGTGGAGGGCAAGGCTCCGACAGTGGAAGACAGGCCCTTTAGCCGTTGGGTCACTCGTGTTTTGGCTGGCTGGGGCTGGCTACCTCCGCACGTTTTGAAGTGCCGCTATTGTGAGCGTCAAATCGACGTAGATACCACTCAATGTCCACATTGCAAAGTGTGGCTGGCCAGTAGTAATTCAGGACAACCTGTAATAGCCTATCTTGAAGAGTTTGGCTCCGATGATTAACATGGAAACTGTATTGTCTGATCTGCAAGCCTGGTATGCTGCCCAATGTGATGGGGAATGGGAGCATGAATTTGGAATTGAAATCAAGACAATGGATAATCCTGGATGGAGTCTGAGAGTTAATTTAGAAGACACCTTGCTGGAAGATAAGAGCTTTGGCGAAGTTAAAAGACAAGATTCAAAAGATTCATGGGTGCAGTGTTTTATCGAAGGTAAGTATTTCATAGGCTTTGGTGGCCCTCATCAATTAACAGAGTTACTGACCATCTTTTTAGATTGGGCGAAAACAGAACCCGACTGGTTGGCAGTGCAGTATGAAACAGAAGAACAAGCCAGAGACCGCAAAGACAAAGAACTCTGGGCCGTTTTAGGGGATGAAGTTGGGCCGGAACTCTGTCGCGCTGAAAACTGCACTCACCCACATATCCGCTACAGCGCATTTTGCCGCAGGCATCATTTTGAGATGATGCGCGGTTATGCTCCGCCAGAAGATGTATAGGTGTCATGCTGAGTGCAGCGAAGCATCTACTGGGAATGTGCATAAAGCTTTAGTGAAACGCATAACTCTATAGCTCCGCAGAGTAGATGCTTCGCTGCACTCAGCATGACACACCCTGCTGTTCATTTTTAATCCAATTTGTTTGCTTCTCTTGAAACTTTAATATCCTCTCGCTTAGGATAAGGCGTAGAGCCTCTGCGGGCATTCCAGAGAATGTGATTGAGAAGGTCATCCGGACAGCGGTCAGGCGCGTCTAACGGCAGAGTCGCTGAAACTTGTGCATAGCGGCGTTGCAGTGGGTCACGAATGGCGCTGGGGGCAGGATTCATCTGGTCTAAGGGCACGAGGTTGGGCACCGCAGCATAGGGCGTAAAGTCGGGCTGTTCTGTGAAGCAATCGAACATGGGCGGCGCGGCGGCATCCATCACATTCATTGAAGGCAATCCGAGCATCAGTTCCATTGTGCGCAGCAAAGCAGGCTGATTATATTGGGTGCTAACCACGGCATGACGACGCGTGTAAGGGCTGATGACATAGGCGGTGGTGCGGTAGGCGCTGACGTGATCCCAGCCAGCTTGCGGGTCGTCTTCAATGGCGAAGATGCAGGTGTCTTGCCAGAAACGGCTGTAACTGATAGCCTCGACAATGCGCCCAAAAGCCAGGTCGTTATCGGCCACCTGTGCCGCCGGGGTAGGGGAGCCTGCACCCGTGCCAGAGGTGTGATCGTTGGGCAGGCAAATCAGAATGAGTTGAGGGAAGTTGCCAGCTTGCTCGTAGCCCTTTAGCTCGTCAATAAAGCGGGCGGCGCGCAGCACGTCTGGCACCTGCAAATCCCATCCAATGGTGTTGGTGCTGATGTGGGGCCGTAAGGATTCTATGGCCGGGCGGGAACCAATGGTTGTGAGTTGGGTCTTATCCACAAAATCGTGGTAGAAGTCCAGGAAGCGCGGCTTGGGTTTGCGAGTGGTGTCTTTCCAACCCGTCATGCCAATGGTGAACTCGCCAAAGTCGCGCAGGGTCTTGCCATGCTGCAAGGCATTATCCCAGATAAAGCCGGTGGGCGAGTAGGCGAGGGAGTCCACATCGTTATCTTCCATGCCGTCAGGATAGCTGCGCGGAAAACCGGCAAACGACCGCTCCATGTAATCGGTGGTAAAGGCTGAATCTGCCCACTGATGCCCGTCGGCACTGAGGATGCCCGAACAGTAGGTATTGTCGAGAAGAGTAAACTCCTGCACCATCTTATGCTGGTTTGGCGTTATGTCTGCGCCGAAGATGCACTGTGTTGGATCGCCATTGCCTTCCTTAATATCACCTAAGACTTGGTCGTAAGTTCGATTCTCCTTAATGATATAAACCACATGCTTGAAAACGGAAGGCTCGCCAACGCGCTCTGGCACCGGACGCGGGGCACGACCCCGCCGGGCTGAAAGGCGGGCTGCCGCTATGACGTTTTGAGCGCAGTTCTGCCATACCGCACGGGTATAACGGGCAAGCTGCTGGCGTTCTGGCAAGGGCACAAGGGAGAGCGTGCCAAAGTATTGATGGGAATTAAACTTGCGCGGTTGACCTGCTAAGGGTGGATGGCCGGAACCGATGCCTTTAATATTGGCGACATAGATCATGCGGCGCGGCGCATCGCAGATGATGGCACCAGGGAACCAGCCCAGAGGCACCAGTCCGCGCACTCGACAACGCCCCGGACGAAACGTAATCTCTGCCACCGCATTGCGGCTGCCCAGACAAGCATAGAGCGTGTCGCCTTTTGGGGTAAAAGTGAGAGCGTCTGGGCTGGCTCCGAACAAGCCAGTCGGCTCTCGAAGAGAAACTGTCTCTATCACTATATCACTGCGCGTGTCCAACACCGAAAGCGTGTCATCGGCGGCATTAGACACCACCAGGTAATGCTTATCCGGGGAGAGGGCCAGCGCCGAGGCGTGTTTGCCGACTAACACTTCTTTGGTGACTTGGCCGCTGTTCAAATCAATGACGGAAACTGAGCCTTCGGAGGCGATATAGCGCACCGGGTCTACCCGCACCGTGGTGCCCTGTCCAGTGGGGCCAGTTACGTTTTGGGCATCCGGTCTGCGGCCTCCCCAGTTGCTAACATACGCTTTGTTGCCAGCCAAAACCACATCATAGGGCACTGCCCCAACTTCAAAACGACGCAAGACTTCGCCTGTGGTGGCGTTCATCTCCAGTAATCCATTGGAGAGATTCAGCACCACATATAGCCGCTTGCCATCTGGCGAAACGGCTAAACCCGCCGGAATCTCTTTCTTGCGTCGTGCCAGGCTGGTGTCTGGCAGGGGCAGGGAGAATAATCCACTGAGCTTATCATCGGCACTGATGCCAAAGACTTTAATGCTGCCATTGACGTTAGACAGGTAAAGGCGCGTGCCGTCGGGCGAAAAAGTGAGGCCCGTAAAACTGAGTTGTCCCTCTTTATCAGGCTCCAAGATATGAGTCGAGACTGGCCCCGGTGCTTGGGTGGGATTATCTGGCTGATTCTGCTCCGATGGCAATGGCACTCGTTGCCGAATGCTGCTCGTAGCCGGGTCTATGACAATTAGCTCCGGCGTTTTGCCTGCTGTTACTAAGAGATGCCCATTCGGACTCAAGGCCAGTGCCTGGGGCCGTAAACCTGGCAACTCCACCTGTCGCCCGGCAGGAGTGAGAACCTGACTGATTGGTAGAACGATGCGCCCATTATTGTCCGGGCCAACAGTAGTGGGATTGGGAGGCGGCTTGATTTGGGGCTTATCGGCACTGTCTGCCATTGGTAACCACCAACTTGCCCCATAGATGCCAATGAATATTAACAAACAAAGGATGAGCCAGAGAGGAGTTTTATTGGAGGTGTTAAATGGCATAGAAATTCCTTTGAAGCAGACTCACTGGTTATCAATGAGCCTGCTTCTTTAGTAGCACTTCCAAACTGACTGAAATTACTTGCCCATGCGTCGCAAGTTTTCGAGGCTGCGACGAGAAATATCGAAGCCATGTCCATCCTGGCTGCCTTCTTCCACCACATACCATTCCGTGTTTTGTGTTGTTTCGCACAAGCGGAAGATTTCAGGCCAGTCGGCTTGGCCTTCGCCAATGACCGAATCTTCGGGGCCGCCAAAGTCCTTGAGATGCACGGAGCGGGCGCGGCCTGGAAACTTGCGCAGTGTGCCAATGGGGTCGCCACCGCCACCCGCACAGTTGCCAATGTCTAACTGCATGATGACTTCCGGGCGGGTATTGCTAAAGAGAATGTCCCAGGCGATTTCTCCGTCTATGGTGGCGAAGTCAAAGCCATGTGCGTGATAGCCACTGAACATGCCATGAGGTTGCAGTTGTTCTGCGGCCTCGTTGAGAATTTGCGCTAGCTCTAAAATGGTCTGGCGTGAGTCCATGCGCTGTTTGTCGGCGGCAATGACCAAAAAGCGATTGCCAAGCGTTTGGTTGAATTCAATCGTGCGTTGCAGATTGTCGCCCCTCAGAGCGTCGGTAGCTAAGTGAATGCCGCAACAGATCAAGCCGTTGTCGTCATACATGCGGCGAATTTCCTGGCAGTGATGCCCCTGCCATTCCAGGGAACTTCCATTGTAGCCCCAGGGTTCGGCTCCCTGATAGCCAATATCAGCGACGGCTTTCAGGGTCGCAGGCAGGTCGTTGCATTCGCCGCGCACTGAAAACAGTTGTAGCGCAATTGGGATAGATGCCATGTTGCTTGTCTCCTTGTAAAGTGGGAATAGGAACTGTTGCTATGTCTACCACAGTTGCCCCGTAGAGCACACTAATCTTTTAGTGCAGCCAACGGTATAGGAATAAATAGGCGGCTAGGGCATAATAAAAACATGCCCCATTTTAGATGGATAATAGGCGTTGCTCTTTGCCTCTTGCTGCATGGGCGAGGCAATTGTGCAGTTACGTCAGACTCCAAAAACCAGCCTGATCCTGACTTGGCAGTGGTTGCGTATTGGATAACTGACCTGCAATATACCAATCCGGGGCTACGCAGTTACGGCGCAGTAAAAGTTCACCATACCGTGTCTGCCATTGCGGCGGATGGCACACAATATTATCGCGTCAGTCCCTATCTATCGAATCTGGGAGTGTTAGGGTTACTGTGTACCTCTATTCCCAATCGCGTGCTAATAGCGGAACGTTGGATCAAGTGGTATGCTTTTCATCTAACACCCGACAGCGCACCAGATGGTGTGCCCTATGAACATTTTTATCTGGCGGATGGTAGTGGCGAGACGACGTGTGTTAAGCCGGGCGATCATTTTTTGTGTCACTATAATGATGCCACCGACAGTGCCGCTGCCACCTTCTTCTCCGTCCTCTGGGCCTACTATGAAGCCGGTGGCCGCACGGCGTTTGATGCACCAGAATTGAAGCCTCAAATCGAGACGCTGGCGACGGTGCTGCTATCTTTACAGCAAGCAGATGGTTTGTGCTGGGCCAAAGCCGACTATCGCGCTAAATACCTCGAAGATAATAGTGAGGTGTATGCCGGACTGCGAGCCTTAGCCAATCTTGAAGAAGTGGCTTTTAAGGACAAGGTTCATGCGCAAAATTACGCCGAGGCTGCAAGCCGCGTGCAGCACGGTATCATGACAGAACTTTATGACGCGCAAACGAAGTTATATCACCCCGCTAAGTTTGAAGATGGCAAGTTATCCGCTGCTAACCTCAATGTCTGGTTTCCTGATACCCAGTCGCAACTCTGGCCCCAATTGTTTGGTGTGGTCGCTCCAACCGACCCCAAAGCGCAGGCGACTCTGAATAACTTCAACCATTATTGGAATGGAAAAGTTAAGCCAGACTGGGCGACTACTCCACACCTGGCTGCTGGTGGCTGGATTGCAGTCGATGTCGCGTATGCGGCGTGGCTGGCCGGAGATACCAAGCGAGTGGCAACTTACCTGGCAGCAGTGAAACGTCTTAAATTCCCTGTCTCGGCGCAGGATACTGGCTTTGCCTGGCCCTTTACCGTAGCCGATGCGGGTTGGTTATTGCAGCTAATGGCGGCTAAGCAAAAGGTAGAAACTTTAGTGCCGCATCAATGAACTTCGCAGAAACGCAGGATTGAGTGTCACAGTTGCGGTAGACTCTGGGATATTCACCCTTATCCTCAAGAATGGAGATGCCAATTCAAACAATGAATCAAGAAATTACCAGACGCGAGTTCATGAAAGTTGCCGGTTACACCGCCGCGGCCACCTTAGTCCAATCAGCTTTGGTACAAGCCCAGCCAAGACCTGTGCCGCTGACCCTGGCCCTTGTGGGTGGGGCGCATATTCATACTCCCAGTTACATTAACGAGATGAAGAATCGCGCCAACGCAAAAGTGAAGTATGCCTGGGATCGTGACCCGCAGCGTGCTGCCAAGCGTGCCAACGAGTTAAAGTGTCGCATGGCCATTAGCCCGAATGAAATCTGGTCTGATCCTGAAGTGACCGGAGTGGTGATCTGCTCGGAAACGAATCAGCATCATGACCTGGTGTTAGCGGCGGCTAATGCGAAAAAGCATATGTTTGTGGAAAAGCCGCTGGGTATCACAGCGCGCGATAGCGCGGATATGGCAGCGGCCATCGAGAAAGCCAATCTGATTTTTACTACCGGTTACTTCATGCGGACTAATCCCCAACATATCTTCCTCAAGGATCAAGTGGCGCAAGGTAACTTTGGCAAGATTACGCGCATTCGCGGCTCCAACGTGCATAATGGCTCTCTGGGTGGCTGGTTCGATGGGGAGTATCGCTGGATGGCCGACCCTAAGATTGCTGGAGTTGGCGCGTTTGGTGACTTGGGCACGCACTCACTCGACATCTTGATGTGGTTGCTCGGCGATGTGGATGCCGTAACTGCCGATATTAATGTGGTGACGGGCCGCTATGGAAATTGTGACGAATCGGGCGAGGCCCTGCTGCGTTTCAAGAACGGCGTGGCAGGTACCCTGGCTGCTGGATGGGTGGATGTTGACAACCCCGTAACGCTCCTCATTAGCGGGACGGAAGGCCATGCTTCGATTGAGCGGGGCAACCTTTATTTCAAAAGTAGCAAAGTGCCCAATGCCAACGGTTCGGAACCGTGGAAGACACTGCCTCCCGGTTTACCAGCACCAATTCAACAATGGATGGATGCCATCGAAGGCAAGCCCGCCCCCGGCCTGGTGACACCCCGTGAAGCTGCCGCCCGCGTCAGCGTAATGGAAGCCGCCTATCAATCGGCCCGCTCACAGTCCTGGGCACGGGTAGCCTAATGCGTAGCCCGGCAAATCGGTGCGTCGCTCCGTAGCGTAGGGTGCGTCGGAGCGATAAAATCAAGACAGAGGTAGAATTATGCCTACAGCACAAGTCACTCTCACTGATACCGAAAGCCAGGCGCTTGAGAATCTCAGTCAACTCAAAGGTAAGCCACCGGAAGTACTGTTGCATGAAGCGGTTGAACACATTTTGGCACAATATCAACAGGAAAGACGATTAGCGGTCTTGCGTCAGGCGCGTGGGATGTGGCGAAATCGGGAGGATTTGCCCACTGTAGAGGAACTCCGCAGGGAGTGAGAGCGGCCTTGAGGCAAGGAATGAAATATAGTTAGAGGAGAAGAGGATTGAACGTTATGAAGCACAGCCACTCTGCAAAAACTCACAGCGATGGCCTCTCGCGTCGCACGTTTATCAAACAAGCTGTTGGTGTTGGCGCGGGAGCTATAGCCTTCCCGCACATTGTGCGCGCCAGTGTGTTAGGGCGCAGCGGACGCACCGCGCCCAGTAGCCGTATTGTGATGGGCGCGATTGGTGTGGGAGGGCAGGGCACACGGCATGTTGTCGGTGGTATCTGGACACCTAGCGGTGGGTTAGTTGGACGTGATGATGTGCAGGTCGTCGCGGTTTGTGATGTCAACGCCCATAACCGTAATAATGCGCAGAACCTGGTCAATCAGCGTTACGGCAACAAAGATTGCGCAGCCTATAACGACTTTCGTGAACTCCTGGCGCGCGATGATATTGATGCCGTGCTAATTGCCACTGGCGACCGTTGGTATCCCGTGATTGCTACGGCAGCGGCGCGGGCGGGCAAGGATATGTACTGTGAAAAGCCAATCTCGGTAACTATTGAAGAAGCCATTGCCATGCGCGAAGAGATGCGTCGTTACGGCGCAGTGTTTCAGATGGGCACACAGCAGCGTTCAAGCTATTCCTTCCGCTTTGCTTGCGAACTGGTGCGCAATGGTTACATTGGTGATGTGAAAGAAGTGGTGGTTGGTGTCGGTGGGCCACCCTCGGTGCGCGATTGCCGTCTGCCTGCGCAGCCCGTCCCGGATTGGCTGGATTACGATATGTGGCTTGGCCCGGCTCCGTGGCGTCCTTATAACGCCGATTATGTTAATGGCTGGATGGCGTTCCGCGACTTTTCCGGCGGTGAGATGACCAACTGGGGCGCGCACCACTTTGATATTGCCCAGTGGGGCTTAGGCATGGATAACAGCGGGCCAGTGGGAATTGTGCCGCCCAATGGCAAAGATGTAAAGGTTCTCACCTATCACTACGCCACTGGGGCCGTGATGACCAGAGACCCGGATCGTCTGCGGCAGGAATCAGGGCAGGATAATGGCCTCATGTTTGTGGGCACGAAGGGTAAAGTGGCCGTGTGGCGCTATGAACTCAAGACCTGGCCCGACAATCTCTCTCGCCAGAAAATTGGGCCAAATGAAATCCATCTGCATGTGGCAGATAATCATCACACCGATTTTCTCAATGCCGTTCGTACGCGCAGCCATCCTGGTAGCGACATCGCTATTGGAGCGCGCACCTTAACGGTTTGTCACTTAGGCAATATCGCTTATGAACTGGGCCGACCCGTGCGCTGGAATCCCAAACAGGAACACTTTGTCAACGACCCGGAAGCTGACCGTCTTTTCTCCCGCCAAATGCGTGGCCCCTGGCATCTATAAGTATTCTTGTTCCTTCCATCACTTCCATGAAACCAATCACTCTCGTTGGCTTATCTTGCTGTCTTGCCCTTGGTTTATGTTCCTCTCCTGTGTTAGCGCAGGCTGACCATACGGCCTCGCTCAATCAACTCAAGACCTACCATTTTGGCGGCGACCAGGCAGTGCTTGAAACGGTGGCACAGTGGGTTAATGAGGCGCGGCAGAATCCTGACACCCAACGCCAGGCGGCGCGGGAATTGGCGCAAGTTCTGCAATCGGATGCTTCCTTTGATGCCAAGCAATGGGTGTGTCGGCAACTAACGCTGGTGGCAGGAGAAGAGCAGGTGCCTGCTTTGGTGGGCCTGCTACACGACGAGGCGCTGGCCCATTATGCCCTCATGGTGTTAGAGCACATCCCCGGCAAAACCGTAGATGACGCTTTGCAACATGAGCTAACCACCAGCACGAGCCGTCCACAATTAGAAATTATTAATACGCTGGGTGAACGCCGTGATGTCGCGGCGATTGATGCTCTGGCTCCTCTGCTTGGCTCAACTGACGCGGCAGTCGCCGAAGCTGCTGCGTCTGCCCTTGCCAAGATGGGCGATGCCCGCGCCGAGGGTTCTTTGCGCCAAGCCTACGAAGGTGCCACGGGAGACCGCAGACTATTATATGGTCGTGCTTTGCTGCGTGGTGCGGATCGGTTGCGGGTGGTCGGAGATGCTCCATCGGCGCTGACAACTTACGAGTTACTAGAACGCAATCCAGCCAATGCAGAGTTAAATGCAGCGTCGCTGCGCGGCATGGTGCAGGTGAATGGAGCAAAGGCGCTGCCTCTGCTATTAGATGCCCTCGCTCAAGATGGTTCGCCAGTGCAAGCGATGGCAGTCAGCCTCGTGCGAGAAATTTCCGGCCATGATGTGACCCAGAAATTAGCGGAGCGGCTGCCTAAGCTCACTACAACAGGCCAGTTGCTTCTCATCGCTGCCCTGCGTGACCGGGGCGATGGGATGGCTGCCCCAGCGGTGATGGGATTGTTCCGCAGTCCTGATGCTAATGTGCGAATGGCGGCAGTAGATACGCTCGGTGCCATCGGCGATGCCGCCACCGTGCCATTGCTCTTGCAGATTGCGACCACCGGGCAAGGGGAACAACGCGAGGCGGCACGCACCAGTTTAGCTCGCTTGCGCGGTCAGGCCGTAGATAATAAATTGCTATCCCTGCTGAATCAAGCCCCGCCATCGTCTAAAGCTGAAATTATTAGCAGTTTGGGGCAACGCCATGTGATAGCTGCCGTGCCAAAATTAGTGCAGGAAGCCCGCAGCCCGCAGCCTGCGGTGAGTGTCGCGTCCTGGCGCGTGTTGCGCGACATGGGGCAGCCCTCAGACTTACCAACTTTGTTGAATATTGTCGCCACTAAACCGGCTGAGGAGAGAAGTGGGGTTTTAGATGCTGTGGCCGAAATCGCCCGTCGTGGCACTGACGAAAACCAGCGCACCGGTGCCATTCTGACGCAATTGGCTAAAGCAAATAATCCTGCACTCAAAGCTGATTTATTGACGGTGTTAGGCCAGGTTGGTGGCAGTAGAGCTTTGACCACGCTGCGCAAGTCCCTGGCTGACCCGGCACCAGAGGTGCGCTTAGCGGCACTGCGTCGGGTCGCCGAGTGGCCCACTGATGAACCCTTGCAAGACCTGTTGCGCATTGTGCGCAACACCCCCGATGAGAAGCAGCGGGCGATTGCACTACGCGGTTATATTCGCATGATTGGCCTTGGGGAGCAACGCTCCCCGGAAGCATCGGTGGCGCTCTTACAGCAGGTCAGTGATCTCACCAAGAGCCTCGACTCGAAACGTTTGGTATTAGCTGGACTGGCCCATCTCAAGTCGCAGGCGGCCTTGGATTACGCGGCCACATTTTTGACAGATAAGAGCGTTCAACCCGAAGCGGAAGCTACCCTCGTGGAGATTGGACAAGGCACGGTGGGTGCCTGGCGTGATAAAACAAGGGCGGCACTGCAACCGCTGGCGCAAGGTGCCACTGATGAAGCCGTGCGCAAGCGGGCCAGTGAGGTCTTAGCCTTGAGTGATAAATTTGGTGACTTCATCATGGCCTGGCAGGTTTCCCCGGCCTATCAAAGTGCCGGTGCCAATTGGCAGAAGCTTTTCGATATGCCTTTTGCGCCCGAACAACCTGAACACCAAAAAGAAGTTTCCTGGCGCTTAATGCCTGTGGGCACCAATGCCGAACAACCGTGGCTACTTGATTTACTGGCACTGTGGGGCGGTGAGCAAAAGGTAGCATATCTACGCACCGAAGTGTGGTCGGATACGGCGCGTGATGCCGTTTTAGAACTGGGCAGCGATGATGGGGTAAAAGTCTGGTGCAACGGGCAGGTTGTCTTTGCGGATAATACCCAACGCGCTGTAGCACCCGGTCAGGATAAAGTGACTGTGCGCTTAAAGCCCGGCTCCAATCAACTGATGCTCAAGATTACGCAGAACGTCTTAGGCTGGGGAGCCTGCGCCCGCTTCACGAATCCCGATGGGTCGGCTGTCAATGGATTGCGCTACACCGTGCCAACAGATGCAAGTGCGGCGCATCCCGGTGCCATCTAAAGAAAGTAGTTCAGGGCTGTGGGCCAGACACTCTTGTCTGGCTTGAAAAACATAAGCAATAGCCAGACAAGAGTGTCTGGCCCACAAAGCAAAGTCATCGATTTAAAGATTGTAAAACTTCTCATGAGCAGACTATCGCGGCGAGATTTCGTCAAGAATGCCGCTCTATTAAGTGGTAGTGCTATTACCTCTCCACTCTTACCACAATTGGTGGCTGAGGGTGCCGAGCCTGCCAGTGCCAAACCTCAGCCGCTTGACAAGCTCAACATTGCCATTATTGGAGCTGGTAATCAAGGTCGCGGTAATTTCAGAGTCCTGCACGGGTTGGATGAGAACATCTTTGCTTTATGTGATGTGGATGAGAATCAGATTGCAACGACTCTCAAGCAGCAGCCAGCCTTAGCTGGAGCCAAAGTCTATAGCGATTATCGTAAGCTCCTGGAGCAAGAGAAGTCGCTGGATGCCGTAGTCATTGCCACGCCAGATCACTGGCACGCCCCCATAGCCAGGGCAGCGATGCAGGCGGGCAAGCACGTTTACTGTGAGAAGCCGTTAACCCACTCTATTGGTGAAGCCCGCGAGTTACGTGAACTTGCCAAGACCTCAAAAGTCGTCACCCAGATGGGCAATCAGGGTAGTGCCAGTGCCTCCTTACGCCGTAGTATCGAACTCATCAAAGCCGGTGTGTTGGGGCAGATTCATGAGGTTCATACCTATATGCCCGGTGGTCGTTTTCGTCGTGGCATCACAAGGCCATTGGGTGCTGATCCGGTGCCTGCCGGGTTGAATTGGGATGTCTGGGTCGGGCCTGCCCCATTCACACCTTTTAAGCAGGGGGTTTATCATCCACGGGTGTGGCGCGGTTGGTATGACTTCGGCAGTGGGCAACTTGGTGACTTTGGCTGTCACGCTTTCAATCTGCCGATGCGAGCGTTGGATTTAGATTATCCTGCAAAAGTTGAAATCGTCTGCACTGGATTGGGGCAGGACAGTTATTTTGTGAATGGCATCATCAAACTCCATTTTGCAGCACGCAAAGACCTCGCTCCCGTAACCCTAAGTTGGTATGATGGTGGGGCACAGCCGCCTGATGGCTTGTTCCAAGATGTGATCGCCGTTTTTAAGAAGCTTCAGAACGGCGTGTTACTGGTGGGTGACAAGGGCATAATTTTCACCAATCCCTGGAATATGGCCGCTTTAATTAAGTTGAAAGGCGAAGACCGACTGCAAGACGTACTGCATCATGAGGCAACCAAAGATATTCCGGTAACTCTCCCACGCACGCGCAGTCACCAATATGAGTGGGTGCAAGCCTGCAAAGGCGGCCCTGCTACCTACTCGAACTTTGAAGTGGGTGGACATCTCACAGAGATAGTCCTATCCGGCGTCCTAGCGGCGCGATTAGGCCGAAGCATAGAGTGGAACGGTGCCCAAATGGAAGTGCAGGATGCTCCGGCCTCTGCAACAAAAATAATTCACCCACAATATCGTCAATTCTAATGGCTAATAGCAAACTGGATAACCTGCTGGTTAGAACCCACAGTGGCAGGTAGAGCAAAGCGTAGCTTGAGGTAGCCGGAAGTTGGGTCATAACCAACTGAAGAGGCCGTTGGTGCAATGACAGCCAGGCGTATGTTCGAGCCACGCAATGTCACCATGCGTAGTTTGTCATCACCGGCATTAAGAGCATAAGTGCCATCCACCGCAATGACTTGTACATCGTCACCCGCATCCCAGTGCCAGCCAGCAGCTTGCAGCGGTATGTTGAGTTGAAGGACTGCTGCTGCTCCCGACTGCTTGCGCTGCGTGTT
Organism: Abditibacteriaceae bacterium; assembly: GCA_019239895.1. GTDB lineage: Bacteria > Armatimonadota > Abditibacteriia > Abditibacteriales > Abditibacteriaceae > JAFAZH01. The sequence goes on along the minus strand of JAFAZH010000019.1, from coordinate 139,306 downwards.
TAAGTGAATTACGAGGTCGCGGTCTGCTTGCTCGTATTTAACGACGCAAGTTATGCTGTTCTTATTATCCAACAGATTGCCCGTTACGCCTTTAGCATCATTCTTCCAGGTTTGGCGCAAGGGAAGCTCATTTCCGTCGCTACTGAGAAGTGCAAAACCACCAGGATTCAGGCCATTAGATAGAGAATGATTTAACGCCTGCACCCCGGTAATTTGTCCAGCAGGATTCAAATCCAGGCGCAGCTTCGCGGGTGTGCCGATACTGAATGCGGCTGGGTTAGCTATGGGTCTTGGGTGATTATCAGTGCCCCTCTCCTTTGATTCTTCCGGCTCAATCGTGTGGGGCGGAGCTATTTTTATTGGCAGGTTGCGAGGCGACAGGTTCGGCGCATTGCCATTCATACTCGATATAGCCTGTCCAATAAAGCGAGCGATCTGTGGGCGTTGTTGCTGATAAATTGGTTCTGGCATCTTGCGAATGACATCCAGGGCTTGCAAGATGCGTTCTGGCCCCAACTGAGCCATCGTTTGCCGGGGCAGGGAGTTTCCCATTTTAGGAAGGCCAGAAGAACGGTTTAAGCCACTTAGCAATTTAGCTGGCGGTAGTTGGATGTTGCCCGGCAGTGGAGGGTGATTTAATAAGGGTTGATTTCTCCCTACAGAAACAGGGGGTGCGGCCATGTCTTTCGGCAGTGGCTTCGCTGTTCTCAAAGCGGCCCCGGCTTGATCTAAGAGGGCGTCAGCAGCGGCGGGATTACGCCCCCCTGTCGCCATGATTTTCTGCAAGAGGGGCACCACCGGGCGAATATCTTTACCAGCATGATAAGCCGCTAAGAGTTCAGTGCTAAATGGTTGCACGCGTTGTAAAAGAGTGCGCTGCTCTGGCGTGGCCCGCTCCATAAGTTGTGGTAAGGCCATCTGGAAAACCGTCAGAAATCTTTCAAGCTGTTGCATCTGTGCCGGGCCAATGTTGGCGACTTGTCCTTTTGCTAAAGGGGCACGCTGGCTTTTGGCTAACTGCCTGAGTTGCGCCAGTTGTTGTGCTGGGGGCATCTGTTGCAGTGGGGGAGGCTGATTGGTTAGGCCCCCTGGCATGGCTACTCTCGTCTCGTACGTTTGAAATCCAGGCCGCAACACAGCATCGCGCACCAGCATCTCGACCTGTTGGAAACTCGCTAAGGCTTTTTTCTTGTCGCCTTTGCGCGCGGCATCAGCGACTTGTATCAGTGTCTCCTGAGCGGCAGCCAGATCATAACCTTGCTTTTGCTTCTCCATCATCTGGCGCAGCACTTGTTGAGCTTGTTTACGCGCTGCGGAGCCACGAGGCCAGAGTTGATCTATGGCGATAGCTTTACCATGCTGCTTCTCTTCTTCTGGTATGCTGTCTTCGTTTTCCAGGGCGGTTAAGCGTTGTAGCGTGCTGTTGAAGTCACCTGCCAGCAGGCTGCGCCGAAGTTCAGGCCGTGCCTGACGGAACAGAGCCGTCTCTGCCGGAGAACTTTGTTCGGCCTGATTTTCTAACTGCACGAACTGCTGCACCGCACGCTCGGCTTTACTATAGCGTGCCTGTTGCCAGAGACCGAGTACGGGTAGCAATAGAGTCACGATTATCAGTCCGGCTAAAAGCCAGCGTTCTCGTAGTGTCATGGTTGATGTACCTCTTTATCTACGACGGCGACCCCAGAAACCCTTCGGGTTTAATCGTTCACGGTAAACATGGGGCTTAAGCTTTAGTAACGCAACGCACGCTTCCGGGGATAAGACAAAGCGGGACAAGGGTATGGCACTGGTGGCAATCGGCTTGTCCTTGTTATCTAAAGCGGTTACGACATATTCATACTGCGCGAAACGCACACCCTGCGGTCTATCGGGGGCTAAAGGCAAGAGGGGGCAGGCGACTTGGAGCGCACTCGTTTTTGCCGATTGCCACAATACTGGGTGCTGCACAAAGACGGCCCGCTTCGCTCGCGGCACCCGGAGGTTGAAGAAAAAGACATTATTCGCAGCGGCTAACACTTCCACTCGGTAAGCTGCTGCTCCTGGCCACGGCTGCCAACTCAAAGGCACGGCGTAACCAGTAGGCGGCAATTCTCCGAAGGAGTTGGTGGTTAGGGCTTGCTGAAAGCGCAGAACGGGCAAGCTAACTGGTTTATTGGTGATAGTTATGCCACCAAGGGAAGAGTTGAGTTGAGGCATAGCTCTTGTAGTTTTAATTGCGGGATTGCTAATGGGTGTCACAACCGCATTGCCCAATGGGGCGGAATGCAGTGGATAAATAGCGTTGATCCAGTAGATTCCAGCCGGGACACCTGTGATGCGATAATAGCCCTGGGCATCACTAACCGCCCGGTAGTGAGAACCCGCAATGCCAACCAGTGAACCTGGGTTGAAGTCATTGTTATGGGAGTCGGATAAAACCACTTCCACACCAGGAAAAGGTTGGTTGTCTACCAGGACACGTCCCGTCGCCGAGTATTCATGCGGGCGCGGTGGCGGCCCCGGCACACCCACTTTTAAATCTTGGAATAAGGTGGCAACCCATGCTTCATCATGGACTCGTTGGAGACGATGTTGGGCGCTGCTTAAATCTTCCTTAAGACGTTGTTCCAGAGAAGGCAGGGTCTTTAATCGTTGTGTTTCTCGATTGGCCAGAGCCAGGCTATCTTGCACCTGTTTAAGCTGTTGCAGTTGCAAATTAACTTCGGAAAGGTCAAGGTGATAGCCCAGCACTTTGAAGGCAGTAGACGCGGGTAGAGGCTGCCCTGGAAACTTTTCGCGTGCCGTCTGCTCGGCTACTTCTAAGGCGTGTTGTTTCAAGTCGCGGGATTGGCGCAGGTGGCCTGACGTGTAGGCTGCTGTGGCAAGTGCATTGGCAGCGTCTTCGGCTTCCGGCGATTGGGGATATTCTAACGTGATGCGTTGGTAGAGCGTGCGGCTTTGCGTGGTATGCCCCTGCTGCTCTTCCATTTGTGCCACGCGCAATAATGCGGTGGGAGCCTGCGCACTGGCGGGATACTCGTCGGCCAGGCGACGGGCTAACCCAGCCGAGCGGTAAAGTTCCGGTAAACCGACGGTGCGCCACGAGCCATTATCCGCTTGAATGGCCAGGCCCCGCACCGGTTTTTCGCGGGCCGTGGCCGTCCCTAAGAAGGCTGCGCCCTGGCTCATTAGAAAAGCGTCTTCTAAGGCATTTTCATTGAACAGGCTGCGGGGATAACGGGTGGGTAATGCCGAAAGTTCTTGTTCACGCTGGCGGCAATAATCGGCTAAAACAGCCTGTGGATTGGTGCTGGTGAGGGCACGCACGGAAGGCGGGGTGCCGATATACTCGCGGAAATCCGGCCCAAACATCCACGTTTGGCGCAACAATGATTCGAGGATGAACTGCTGTTGGTAAAACGAAAGCGGCAACTGCCCCTTGAAACGCGTGAGGTCATGTGTCTGGGCGTAGAATAGCTTGTACGCCGCGCCCAACCAAAAGTATCCCAATACCAGCAGCGCCAGTTTAGTGAGGGTGCGTGCCCAACTTCTTAATCTTTTACCCAGTTGCTTTGCCATAACTTAAATGTGAGCGAGCAAGCTTTCTACTGTACTTTTCATTAATCCGCCTCCACCAGATTCTCGACGCGCCGCGTCACGCTGTAGAAGATAATCGCGGAGACGACCATCAAGGCTATTTTGCTGACCCACCACCAATCCACGAACGGCGTAGTTTCTAAGGCTCCGGCGGCTTCGGCATGAAGGCGGTGCGTGTAGCTGGTCATGGTTAGCAGGGGATTGATGACAATACCACCTAATCCAGTTTCGATGGTGGTCATAACCAAGTTAGCTAGCCAGACCGCCAGGGCTGCCATATAGCCCATGAAGGCATTGCCCAGGCGCAAGCGTGTCCAGAGGGAAATTAAAGCCAGGCAGAGCGCCGAGGGAATGGAAGCTAAGAGCAACATTCCCAGGGGCAAACGTTTAACCCCCCAGTGCAGCGCCCCTAACATAATGGTGCCAACCAGCAGGGCCAACAACAGGGAAACCACTAAACGGTACAACAAGGTGTGCCAGAGCGGGCGATATTTCGAGCGCAGTAACTCGTGCGCCCCGCGTTTCATTTCTGCATCCAGCACACCCGCCGAGAAGAAAGCAGCAATGAGTGGAATAAATTGCTCGGCCAGAGTCCCCGCCGTCTCGACTTTGAAGTGACTGCTCGCACTAAACTGAGCTAACAAGACTAAGGCCACGAGGATGAAAACCAGAATGCCCGTCCACAGCAGAGTGGGGGCGACGATTCTCAAATTGTGACGCATCAAGATTAACATACAAGTTAAGTCTCGCTCACTTTAAGATAGTATTCCGGGCAGCGGGTTATAGCGGAGACCAGGATCAAGCTTTTCATGCTTAAGGGCTGAACTCAGCCGCAGTTTCAAATCTGTCCAACTATTTTCATCGAGTGGTAAGTCACGGGTCATCTCGCGGCCATCAGAGCCAATGAGCAAAGCCGCCGGAGTGTTGCGTACATGGAGTGCCCAGGCCACGACAGAGCCGGGGTGCCGCGCATCAAAGCTGCCTTGAGTAATACCGCCCCAGTCGGTAACAACCGGAAGCCCTTGTGTTGCTGGCGTGCCAGCCATGCGGACAGCTTCATCCCCTCCATTCAAGTCTTCAGAAAAACAGATGCCGAGCAGCCCTAATTTATCGGCGGTAAACTCGGTGCGCAGACGTGCCATACGGTTCAGGAGCGGCAACAATTCGCTATCTTTCGGCTGAAAGAAGATTAACAGGGCTGGTCTACCGCGCATTTGCGCCAGTGAAATCCGCTGCCCGTTATCAGCATTCCAGGCGAAGTTAGGCAGTGGCTCGCCTTTGGGTTTGGCTGCTGTCTCTAGTCGCTTCCAATCGTCCACAACGCTGCTTTTACCGGGTATGGCCAGAGCGATCCATAGGCCATGAATGGCTGTCACGCTAAATAGCAAGAGACTGGCAATGGCTAAACCATAGGTGGAGGGGGCACGTTTGGCGCGACGTTGGCCACGATAGCCTAGCAACATTAAAACGAGAAAGCTGCCTGTTAAGCCATTGAACACCCAGCGATTCTGACTCAATTCAATACGCAGCACACTGGGATAATAAGGATGCCCAAAAAATAAGACGAACCACAACAAGCCAGCAAAACCTGCCCCCAGAATCAGCACTCGTGTTAGCACTACCAGACAAAACGATAGAGTGGTTAAGAATAATACCGATGGCATCAGATGCCAGAAAGAATAGAGATAGGCGAGGGGCACGAGGGTATTCTGTGCATAGGTTTTTTGCCCGATCATGGTGGTGAGATATTGCATCAACAGGGGCACGCCAATTGCCACCACCATGCCGAGCCAGCGGCCCAGGATGATTTCTTCGGATGCAACCACTTTACTATCCTGCAACTCGGTCACTTCGTAGCGTTGTGGGCGATAGGCTAAGCTGGCGGCCAAAAAGAGCAGCAAGATTTCCGTCAGCGGCCCTAAGTCATGCGAGAGAATCCAACTCAGGGCGAAAGAAGAATCATCAGGAGCCGTGCGCACCGCGAGATAACCGAAGGCTCCCAATACCAATCCCATTACCCAGGGAGCCGGGTTGAAGAGGTTTAGCTTCGTTTCCAAGACGGCTGTGCCCCAGATTCGACCCAGAGCGGCCTGAGCGCGAGCCAATAATGAAGCAAGCTTAGTCGTTGTGCTGTTCACAATGAGGTTTGTCCTTGCCGTGGTGCTATAAGCTCAGGGACTTCAATACGTGGCGACTCGCCGGTGCGCTCACTCATTAGCCAGACATAGGCATCTTCTAAGGTGGGGTCGCGTGGCTCAACACCCGGATAGTCTATCTGCTCGCCCACCAGCCGCACTAAAACTCCTGTCGCTTCGCGCTGCACTTCGATCACTGAATATTGTTTGCGCAGCATATCGTGTCCTGCATCATCGGTGAGCACTTGCCAGGTTTTGCCCCGCACTCGTTCAATCATGGCCGCTGGCTCACCATGAAAGATGATGGAACCACGATTCATCACGGCAATGGTTTGGGCTGAACTGGCAATATCGGCGACAATATGCGTGGACAGAATGACAATGCGGTCGCCGCCCAGTTCAGAAAGTAAATTGCGCACCCGAATCCGCTCTTCCGGGTCAAGTCCTGCTGTTGGCTCATCGAAGATGACCAAGCGCGGCTCGTGGAGAATGGCCTGGGCAATACCCAGCCGCCGTTTCATGCCGCCCGAAAGCGCACCGACCTTGCGGTGCCGAAACTCTGTAAGATTAACCCGTTCCAGCATCGTTTCAATCCGTGCCCGTCGCTCTTTGGTCTTGTTGATGCCAGCGAGGAGGCCCATGTAGTCAAGGCACTCCACAACCGAAAGTGAAGGATAAAGTCCAAAGTCCTGGGGTAGATAACCCAAAAGGGCACGCACCGCAGGCTTATCATATCGAATGTCGTTGCCATCGACTAAAGCCGTGCCAGAACTGGGTTCTAAGAGGGTCGCCAGCATCCGCATGAAGGTGGTTTTGCCTGCACCGTTCGGCCCCAATAGCCCGACGATGCCATCGGCCAGTTGAATGTTCATCGGCTGTACGGCGGTCACATTACCGGGATAGCTCTTGGTGAGGTTGATCGTCTGCACCTGCATAGATGATAGTAAAATTGATTTCGCTTATCGCGTTACAGATGAACTAAGATTAGCAGGGTTTTATTGTCCTTCCAAGCACCTGAGTGCAAACAGGGCCGCAGGTTGCAGATATGGGATGAACCAGCATGACCCGCCGCTAAAGCAGCGGGCTGAACGGCGAAGCCCCGTGAACGGGGCTGACGTAGCACGATTACGTTGCGCCAGCCCGCTTGAGCGGGCTGTCCAGGCATATTGGTCTCAGCCCGCTGCTTTAGCGGCGGGCTTGCGTCAGCCTAAAGCGCATTGAATCTCAGATTAATTTGTCAAAATTTCTATAAATGTGGCGGATTCTGGCTGGTGGCGCACATTAGTAGTTTAGATAAGCGCTTATGCAGGACTATCAATTACTTCAAGAGTATACAGAGCACAACTCGCAGGCAGCATTCGCCGCGCTGGTGGAACAGTATGTCGGCCTTGTCTACTCGACCGCGCTGCGCGAGGTGTGCAACGCTGCGCTGGCCGAAGATGTGACACAGGTAGTATTCATCATTCTCGCCCGCAAAGCGGCGGGACTACGCAAAGGAACAATCTTGGGCGGCTGGCTGTTCCATACGACACGTTTCGTGGCGAAGAATGCTCTCCAGCAGGAAGCGCGACGCCAGCAGCGCGAACAAAAGGCGGCGGCTAACGTGGCGGTTGAGTTCCAAATGGCCAGGGCTGGTCAGCAGGAGTGGGATCAGATTGAACCATTGCTGCACCGTGCTCTGGCTACTTTGCGCAATGAGGAACGGAATGCTGTATTGCTCCGGTTCTTTGAAGGCAAGACTCTCAAGGAGACCGGGCAAGCCCTGGGCATTTCAGAGGACGCGGCCCAGAAGCGGGTGGCGCGTGCTCTCGATAAACTCCGGCGCTACTTCTCCGGGCATGGCTATGCGGTGCCTGTTATGGTTCTCGGCGGGTTGCTCTACGAAAACGCTGTCCGTGCCGCGCCATTACCATGTAGTGCCGCCATTATGCACGCTTTGTGGAGCGTGCCACCGAGCGCGGTGGCTACAGGCAGTGCCACAGGTAGTGCTACTGCGAGTGTCAGCAGTAAAGCGGCGGTGACCTCCAATACTCTGCATCAAGTCGCATCGCATCAAGTTGTTTCCCTGACAGAAGGAGCATTGAAAGCCATGTTAATCACACAAATTAAGGTTGGTGTTGTCGCTTCATTGGGCTTGAGCCTGACGGCTACAGGTGTGGGCAAGTTGGCACACCAGGCTCTGGCGGGTGCCCCGACGCCACATTCCTCTCAAACTGCTACGCCGTTAGCTAAAAGCCGCCACCTGACGGGTCTGCCCAAAAATGTGATGTGGAAAGAGGCGAAGTTTTTCCCAACTCTGCCCCATAAATCTCAGCCAGCCCTAATAAAGCCCCGGTTAATCCGCCTGGCCCAGGCTCTTGAACCGGAGCAAACCGACAAAACCGAACTGGCTGAATTGCAAGTTCAGCCCGGCGAGATTCGCATTGAAGGCAGAATTGATAAGGTTAATGCTGATAATAATCAGTTTGTATTGTCTACGACTTCGTTCACCCTGCCCAACGGCAAAGTTGGCGAACTGGCCGAGCCAAAACCGAAAACGGTGGTCTTAGATAAACAGACTATCATCCATGTGCGCGGCGATAAAGAGCAGAAGTTGAAACTGGCTGACTTAACCGATTTGCAAGATGGCATCTTCGCTATCGCTGTGGGTAAAGACTTGGGCAGTAGTAAAAATTTGCCCGCCCGCGAAGTGGCCGTGTGGGACAGAATTGATGCTGGTCTCTATCACTTTAAAGATTATAAATTGAAGGTGTCGGAGGCCCCAGATGAGGGTGCAGCATCGAAGCCCAAGCAGCCTGCCCTGGACGCAACTGTGGAAACCGATAGGAACCCGGCTGCCTCCCCTCGCATCGCGCTTCCATTAGCAGCGACCAAGGGTGGAAATAGCCAAGCAGCGGGAGGCACACTTGGAGCGACCGCAGCTATTGCTGACCCTGTTGCTGGTGCGGCTAACCTCAATGAAGTGGACGGCGCGAATCTATTGCCTCAGGGTAATTTTGAGGAAATTGATGCCAGGGGCAAGCCCGTAGACTGGGTTCTGCATTCGCAACGCGTTAAGCTGGAAACGGATGACCAGGGTAAGCATTACATGGTGATTACCGGTAGTAGGGGCGAAGGCCAGCAGACCATTGAGGCGTCTTTTATCTGTGATCCAAAAATCCGCCGCATCAAAGTTTTGGCGAGGATGCGCGTCAAGAAGCTGCTGCTGGGCGAACAAGCCTGGCAGAACGCGCATGTGGGAGTTATCTTCTACGACCAGCGCAATAATGTGCTCGGTTACGGCACCCGCTATCCAACCCTCAACCACGATAGCGACTGGACGATGGTCAGTGCCGTCACCGATGTCATACCGGGGACGGCGAGAGTGGGTATTGATGCTGGCATTTATGGGCCGGGCGGCGAGTTGGCCGTGACCGACATCTCGGTGGTGGCTCTGCCGGTTGCCGATCCCTTCGGGGGAGCCGTGAGAACCACTGCCCTGGATCGCCCTAATCCTAACACGCCACAGGATGACGCGCGGCTGACCCAGCACCTTTTAACGCAGTTAGCCTGGGGTAAGTTCGACCAGTTGGACGCAAAGGGATTGCCCGTTGGCTGGATGGTAGACGACCCAGAGCACACCAAAGTCCTCAACGAAGGCGGCAACCACTTTCTCCGTCTCAATAGTACCGACTTCAAGAATCCCTTGATTGCGCAATACCGCGTCAAGCTCGACCCGGCCTGGAAGGGGATTCGCATCTTAGGGCGCGTGCGGGCGATCAATTTCATGCCGGGGCAAGAAGATGGCGATGGCATCCGCATCGCCTCGGAGTTTGAAGATGCCGCAGGCAACGCGGTCGTTGATAGCTCCGCCTTTGTGCTCCAAAGATTCAGCCCCGGTTGGAGCATCATGCAGCAACCTCGCAAAGTTCCCGAAGGCGCAACCACCGTGATCCTCACTCTAGAAGTACATGGTTCCACCGGGCCAGTGGATTTCGATGACATCATGGTGGTGGCTGACCCGGCATCGCCAGAAGAAAAGAAAAACTTGCTGGCCCTGGGCTATGGGCTTGGAAACGGCCAGGGGATGTTTAACCAGACACCGGCTGGTGGTGCGATGGTGGACTTTGTCACTCCCAACACGCCGCCACAGGAACAGCAAGTGCAAATCACCCGCGCCAATGCCGCGCTTAACAATCAAGACCCGCAACCTGTGACAGTCCTCCAGGTGCGTTAGAGCTATAGAAAGGGCAAAGGTTCGCCCCGCGCTGCATCAACGGCTTATTCTGCAAAGTACTGACGCCAGGCTATAAATTTCCACTACGAGAAATGTGCAGTGGGGTTAGGTGCTCACCGCAACTCATTGTTATGGGTTGCGGTGAACTGGCATTGGCGGCTATGGCTTGAGTCCTCTCCGCTTGAGACTACCCGGTGCGAGTGCGCCACTGTACCTGCTGCCTCTTGAAATCCGCCTGCTGTTCCCATCCCCGGAACTTCCGGTATTAGGAACGGAAGCTTCGGGGACGAGAACGGAAGCAGCGTTTTCAATAACGGAAGCTCCGTTTTCATTCACGGAAGAAGCGTTCTCGTTCACGAACGCTCCGTTTTCAACAACGGAAGAAGCGTTCCTATTAACGGAACTTCCGTTTTCAATAACGCGGCTTGCGTTCCCGGCAACACACGCTCTGTTGTAGTCGGGTGGCTGCTATGCATAGTGACGGGCACCCTGGCAGCAGGACAGCCAGGATAACCCCAACTCACTGACACCACACGTCCAAAGGGCTAGTGCCCCGCCCTCCACACCCATCACCCAGAGAGTGGCTCAGGGGTTTCGGGCAAAAGCCGTTTTGTGGTGCATTAGCCGTATTATACGGCAAAAAGTCGTTTTTACAGACGCACGCCGCGTAAAGCGACTTTTTGCCGTAGTTGTGTGGCTGCGCGTAACTTCGTTGACATTACTACAGTTAATGATGCAAGATAAAGGTTGATGGACAAACAGGAAGCTTCATTCCGCCAAAACAAGAATGCTTCTGCTTTGGCTCTCATACTGTTTCGAGCCAAATTTTTGCTCGGCGGTATCCTTTGCGCCTTTTTGTTGATTGTTTCTGGATGTTTATTGACGCCAGTGATTCTTGTCGGTGGCTGGATAGCGGTAGCTAAAGCAGAGAGTCATGTAGAGGCAAAGCGATATTTTATGATAGGGGTCACGGCCTATAGCATGGCAATCACGCTGATCGTGGTGGCAAATAAACTATCTTTACTGGGTTAAGCCAATAGACAGCCACACAACCAGGCATTGCAACGGACAGCTTTCCGCTCCTGCGTCGCTCCAAGCTGCCTGTGAATTTAGCGTTAGCTTGCTGCGCGCAGCCTGCCGGAGTATCCTAATCTGGAATGGGAGCTAAGAGATTTATGTCAAAGAAAGCATTACTCATTAGCGGTTGGATAGCCATAGTCTATGCTGTAGTTGACGTGCCCCGGCTGACTCTGTATTGGTTTGCCGACAACTTTATGGGAACTTCCGGTGCCCAGGCCGCACAAGGCTTTATCTCTCTATCGGGCCTGCTGTTATGGCTCTTTTTGTTTATCCGGTTGAGGCAACTTCTCAATAATCAATTCGGCTTCCATCAGGTTGATGCTGAGGCGCGCACCTTGATATGGATGAGTGTGGCTCTAACCGGACTGAATTTGTTTGAAATTGCAACTCGTCCTATCTCCACTTTACTGCTGATAATATCTATCACTGCTGTCATCGTCGTCAGCGTAGTTGGTACCGTATTCGCCATTAAGTTATTGCGCTTACCCCATCAATTGTATGGTTTACTTAGGCCCTACTGTTACACATTGATGGTGGCGAATCTCTCGTATGCGACATTATTTCTGCTTCCTCTTGGTATTCTTTTTGGTATCGCCAACAGTATCATCCTAGGGATGATCTTTTTTCGGTCTGCTGAACTTATCCGACCAGGCTGCTAACAAGTCGGTGCAACCGACGCCTTCGACTCCGCTTTGCTCCGCCTGCGGCGCGGCTGAGCTGGGCGTTGTGCTGCTGCGTTCGCCAGACGGATGCCGAAATATAAAGTAAAGACGTATTAAGGCTGATGATACATTGCTGTTATTTTGCTGAAAGCGCCGGTTAAGATTATCGTATGAGTGAACAATCAACAGAACATAGTTTGGATATTTTGGGCATCAAGCCTGTTTCCGATGCTATTAATACTGTCACCGAAGCTAGTGTAAAAAGCGGATTTGGTTTTTTGCGCCTAATTTGCCGTCCCGCAGCAGAAGAGTTCGGTCTTCTCCTTCAAGACAATGTTAAAATGTGGCGTGCCACGAACGCCGTTAAGTTAGTGACAAAGGCAGAAACCAAGTTCAACAAGATGGGGTATGCGTCCTCCTTACGTGCTAACCCACGTCTTGTGTCAAGGATTCTCGAAGAGGGATCTTGGATTGAGGATGATGATTTACAAGAGCGATGGGCGGGGTTGCTGGCATCCTCCTGTTCCTCAGACGGAAAAGATGATAGCAACTTGATTTTTATCCACCTACTCTCTCAATTGACTGTCCTACAAGCAAGGATAATAGATTACGCTATCCACAATTGTCCTAAAGAGATAATTGCTGGTGGACATGTGCATTTTGACACTAAGCATATGAAGGAGCAGGAGATTATAGAGGCTTTCGGTGAGAAAGATTTCGCAAGGCTTGAGAGAGAGATTCTACATTTGTGTAATCTAAGTTTGATGGGGCCAATCCTTGGCTACGGTCCAGGAATAGATGAGCCATTCTTGAACCTGTGTCCGAGCACATTAGGTATTCACCTGTTTGTGCGTTGCCAGGGTTCTGCACTATCGCCGAACGACTATTTCCAGCAGTATCCTTGAACCAAAAAGTTGCTTGTATGGGAGTCTCACTTTTGTTTGATGTTCTCAAGGTCTTTTAGCACTACAACTATGAACAGCAGCACAACCAGGCGCTCCACCCGACCGCCTACAGCCCTGCGTTGCGCTCGTGCCTCGCTTCACTTCAGGCTTCCGGCGGCGGGTGAGCTTGGCGTTGGGCCGCTGCGCGCAGCATTGCTGTCGCCCAAGGTGATATAACAGTATGCGTACATTCCTTAAAGCCACAATTCTCCTCGTGCTGTTCATTGCACCCGGCGCAGCGCAGCAAATCACGCTTAATCTGGACTCAGTGCAAGACCGTCGCAGTGGCAGCGGCACTTATCTCCCAGGCCACCCCGAAAAACTGACATCTCCCCTAGTTGATACAACTTTAACCTTCAAGGTTGGTGGCCCCGCGCTGCGTCAAGTCCGCTACTACGGTTATGGGCTTTGGCATATCACGCACGCAGTGGATGACTTAGGCAATCAAGTGGATAAGATGGAGGTTGGTTGCATCCCAGACGATGGTAAATGCACCTGGAAGTCCTTCATGGTGAATTCGCCGACGATAGACTGCACATTAACCAACACTAAACGCCAAGCAACCCGTCTGGTGCAAGTGCAGGGAGACTGTAGTTTCCTGGTGGGAGGACGATCCCAAGTGATTACGATTCCTCACTTTAAGTCTTTGATTGGTAAAACTCTGAACCATCCGTCCCTCAAAGCTGCCGGGTTAAAGATTACTGTGCTACCCGCATCTAAGACCTATTCCGGCTGGGCACCCGCCGCGAATATCGTGCGCATCGTCATCAAAGGCGATCAGACTCACCTCGATGATAATATCGGTTACTTCGGCCTTGAGATTATCAATCGGGCAGGCCAATACCTCATGCAAGGCGCGGTCGGCGGTGAAGATTGGTATCTGAGCCGCCCACCAGACAACGCGATGACGTTGCGCATTCATCTGCTGTTTGAGATGAAGAAGGTTATTGTGCCCTTTGATCTGCACGATGTTGCATTGCCTTGAAACATCAGCTACGGTGATAAAGCCGACAGGTAGCGAGGCGCAAGAACAGCAGGCTAACCAAACGCTGCAACGGACGGGTTCCAGTTCTGCTGCGCCTACCCCCGCTGATTGGTGTTGGGGCGTTGCGTGTAACTTATTTCATCTGTAATGTCCGCTACCGCACATTAGAACAATCTGCGGATTTCCAATTGCACTGGTATGCCTCCGATACTGACTGCCGTATCAGGAGGACATCATGAAAGCATTGACGTTTCAGGGCAAGAACCACGTGAGTGTGGAAAACGTGCCCGACCCCAAGATTGAGCATCCGCGCGATGCCATTGTGAGGATCACCACGACGTGCATCTGCGGCTCGGACCTGCACCTGTACGATGGTTTTATACCAACCGTCGAGCGTGGCGACGTGCTGGGCCACGAGCCGATGGGCGAAGTCATTGAACTCGGCCCCGAAGTCACCAACTTGAAAATTGGCGACCGCGTCGTGATTCCGTTCACGATTTCGTGCGGACAGTGCCTGTACTGCAAGCAGCAGTTGTATTCGTGCTGCGACAAATCGAACCGTAATTACGAGATCGCCGAGAAAGCTTACGGCTACTCGCCAGCGGGGTTGTTCGGTTACACGCATATGCTCGGCGGCTATCAGGGCGGGCAGGCGCAGTATCTCCGCGTGCCGTATGCCGATGTCGGCCCCATCGCCATTCCCGAAGAACTGCCCGATGAGAAAGTTGTCTTTCTCTCCGACATCTTCCCCACCGGCTACATGGCGGCGGAAAACTGCAACATCCAGCCGGGCGACACCATCGCCATTTGGGGCGCGGGGCCGGTGGGACAAATGGCGTTGCGCTCGGCCTTTTTGATGGGCGCGGGCCGCGTCATCGTCATTGACAACATTCCCGAACGGCTCGAAATGGCGGCTGCCGCCGGAGCCGAAACCATCAACTTCCAGACTGACCACGAAGATGAGGACGGCAACAACGCCAACCTCTTTGACCAGCTCAAAAGCATGACCGATGGGCACGGCCCCAACGCCTGCATGGATGCCGTCGGCATGGAGGCGCACGGGACGGAAGCCGGCAACATCTATGACTGGGTCAAAACCGGGCTGCGTATGCAATCAGACCGCCCCAATGTGTTCCGTCAGTGCATCCAGGCCTGTCGCAAGGGCGGCACGGTTTCGGTGCCAGGTGTCTATGGCGGATTCGGCGACAAGATTCCCCTCGGTGCCATGATGAACAAAGCGTTGACCATCAAGACCGGCCAAACCCACGTCCAGAAGTACACCAAGCCGCTCCTCGACCTCATCCAGAGCGGCAAAATTGACCCTTCGTTTGTCATCACCCACGAACTGCCGCTCGACATGGCCGCTGAGGGTTACGAGACGTTCAAGCAGAAACAGGACGGCTGCATCAAGGTCGTCTTGAAGCCGTGGGAGGAAAGCACGCCGGGCAAAGTCAAGCAGTTCCAAAACGAACTCAAGCCGCGCACCACCGACCCAGGTAATGCCCTGGGGCCGGATAACTCACAGGGCGCGGGCAACGTGGCAGGCATCAATCTGGCGGAGGCGCGGGCCTGAACGACGAGGAAGCCGCGCGGGTCTAAGCACGCTAGGCTAAGGAAATTGGCTGCATGGAAGTCATCTTGAAGCCGTGGGAGACGTCAACACCCGGCAAAGTGCAGGCTTTCGTCAAAGGACTCAAGCCCGAAACACCCAGCCCCATACCAAAGGCCGCGACCGCACGAATTTACTCGTAAAGCGCGGCACAGCAGCCGAGTCCACCGGTGACAACGAGTCCACGGGCGACAAAAAGACAGAGCGTGTCCCCTATCTTTTTGTCGCCCCGGATCGCTACCGCCTACATCATTGAAGGGCCAACTATAGCGTAGCTACTTTAGATACTTGAGCGACTGCTGCGCCTTGAGCGACTGCTGCACCGCGACGACTGGCTCCTCCACAGGCGATACCACTCACATGATGCCACGCCAAAGCCCTGGCCAATTCACCCAAGCGCAAACCCACGGTGCGGAGCGCGGGCTGAGCCGCTTCGAGGGGTTCAGCGACGCGGTTTTCGCCATCGCGCTGACCCTGTTGATCGTCGAGATCAAGGTTCCTGGGTCTCCCGATGGCCCGCATGGTTACAGCGACCTGGCGCGGGCCATGATCGAACAGTGGCGCGAACATCTGGCGCTGGTGCTGTGCTATGTGGTGATCGGCGCCTACTGGCTGCAGCACCATTATTCGGGCCGCATCTACGCCAAGACGGATCACTGGTTCGGCGCGATCAACTTAATCTTCCTGCTGGCCATCGTCGTCATTCCCTATCCCATCCGCGTCTGGTGCTTCCACTTCGGCACGCGCTTCGAGCGCGCCGCGTCGGTGACCCTGGTGGTCGGCCTCGCCCTGACCGCTTGCACCTGGATGGCCAAGTGGTTCTACGGAATGCCAGGCCGCCGGGTGATGGATGAACGGCTCGCGCCCGATTTCCTCCAGCAGATGACGCGCCGCTACGGTATGGCGACGCTGCTCCAGATCGCTGCAATTCCGGTCGTGTTCGCGTTGCCGCGTCTCGGAGTGGCCATCGCGCTACTGTGCGTCGCCTTCTTCCTGTTGCCGCAGCCAAAGCCGCGCTACAAGCCCGGAGAGGAGCCGGACGCGGAGGAGAAATTGAGCGAGTAGCCAGGGCGCGCGGTTGATCCAAAAGCAATAAACAGCAAGCGAGCCGACAGGCGGCTCACAAAAGCAAACGATAGCAAACAAAGGTTAAATTATGGAACGTCAACTCAAAGGTCGTCGGATCGCCGCGCTCGTGGCCGATGGTTTCGAGCAGGTGGAACTCACGATCCCAATGTATGCCCTGCGGCTCGCGGGCGCGCAGGTCGAAATCATCTCGTTGCGCCACGGTCGCATCCGTGGCGTCAATCTGCACGAACCCGCGCGTCGCGTCGGCGTGGACAAGACGGTGGAAGAAGCCGACCCCAACGCTTACGACGCGCTGCTGCTCCCCGGTGGGTTCATTAATCCCGATCTGTTGCGGCAATCGCAGCGCGCACGCGAGTTCGTGCGCGCCTTCGACACCGCTGGTAAGCCGATTGCCAGCCTTTGTCACGGCCCTTGGGTGCTGGCATCCGCTGGCCTGCTACAAGGCCGCACGCTCACTTCATGGCCCGGCGTCCGTGACGATCTCGTGAACGCTGGCGCGACGTGGCTCGATCAGGAAGTGGTGCGCGACGGCAATCTCGTCACCAGTCGCGGGCCGCAGGATTTGAAGCCATTCGTGCAGGAGGTACTCAGGCATTTTGCTGCGGGCGCACCCATGCAGCAAGGCGGCGCAAGTGCGATTGGGGCAGGCGTAACCGCCTCAGGCGCGACCGCCTCAGGCGCGACCGCCAGTGTCTCGTCGCCGCAACTCAACGAGCCTCCGCAAGTCGTCTTGGAGGCAATGCGCTGGCTGCCACGGCCATCGGTCCGCGACATGGCCCTGATTGCATTGGGGGTTGCCTTGTTCGCGCCACAGTTAACTAAGAAATGCTTCGGGGGCGGATAACTTTTGGGCCGCCAGTAACGTGGCAGGCATCAATCCAACGGAGGTATAGATATGAACGACGAAAAAGTCGCACAAGGCTTAGGCTGGTTCAGCATCGGTTTAGGGCTGTACGAACTGGTCGAGCCGGATCGGTTAAGCGAATCACTGGGACTCAAAGATAAAGCGGGCCTGGTGCGCTTCTATGGTGCGCGTGAATTGACAGCGGGCGCGGGCATTTTTGCGCAAGAACCGGATCGGGCATTCTGGTTATGGGCGCGTGTCGCGGGCGATGCGCTCGATTTAGCGACCCTGAGCACGGGCCTGACGCCTGATAACCCCAAGCGTGAGAATGCGACAACTGCCTTTGCAATGGTCGTTGGTATTACGCTGTTAGACATCTGGTGCGCGCAAAGTCTCAGTCAGCGCGGACGCTGAAACCGGCGACGGCTCGTCTCAAGGTTACTCTGCGCAAGGCTAAAGACGCGCAGTGGCCGACAAGGGCGGGCAACTGCCGGCATTTGGAGCTAGTGGTCAGTTGAAGCCAGTGGCCTTCTCTGACCACTGGCTTAAGGAGAAACAAAATATGTCAAGCAGTCGTCAACAGACAGCGCCGACCGATGAGCCATGCGGCGAGTTAGAACCAGTCGCATACTTTCACGGCGCGATGCTGACCGGCGTCACCGTCTCGCAACGTGGGCGCATCTTCGTCAACTTCCCGAAGTGGGGCGACGACGTAGAGTTCACCGTCGCCGAACTCCGCAACGGCGAAGCGATCGCTTACCCTGACGAAGCGTTTAATCGAACGGACGAGGACGACCCGGCAGCCGCGCTCGTCTCCGTGCAATCGGTCGGCGTTGATCCGTCAGACCGTTTGTGGATTCTCGACACCGGCAGCCCCCTGTTCAAGCCGACCGAATACGGCGGACCGAAACTCGTCTGCGTTGATCTGACAACGGATCAGGTCATCCAGAAAATTCTCTTCCCCCGCGACGTGGCTCTGCCAACCAGCTACCTTAACGACGTGCGCTTCGATCTACGGCGCGGCACAGAAGGCGTGGCATACATCACCGACTCGGCGCAGAAGGGCGCGAATGGCATCATCGTCGTGGACTTGAGGAGTGGCGAGAGTTGGCGGCGGCTCAACGACCATCCTTCGACGAAAGCCGAAGACATAACCACCTTTCTGCCCATCGTCGAAGGGCGACCGTTCCTGGAACCGCAGCCGGACGGATCGTTCAAGCAGGGCGCGGGGATGGGCACGGACGGCATCGCCATCTCTGCCGACGGTTCACGCCTCTACTACTGTCCGCTCGGCAGCCGCAAGCTCTATAGCGTTGATACGGACGCACTCTGTGACCGCACGCTCGACGACGAGGCGGTCGCCGCCACCGTCCGTGACGAAGGCGACAGGGGCGGTGCATCGGACGGTTTAGAGTCCGATGCCGACGGCTATATCTACTCAACGAACTACGAGCACAATGCCGTCTTGCGCCGCAACTTTAACGCAGCAAACAGCGTGTGGGAAACGGTCGTGCATGACCCGCGACTGTTGTGGACTGACACGATGTCGGTGGCGACGGACGGTTATCTGTACGTCACGTCGAACGAGTTGCACCGTCAGGCGCGCTATCACAATGGGCGCGACCTGCGCCGCAAACCCTACGGGCTGTTCCGTGTGCGTGTTGATGCCAAGCCGGTTTTGTTGCGTTAAGCATTCAGGAGAAGACATGCAAGCAGAACGTGGGTCCAGCAGAAGCCGTGAGATCAGCACGTTACAACTCCCATCGGGAACGCCGATGCCTGTGCTGGGACAGGGGACGTGGGGGATGGGTGAGGATCAGGCTCGACGACAAACCGAGGTCGCTGCGCTTCGTCTCGGATTAGAACTTGGGATGACGCTCATTGACACGGCAGAGATGTATGGCGAAGGCGGCGCGGAAGAAGTGACCGGCGCGGCGATTGAGGGTCGTCGTGCGGAAGTTTTTCTCGTCAGCAAAGTCTATCCGCACAACGCTTCGCGGCGGGGCGCGGTTGAGGCTTGCGAGCGCAGCCTGGAGCGGCTCAAGACGGATTACCTCGACCTCTATCTGCTCCACTGGCGCGGGTCAGTGCCGCTTGCAGAGACGCTCGCAGCATTTCAGTCGCTCAAACAAGCGGGCAAGATTCGGGAGTACGGCGTCAGTAATTTTGATGTTCGTGATCTGGAGGAAGTCGGCGCAATGCCCGGCGGCGACGAGATCGCCACCAATCAGGTGCTGTATAACTTGATGCGACGGGGCATCGAGTGGGACTTGCTGCCCGCGTGCCGCGAACGCGGCCTACCCGTCATGGCTTACTCGCCGATTGAGCAAGGAGGCATGTTGGGCCATGCTCAACTCGAACTAGTCGCGTCACGACATAACGTCACGCCAGCGCAAGTGGCGCTGGCCTGGCTGCTGCAACAGGAAGGCATCATCGCCATTCCCAAAGCCAGCCATGCGGCGCACGTTCGGGAGAACCGTGAGGCTGTCGAACTGACGCTCACGGATGCAGACTTGACGGAACTCGACCGGGCATTCCCACCGCCGCGCCAAAAGATGAAGCTGGCAATGAGATGACGGCTAAGCAGTCGGACACCGGACGGGCGAACCGCGCAATGGGCGCACCGCGCAACGCGACGATTGCCTTTGCCATGCTCGTCGGCATCACGCTGTTAGACATCTGGTGCGCGCAAAGTCTCAGCCAGCGCGCACGCTAAAGCCGGGCAGCAACATCAAGGTGGGCTGCACACCAACACCGGCCCAACGACTGAGCTTACCTGACCACGGCCCTGTGTTTCGCTCGTGCCTCGCTCCGCTGCGGGCTTCCACCGCAAGCTTCCGCTGGTGGTCGGGTAAGCTAAGTCGTTGGTAGGCGGCGGTTCAAGCGTCCGATTGTGTGAATAGTCGCCAAGCACAAGAACAAAATGTCAGCATCGGTGCTTGGTTGTTTTAGATTCGCTCACCATTGCCCAGAGGTGTATCCGGCACAGTAGCGGGGATGCGGTTCTGTAAGATGGCTAACTTGGTGGTTTTGAGACGTGGCAGGACGTAGCGGGCGAATAATTCACATTCGTTTTTGTGCGGATAACCGGAGAAGATAAAGGCACGGATGCCCATCTCTATATAACGATTTAACTTCGCCACAATTTGGTCAGGATCACCAACCAGGGCACCGCCACAGCCTGAGCGGGCACGGCCAATACCCGTCCACAAGAGTGGCTCGGCATAACCTTCTTCATCTGCTGATTCGCGCACCTCCGCCTGGCGTGCCACGCCATAGGAGGCGCTATCCAGGGCGCGATTGCGCAGGGCGACACCGGCTTCAGCGTCGAGGTGTGATAAAAGTTGTTGGGTATAAGCTCTGGCTTCGCTTTCGGTTTCGCGCACGACCATGTGAATCCGCAAGCCAAAATCAACTGTGCGTCCGTAGTGGGTGGCCCGCGCACTCATGTTCGTCATCAACTCGGTTAGCCGCTGTTCCGTTTCGGGCCACATCAAGTAAACATCGCAGTGCTGCGCGCACAACTCAATAGCATCCGGTGAGTAGCCGCCAAAATAAAGCAGCGGGCCACCGTTTTGTTGATAGGTTTTCAGGGGATGCGTTGGCAAGTCAAGCGAATAAAACTCGCCCTGGTAACAGATGCGATCCTGTGTCCACGCTTGCCGAAGTATCTCGACCATTTCCCGCGAGCGGTTATAACGAGTGGCGGAATCCGCCTGCTCCCCTGGCATCGGCGAGGAAATGATATTAATGGTCAAGCGACCTTTTAAAATATGGTCGAGGGTGGCGATGGCACGGCCTAACATAGGTGGGTAAACCTCGCCACAACGAATCGCGGTCAAGAGGCTGATTTGCTGCGTGAGAGGCGCGACTGCCGAAGCAAATGTCCAGGTGTCCTGGCCGACTATGTAGCTGGAAGGGCACAGAATATTGTTGTAACCCAGCTTATCAGCGGTCAGTAAAATATCCGAAGTGTGCTCCCAAGTGCTTTTGAGGTTTTTATCCTTGACGCCCAGATACGCAAAGTCATCATCACAGAGCGGAGCAAACCACGACACTTCAACCGCATCCGTTGACTTAGAGCGAATTTCTATGACCGTGCTGTCTGTATGGGTGTTATTCATATTCTGTCCCTATTGACGATATTCTAATGTGTTTGATCTATTGCAGGAAATTATTAGCTTTCTCGTTTATTCTATCGGCAAATCAGTGAACTTCAAAAGCATAATCTCCTGCCCCGACAGCCAGGACACTTCGGCCATGTTCACTTCTCAAGAGGCTAATTCCAGCGGCTTCCTTAACGGGATGCCCACCTTCTTTGATGCGGCTGTTGCTCAAAGTTGGCAAATGCACTTCGGCAGTGGTGTTGGCTGGAATGTGGCAGGCCAAATGAAAGACCCCGTTGCTCTCTTGCCTTACGGCCACACGGACTGGGCCACGCACTGTTGGCACTTGTATCGTTGCTTGTTTTAAGCTGCCAGGTTGGGGGCGGATGCGCAGTTTCTTAAAGCCTGGTTCTATCGGCTCGACGCCCATGAGCAGGCGGGGAATGATATTAGCGGGGGCCGCACCCCAGGCGTGGTTCCAATCGAGGTTAGGCTTGTATTTGCGATCCCATGCCTCAAGTGTTATGGTGCTGCCGACATCGTGGAGCATGTGTGCCCAACCGCGATCATTGGTGGCGGTTAGCAGTTGCAAGGCATAGTCGCCTTGACCTGCTGCGTACAGTGCCTCCAAAAGATATTGTGCGCCGTAAACACTACACGCCATGCCGCGACTCTTGATAAAATCAGCAACCGTGCGCAGATGTTCTTTCGGCACTAATCCAAAGTCTAAGGCAAACATATTGGCGTGCAACGAAGCATGGTCGGTGCCTTCCCCATCCCGATAAATGCCCTTTGCAGTATCAAAAAGCTTGTCATTGAAACTACGGTAGACCCTGGTCGCCAACTGGTTGAACTGGTGGGCATCACCTGTTTTTCCGGCGGCTTCTGCAATGGAACTCATCAAGACTAAGGCGCGATAGTGGAAGGCATTGACCACAGTGTTAATGGGCTGCATCAGATAACCATCCCGTTCTCCCCCCGGCCAGTCCACAATGTCGCGGAATCCGTTGGGACCAACTGGATATTTAGCCCCCAGCCGAATAGCGTCCATGACCGCGGGTGTGGCTAATCCTGTCTGCGTGCTAATTAGGCCATCGTCACGTTCTAAAGCGACCAGAGTCTTTGCTTTAAGCAGGTCGTAATTTTGAACGAGAGAGTCACGATTGCCAGTGTAGAGGTAATCGGCCCAGGCGATGAGCACTGAATGCATAATCCACTCAGTGGGCCAGGTCGGATGCTCCAATAGATATTCATGGCTATAACGCGCCATCATGTATTCGCGGTCAACGCAGTAATGACCCAGTTGATTGATATAAGCATCGGCTTCATAAGGATGACGCTCGCGGTCACCATCTACATAAATACCCAAGAAACTGGTGGCTTTGATGGAATACTTACAGAGTTCCCAGACATCGTTAAGCGTAGCATCCGAAGACGTGAAGGTGGCAGCCGTAGCATCAAAATGCGTAAAAACCGCCAGTTGTTTAACCTTTGTGGCATCCAACTCAGAAGGGCTGTTGATGATCTCACAGTAGCGAAAAGGAACTACTTCTCCCAGATGCTCTGGCATCCCGACACCGCGTTTTTGCGGTGGAATTTCTAAGGTATAAACATGCTGTCCCTGCTGTAACGGCAGGTCAAGCTTCAGGTAACGCACCGAGCCGCCCGGTTGCTGTTCCACGGTATCATTGGCACCGCGCATCTCGCCGAGGCGAACTTCCACAGCCTGGCCTGCTTGATCGCTGGTTAATTCCAGGCGCAGGGTGCCAAAAGCATCACGTCCGAAATCAGCAAAGTAGTGGCCAGGAGCTTTGCGGATGAGTTGCAACGGTTTAATTTCTTGTTGCTCTACAGGATGTCGATTTTCTGGTGCCATTGATTCACTTCCCGGCACGCGTGTCCAACGGCTTGAGGTTAAGTTGGGTGAACCTTGTAAGTCCCCAATATTAAATTGTTGAGGCGCACTATACTTGCTAACGTGGCCTTGCTGATCCCAGGTGCGTGTTGCCCACCAATATCTGCTGTTTGCTAAGAGTGGCTTTCCACTGTAAAGCACATTGATAGATTGGTCGCTGATGACTTTGCCGGAATCCCAGGCATCACCTGTGCCTTTCTGCATCATGCCCTGGTTAGAGGAAACGAGGATTTGGTAAGCGAATTGCTTTGCGCCACGATGCGAATCATTGACGATCCAGGAGAACTGAGGGTGGCGCGTGGTGATGACTGTTAGCTCCGAGTGCGCAAGCAACTGGCACATCAAACCTGTAGGCGCTTGAGGTAACTGCCGTGGGCTTTGACCATTAGCATGATGGTGCGCTAAGGCCACCGCCAGTAGCATCACAGTGGTGGCCTTTATGATTAAAGTCTTCAATTTTGGTAATCGAGAAAGTTTAATAATCTTGTCCTTATGAGCGTGATGTTAGCGGGTTAGTAAATCGTTTTGGTTAAGCGTAGTTTCTGTTTTCATCATGGCTGCTGGCAAGTCATCAAATTCCAGTTTTACCACCAGGACGGTATTCGCCAACTCATTCACGGGCAGCTTGCACAAGCGCAGATAAGGCTGATGTTCGATATGATCACTGGGCACTAGGTCTACAGCCCATTCTACCGCTTGCCCGTTATTAAGCAGGGTGGCGCGCTGTGGTACGAGATTCAGAGGTTTTAAGGATACACTTTCGGCAATCGGGTCGCGGTAAAGATGAACATAAAGTGTGTTGTGGCGACGCGTGAGCAGCACGTCGCGGTTAGAGGTGAGGTGCGATACGGGCACCACATCTTCCAATGATTCTTGCACCCCGTTATACCACTGGCCAATGCGCTGGAGAACAGTTGATGCCGCGTCAGGCAGAGTGCCATCGGCCATCGGGCCAATATTGAGCAGGTAGTTGGCACCACGCGCCAGATACTTGTCCAGGCTACGGATGAGGTGACGGTCCGCGTAATAATCTTCATCCTGCCGATAACCCCAACTCTGGGTGCCAACCGACTGGCAAGCTTCGGTTAATCGCTCAAAGGTGAGAGTATCATCCACGCCTTTATCATAATCACGCTCCGGGGTGCCAAAATCGCCTTCGTCATAACCGCGATTGTTGATAACGGCTTTGGGTTGGAGTTGGCGAATCATAGCGTTGATGGATGGGTCAACATGCTCTTCCACATTCATGTCCCACCAGAACCCATGAATCTCACCATAATGGGTGCATAACTCGCGCACCTGAGCTTTTAGAAACTCTAAGTATTTTGCATGATCCGGCTCATCACCAGGGAGGGGGCCAGCTAACTCATGGTGACGACCCTGATTCGGATAGTTAGGATGGTGCCAATCCACACAGGAATAATAGAGGCAAAGCGGCACATGACGGCGATGACACGCCTCGGCCAGCATTGCCAACACATCACGGCCATAGGGCGTGTGCATGGTATTATAGTCTGTTTGCTGTGTGTCCCACAGGCAGAACCCCTCATGATGCTTGGTCGTAAAGCAGACATACTTCATGCCCACTTGCGCGGCTAAGTCCAGCCAGGCATCAGGATTATAATGTGTTGGGTTCCACTGCGCGGCTAATTTCACATACTCCTCACGCGGCACCCGCCCCCGCCATTGAAGTTGCTCGTGCCACGCTGGAATAGCATATAAGCCCCAGTGGACAAACAAGCCAAATCGCTTCTCGAAAAACCAGTCACGCCCATCATTAAAGCGTTCTATCATGCACCCGGCCTCTTTAGGCTGAACATATTTAGCTGTATCGTATTCTTACCACATAGAGATATATGCGGAAGGGTAGGAACCGATTTTGCCCTTTGCCTTTAACAGTTATCAATTGCAACTAAAGGACACGGTACTATGCAAAAAACGGTCTGGTTTGATATGAACATCTTTTATCAAAACTCAGGAGGCGGGCCGGGCGGTGGCCCCGGACACGGTGGCGGCCTGGGCGTTGGCACGGCTTCTGGCACGGCTGATATTACGGGCAATGCCACAGGTGATGCAGGATTAAGCGGAGGCACAGGTGTATCCTCTAATAATATCATCACCAGCGATGCCGCTCCCGGAATTGATGCGGATATGTCACAAACTGCTGATGCCGATGATGGTGGCATCATTGAAGGTTTATCAGATGTTGGCCGCACGGATGCAGACATCATAGATATTGGCGATCCCCTGGTGGAATTGGGTGGTGGCGCAGACGAATCTGAAGGATAGTAACTCAGCGCGGGGATGGCAAAACCTATAACCTGGCGACGAATTTATTTGAGGATGCCAGCAACAATGCGGTTCTTGCCGTGACGCTTGGCTTGATAAAGGCGTTGGTCGGCCTGTTCGATAACGGATTCGACTGAGATAGTCGAATCCAGGTATAGCGTGATAAGGCCAAGCGAAAGCGTAACCCCACTGCCTGGATGCTGTGGGCCGAAGTGCTGCTGAAGGTGTGTCTGCGCTGCCACCAGCAGCCTTTCCGCTACCGCATAAGCATCGGCTTCATGGGTCTCTGGGAGGACAACCGTAAATTCATCGCCGCCGTAGCGGGCTACGGAGTCAATTTCTCGCACCGTCGCATTAGCTATTTGCCACACCTGTCGTATCACTTCATCACCAGCGCGATGGCCAGCCGTGTCATTGACCTGCTTAAAATTATCCAGGTCAAACATGATAACCGAAAGAGGATGAGTAAAGCGAACCGCTCGCGCCACTTCCAGGGCCAGCGCTTTTTCCAGATGGCGACGATTATACCCCCCGGTTAATTGGTCAGCAGTGGAGAGCAACTGCGATTGAGCGGCGTTGTGTGCTAAATCAAAGGTGGCATCGAAGGCTTGACGGCGGAGAACATTTTGAAAGTGGGCGACAAACACGACAAAGAGAGCAGTGGTTTCAAATACGAATAAAAGAGAGAAGTAAAAATCATTGAAACCGGGTGCGGCAGTCCACCAGGTCGCCCACGCCAGGGTCGCAATAGCGATAACCATCACTACCAAACTTTCCCAGGCCGAAAAAGGCAGCAGCAGGGTGGAAAGCATAATCTGGTTATGGCCCGCATAAGCGATCATTTGGTTATGTCCGAGGTGCGGGTCTTGGCTTATTTGCACAACAACAAGAGACGATCCCATTGAGAACAAACTATAGGCGGTAAGGCCCAACATACGGGCGAAGAGCAGAGACGGCACTCGGTTTGAAAGAAACCGCACCGCCAGGCAGAGGAGCATTAGGCAAGCGTGTGTGAGTATGACTTGTTTTGAGGTGCTGGGTGAGAAGAAAGCAAAGATCAGCGTAAAAATTGGCAGCAGCAATAGCCCCAGATTAGCGGTGAGGTAGAGGCGTTGGCGGAAAAGCTTTAAGAGTTCAAGACAGGCGACCGTTTCACGATCCGCCTGGAGAATGCTGTGCGAACGCAGGATGCTTACGACTTCTAAGTCCTCATCTTCTGGTGCCAATTCGACATCTTCATGCAGCCGCTCCGCTGGGTTAGGTAAGAAACGGAGATGTAAGTGCGATTCTCTTGGGTGCGTTCTATCATGCGTGGAACTGCCATAGAGATCATTGTCTTCTTGAGTTTGATAGGGCAGGGGCTTAGAGGGGGATATTCTGGATGATGAAGCTTGAGGACTCTCGGCTGACGGTAGCGGAGCCGATGGGGGAACTTCGACCTGCACCACGATGAGTTCCTCCTTGGCGGCTTCTGCTGTGTTGTGGGCTGCGATGTTGCCAGAATCCTTGTTCATGCTCTTGTTGAAGTATCAAGCATAGGCTACAGTTGTCGTGTCAATGCCCCACAGTGGCTAATTTTAATACTTTAGCATAACACTTATTGCGTGTTGGGGAAAGCAGCGTGGCATGAAATTGCCAGTTATACCTAAGAGCTATAGAGCTAAAACCGGGCCAAAGCTTGGCAAGGGTAAGTACATTAAGCGAACTAGAGCTTTAGCCATCAATTTAAGAGGAGAATACTTTGAAACTATCTTTTATGACCTTTGCCTGTCCTGAGTGGACAGTGGCCGAGATAATAGATGGCGCATTGTGTTACGGCTATGACGGAGTTGAAGTGCGGGTAGATAGTAACCACTGTCATGGCCTTGAAGCGGACACGCCCCCGGAAGTGCGTCAGCGAGCGGCCCAGCGTTTCGCGGATGCTGGCCTGGAAATTCCCTGCGTGGCCACGAGTCTAAAGTTTGCCAGAAATGGCGCGGCGGGCCAGGCAGAATGTGCAGCCGCTTTGCCTTTGCTCGACCTGGCTGCCGATTTAGGAGCGCGCGGCTTGCGGGTATTTGGTGGTGAGCCAGTGCGTGACCCTGCCACGGCTGAAGGCTCCGCTGATGACCCTGCTATTGCACGCGAGGATGCTATCGCGTGGGCTGCTCATAATTTAAGTGCCATCGCTGTTGAAGCGCAAGCGCGGGGCGTCGCGCTGTGGTTGGAAACACACGATTACTTTCGCTTAGGTCGTGATGTCGCCGCCGTTATCCAACAGGTGAATCATCCTGCCGTGCGCTGCAACTGGGACGTGATGCATCCCCAGTTAAACGGTGAAGACTTCTCTCAGACGAAACAATTCTTAAAGGGCATTATCGCGCATACGCACTTTCATGATGCCAGGAGCGCCGATGCCAATTCCATTTGTCCATTTGGTGAAGGTATTCTGCCCCTGCCAGAAATGCTGACCTGGTTGCAAGAGGAAGGATTCAAAGGCTATCTTTCGGCTGAATACTTTGGCAATAGCCTTGGCGCTGACCCGGATGAATCGTTGCCTCTCTGGGCCGATGGCTGCCGACGGTTATTGGCAGCAGTAACTGCATAGTTGCCTTGAGGTTGCTTCAAGAGGAAGTTTCTCTTAGTAAGAGTCTGTCATGCTGAGCGCAGCGAAGCATCTGGTATGAGTGTGCATAGAGCTGTAGTGAAGCCAATAGTTTTATAACTCCGTAGGGTAGATGCTTCGCTGCGCTCAGCATGACAGAGTATTCTGCTTCACTGCAAGTTTGATTTTATAGAGGGCTTCTCTATCACGAGTCTTCTCTTTCGCGCCAGGTAACATGCATGGAGCGGTATAGAAAACCCAGTAATATACTCCCCACGACCCCAAACACGAGGGCGATCAGAGTACCGTTAAACAGCACGCTTCCAGCTTGGGTGCGAGTGCCCAGATATAAAAAGGTAATGAGTGGCTGCCACCAACGCACCACGTCAAGTGCTGGACCTGAGCCAACCGAAAACCCTATGAAGATCGGTAGAAAGACGTTGAGGAAGAAGAGCGTGCCGAGTGTCCATCCCACGGCTGCGGCCATGCGGCGACAGCGCCATGAAATGAACATGCCCATGATGGTGTAGCACCAGGCCATGCCGCCAAACACCAGGGCTGTTGCTATTGCTTGTGTAAATGCGATGCCCTGCGAACTATCGCCAGTAGAGACTGTGCTGCGGATGCAGGGCAACAAGAGTGGCCACAGCGGGAGGGAGTAGATCATACATGCGAGGAGAGGTGCGACTAATTTGCCTGTGATAATTTGGCGCGGTGACAAGAGAGAAAGGTTGAGGGCTTCCCACGTTTGAGCTTCGCGTTCACGAGTGAAAGCCCCTGCGCCCATGATGGCACAAGATAACCCCACTACGATAATGGCAATCACGGCCAGCACCCACCAGATGGTCTGGCGCGACGACGGTTCAAAGAACGCCCACCACAAAGCTTGAAAATAATAATAGCCAACGATCAACCCTAAAGCCGACTCGAACACAATCACCAGTAGTGGCGCTTTGCGCATCCGCAATTTGCCCCGCCATTCGCGTTGGAGAACTGGATTAGAGAATTGTACCAACGACGAAAGGGGTAACTCCCACCACGGGGATTGCGCGTTGTCTGCATTAGACCTAATAGGGGCAACAGTAGCATTCAATTCACGGGCTTTACGGCGAGGGGGAGCAACGATTTTCTTCCCTTCAATCCAATACTGTTCCTGGAATGGCTTGCGCAAGGCACGAGTGGCTGACCACAACAGGGCCGCGGATAACGCGCACTGAAAAATAATCGAAATAGCCCAGGGTGGCATAGCCCAGGGCAAAGAAGCCACAATCCACGGCACCGCACGCGGCATATTCCCGACTAGAGCAAAGGAGGCAAGGATGGGATTGGTGTAGCCAAAGAGGTGCAAGAAGAGAATCCGCCAGTTGACTGTGGCGGTGGTGCCAGTGGAAGCAGGTAATCGAAAGGCTATGGTTGTTAAATAGGCAATTGCACTGCCAATGTTCCACATAATGATGAGAGCGAAGGTCATGCGCAGGGCGATGCTACCGCGCCGACTCCAGGCCGAGCAAGTTAAGCCAATAATAGCCCCGGTGGTTGCGGTCACAACATGCAGCAGCAACGCGAGCATGAAATCGGCAGGCGAGACACCCCCCAATAAAAAGCAGGTCGCCACAATCGGGAGCGAAGCTAAGATCATCAAAGCGATAAACGAGCAAGCTGCCAACAGTTTGCCCCACACGATGCGCGAGGGCACGAGAGGTGAGAGTTGCAAGCCTTCCAGGAGTCCCTGTTCTCGTTCGCCTGCAATCGAGGTGGCCGTCAAGGAAGGCGCGATCAGCATCCAACCGAGAGTCTGCATCCAGGTCAAGGCGCTGAATAACTGACGCCCCAGGGCCATCATATTACCCCAACCAGGGTTATGCGCGAGAGATGAGGACAGCCCCCGGTACGACCAACCCAAAACCAGAGCAAAGAAGGTGGCATAGGCCAACATCAGGACAAAAGCGCGTCCATCGCGCCAGCGCACCCTCATCTCGCGGGTCAGAACAGGATTCCATTCCATAATAAATGTTTAGCCACAGATGCACACAGATGGACACGGATAAGGAGAGAGGTCAACTAAAAGCATCTATCATCCAGCATCTAAAAACATCTGTGTTTATCGGTGGTTCATTGTCTTTTGCGGTCTTTCTCGCGTGCCCCGTAGCGCATCGCCCACGCCAGCCACAGCAGCAGGATACAGCCAACACCAAAGAGTATAAGGGCGCAGGGTAGTGTCGTGGCAGCGATGCTAAAAGCGTCCCTGCGATGGCTTACTGCTGCCAGTGCCAGGAAAGGATGCCCTGGCTGCCACCAGGATGAATCGCCAAAAGCATTCAACAGCAGCGGTGCGCAAAGCAGTGACGTGAACAAGCCTACAAGAGTCCAGGTCAAAGCGATGGAGAGACGCTTACAACACCAGGAGAGACAAAGCCCTAATGCTGTATAGCACCAAGCGGCGGCCCCAACTATCAGTAATGTGGCGATTGCTTGCAGCGGTGAAATGCCCGTCATGAAAGCGGGGATGATGTCTATACAGAGTACCATTGCTAACAGCACAGGTAGCGAATAATAACAACAGGCCAAGAGCGGAGCGCAGAGCTTGCCCCACAAGATTTCCCGGGGCGAGAGAGAGGACAGCAGCAGCGGTTCTAAGAGTCCCGCTTCCCGCTCCCGCGCAAAAGCGGATGCTCCCATTAATGCAGAGGCAGCAATAACTATAAACAGCCACCCATAGGCGTGAAGCCACCAGAGATTAGCGCGTACGTCGGGTTGCAGCAACACGCCCATAAAGCAGAATGCCTCAACGAGCAAGAAGAAACAGGTGATGACAATAAAGGAAACTGGCGCGAGGTCGAACTGACCATAAGCGGATTCCTGGCGAAAACGAAATTTGTGTCGAAGCTCGCGCTGTAAGATAGGGTTAGCAAACCGCCAGTGGGCGGGCAATGGCACCTGCCACCAGCGCACAAAGGGAAAGTGGTCGGTGCCTTCTATGGTAATTTCGGATGAGGGGGAAGTGCCAGCAGCCAGGAGATTAACCTGATTCTCCTCGTGGGTCGGTGCCGGGGCCAACTGTGAACCGGCGGCATCCATCAAAATGGGGGGCGGTGAGTTCTCATTCAGGGGGCGCAGCAAAGCCCCTGCCGCGTTATAGACGAGAAAGCAGGAGAGCGTGACTTGAACCAGCATACTCTCGGCCCATGATGCAAAACCGAATTCGGGATTAAAGATAGCTAGAGTAGCAACGATAGGGTGGGCGTACCATAGAATTGGGCCAAGGTATAAGCAGGCGAGGTTTAGCACCAGCAGAGAAGCGGCAACGGCCCCTAACGCGGTGGCGGTGCGACGGCTCCAGGCTGAACAATTCAGACCGATAATGGCCCCTGTTACCGCCGTTGTTATATGCAGTAGCAAAGCCTGCATAAATTCATAAGGTGAAACGCCGCCCAGTTGAAAGCAAACTGCAATGGCCGGTAGCGGCACCAGGAGCATCAAAGCCATAAAAGAAAGGGCAGAGAGCAACTTGCCCGTTACAATGCGCAGGGGTGTGAGAGGAGATAGTTGCAAGGCTTCAAGCAGGCCAGCCTCCCGCTCTGCCGTGATAGAAGTCACCGTGAGCAGGGGAGCTAACAGCATCCAGCCCAAAGTTTGCATCCAGGTCAGGGTGACAAATAATTCATGACCTAAAGCCGCTGAGTTCTGCTGTGGATCGAAGTGAAAGGTCTTAGCGTATTGCGCGTAAACAGCACCCATTAAAACCGAGAACAGGGCGGCATAGCCAAAGACGGTAGCAAAAGCCGGTAAGCGACGCCAGCGCGCACGAACTTCGCGCTGGAGGATTGGATTCAACTCCATAAACGTGAGGCACCACTACAATGGAGTATACAGCCAGCCTTCCCGTTGCTTCCAATCACGTTCTCGTGGGTTGTCGCGCATCAAGTAATGCAATACCCCTAATGGGATGAAACCAAAGATGAGCCATAAGGTGCTAAGCGCGATAGCCGGGATAAGCCCATCGGTTACCGGATCAGATTGAACGGCGGAGCTTCGCCAGTAGTCTACCCGCGAGTAGTTGGATAAATAACCAAGCGCCAGAACGGGATGCACCCAACGCCAGAACACCAGTGTCTCAGGATTAAATTCCAACGACATGGAACTGGAACTTTGCCAACTTCCCCAGTTGGAGCTCAGGCCGGGACTAATAGTAATAGTGGCAGGATAACTATAGACGTTGAGGTAGCGCCCTGTTGAGGGGATGGAGGTATCACGGGTGTAACTGAGAAAAGCTGGTAACAGAATGAATAAAGCCAGGTAAAAACCTAAAGTCCACCCAACCGCCACAGGTGTGCGCCGGTAACGCCACGAAATCAGCATTGCCCATGCCATGCAGCCCCAGGCTGTTGCACCGATAATCAACAAGGCTGACAGGGTATTGAAAATCATTACGCCACCGCTTAAAGAGTCAACCGCATTGAATGCTGCGGAATTTTTTAGACCCAAATCAAAATTGGTGCAGCCGAGCATAAGCAGCCATAGGGGTAGGGAATAGAGCAGACAAGAGAACAAGAGCGAGATAAGCTTGCCGGTGAGAATTTTGCGCGGCGATAGCAGCGACAGCCCCAAGCCTTCCCAGGTGCCCGCTTCGCGCTCGCGGGTGATAGCACTGGCTCCCAGCACGGCAGAGGTGATCACTATAGCCCCTAAGGTAAAATAGGCCATTTGCCACGCAATGCGTGCTCTCAATTGCACAAAGAAAATCGCGGTAGCCAGCCAGTTGATGTAGTAATAAAGAAACCCACAAGCCAAGCACAGGCGGATTAAGCCACCTTTCCACTCGGCCCAGCGCAACCGCAGTTTATTGCGCACCTCGCGCTGTAAGATGGGATTAGCAAAGCGCAGCCACGAGATGGCTGGAAACTCCCACCACAGGGCCTGGCGAGTTTTCTGCTTCAATCGCTGCGTAGAGTCTTGGGGCACTTCGGCATTGGGGTCAGGTTGGGGAATGTAACGCTTTAATTTCTCAATCCAGCTTTTGCGTTCAATCCAATATTGTGCATCCAGCGATTTACGAATGCCGCGCACGGCTAATAAAAGCAACAGCAGCGATAATGCGGCCTGAAAGCC
This sequence comes from Abditibacteriaceae bacterium, assembly GCA_019239895.1. Lineage (GTDB taxonomy): Bacteria > Armatimonadota > Abditibacteriia > Abditibacteriales > Abditibacteriaceae > JAFAZH01. The sequence continues at coordinate 106,163 of JAFAZH010000019.1, read as the reverse complement.
AATGCAAATGGCCCACGGAGTTCTCCACACTGCACCAGTGCTATTAATGATAGAACTGGAAAGGGATAGGGGAAAGCTCCTGGAAGCTATGGTGATTGGGCCATAGGAGAGAATACTGTTGTTCAAGAGCGCGAACCCACCCGTCGTCTGAATCACCGTAGTGACACTGCCAGGGCCACTGATGAGGCTACTTCCAGGCCCGCTTAATTGAATCACTGTGCCATATAATTCGCTCATCTGCTGCGCCAGGAAGAGGGGGCTGGTCAATTTAAGCAAGCCTATTGGCCCACCGAGATTATCGGCAACAACGATGGTGCCAACGCTCCAGATGAGGGTATAGATAAAGGACTTACCCAGCGCGACATTGGCGCGCTGGCTCCAGGCCGAGGCGGCTAAGCCTAGTAAAGAGCAAGTGAGGGCCGTGACGATTTGCAGCCCAAGAGCGAGTGCAAATTCACCGGGCGAAACGCCACCCAACATAAAGCAGACGGCGGTAATAGGCAGGGGTATCAGCAGCATCAAAACCAGAAAAGCCACTACCGATAACAGCTTGCCCATGAGAATGCGCCAGGGCGATAAACTGGATAGTTGCAGCGATTCCAGCAGGCCCTGCTCGCGTTCTCCGGCAATGGAAGTGGCGGTCAGGGCCGGGGCCAGCAGCATCCAACCAAATATCTGTATGGTTGTTAAGCCGCGAAAGAGGGAGTTGCCCATAAAGGCCATGCGCTGACGCGGGTCAGTGTCGTTGGCGAAAGTTGGCGAAGCAAACAGGTTCTTGTATTGCCACCACATCAAGAGAGCCAGCAGCGTGGCATAAACGAAGACGAGGCCAAAGGCCCGCCACCCCCGCCAGCGTGCGCGCATATCTCTGGTCAAGATTGGATTGAGTTGCATTCTCATCTCCCTGGAATCAAGCTTAGTATGCGCCTGGTGAATTTGGACAGAAGCCAAATCTCTTTCTCCCCCAATATCCATGAGGAAAAGCGGTGTTTGCCGTATAATCGGCATCCTACGAATATCCCAGTGCAATAGCCTACTAATACGCCCAGCATGTTAAGCGGTAGTTTTGGCAATGTCATACCAAGAGTAATCCCCCAAATTCCAAACCGCAAGCAAAATTCTTGATAACGGGGATTAAGTATCATGGCATAAAAGGCCACAGACCCCAGCCACATAGGAAACGCAATGAATGTCTCCGCCCAGAGTAAGGCCATTAGGAATTTGCGCCATTTGATATTTTTCATAAATTGACCAGCTATCGAGAAGCCCTTCCCCCTTGGCAGAGGGGAAGTTAGGAGGGGCCGGTAGAGACGCGGTTATTGGCTCTCTACTTTTAGATAACTCATAAGACTTGCTAACGGCTCCTAAAGCTTTTGGTAGAGCCATCTGCCAGGTTGACTGTGTTGACTGTGATCCCTCTCGCGTGGCGCGTCTTGCATCAAGTGCATCAGCAGAACCATTAAACCGCAACCCGTAATGAATAGGACAGCACAGACCAGGAGCGCAAAGGCTAGTGGCGGATGTCTTGTGGTATCGGTCATCCAGCTAAAAGCCAGGAAAGGGTGCCAACAATAAAGTAGTATCTGCTTTGCTTCCCCAGAATAATAAGACGAGTAGGGACGATTAATATAGAGGTCTATCAGCGGTGGCAAGAAAGCATTGGCGGCAAAGAGGGTGCCCAGTGTCCAAATCGTGGCCACAGCGGTGCGACGGCAGAGCCACGATAGCATCATGCCCCATATGGTATAGCACCAGGCGGTGGCAAAAATGAGGAGCAGCGCCACGACTGCATAGCCGGGAGCAACGCCATCATACACGACGCCATCGTCGAGGCCATTGTACACGTTGTGGACTGGCGAAACGTGTCTAATGGTGGGAATCATGAGCGGGACTAAAGGTAAAATAGCCACGCCACAGATTAGCAGCGTTGCCATTAATTTGCCGCTAATGATCTCCACGGGTTTCATTAATGATAAGAGCAAGGCTTCCTGCGTGCCCAATTCGCGCTCGCGGGTAAAGGCTCCCGCACTCATCACGGCGGCTATGGGAGCTATCGCCAGCAACGCCAGACCGGAATAGGCCCACCAGGTATCTACCCGGTTGTAGCTGTTCATAAAGGCATGGTAGACGGCGGTGCAATAATCATACAGTAGCCACAGGAATATAATCGTCAAGATGACCCCGAAGAAGGGAGAGACCCGTCGCAGGCGCAACTTACCACGAATTTCACGCTGCAAAATCGGATTCGCAAAAGCTATTCTGGAAGCTAAAGGTAATTCCCAGTGCAACGGGCGCACGCGTGACTTAGGGGTCTCATTTTCGGTTGGGGTGGGCGCGGGAAGGGTCTTTGGTTTGTGCTTGCGCCGCCGTTTGGAGACTTCATACCAGTACTGTTCCACAAAGGGCTTGCGTAAAGCGCGTGCCGCTAACCAGAGGAGAAACAATGTTATCCATGTCTGGAGAGCGATGCAGAGTGCCCATAAGGGAATATCTCCCATGACTGTTAGTAAACTTGGCGCTGGTAGGCTGGACACTAATTCACTCAAGCTAACCGCGGCATAAACTGGGTTACTACTGCTATAGAAGCTCAGCAAATCCCAGAGTGCACTGGTTTTAGAAAGGTCCAGCAACGCCCAGACAGTACCTTGCACATCAGCCTTAGAAAATCCGCCTGCTTTGCCAATTTCAGCAAGGACGAGCGCAATAAAGCTACTGATGCCCCAGCCAAAGACAGTCGCAAAAGCGAGAGCCATTGCGACATTGGAGCGGCGGCACCACGCGGAGCAAAAGAGGCCAATGGTGGCGCAGGTGGCAGCCGTTGCCGCCTGCAAAGCCAGGGCCGCACCAAATTCGGCAGGTGAAACGCCGCCTAGAAAGAAACAGATAGCGATAACGGGTAAAGGCACCGCGAGCAGCAGGCCAATCATAAGAAGCGCGGAGAGCAACTTACCCCACGCAATCCGCCAGGCCGAGAGTGGTGAAAGCTGCACCTGTTCTAGAAGTCCTCGTTCGCGCTCACCCGCAATGGAAGTCGCAGTGAGGGCTGGAGCCAGTAACATCCAACCTAAAGTTTGAATCCAGGTTAATTGACGAAATAGTTCATGTCCCCGTGCTGCTGCGTGTTCTGTGTCACGCCCGTACGCATAGATAAAACCTATCCCACCTGCCAGTAGCGCCGAGTAACAGAAAAGCAACGCGAAGGCGCGAAAGCCACGCCAACGCGCCAGAAATTCTCGCGCTACAATGGGATTAAGTTCCATAATCGGGTTAGCCTTCTATCTGCTCTCACTCTCCCGCGCACCATTGCGCATAGCGGCATAGACAACGAATAGGAAAAGTAGACCGAGGCTAAAATAAAAGAGCGTAAACCATCCGGCGATAACCATGCCGTGTGTGGCATTACTGCGCAGAATAGCTTGCACCGCAAAGAACGGCTGATAAAAGCGGGCGAGGGAAAAGCCGGATTCCTCCACTGGCGTCACCAGAGGTGGGAGCACATTTAGCAGAAAAATGGCAGCTAAGGCTCCCCCGGTAGCAATCCACGTCTGCCGACTAAACCACGAGAGCAGCAAACCACACGCAGTGCAAAACCATGCTGTTACCATGATAACCGCGACGGTAGATAGAGCTTGCAAGACCGAGATACCCAATATCTTGTTTTCTGTTTTAGCTAAGCTCAGCCCGAAAACGCTTTGATCCAAGCCTTGCCCATGCGAGTTCCACAGACCGCGCAGGCAGGGCAACAGCACGGGCAGCAAGGCCAGAGAAAAGTAAGCGCACACCACGAGCGACCCGCCGATTTTTCCGGCCAGAATGTCGCGCCGCGTCATCAGGGTCAGCATCACGGGTTGTAACATACCTTGCTCGCGTTCACGAGCAAAGGCCAATGCGCCCATTAAGGTCGTGCCGATGATGACGCCCAACAGCCAGAGGTTGGTAAACGTTGTCCAGGTTATCAAGCGCGATTCCGGCGCACTGAGAACCAGTATCAGGCCAAAGCATAAAAAGAACACGCCAATGGTGAGCCAGCACCCCGGCGAGTTTTGGCTTTCCGTGCCCCAGGCTCCCTCGCGCATTTGCAAGCGGATACGCACCTCCCGTTGCAGCACCGGGTTATCAAACTTCAAACGGGAAACTAAGGGTAACCGTTGCCATTTCGCCATTGGCGAAGCAGGCAAGGATTCCTCATAATTTGACGATTCTTGGTAGGGCGTTGTGGGGCTGGTAAACACTGAAAGTTGAGAGACTCGTTCAACAGGCGGGGGATCCGGTAATGGGCGAAGGATGCGGAAAGCCGCTTCTTTAACCATCCATAAGGGCACAATGGATAGAAAAATTAATCCCAGAAAAAGTGCTACAATGGCTTGGCCTGTCGGAACAAACATCACCGCCGAGAGCGGACTAAAGAGAGAAATGGGAGGCACGATGCACCAGAGGACGATGCTGGCCAAGGCCCATCCAATCGCCGTGCTGGAGCGACGCTGACTGGCTGAAGCCACCAATCCCACCGCAGCGCAAGCCACAGCCGTGCCTGCGTTGAGCACCACTGCGATAACAAACTCGCCAGGGGAAACGCCACCTAGGGGGAAGCAAATCGCCATGATGGGCAGCGGCACCAGGAGCATCAGGCCAATAAATGAAAACGCGGATAAGAGTTTGCCACGCACAATCTCGCTTGGAGTTAAGCATGATAGCAGCAGGCCACTCAAGGTGCCCCGTTCGCGCTCGCCAGTGATAGCTGTGGCGGTCAGCACAGGCGCTAAGAGCATCCACCCTAAAGCCTGAATGAAAGTCATGGTGTCAAATAGCTCACGTCCCATGCGGGGCGCGTCAGTGGTGGAAATGCCCCCAGCACTGGAGAGGGTCTGTGTATAGCGCCAGCCCAGAGCAACTGCCAGTAACGCGGCATAGAGGAACACGGCGACAAAAGCAGGCCACCTGCGCCACCGCGCCCGCACCTCGCGCTTCAAAATCGCGTTGAATTCAAATTCTTGAAGGGGCTGTTGCATAAGCAGGAACTCGCAGCGTTAGGGTAACTGACATTTTAGGAGAAATTGACGCCTCATGCAGCGTGCTGGGAGTTTAGGGGGTTGGGGTTCAGGGTTTAGCAAGCAGCCCCCGGCATAACTGCACTCGTTTAACTACAGACCCCAATCCCTAAACCCCTCCTCTGAATTAGAGTCCGGCTCAAGCTAAGAAGTTCGATGAGAATCTGGGTGTTTCGTAGAGACGCGATTGATCGCGTCTTGCTGGTCGCGCCTCTACCGCTCTGGTCGAAATGTATCTTTTTCACGGATAGCATTATTCATATTCCGGCGTAAGAGAAACAGCCAAACCCAGCCTAAGAGGAATAAAGCAAGGGGAGTTTCCAGGAACAATGAAGTGCGCTCTGACCAGTGCCATTCGTTTTCTGAGAGCACAATCATGCCGAACAATGGGTGCCACCAGTGCAGAAAGCCTATAATGCCTGAGTCATTGGAATTGTTACTCATAAAGCAGAAAGTGGGCACCATAATCAGTGCGAAGATAAGAGTAGCAATCGTAACGCCGACTGCAATCCAGGCGCGGCGGAAGCACCACGACAGCAACAAACCCCAACAGGTGTAACACCACGCAGCGGATGCCAGAATGAAAATTGTGCCTACGGCGCGGTAGAGGGTGACTTCTTCTCGATGTTCATAAGTATTCCAATTTAACCAACTAATGCAGGGGATAAGCAGGGGGCAAAGCCAGACCCAGGAAAGCCAGCAGGCAAAGAGTGATGGAAGCACTTTACCAAAAATAATCTGGTGCGGCGATAGGAGTGAAAGCTGCAACCCTTCCCAGGTGCCAGCCTCACGCTCGCGGGCCAGCCCGACTGCGCCAAAGGCCGATGCCAGTAAAATGATTAAGATCATGTCGAGGGCGGATACGCTCCACCACACTAGCCCGCGCATACGAGGTTCATCCAGGCGCATGAAGGTGTCCACATAATAGTAGAGAATGACCAAGGCTAAGATTGCTAAGGGCAGCAGCACGATGAAAGGTGGTCGGCGCATCCGCAATTTGCGCACTAACTCGCGCTGTAGCACTGGATTCCTGAAATGCAAGCGGGCAACGAAACGCGGCTCAATCCAACCTCCCGCAGCTTTACGGGCTTTATCAGGCTGAGGTGATGGCGGCTGGGGATTCTCCTCTTCGTTAGGTATTGGCCGCTTGCGCTCTTTGGAAGGTTCAGCGAATCCAGCTTCAGCGAGAGGTTTGCGCAAGGCGCAGGTACTCGACCAGAAGAGGAGGGCTGTCAGCCCCAGTTGTAAGATGGCACTCATCTGCCAGGCGGGAACATCAATTGTCCAAGGCCCGGCCCAGGAGGTGTCGTCTAAGTGAAAAACACAGTAGTAAGGATTGGCTCGTGCCAGAATTTCAAGCAGCCAGGAGCCAGTTTCCGCCCAATAGGAGGTGCTTATCGTGGGTGAAAAGCGCAGGAACTCCGTTTTGACGAAAGCCCCAATTGTCCACAGAATGATAATGCCAAACGAAACTCCCATCGCGGTACTGGCGCGGCGACACCAAGCTGAGCAAAAGAGGCCAATCGTGGCGCAGCAAAGAGCTGTTACACCTTGCAAGACAGCCGCCCCAATGAACTCGCCTGGCGAAATGCCACCCATGAGAAAACACATGGCGATAACGGGAATAGGGGCCAGCATCATCAGGAACAGAAAGGCTAAAGTAGAAACTAATTTGCCACCCGCAATGCGCGAGGGGAAAAGGGGTGAGAGTTGCAGCAATTCCAGCATCCCGTGTTCTCGCTCACCGGCCAGGGAAGCCGAAGTCAGAGCTGGCGATAACAGCATCCAGGCCACCATCTGCATCGCTGTCAAGTCGCGGAATAATTCATGCCCGACGGCAGCCATCGGGGACGACATCGCCTGCCCCTGTGCTGTATACCACGTTCCATAATGAACTCGACTGGCATAAGCGACACCCATTAGCGCGGCGAGCAGAGCCGCGTAGCCAAACACCAGGCCAAAGGCCACTGGCCCCCGCCACCGCACCCGCACCTCACGTCGTAGAATGGGATTAATCTCAAGTAGCATAGATAATATAATACTGCCACTGACCCGCGAGGAAAGAGCGAGCCGAAAAGGTAAATCCCATGAACCGGGCTAATGTAGCATCCCCAGCCCGGTTCACCGGGCTTTGCCTCTCAGCCCGCTCCTTCAGGGGCGGGTGTTTGGCCCTGCGCCTCATCCTTTTCCCGTCCACCATAGCGCATAGCGCGGTGTAGGCTCATTAAAAGCACACCTCCTGCTAAGAATTGTGTCAGACCACAAATTCCTGCAAGCTGAATTTCATGGCCCTGGTTACTTTGATTCGCCGTGCTGCTGAGTGCGAAGAAAGGGTGCCAGAGTGTAAGGAATTCCGCCATTGCCTGACTGCTTCCGGTGGTGTCGGAGAGGGCAAAGAAGAAGCCTGGCGCAAAAGCATAGAGGGCGATTTGGATTCCTATGGCCCATCCCGCCGCGGTAGCCGTGCGGTGACTCCGCCAGGATAACCACAGGCTCCATGCGATGCAACACCAGACTGTGGCTAACACTATGAGGATAGCAATAGCAGCTTGAATCAACTGCACACCTGGTCGTGGATAGCTTCCCATAACACCATCTTGCAACAGGCAACATCCGAGCAGGGGCCAGGCGGGGATGGAATAAACAAAGCAGGCGATTAAGGGAGCCAGCAGTTTAGCCACAATAATCTGGCCTGAACTCATCCGCGAAAGTGCTAGCCCCTCCCACGTTCCATTTTGACGCTCACCCGTGAAGCCTCCTGCGCCCATAATCGAAGCGGCGATCATTAAGACTATCAAGCCGAGGAAACAGATTGTCCACCAGTAAGCCTCACGCTCGCCTGGATTTTCAATGATCTCTATCATGCCATAGAGATACCAGTAAGCTACGATCAGCAACACCCCTCCGATAATGAGTATGTTCCAGAGTGGCATCCGGCGAATACGAAATTTGGAGCGCACCTCGCGCTGTAGGAGTGGATTGGCAAAATGAACCCGGCGCAAGAGCGGCAACTCCCAACGGGACTGGCTACTTAATGCCGAAGCTCGTTCAATAGCGGATAGTGCCTCTTGTCTGCCTTGTTGAACTATATCAGGATCAGGTGCAGCATCAATGGTTTGTGGCTGCGTCCCTGATTTTTTCGATGCTTCCATCCAGTAAGGTTCATTGAGAGGTTTACGGACACCGCGCACGGCTAGCCATAGCAGTAGGGGAGTCAGCAATAACTGGAAGGCTAAGCTAACCTCCCACGGCGCAACATCAAAACCTCCCATCGCTACACGGCTGCGCCTGAATTGCGGCTCGATCAGTGCAACCACAGCTAACACCGGATTGGTATCGCCAAAGAGTTGCGTTATCCAATCATGGGTGACAATCCGGGCCACAAAAACCGCAGAAAAACTGCCAATGCCCCACAGCAGTATAAAAATCCAGGTGAAGGTCATAGCACTGCTGGCACGTCGTGTCCAGGCGGAGCAAAAAAGGCCGACCGTTGCACCCGTCAGGACGGTTATGGCCTGTAATAAGGCGGCAATGGCGAACTCGGCAGGCGACACTCCGCCCATCAAGAAACAGAGTGAAGCGATGGGTAAGGTGGCTAACAGCAACAGCCCCATAAACAACAGAACTGACAGGAGCTTGCCGCTAACAATGTGCCGGGCCGAGAGCGGAGCGACTTGCAGGCTTTCTAAAAGCCCCTGTTCCCGCTCCACCGCAATCGAAGTGGCGGTTAGAGCCGGGGCCAGGAGTAAGCAACCCAGGGTCTGTACCCAACTCAGATTCAGAAACAGGCTATGGCCGATTTGAGCCATGCGCCGAAGTGGGTTAGGAGTCACTTCAATCTGGGTAGCACTCGACCAGTAAACGCCGAGCATCATGATGGCTAATAATACAACGTAGCTAAAAATGATGGTAAAAGCGTGCCCCCGCCAGCGCACCCGTGTCTCGCGGACGAAAACGGGATTTGGCCCAGGAGCGATACGGTCGGCATTCATGGCTCCGCCTGAATGTTTCGCGTGTCAATACTTATGACGATTGCTGTCATCGCCTCACCTGTGTTGTTTCGCCCGGCCCACTGCCACTGCTTTGAATAATGGTGGTGATGCGTTCGAGGAATGGTTCGCTGTCATGTGGTGGCGGCACCGGTTCGCCCAACTTCTGTGCCAAGCGCGTGGCCAAGGACTCCGCTAACCGTTGCCGTGCCGCTGCCTGCATCTTACTCCTGCGCAGCAGAAACTCGCGGGCCAGTTCGTAATCCTGGGGTGATAGCTTCAGGTTGAGAGTCGCGGCGCGAATATCCGCGGGGCTTTGGGTTGCCGCTATGGGAGACATGGGTGTTGCAGGAGCCGCAACTGCATTAGAACCTGCATTCGCCGGATCACTGGTAGCAGTTGCTACCGCTGGAGTCAAAACGGTGGCGTGGGGCGTGCTGATGACACTGGCAGTCGTGGCGGAGATAAAGGCATCCACCGCTTCATCAATATCCAGCACCAGAGGCTGTGCGCTCTGCGGCCTTTCTCGTGCCACAATAGTGCCCGCGACCAAATCGCCCACCCGCCGATTATGCGGATTTAGCACAGCCACGAGCGCACCCGCTGCATAAAAGAAGGGTAGAAAATCGGCAATGCGAAGCAGGTTGCGCACGAAGACAGGCCACACTGTCGCGGGCATGGCTGAAGTCTGTAAAACGCGCAAATGCAGCCACCGCTTGCCCGGCGTCTGCCCATCCATCAGCCACTCGAAAAAGAAGAAATATCCGGCGAAGAGCAAAAAACTCAGAAAGCCAACGAGAGCTTCAAAAAGCCTTAGCGCAAATTCGCCCGCTGTATCTAACCATGGCATCCAGTAGGCCGAAAGATAATTAGCGATGATCGCAACTGGAAAGGCCACCAGCAGTTGCAGCGTCATATCAATGAGCACTGCGGCAAAGCGTGTCCCCAGCCCCGCCGTTTCTACCGCGAAACTGACATTCTCGGAAGAAAGAATGGAGAGATCATCATCCCAATCAGCGCGCATAATTCCTCAGTTTATTGAACCGCCAAGGACGCCAAGAGCGCCAAGAAAGAAGAAGAGGAGAGGGGAGAAAAGGAGAGGGGGAAAGTAGAAGACGCTTTAGAGGAATTGGTTCAATTTGCAAGATTGGATGTCATGTTGAGCGCAGCGAAGCATCTACTCTGCGGAGATATAGGGGGCCTGATTCCACTCGAACTTTAGCCTCACTCAAAATAGATGCTTCGCTGCGCTCAGCATGACAAACACTTACTCTATCTGGTTTCCCCTCTCCTCTTCTCCTTGGCGCTCTTGGCGTCCTTGGCGGTTCAATCTAAATCATCTACCAGTTCTTGAGCAGTTCTAAGGTCAAGCGGACGCCGTAGCCAGTGGCACCACGGGCGGAGAGGGGGCGGTCTTCGCGGATAAGGGCGACGGCGGCCATATCAATGTGTGCCCAGGGGATGTCATCCGCGACGAAGTTCTCCAGGAAGACGGCCCCGGCAATGGCTCCGGCGCGGCGCTCCTGGCCGACATTTTTAAGGTCGCTGATCGAGCCTTTAACGTGCTCCTTATATTCATCCCAGAGCGGAAATCGCCAGACGCGATCGCCAGTGATTTCGGCAGCTTGTTCAATTTTGTCGGCCAGGGCTTCATCAGTCGCAAAGAGGCCAGCGGCTTCCTGGCCAATGGCTACACCAATGGCTCCGGTTAAAGTGGCGAAGTCTATAATCGCGGCAGGCTTTAATTCGCAGGCATAGCTCAAGGCATCGGCCAGAATCAGGCGGCCTTCGGCGTCGGTGTTTACCACTTCGATAGTTTTGCCGTTGCGGGCCGTCACAATGTCCCCAGGGCGCTGGGCATTGCCGCTGACCATATTTTCGGCACTGGGCACAAGGCCGATAACCCGGCGCTTTGGTTTTAGCTCTGCTATGGCCGACATCGCCCCTAACACCACGGCGGCCCCGGCCATATCGTCTTTCATGTCTTCCATGCTGGTCGTGGGCTTGAGCGAGTAGCCGCCCGTATCATAGCTCATGCCCTTACCCACCAGAATAATGGGCGGCTCCTTTTCCATTCCAGGGGGAGCATATTCCATGATGATAAAACGCGGTGGATTATCACTACCCATGCCGACAGCATAGAGTGCGCCCATGCGTTCGGCCTGGATTCTGGTCTCATCCCACATATCGCATTCTAAGCCGTTGCGAGCGCAGATCTCCTGGGCTTGTTCGGCCAGAAACTTAGGCGATTTTAGATTGGATGGCAAGTTGACCCAACCACGTGCCCGGATATTAGCGGTTGCCGTTAACTGCCCGTAAGCTACGCCGCGCCGCGCGGCTGCCACATCTTCTACCAACAACGTAGCGCCAGTTATTTTGGTTTGGCCTTTGCTGTCCTCATCGGTCTTAAAGTCATTGAAAACGTGTAACCCTAACAGGATGCCTTCGGTTACAGCAATGGCTGCTTGCTCCGGTTCAATGCCTGCTACAGCAGGAACGGCCAGAGCGAAGCTTTCCCGTTTGATGGCCCGCACCCCGCGGGCAGCTTTGGCCACTGCATGGCGCAGCTTGGTCGTTGACATTTTGGCTTGCTTGCCTATCCCCATCAAAATAACACGCGGGGCCGGAATGGTGTCCTGAGTATATAGCACACGGGTTTCGCCCACAGTGCCCTTGTAGCCATCTTCCGCGATAACACCTGAAATGAGGCGGTTTAGCTTCTTATCCAGGTTGGCCGCAGGGCCACTTAGCTTAGTGTCTTGCCAGATTGGGATAACAAGGCAAGGCGTAGAAACTCTCAGGGGTGCAGTGGCTTGCACATCAATTTGCATTCAGATTCTCCAGGCGTGAAATAGTTGCCGCAGCAGGCATGAACATCGCATTTCATATTACTTGGCATTAGAGTGTGCTTTGTCGGATCAACAAGCATAATCTTAGCCCTTATTATACTAATTAACGCAAGTTGCTACGGAGCCACCAGCGAATCAATTCGCGGGCTGGAAGACCAAGTCCGCCTGTGCGGACTAAGGGAGTCGCCGCAGGGCGACTTCGTTTTGCAGCCCCCGTTTCAACCACTGGCCCCAAGTAGCAACTTGCGTTAATTAACCTAAATTACTACGCATGGGGTGGTAGCGTCTTCTGAGCCGAGCGTTAGCGCAGTCGAGGCATCCTTGCAGTGTTCTATCGTCAGTGTGCAGGTGGCTGGGGTGTGGAGCGATTATCTCCTTCGTCCAGAAATATCAGGGGCCAAGGGCGGGGATAGAGTCTCTTGTACAAGGCATAGCGCAACCACCTGGGATGCGTAATGGCCTTGTGGATGTTTATCGGAGAAGGTGGGATTTGAACCCACGAACCGTTTAACGGGTTGGCAGATTAGTAGGCTGCTGCACTAAACCAGGCTATGCGACCTCTCCCTGAACTTATCACTTTAGAGTCTACCGCAAATCTATCATTTATCCAATACTGAATAAGCCCAATTATTGATGCGCCCCTGCAATGGCTGTTAGTTCGCCAAAAGGAAAAAGGTCACAGGCTTTCGATAAACTGAAAACCTGTGACCTTGATACGCATCACCGACGGAGGAAGAATTAGGGTTTCTTCGGCGCGGTCTTCCCTTTGGTTGGAGCCTCCATCTTGCAATGGGAACAGCAATAGTAGGTTTTACCTTTGATCTTGACCATTTGCGTATTGGTCTTGGTCTTCTTCGTCGAAAGTGCCATCTTGCAGACAGCACAGCTTGGCGGGGCGGACTTTGCAGCCTTGCCGGGAGCGCCAGCCTTGGGCGTGCCAGCGAGGGCCATTGATGCCATACCCAGCACTACGCCTGCTGTGGCTAAACCGGTGGACAATCTTTTCATGAGATATTCTCCCCCTTTTAGATATAGAAGTTATTCTCTTCCGAGTTATAACCTCAGTTTAGAGTTTAATATTTATACACGAAAAAGGAAATAGGCCGAAAATGATTTTATCTGTGCCAGTGAAGACACCTTGCATAAATTCACTCTTGAGCAGCCTATTGTATTTGAGCAGCTTATGGTAGTCGTTTCTCCTCCGACACAAATTCTGGCTGGAGACGAATAAATGACTGCAATGCACTTTGCCAGATGGCTTGGTTCATGGTCAGCTTACCGCTTTTTTGCAATGCCGCGTATTGCTCCACAGTGCTGCCGTCGTAGTGCCAGACCCAACCGCAAGCGATGGTGCGGAAAGAACGCAGAAAGGTTTCAAGTTCCGGCACCGAGCAATGCAGCGGAAAAGTCTCCTCAATGACTACAGGCTTGCCTACGTTGCACTCCTGCAAGGCACGAGTCGCCTCGGCGGGCTGCTTAGTCGTCGGATAAATATGGACGCTAAGAAAATCAAGGTGAGGCGCGACCTCTTTAGGCACGATTCCAGAGATATGTCCGCTGTCTGTAACCCAAGGCAACATACCGACGGTGATGAGATGGGTCTTATCCTGCTGACGGATCGCCGCTGTCAGCTTGTCAATCCAGGCTGTTGCAATCTCTCTGCGCGTTCGTCCCGCCGGATCACGGACGATGAATTGAATGAAGGAATAGCCACCGAACTCACCGGTGTACCATTTGTCCGCCTTTGACCCTGGCGAGATTGGCTCGTTCATGAGGTCATAGCAAAAGACTGCCGGGCTACTGGCACACTGCGCGGCGATAGCACGCCAGAACACAGCCTGGGCCTCCCAACGTGCGGTATCACTAAGTGCATCATACCACGGTGGTGTGTCAGCCCGACGATAACAGGCGAGGCCAGTCAGGTCGAGGTAGAGACCCGTCGTTTGTGCCAGTTGGAGTAATCGCCCAAGCTGCTGTAGAGCAGCGCCCCTGGGCTTGTCCGGCGTTTCCATAAACTTGCCGAACTGCAAATGCACCCGCACCACATTGCCGCCCATTTGTTTTATTTTATGAAAGTCATCGGCTACTGTCTGCCAATCTTGATCCCAGAAATCCTCAATTAAACGTCCATTGTTGCCGTAGTTTACGCCCCACGGTCGGAACGGCTTTTTCGATGTGGCGCGTATGAAGCCTTTGCCATCGGCGGACAGGACGATACGCTCTAAAGTATTGGCAGAAATTGATTTGCCTGGTTTGTCGGGCGCAATCACGTCTCCAAACGCAATCGCGTTAATGCCGAGGACGCAAACAACTATAAACCAGTGCAGAATTGGATTAATTTGGCGCACCCGTTCCGACGTGTTAGAAAAAGCATGATGCCACTTATGCCAAGAATGAACGATGAGAAGATTTATCATTTCAGTGGTTCGGTGCCGGGAGCAGGTCAATGCCGGAATGGTCAGCCCGTATGCGCAAGCGAATGCAACGCACAGCGTTTTGCTTGGCATCTTCAGTACGATGGCCGCCAGTGGCAATATAGGTGATGAAAAGTGATCCGTCTGGCAGTTCCATCGCTTTTCCATAGCCGTAGGAGTTATCTACGAGAAAACCATGATCCTTAGCTGGCGCAATCCATGTCTGGCCGCCGTCCGTGCTGAAGATAACGCGCAGGCCACCCGCCCCTGGTGCGTAGGAGCCGTGGAGACAAACCAGGGTGCCATCGCGCAGCACATAGAGGCTCGGCGCGAACATCCTCATGCCAAAGGTGATAGGCTGCGTCCAGGTGCGGCCCTGGTCGTATGACCAACTAATGTCACCTTCGGGCCGTGCCATCATGACCAAACGACGGTCTGGCAACTCTGCTACCGTGACTTCCTGAAGATCGTGATTGGCTTTAAGTGTCGAGAGCAACTTCCAGGTGCGGCCCCGATTTGTGGAGCGAAAAAAGGCGGCCTGATCTGGCGGGCCACTGGACGGGCGACCATCCATAGCCAGCATGACAGAGCCATCCTGCAAGCGCACCAGTGGCCCGTCTGTCTCATCGGAAACGAACGGTGATGGGAGGCGATGAGGTGTCTTTTCCCAGGTGCGGCCCCCATCAAAAGAGCGAATAACGTTCACACGCGCGGCTAACTCTGGTTCTTTGATGTAGTTACCGTGCTCTGGTATACCAGGGTAGGTGAAGAACGAGCAGAGAATTATCCGCTTGCTCAATTGCACAAACGCCGGGTGGCGGTCATCGGCTGGCGTGTCAATCAAGGTCTCTGGCTTGCTCCAGGTTTTGCCTGCATCAGTTGAGCGGGTAATCATCGCCCGTCCGCCAGTGGGCGCGACAATATTAAGCGGCACCCCCAGTTTGCGGAACTGCTCCAGAGTGGCAGGCGGGTAGCGCAGAGGTGTTGGCGCAGAGGCGTGCCAGTAGCCAGCATTGAAGCCTACTATCCATTCCCCGTCGGCCAGCCGAATTGGTGACTCCCAGCCCACGAAGCCCGCATACCCAGGAAATGGGTCGGGCTGATTAATACCTGGCCCTACGATGATGCCGCGGCAGTCTTCGGGTCGCGTCGTTGATTCGCCATTTTCGACAACCTTCACCTGTGGGGGGGCCGGTGCCTGTGGGTCATAGGAATTTGTCGCCGGTGCTGCCATTGCCATAAATTCACCACGGAACGAAGCCGCTGACAAGCTGCTAAGGCAGGTGATCGCGGCTATAATGAGGTTTCTACTTTGCATATCAATTATGTAATGGAAGCATACCATTTATAGTAGGTCAGAAAAGAATTGTAATAGTAGCCTCAGAGATATAGCACTTAGAGGATAAGAGGTTACAGACAATCAGGGCGGGGCAGGTCTCCGCGCCTATCCCACCCTGTAGCCATCCAATCGCTATACCTTAATCGAATAACTCGAAGCGGCGCTTGCTGTTAGCTAAGTCAAGGCTGGCTGAAGGGGGATTAGAAAAGAGAACTTGCTGCCCTGGCCCAATTCGCTTTCAACCCAGATACGGCCATTGTGGGCTTCGACTGCCATTTTGCAAAAAGTCAGACCTAAACCCGTAGACAATTTGCGCCCTGATTGGCGGGTCTCAACCTGGCCGAATTTGTCAAAGATGCGTTCAAAGGCCGTATCGGGAATACCTTCGCCGGTATCTATAACGCTAAAGAGCAACATCTGTGGCTCATGGCTTGCATCCACTTTGGCGGTGACGGTGCCACCTGTCGGCGTAAATTTAATCGCATTGCCTAAGAGGTTGGTCAGCGTGCGCTCTAATTTTTCTTGATCCGCTTTGAGCTGGGGCAAGTCGGGGCAGTCCTCGACAATGAGGCTGAGGTTTTTGTTGCTGGCTAAAGCCGCGACTTGATTCACACTGCGCTGCAATAAGGCCATGATCTCAATCTCGTTATATTCCAATTGCAGCAGACCAGATTCCATTTTGCTAATATCGAGCAGATCGTTAATCATACCCAGCAGGGTATAACCACCAGTCAACGCGATGTCCAGACATTCGGACTGATCCTCGTTTAGGTCGCCCATGACTGTCATTGATTCCAGACCACCGATAAATGAGGTGAGTGGCGTGCGTAGATCATGCACGATCATGGAGGTCAGGCTGTCGCGCAAAGCTTCTAATTCCCGCAAGCGTTCATAATTCTGTTCGGCGGCTTCTTTAGCGATACGATATTCTTCGGCGCGGCGACTTTCGCGCAGTTGGTTCACATATTCCAATGTCTTGATGATCGTAATCTCGACATCATGAAAATCAATGGGTTTGGTCAGGAAGTCAAAGGCTCCCCGATTCATCGCGGTGCGAATATTATCCATATCGCCGTAAGCCGAGACCACCACTGCCTTGGTGGGCAGGTTCATCTCTTCCATTTTGGCGAGGAAGGTGAGTCCATCCATGTGGGGCATATTGATGTCCGTTAAAACCACGGCAATTTCCACATCCGATTCAATTTGAGCGAGTGCTTCCAGCCCATTATGGGCGAAGCTAAACTCTAACTCTCCGTCTCGAATGGCCCGGCGAAAGCGTTGACGAATGAGTAACTCTAAATCGTGTTCGTCATCTACAACGAGAATCTTAGCGGGCATAATAGGTCACCTAACCTCATGTCGGGTCGTCCTACGAGGGGGTCAAGAAAACGTAGTGGATAATAGTTGATTCTACTATGTGCGTCAAGCCTCAGCCAAACTCCCCAGCACGATTTAGCCTTTAGACGGTAGATTAATAATAAATTCCGTGTACTGGCCTGGCTCGGTTTCCACTTTAAGGTCGCCGCCGTGTTGGTGCACGATAATATCATAGCTGAGCGACAATCCCAAACCAGTGCCTTCGCCCGCAGGTTTCGTGGTAAAGAAGGGATTGAATATTTTTTCCAGCGCAGCAGGCGCGATGCCGTCTCCGTTATCTCGAATCCGAATTTCGACATGATCCGGCAAGCGCCGGGTACTCAGGCACACACAGGGGTTATAACCGGTTCCGGCCTGGCGCTGCTTCTGCTGCACAGCATAGCAGGCATTACTCACAACATTAAGAACCACGCGGCTTATCTCCTGTGGCACCACCTGCACCGTGCCCAGAGCCGGATCGAAGTCCTTTTCAAAAGTGACATTAAAGGCGGCATCCGTAGCACGCTGCCCATGATAGATCAGATTAGCGGCTTCCTCTACCAATACATTTAAATCGGTCGCTTCCACCTGGCCCGCCTGACCGCGCGAGTGGAGCAGCATACTGCGCACAATGCTATCGGCCCGCTTGCCGTGCTCAGTAATCTTCTGCGCATTCAGTTCGAGGTCATGCAAAATTTCATCGAGATACTCTTTGGTTTTGTCATCCCAGTGCGCCTCCTGCTGCGTTATCAGTTCGGTTAGCTCGTTCACCAGATCAACCGAAAGGAGCGCAAAGTTGTTGACAAAATTCAAAGGATTCTTAATTTCGTGCGCGACACCTGCGGTTAAAGTTCCTAAAGAAGCCATCTTTTCTTGAATAATGACCTTATTCTGCATCTCTTTCAAGGCACTCAAGGTCTGCTCTAACTGTTGATTTTTGGTCTGCAATTCCACCGTGCGAGCGACAACTTTCTCTTCCAGAGTACGGTTAGATTCTTCCAACAGTTCATTGCTATTTTGCAAGCTGACTTTGGCATCGTTCAAATCACGATAGAGAATGGCATTTTGCAGCGAAATGGCAGCTTGCGCCGAGATAATATTTAAAACTTCCAAGCGATCTTGATTGAAAACTCCCGGTGTCAGGGCATTCTCCAGATAGAGAATTCCGATCAATTTCGACTGATGCACGATAGGCGCGCACAGAATGGAATGCGGTTGGTCCGCCAGAACATAGGGGTCTGCGGTGAAGATACCTTCGCGGGTGGCGTCTTGCAGCACGAGACTTTCCCCGGTGCGAGCCACATAATGAATAATCGCTGCCGGAGCATCGCCGCGTTCGCCCAAGGGGCTGGATTGCAGTACAGCGACCTCCGGTTCGTCCACTGCACCCTCGGCCTCAATAACCAACTTGCCACCCTTTTCCAGTAGCAGCATACCCTTCTGCGCACCAGCGTTTTCGATGGCGAAGCGCATCAGTTGGCGTAGGAGGCGACTCAGATCAATCTCACCGGAAAGTGCCTGGGCTGTCTTAATGACAGTAGACAAATCCAGCGCCGATGACTTTGCTTCAGCCAGTGGATCGGGGATCGTTGTATCCTGCGCCGTTATTATGCCTGTTACTGCTGGCGAGGGACTTATTGCATTAACCAGCAAGTCTGGATATTGTTGCTCTAAAGCGGCAACCTTACCGGTTGCACCCCATTGAACATAACCGTAATGAGCTTCTACCAAGTAACTCTTGGCGATGTTGCTTTGGCCCCGCGCGAGGTGAAAACGGCCTGCCAATTCGCTGGCGAGAGCCGCATTCTGCATATAGCCCTGCTCTTGCGCCGACTGGATGGCGTCATCATAAAGCTGCATGGCGGCGCTGTCTTTATGGGTAAGCCGTGCTATTTCCGCTTGCACTAAGAGATACTGATGCTGAAAATTCTCCGGGCAATACCGCGCCCACTTTTTCATTTTGCGCTGATTGCTCTGCAAGGTGCGCCGATATTTGGCTCGTAGCTCGCGTGTTGCCATGGGATACAACGCCGCTAAGGTTAGGGAGTAATACCAGTAGTGAATTGCTACATACCAAAATCCGGCGGAAAGCTCCACCATGCTGTCCGATAAAAGGGCCATTTCTAAGGCGCCCTCATACTCCCCAAACAGGTACAGCGTCATGAGTTTGTTGATGGCATACCAGTGCAGTGGGAGTTGACCTGTCGTGCTTTGCATATGCCTGCGCTCTGCTGCTTCATCGTAGTCGGCATCGCTGAAGCTGGAATGACTCGCTGTGGCACCTTGCAGGCACCGCACGGTTTGCTTATAAGTCTTGAGGAAATTGAGACCATCCTCATATTTTACACGCTGGACAAAATCCAACTGCTTATCCGCTGCCTCATAGACTTCCTGAAGCGGGAAGCCGAGCAGCAGTTTATGAAAAGGGGTGTTGGCTACCACGTATTCCAGGCAATGATAATCGCCTGATTCCAGAGCTGTTTCATAGGCTCGCTGAAAAAGCGTAAGATTGGTCTTGGCATGGCGCATCCAGTGATTGCTAAAGGCGGCCCAGATAAAACATGACCTGGAGATGGAGGAAACATCGTTGTATTTCTCAGCTATAGCCAACCCTAACTGGCCAAACTCATTGCCTGCTTTCAGGTCACCTAAGACTCCGCACAGGATAGCGCCATAGAGTCCATAACCCTGGTGCGCCCAGGCCGTATTACCAAAGCGGAGCGAAGTGTAAGTTAGCTCCAAGACGACAACTGCAAATATCTCCGGTGTCACCTGGTAAGCACTACCCGTCATCTCGCGCAGCAGAAAAACGATAGCCCGCTTTTCGGGGTCGGCCATATCCGGTAGCCTCGTCAGGCTCTTGATCGGTTTACGGCCTACACTGGCCTTAACCTTCAATAAGCGGGAGAGAATGCTGAACTTATTGGGCGCTGCTGGTATATTCATGCCTAGCAGAGCCAACGCTTCGCGGCCTGCATCGCAAGCTTCCTGATGCATGGCGCGCGTCGCATAGGAAGTCACCCGCATCGCGTATACCCTGGCCTTATCCAAGACCGAGTTGGCCTGTGCTAAAAGTTGCTCAAACATCGGTTCTGTGGCTTCGTAATCGCCAAGCAGATAGGCGCACTCATAGCGTTCAAAGCTTAAAGCAAAGCTCAGGTCATAGCGTGTCTGCCAGCTATCCGGTGGTAAGAGGCTGATGCCATCGGCCAGATAACGCGACGATGCTTCGTAAGCGGCAGAGGCTTTCGCTTTTTTACCGGCGCGCAGGTTTAGCTCCGCGAGACTGTCTTGTTGCACCTGATCGTGCATTAAGGCACGACCAAGATTCAGATGATTAACGATGTCAAACAGCTTTTCATCATGTTCTCCGGCGGCGGTGTTTTGCAGGAGCAACTGCCCTAATTTGAGGTGGATGATTTTCTTCTGCTCGTCCGCAATTTGCGCATAAGCGGCTTGCTGGACACGGTCGTGGAGGAACTTATAGGTCACGGCGAGGGTATTTAAACCTAATTCGTCAAGCTCCTGCGGGGGCAATTCTTGCATCTGGGTGACTGCATTCGGAGGCGCGATGATTAGCCCTTCCTGCACCGCTTCCCAGAGATCGGAGAGCGTTTCAACCCGTGATTTCTCATGGATGATAGCTAAGGTCTCCAGGTCGAATTGGTTGCCGATACAGGCCGCCAATTTCAGGATATGCTGAGCCTGGGGTGAGATGCGCTGAATCTTGCCGGACATCAACTCAACCACATTATCCGTGATGCCGCTGTCTTCAATCTGCTTCAAATCCCACTGCCAGCTCAAAACATCGGGATCAAACTTTACCAGTTGATCTCGATAAAACGATTGCAGTAGTTGATTTAAAAAGAACGGATTGCCAGCCGTTTTACGGAGCAGCAGTTGGGCTAGGGGCCGGGAGCGGGCCGGAGCGCAATAGAGCGTATCGGCCACCAACTCATTGACGCAGGCTAAATCTAACGGCCCTAACTCAATCTGCTGCACAAGCGTCTGCGCCTTGCGAATATCATCTAATGCTGCCACTAAGGGATGCGCCTGGCTCACCTCATTGTCCCGGTAAGCGCCTATCATCAAGAGATAGCGACTGGCTGGGTCGGTCATCAGGATACGGAGCAGATTTAGCGATCCGGCATCGGCCCACTGCAAATCATCCAGGAAAATCACTAAAGGATGCGCTTGCTGTGTAAAAACGCCAATGAAGTTTTGAAAGACGAGATTAAAACGGTTCTGGGATTCCTGCGGCCCCTGCTGCGCAACCGGAGGTTGCGGGCCAATGATTAACTCCACTTCAGGAATAACATCCACAATGACTTGCGCATTAGCGCCCAGTGCATGGGTGAGGGCCTGACGCCAGTTGGCAATCTGCTCTTCGCTCTCGGTTAAGAGTTGCTGGATTAAACCCTGAAAAGCCTGGATAAGAGCAGAGTAGGGGATATTCCGTTTATACTGGTCAAACTTACCGGAGATAAAATAACCGCGTTGACGCGCAATCGGTTTGTGGGCTTCGTGAACCAGGGTTGATTTCCCAATGCCGGAATAGCCCGTGACGAGCAGCAATTCCGGCGGGCCGGAACAGACTCGCTCAAAGGCATCCAGCAAGACTTTAATATCTTGCTCGCGGCCATAAAGACGCTGTGGTATCTGGAATTTGTAAGACACGTCTTGCAGGCCAGGCACGAAATCATCTATGCAGCCTTTAGCTTCCAGTTGGGCCAGACACTGCTCTAAATCCGCCGCCAGACCATAGGCGCTGTGATAACGCTCCTCTGCCGTCTTGGACAATAGCTTCATCACAATATCGGACACCGTCTGGGGAATCGCGGTTTGCACCTGGCAGGGTGGCACAGGTTGCCGGGCAATATGGCAATGGATTAATTCCAGGGAGTCACTGGCGACAAATGGCAACTTGCCCGTTAGCATCTCATAGAGCGTTACCCCAAACGAATAAAAATCGGTGCGATAATCGAGGCCGCGATTCATGCGCCCGGTTTGCTCTGGTGAATTGTAAGCCAGCGTGCCATTGAGCAGATGAAGATTGCTGACCTGGGGTGTTTCCCGCGCGAGGATGGTCGCAATGCTAAAGTCAGTGAGTGCCACCACCCCCGTCTGGCGATGAATCAGGATATGGTGTGGATTAATATCTTTGTGGATGATATTCTGTTGGTGCAGCCGTGCCATAATGCGGGCTAACTGCACAGCGATCTGTAAGGCTGTGGTCAGGTCTAAGGCCCCGGCCCTGATGAGACTTTCAAGCGTGACACCCTGGAAATCATCCAGAATCAGCGCCAGGCGGCCTGGTTGCGATTCCAGGCTATAGGCTTTAACAATACCTTCGAGATTTAAGTCTTTGGTGATTTCATATTCGTGAATCAGCCGCGCGATAGCCGTAGCCGTGGGGGTCTTGGTGTTAAAAAGCTTAATCGTAACCGGTTTATGGTCGGCTTGCCGATAGCCCCGGTGCATAAGAGTGCAGGGGCCATTATATATCTCCTCTGTAACCGTGTAACCGGGAAGCGTGACCATGATGAATGAATGGTGTGCGGCGCTGTGCCGTTGGCCATTATAAGTTTTTATAGCCTCAATGCAGGATACCGTTTGCGCATCTTGCGCAGCGCGAACGGATAGAGCAAGCGTTGTCCATAATTATAACTATGCAGGGAACGGAGCAGCTTGAAAACGTCGGCACGCTTTATAAGCTTACCGAGATAAGGCGAAAAGTGACTCACCATAAGTTTCTCCCACAGGTAGCGATTGACGAGGCTCGCCTTTAATTTGCTTTCAAAGTTCTGGCGTGCCAGCACCGCGTAATCTTGATGATGAATGATGCAGTGGGCGGCCAGATAACCGGAGTTTAGCGCATGGCGGATACCATAGGCCCACAGAAAATCTTGCAAGCCTGCCGCTTCGCCAACCACCAGACTCGGCCCCTGCTGCCACTCATTGCGTAACGCAATGCAGCCCACACCGCCAACCTTCTTCATTTGCAACTTGCCTAATGGTAGCATGACATCGAAGACTTGCCTGCTTTGCTCGTAACAGCGATGAATAGCGGGGAAGTCATCGAATAATACACTACAGATAGTGCCATAACCCCCAACCATCAGCAGGTAAGAATAGCCAGTTAATGCCCTGCCGGGTTCGATCAATGCGATAGCGGCATCAGTCACAGCGCTGGTTTGGGGACAGCTCTTAAATATCACGCCTTTGCCAATCACAAAAGTTTCCCTGGGGTTTGGGCCAGTCGCAATAATATCGGCTTCGCTGGTGGGAATGGTCTGGCCAAAATGAAGTTCCACTCCTGCCTCTAACGCTTGCCGTTTAAGCCCTTGATCAAGACTCCCAGCGCCACTGCCGCGCTTGACTAAATAAAAGAGCGCCCGCTCAAAGTGCAGCCGCTCCGTAGCGACCCGATTCTTCACCACCAGTTCGTAAGATGGATCGAAGTCGAAGTTGATTTCCAGATTCATGCGCGCGAAGTCGGCGCGCGTGTCTAACTGCTCTGACCAGTTTTCTATTCCCTGGAGATCGCCGTCGAATCGCTTGCCAACATCGTCATGCTGCTCAAAGACGGCTACTTCATAGCCAGCTTTAGCCAGATTGATGGCAGCCGTCAAACCCGCTAATCCAGCCCCTAAAATCTTAATCGGCTTCATGGTTTATAGCAGCGATGAAAATTGAAACCATATCAGCGTTGAACTGTAGTGGGTAGCACAATGGATTTAGCCAGGTCATTATGCCGCAGGCGGTGTTGCGGGGGGCGAAGTAACAGGCGCGTTAGCCGCCATACCCCATTGCAGGCGACACTCATCAGGAATAGTGAAAGTGGCTGGCTTCCCATCCAGTCCAGTCCGTTCTAAGGTATTAAGGAGATGCAGACTAAAATGGCCATAGACGATTTTAAAGAGCGGATACTTCTTTTTCTTGCGCGCGAGATCGCGGACGATAAAAAGCCAGAGGCGAGTTGCGATTTTAGTTAAAAGACGCCAGGATTTGCCATCCGGTGGCACTTTAACCAGGTCAGAGACTTTATCGCCCGCCAAGTAGCGCATCAGGCGGATCGGCAGCGGCTTAAACTCGGTGCCCGGAGTGGTGGCTTCTAATAAATCCACCATCGCTGCTGTTAGTTCCTGGCCTGCCTGCGATGCTTCATATTCTCGCTTGGTAATGTCCTGCCAGGCGACCCGCGCCTCGGCTACGCTCCGTGGCAGTAACTCCTCGCGCACCCCTAACATATAGCCCATTAGATTACAGGCATAGAGATAGCCCTCGGCTTCCTGGGCCGTGCAGGGAATGCCTAGTTGAGCTATGCCCTCAATGATTAAATGGGAGAAGGAAAGCAGGGTGGCTATCATATCTTCCTGATTAATGGGGGTGCCGCTTGTTGCATAATCTTGGTAGCCCGTATGATGGATAACGTGATAGCGAATCGCTGCGTGCATCAGCCGGACTTTCTGCGCGCTATAAAGGCCGCGCCCGTGCCCATCCGGGCGCAGGCCACCGGGGGACATGGCATCAATCAGGAATTGCCCGGTTTCGACCATGCGCCGCTTCAGGCATTTGCTCATCAGCCCGGTGCCCGCCAGCACCTCAGACGCATTCTTAGCGGCGTAGCACTCTGGCATGGACTTGCACATCAGCAACAACACGATGGTTGGCCCGTGCTCGGCAAAAAAGGTTTCTCCCTGTTGCAGCTTTTCTTCATCTAAGTCCGGGGGCAACTCCAGACTTTTAGTCAGGTATTCCGTTAAAGGTGCCCGTGCTGCTTCCGGCAAGGCCTGGCATAAAGTGGCGGGATCAATGCGTTCATTGCTGGTCACATGGGCCAGAATAGCATTGACCTGCTGCGTGTTGACATCGGCATCTGGCCCTGAATTAATGGCGGCGATGACATTATCCGCTAAAGGATCAGCGACCTGACGCATCGTGGAACTATCCCAATTAAATGGGTGCTCCACTTTAGGAAACTTGAGTGAAGCTGGCTCATGCGATTTCTTATGGTGTTTATGATGTGCCTTAGATTTGGTGGCTGTGGCCATATGCCCTCCCTGTCGAACAGCATTTGGCGACTCTGGCGCTAGTCGCAAGCTGCATAAATCAGCGTGTGGTTCACTATCGCGTGGCTTATGCCCTATTCGCCCTATTATAGCGAATTTTAAGCATTTAGACGAATGTGCCGCTAGTTGTCCCCTGCCGCATTTGACAAGCCGGAGCAGTTTCCAGTACAACCTACATAATCCCCTTCCGCTGCCATGAATTAATTGGCAGGGCAGGTTTGTTTACAGGAGACAGTTAGCTATGATAAGCCCGCGCCCGTTCCGCTGCACCATTTGTGCTATCGTTTGTGCTGTGGTTGGCCTCTGGCCAGTCGCCACCGCTCAGGCTCAGTTAGGCCCGCAAGTATATGCGCTGAGTCACTTCTTTGGCGCGACCCGCACCGCGACGGTGCGCGGCTATGGCATGGGTGGCGCGGTCGCCTGCATCCCCGGCCCGGACAGCTTGAACCCGGCGGATGCCGCCGACAACAAGCAGGTGGCGGCTGATGTGCGCCATCTCCAGGCCAGCTTTACCAATAGCACCACCTTTAAAACGAATATGGTCAGCGTGGCCCTACCATTAGGGGCCAATGGCGGGGGGCAAATTTTATACTCGAACGTTAAATCGCCAACGCACTCCAGTTTTCTGGCCACAGCTTTTCCTGGTTCCACCCAAAAGCTCAGCGAGGAAAGCGTGGGGCTATTTTACGGGCACCGGATTAATCCAAAGTTGGCGCTGGGCGTCTCCGCTGCGCCCGTATTGGCGACCCATCATGTCTTAGGCGCTATCGGTGCGCCCGGCATTGACATCCATTTCGATGGACGACCGATTGTCTCGCAATTCTCGAAGTTAGGAGGGCGTGTCGGGCTGGATTATAAATTCGCGGAGTGGGGCCGCTTCGGCCTCATTTATGACAACTTCTGGGAGCGTGCCACCATGACCGTCCCCCCGGCTCTGGCCCCGGCAGGTCTAGTGACCCACACGGCGAATTTCCACGCGGTCAACTTGGCGGGCGGCTTTAATATTCAACCCACGAAAAAGCTGACCCTGGTCTTTGAACACGATAAAGGTTCCCTGACCGGCGATGGCTCTGGCATCACCGGGCACGAAACTTATGCTGGCGCGGAGTGGATGGTCGCCTCCGCCTTAGCCTTGCGGGTGGGACGGCGCAATGGGAATTCCACTTATGGTCTCGGCGTGACCAGGGGCAATTTCAGTCTGCAATGGGCCTATGTCAACAATCTGGCCGCCGATCAAGTCAATCCTGTTTTCGGTGGTCATAACCATCTGAATTGTTTTGAAGTCGGGTATAGTTTTTAACCCTGCATTCACCCTATAGTCTCATCCAGACACCAGCAAACTTGAGGCAGATTAGAAACACCAAATTCAGGAAGTTGTGGGGGCAGCGAGAAGATGCCAACCGCCTACGGCGGCAGTGCATGGCATAAAGCTTAAACCAGGGTTTGCTTTTTGATGGTGCCCACCACTTCGACTTACACGGGAACGCCCGCCACTTCGGTGGGCAGCGTAACGCCCGGTGGTGGCTGTTGCTGAAGATTAATCTTGAGGCCATAGCCATTCTCAACGCGCGTGATGCCAACTCCCACCACGGCAGCCAGCGGCTTAAACAGTTTAAGAGCCTGGGGTTTTACAGCCCGCACTTCTTCCAGAGAATGAGATTTCATAGCCGACTATTGGTTATCCTAAGGGCGCTACTTATGGCTGTAAGCTTGTTGTTAGTCTTGGCTTTGAGTGACTGGCTCATAGACTTCCGCCTCAATAATATTGAGCGTTCCTTTGGCGTTGCCCGCACTGCCGATGGTTGCGGCGTTGGCCGGGTTTTTGAGTTCAACGATGGTACCGAAGGCATCGCGTTGCACGGTAGCACCGATGAGTTCAATCTTCACCTGTTTGCCAGTCATGGGCTTAACTGGAATCGTTACATAACCCAGACTTTGAGGCGTGTTGCCAGTGAAGACTTCCTGGCCATCCACTGTGATGCGGAGAGGATAGCTCTTGGTGCGCCAGCCCCCCAATTTAAGGGTAATTTCGCTCACCAGGGCCGGTTGCGCTAAGTCGTATTGAATCCACCCCGTCGCCAGCTTACCGTCGTTAGACCAACTGGTGGTCTCGTTGTCATCAAAGCTCAAGGCCGCCTGGTCGCTGCTGGCCCCTGCGGTGGCGTTGACAATTCGCACTGGCTTGCGTGTCACAGTTATCGAATCACCGGGAGGCGTTGGCCCCCGTCCGAGATAGGATGTCAATCCAGTATTGGGTAACGCTATGGAAAGCCCATCGGTAATGGAGACCGGGTGGGAAGCGATTTCGATAGCCGCAGATTTAAGACCCTCGCTGGTTGCGGTTAATACAATCTTTCCGGCTTGTGGCAACGCGCGCAGCAGGACGCGGTTGATGCCACCTTCAACGGGCAAGCTCTTGGACAAAATGTAATTGTCTGGCCCCTGGGCGATGCCGCCGCGCCATTGGGCAGGGCCAAACAGGGAGAACTGGATAAGGTTCAAAGCTGTCGGGCAGCGATTGCCGCCCGCGTCTATGACTTCGACATCCACCAGCGCCAGATCGGCGCCATCCGCCTGCCATCCATGCGGCCCGGTGTGGGGTGTCAGTCGAATAGCAGTAGGTGTCCCTGCCGTCTGCTTGCTGTCCTGACAGACTGGCTTGTTAGCCGTGTCGTAGCCCACCGCGCGAATTTGGCCTGGCTGCCATGTGATGTCTTTGAAGGTAAAAAGAAAGCGACTGCTCTGCATGCCGAAGCCCTGCGATTGCCCATTAATAAAAAGTTCGACCTTATCGGCGCTGGACACCACATAAACTGGCTTCTTCGTGCCCGCCGCGTAGTTCCAGTGGCCAATAATGTAAGCGTGGGGATGCTCGACATTGACCCAGCCATCCCACATCACCTGATGGGCAAAGTAGCCATCTTTGGGAATGCGCAGGGCGTCCACTTCGCCACTCGTGCGATAGCTCTGCGCCCCGCGATGGTGGGTGTTGGAGTCGGAGAAAATAATATTTACCCCACCGGCATTGACGCGTGCTCCCGTGCCAGGCCGCTCATGCCAGTAGTCATACCAGCGCACTACGTCTTCGATGGCATGGGAATCCTGGTTGCGGTTGTAGGCACTGGCATCTTGCCCGTTGTGTTGTGGGCCACCGCCATCCTTGTGAAAAGGCGGCGTAAACTCGTCCCAGTATTTACGCAGTCCCTCATCCCGCGAGTATTCCATCGCCCAAAAGGGTATCCTCGCACTCTTGTTGATGTACAGCATTTCGCCACCATACTCGGCTTCTTTGCTGGCCAGCATTTCGCGGGCACCGGAGACCCTCCCGCCATGCGGATCGAACTGATTACGCAACGCCTTCATCTGCCGCATATGCTCTTCGCTGACGCCTTTGTTGCCGGACTCATAAAAGATAATGCTGGGATTGTTGCGGTTGTAAATGATGGCATCACGCATTACGTCCAGGCGCAACTCCCAGCGGCGACCTTGCACATCGCCTTCGGAGTCACCGGCTGGCATGGCTTGCATTAAGCCCACGCGGTCGCATGATTCTACGTCCTGCTTCCACGGCGTGACATGCATCCAGCGCACGAGGTTCGCGTTGCTTTGCACCATCAGGCGATTGCTGTAGTCGCTCATCCATGCTGGCACGCTAAGCCCAACCGCTGGCCACTCGTTGGTAGTGCGCTGGCCATAACCTTTGAACTGAATAGCACGGTCGTTCAACCTGGCCATGCCGTGACCGAACTCCGTCTTGCGGAAACCGGTGCGGGTCTTGACCACATCCACCGTCTGATTGCCCACGCGCAATATCGTGTAGACATTATAGAGATAGCCATAGCCCCAGCTCCAAAAATTCAGACCATTTACGACTGCACTGGCGCTAACAGTTTTAGTTTCGCCTGGAGCCAGCGTGCTCTGGCCACCATCAATGGTCTTGACTACCTGGCCTGCCATGTCCTCAATGACCACCTCATAGTGAAACGTGCTGGTCTGTGCTTGCTCGTTCTTAACCTGAGATTCAGTTGTGATTCTGGCGGATTTGCCCGCGATGTTAAAATCCTGAGCATATACATAAACGCCAGTGGTGCCCAGGTTAGAATATAAGGGCAGCGTCTGGTAGAGTTTGTCTGTGACGTGCAGATAGACGTTTTTGTTAATGCCTCCATAGTTCGCAAAGAAGTTCCGGTCGTTCCACTGGAAGGCAGAATTAGTGGCCTTCTCATGATAGTTCCAGGCGTTGTCAACCTTCACGGCCAACACATTCTCCTGGGGTGCGGGCTTTAGCTGAGAGGTGATGTCGAAACCAAACGCCATCACGCCGTTCTCGTGCCGTCCGAGCCATGTGCCATTGAGATAAAACTCGCCCGCCTGTCGGATGCCTTCAAACTCCAGGAATATCTTTTTGCCAGCACTATTAGAGCGTAACTTGAAATGCTTGCGATACCAGGCAATGCCAGTCGGTAGTTGCTCGATACTTACCTTAAACGCACTATCCTCGTTCCAGGCATAGGGCGTGCTGACTCGTTGCCAACTGGCATCGTTGAAACCAATCGCTTCAGCACCCGCTATATTGCCAACGTGAACACGCCAATCGGCATTGAAGCTGTATGTCACTCTTGAACTTTGCGGCGGCTCATCCGCCAAGGCTGCTGGCAAAAAGGCTACTATTGAAGCAAACAGCCAGCCCATCCAAAGCAAAACTGACCAACGGTTTAACATTCGCATGATTGAATCTTTGTCTCTCCCACTAGGTTTATAGCTCTCGTCACCGTGACTCTTAGGGAGGAGTTTTAGCGAGTCATGCTATTTAGGGTCTGCCGCCTTCTTTACTTCAACCGCAAAGACATGGCTGAGGCCGAACATATTGGAGCGGAAGACGACCCACGTGCCATCGGGGGTGAAGGTGACATTGGGTTCCAGATGATAATTGTGCTGCGCCATATTGACCAGTCGTTCGCACTTTAATGTGCCATCGGGTTGGCGGTGGAAAAGATTGAGCCACCTGCCATCGGGTGCGAAAGCGACCTGGCCCGGATCGCCGCCATCACCCGCGAACAGGGTGCCATCAGGCGAGACATTATAATGCACCGACCATTGATTTCGCTCGACGGGGTAACGAATCTCCTTGCCCGTCTTGATATTGACACCCGCAATCCAGAACACCTGGCTCCGTGGCGTCTGGAGATCATACCAAATAATCTTGCCATCCGGGTTCCAGAACTCGTGCCCGGCGATTTCCATATCCATGCTGCGTTTATGCATCAAGCGTAGCCCGGTGCCATCGCTGCGAATTGTCCAGATTCTATCCACCTCATGCCAGGTCCCTTCGTGACAAAACATGAGGAGCGTAGGATCAACGGGTGAAAACTGAAGATGATTTAGCCAGTCATAGCTGTAATTGAAGGTCTTCACCTCACCCGTCTTCGTATTGATAGTGACTAGAGCTTTTGGGCGCGGGTTAATGAGGTTACGCGCAAGCTTCTCTTCCTTAGCGGCAGCAGCAGTTTCCTCTGGCGTTAGTTGCTGCTTGCCAGGGAACATCCGCTCGCGTTGTGGCCGCAGCTTAGGTGGTTCCGGGCGCGGCGTCTTGCCCGTTGGGTCGGTAGCCTCAACGGTGCCCGCCAACAACGTTTCATCCGCATTGAGGGTTGAGACGCTGTGTCCAGTGGGGAGCTTGACGACTGATCGGGTGGCATGAGTATGGAGGTTGGTGGCATAAACAGTGTTGCCTCTGGTGTAATACACATCGCCCGTTTTTCTGCCCGTTACAATAACGTTGACCGGGCCATCCACCACTTGCTCGACTTCTCGTGTCTTGAGGTTGATAGCAGAGATGCCAGTTGGGGTCGTGATGATAAGCTGCTGCCCATCCGCCGAGTAAGCGTTCTGATGAAAGTACAGGCTGGCACTCCCTGGCTCCTGTGATAAGCGAATCACCCGATGCCCGGTATCCGCATCAATCCATTCTGCCGGCGTCGCGTCAGTGCCCACGGCCATAGCGACGCCCGCCGTTATGTTAGTTGAAGACATAGCTAAAACTGCACCCATGAGTAGATGTCTGATGAGCATTCTCGTAGCGGAAGACCTAAATGATAAAAACCGGTTTACAATAGCATTATACCTTGGATCCATTGCATCTTCACCTATCTAGTCGCCATTGATTAGCAGTTCTAAAGTAAATCCAATTGTGCCTCACGAGGCATGAAAATAAAATTTTGTAAACCGGTTTACTTTTTGAAGATTATGGGTATAATAGTAACCCACGTCTATTGGAGGCAATTTATGAGACTTAGCTTTGGCACTCTCAGAGGGTGCAGGTCAGGCCGCAAGGGATTCACGCTCATCGAACTATTAGTTGTCATAGCCATTATAGCTATCCTGGCGGCGATTCTCTTTCCCGTTTTTGCCAAGGCACGCGAAAATGCCCGTCGCGCCTCCTGTCAGAGTAATATGAAGCAAGTCGGGCTAGGTATCATGCAATATGCCCAGGATTACGACGAGCAGATGGTCCTGATTCGCCAGAACTTTGCCAATACTTGTTCTGCGCCCTGGGGCGAACTGGTTCAGCCCTACATGAAGAGCAAGGCGGTGTTTAAATGCCTCTCCAACAAAACTGCGACGGTTGTATCGTGCAGCGACCCGACAGCTCGCGTTTTCACTGACTACCAGGCCAATGGCACCTGGTTTGGCCCCAGGGCTGCCAGCACTGGCTTCGGTTACGACCGTCCGCTGGATATGGCATCGGTGGTGGATGGAACGCTTAAAACCACTTCATTAGCCGACATGCAGGAGCCATCCAGGACGATCCTGGTGGCCGAGTATAAGGGCACTGGGAACAATCCCGCCATCACTTCGACCAGTTCCGGCAACGGAAATTTGGATCCCACCAACCACCTGGGCACTAGCAATTGGCTCTGGTAATACCCCCTCAAACCGGACTAAACTCTGGGAAGAAGAGGCTATGCGAAAGTCGTGTGTGCGCTGTGGACATCACTGGTTTTGGCAGTTGAGCGAGGTCGCCACAAGTGCCGGGCGTGCGGCCAGCGTCAGAGTTTTCGCAGCGTGTGGCACAGTTGCCGCTTGAGCGAGGCGAGCAAACGTAAACTGTTGGAACACTTTGTGCTGGGCGTGCCCGCTTATCGGTTGCGCTTTCGTTCTCCGGCCTCGCTCGCAGCTACGGAGCGTTTCTTTTTGCTGATTCGGCGCACGATGGCGCTGCTCGAAGAGTGCGACAAAGCCTTGGTCGGCAGCATCGAATGTGACGAAAGCGCCTTTGGTGGCAAGCGAAAAGGCAAGCGAGGCTGGGGCGCAGCAGGCAAGACGTTGGTGTTTGGTTTGCTCAAGCGCAATGGTGTGGTGCGGGTCTTTGCCGTGAGTAATCGCCAGCAGGCGACGCTGTTGCCCTTGATTGAAGCGCACACGGCCCAAGGCTGTCTGTATTATACGGATGACTATGAGGCGTATGCCAGTTTGCAGGTGCGCGGTGAACATGTGGTAGTGACCAAAGACAAGGGACGGCCCAAGGGACGAGACCATATCAATGGCATTGAAGGCTTTTGGAGTTATGCCAAGCACTGGTTGTATATGTATCGCGGGGTGCCCCAAAAGTTTGTGCATCTTTACTTAGCGGAAACTTCGTATCGCTTTAACCATCGAGAGCAAGACCTTTTCCCCTTGCTGCTCAAGGCTCTAAAGCAAATTGACATCTCTCAAATTCAGTGACTTTTAGTCCGCTTTGACGGGGTATTACCTTGGCTCTTTGCGGATGGTCACATCAAAGCTATGAGACCTACCGCCACCATCACCGGAGGTAACATGTGGGCTAACGACCCAACCAATGCACCGGTGCAATCAATACTCAGAAATGCTCTGGTGAGCCTAGAAGCCAAAATGCAGTAAGTCATTGGCAATGCGCCCCGGTCGTGCACAGCAGCCTGGCGCGATCTGCGCCTCTCGAATAGAGTAAGCAATGACTGGAAACAAAGGACAGGTCGTGCGATACCTCGCTGCCCCTGTCCTTTACCTTTGTTTGAGAGGGTTCCGCGACTGGCCACCCCGTGGTAGTTAAGAGACTCTGAAGATTATCGGTCTGCTGAATGCGGCAGTCGGGTGATGCTCTCATTGCAAGCAACCTGGTCACTTTATTATCGCTGGCTGCCTTTACCCCTACTTTGCTTGACAGATTCTTGATGCTGCCGCCGTTATTTTGGGGTGGTAGAGGCCCCAATTTTAATGATTTTCTAGGCAAATGTTTTTATCTTCATTTATAGAGGCTGTCTACTGTACAGAGGGTGTCTCTCCTGGTTGCAACTCAAGCATCTATACGCTCGTGAGGGTGGAAGAGCAGCACGCTCAAGTAGTGGTGATCAAGAGAGGTGGAGCTTGTGGCACCAGATATTGGTCAATGCCGCATCCCGCTGTGCAGTGGGGCAGTCTGGAGCATATTAATGATTGCTCGGACGCGACAAAATTCGATTCATGTTGTGGAGGTTGTTTGATGAAGTTATTTCATGCTAGAGCAGCCAGGCCCGCTCTTTTCGTATGGCGCGGCTTGGCCACTTGCATCTGTTGTGGTTGGCTGGCCTGCGCCGCGCCATCTTCGCTGGCGCGAGCGGTGGATGCCCCGCCCGATGCGGCCCTACCTGATGCGGCCTTGCCCGGCGCTACCCTGCCGCCAGAGCAGGTGCAGCCAAATATAAAAGAGGTGGAGGCAGCACGAGTAGAGACAGCATCAACGGGCTATGCTGTCCAGGAGGATGGCGACAAATCGGGGCGGGACGACGGCAGTGTCCTGGGGCGGGGAAATAGTGACAATATCAGGCCAGGCGCAGGGGCCGATGCGAATGCAGGCCCGGTGCGGCTGGCCCGCTTCTCCTATGTGAGCGGCAATGTCACCTGGCGGGCCGATGACAATTCGGAGTGGTCTGCTGCCACGGTTAACCTGCCGCTACGCCAGGGTGCCCAACTCTGGGTAACGGGTGCGGGTCGGGCCGAGATACAATTCGATGATGGCAGTCTGTTGCGCCTGGGGCGCGATGCGGTGGCTACGCTCCAAACGTTGTACAGCGATGCGGACGGCGAATTTACTGAAATTAAGCTCACCGGTGGCCTCATCGCCCTGCGGCTGCGGCATGAGCACTCCATCTATCAGGTGGACGCGCCGTTTATCTCGACCAAGGCAACTGGCCCTGCCAAAATGCGTCTGGGAGCGGGCGAAGGGCCAGGCGCTACGGTGGAAGTAGGGGTTGGCGAGGGGCAGGTGACGGTGGACGGCAATGCGGGCAAGACTGTGCTGCACGCTCCCAGTTATCTGCGCGTGGATAATGCCGAAGCACCCTATATGCCAACCCGATTGCCTGCGCGCGATAGCTGGGAGCGTTGGAACGATGAACGCGATGCCTGGCTCAAGGATGTGGATGATCACCCTGGTCATCACTATCTGCCAGAGAACATTGAGATTGTGGCGGGTGGCCTTCACCACTACGGCACCTGGCGGCTGGATGTCCGTTACGGCCATGTGTGGTGCCCGCGCGTGGAAGTGGGTTGGCGTCCTTATTATCGGGGGCATTGGGTCTGGGTCGCGCCTTTTGGCTGGACCTGGGTTGGCGACGAGCCGTGGGGCTGGGCACCTTATCACTATGGCACCTGGGTTTACGAGCCTTATGGCTGGGCCTGGGTGCCTGGCCCCGTCAACCAGTATTGGAGTCCCGCCGTCGTCAGCTTTTGCGAGTCTGACGGGGCCATCGGCTGGTGCCCTCTCGCGCCCTTCGAGGTGCGCTATCCAGTGTCTTTGAGCGTAGGGTTCGGCGGGCGTCACTGGTCGGCGTTCTTTTCGATTGGAGCCGCTGCCGTTTATTATCCGGTGGCGGGTGGCTTCTGCGTGCCGCGTCCCTGGAGCACGGTGTTTATCAACCGAGCGCACTTCCGTGACGGGGTCACAGTATCAATCTACAACACCCATCTTGAGCGCCCATTCGTGCCGTTCCATGCGCGGCGGGGCGTGGGGGTGACAGTGTCTACTGTGGAGGCATTCGGTGGGTGGGGTCATTACGATGTTGTAGGGCACGCTGATATCTTCACCCACGGGCGCTCTGTGGCGGCACCTCCGCTGGGGCACGCCCCGCTGGGTGGGCCAGTGTTAGCCCGCCCGACGCGGCTGGCGTTGACCCCCACGCGGGTCTTCGAGCACGCAGCCCATCCGCCACAGGCGGTGTGGGATCGTACAGTCGTGCGCTCACCCATGCGCCCCGAAATCGCGCGTGTCAGCGAACCCATAACGCACGCCATACCACCGACTTATCGTAGCACCGCACATGACCGATCAGACAGGGAGCGCGACGCTCGCTCAGGTAGCACGGATGGCGGCGGGCGCGATGGTGGCTTCGGGCGCGGCGGGGGTGGCCGGGATGGTCGTGGTGACTACGGTGGTCGCGGCAGTTACGGTGGCGGAGGTTATGGCGGGGGCGGTTATGGTGGTCGTGGCGGGGGTCGGCATCGGTTCTAACATGGAGTCTGATTGTTAACAGTACATTGATGCAGGAAGCCCGGATGTTGGCAAGTGTTCTTCGTAACCGAATGCAGCCAAGACAATGGTGTGGATGTTAGCTGGGGTGCGGCGCAGGTGATTCATCGCCGCACCCCCTTATATTTTTAAATAGGCCGCGCTGGGCGTAATCGTCTATTCAAAGCTATTAAATTCGCTTTATGGGACTGGATGTTAACTACCGTTTAGGCATTTCGTCGGTGGCGGGAATCTCGCCGCGCATCATTTTTCCAATCTGGCCTGCCAGCCACATATAATGATCGGCGGGCAAGCCATCGTAAGTCACAAACGGGGTTTCGCCCTCTGGCGGGTCGTTCGAGACCTTGAAAATTGCGGTACCTTCGTCAATTTCGTCGAACATAGCAATGTAGAGCATCTTCGCCCCCGCACGTTTGGCGCTGACGGCCTGTGACCATAAAAAGCGTCCGCCTAGGCGTGGAATCTGGTTAAACGGACTCGTTTTATCGCGGGTTTTCATCAAGTTCGACCAGCTAAAGCCGGGAAAAGCACCGGGCAGATAATCAAGGTGATTAGCTGTCGTCCAGGCTACATCCGGCGCACGCTCTGTTTGGCCGATGCGCAGGGCGTCCTCCGGCGTTCCATAGCGACCCACAGGCCACGGTGCGATGACATCAGCGGCTTTCAAGACTTCAAAGAGCGATGGGTCGGTCGTGGTGTCGCGGGTTTGCGTCCGCCAGTAAAAGGGCACACCCAAAATCACCGTGTTGCCACCATAGACCGGATCGTTTTTGAGGAATTGGATCAGGCTCAAATAGGCACTGGGCGCGGGCCGGTTGTCATTGAAGCCGACGCCCCACAACACGACAACGGGCTTATTCCGATGGTGGATGTAGTGGGCATCATCACGGATTTTTAATTCCCCCACCAGATATTTCCAGTCGGTTGAAACCTTCGGGAAAATATCTTCCGCCTTAACCCCTGAGAGGTCATACATCATGCCCCAGGCCACGCCATTAGCTTTGGAGGCAGCCCGCACATTTTGTAGCACGCGATCTATGGATGGGCGTTCTCTGGGGTTGGACGCCGGGTTAACGAAACGCTGCAAGAAGGCACCATCAATGCCGTATTGCTTCATCCATGAGAAGTGGCGGTTGACCGTTTTAGGATTCTGCGCGTCGGGCACATAGGCCACACTGCCGTCTTTATGGCGAAAGTCCGTCGGCACCTTTTCATCGGCATTCAGGTCGGTGGTATCAGGCCACATCTCCACGGTGGAAAAGCCCGGCTTGAATTGTCCACGCCAGCCGTAATGCACCCACTTAGCCCCATCTTCCTGGCGCAGCGGCATGGCCCAACCTTGATAACCAACGAAGACTTTGTTATCCATCGTCATCTCCTGTGCGGTGGCCTGTGCTGCGATAATCTGAGCGAATGCCGCAGTACCCATCAGCAGGACACCCATTGTCAAAATCGTTAAACGTATCATGTTTTACTCCTAGGTTCTTAAAGTGCCTAAATTAATGAGCTTAGATGACCTCTTAAACAATACTTGAACTTTATTTATTTAGGCGCTCTTGATTTACAGATTGGTGTTGTCTTATCTTTCACTTTAACTGGGCCAGAACCAGGCTGACAATTAATCGGGCTGTGACTAATCGCCGGTGTGGTTAGCTTCCACTAAGGCGGCTGTTGCGGCCAGGCGGCTCAGATCATGGGGTCGTTGCAATCGGTAGACATATATGCATTGGCTCAATCGCCACATCTCCTGATTGACCTTATCTGATTGGTAAATTAAAAAGCTGATTTCTATGAGTGATTTGTCTACTCCCACGATGGGTATGTGTAATCAGAACCATGAGCCGGGATATTATAGGCGGGGCCGGAATGCACGCTGGCCTAATAAAGTTTTGCCGTTGCTTGCTTTTACTTTGTTCATTGCCATCAGGCCGGTGCGCGCCGTGGCTTTACCTGCTCAAGCAATTCTGTGGTCAACGGATATAGTCCATCAACCTAATTTCTGGCAAGAGCGCATGAATGACGCCCAAGTCAGCGTCCAGGCCAGCGGCTTGCAGATCAAGGTGGCCCCTGGCAGGGAATGGGCAATAGCGGCTGTGTCTCACGTTTGGCTGCCTAAGACAGTTGGAATCATCAGGGTGCGGGTGAGCCGTCTTGCAGGCGGCGGGCGATGGTTGGTGCGCCTGCATGGGAATATTCGGGGTCAGGGAGTAGACGCTGATTATGGCCCATTTCAAGGGGAGACGCGGACGGGGCTGCAAACTTTAGAAATTGATCCGCGCTTGCTGCATTTAAACCAGCACCCAATGGTGCAAGTGCAACTCGGCTTAGAGGGGCCGCCGGGAGCGGCTGTGGACTTCGCTTCTCTGGAGTTTTTACCGAACCTGGTTGATGTGCCAGCCCCCAGAGTCATTCCAGGCCAGCGGAACCTTGAAGCCGTAGACCTGATGCCCAACTTGCCGCAACCGTTCCACATCATAAATTGGCGTGAGCGCGCACTTAACTATGACCGCTTTGTTTTTGACTTCCAGCGCCAGGGTCAATACCTGCCCTTAATCTGGCTGGATAACTCACAAGTAAATAACAGCGGCCCGGCGTTTGGGCTTTGCAGTTATGTGGGCGATAAACGGCAGGGCACCAGTCAGGAAGAAGGCATTAACTGCATGGGAGCCGTGTTAGGGGCGACCCTCGTTGGTATTGATAAGAGCCACCAGGAACACGATTATGTCAGGATGTGCCAGGCTTTCTATAACTCGCAGCATGGCAGCAATCTTGTCCTCAATGGCACCAATACCGAGGCAGGAGGTTCATTCTGGTATGATATCTGGCCGCATATCATTTTCTATGCTCTGGCCGACCGCTATCGCCAACAAGCAACCATGCCGGGGATCGTCCAGGCCACCGCGAATCGCTGGTATGATGCCTATGGTACATTGGGTGGCAGTAATCGGGGCACTCCTAACTTCGATCACACCGCGTTCAACTTCAAGACTATGCAACCGGTGGACAATGGCCACTGGAAGGAGCCGGATGCAGCGGCGGGAGTAGCCTGGCTTCAATATGCAGCCTGGAACCGCTTTCGTGACGCCAAGTATCTTCAGGCCGCTGAAGGGTCACTGCGATTTTTGGAGCAGCGCCAGAATAACCCTTATTACGAAGTTCTGCTCCCGTGGGGCGCTCTCACCGCAGCACGATTGAACGCAGAGTTGGAGCGCCATTATAACGTTGACAAACTATTGAACTGGAGTTTTGGCATCAGCGACTGCCGGGGTGGTTGGGGCGTCACGACGGGACGCTGGGGTGACTATAATTGTGCTGGCCTGGTGGGGAGCGTGGACAACCGGGGCGGTTATGCCTTTGCTATGAACACCTTCGTTCAGGCGGCGGCCCTAGTGCCGCTCGTGCGTTATGATCCTCACTACGCGCGAGCTATCGGTAAGTGGATGCTCAACTTGGCCAATGCCGCCCGCCTTTTCTATCCCGATGGCTTACCTGTCGAGCATCAATCACCACCCTTGTGGCGAGAAGATGCTAAAAGCGTCATTGCCTATGAAGGACTGCGCCGCGAGTGGCAAGGCCAAAGCCCCTGCGCCACAGGTGATCCAGTCGTTATGAAGTGGGGGCCAGCTACAGATAGGGGACTCTACGGTTCCAGCTATGTTGGCATTTTAGGCGCTATCGTTGGCCGCACCAGTGATGCTAAGATTCTGGCCTTGGACTGCCTGGCCACAGATTTCTATCGCCAACCAGCTTATCCTACCAAGCTCTGCTACAATCCCTATCCGCAGCAAAAGCAGATAATCCTCTCGCTAGATACAGGCCGCTATGATGTTTATGATGCGGTATCTCAGAAGTTTCTGCTGAAGAATGTAACTAACCGCGTCCATGTTACCTTAGCCGCAGATAGCGCCAAACTCGTCGTTTTAGCACCGGCTCATGGCAAAGTTGCACGGCTGGGGCACAAGCTGCTCATCAATGGAGTTGTTGTGGACTATGGAGTGGCAGCATAGAAAATCGCGGTGCCAATCTTTATCAATAGGGGCCGCGAATGTGCTGTTGCACTGCTTGCTCGTAAAAGCTCCGTAAGCGTTGGTGTAGTTCTGGCTCAAGTGGGGCCAACTCTGCCACTGCTGCATTAGCTTTAACCTGCTCCGGGCGACTGGCCCCGGTAATCACCACTGAAACCGCCTCATGATCCAGAATCCATCGCTGGGCCATCTGCGCCATTGTGATATCTTGTGGCACCAAGTCTTTGAGCGTGTCAGCCAAATCCACACCTTTTTCGTAAGGTAATCCTGCGAAAGTCTCTCCTACGTTAAATGCTTGCCCATCCCGATTGTAATTGCGATGATCGTTCTGCGGGAACTGAGTGGTTTTGGTCATCTTCCCGGCCAATAAGCCGCTGGCCAGGGGCAAGCGCACAATAATAGCTACCCCTTTTGCTTGCGCTTCCGGGAACAGAGTGCTGATGGGCTTCTGGCGAAAGATATTGAAGATGATCTGCAACGAGGTCAAGCCGGGTTGTTCCAGGCAGAGCAGGGCTTCTTCCATTGATTCTACACTCGCGCCAAAGGCTTTGATTTTACCCTCTTGTTGCAGGCGGCGCAGCCACTCGAACACCTCGCCCTG
Source organism: Abditibacteriaceae bacterium (assembly GCA_019239895.1). GTDB lineage: Bacteria > Armatimonadota > Abditibacteriia > Abditibacteriales > Abditibacteriaceae > JAFAZH01. The sequence continues at coordinate 65,945 of JAFAZH010000019.1, read as the reverse complement.
CTGTAGCACAGGCATCGGTATGCAGTGCAATTGAGTTAAATCCAATGCCTCGACTCCTAACCGCTTGAGTGATGCCTCGGTTGCGGCACGGATACCGTCTTCTGTGTATTTGTCGGGAAAAAGATCGCCAGTGCGTCCTAACTTGGTGGCGACAAAGATTGACTCAGAACACCCTTGCAGGAATTTGCCAATCAGCGTTTCACTGTGCCCGTTGCCGTAGACATCGGCTGTGTCGAAAAAGTCTACCCCGGCCTCAACGGCATTTGACAGGATTTGGAATGCTGATTTCTCGTCTATACTGCCCCAATCCGAGCCGCCGAGCTGCCAACAACCCAGGCCGATTTCACTCACTGATCTTGTGGTATGGTTGAATTTGCGTTTTTTCATGTTGGATACTTATTCCTTTTATAATTAGGTAGCAGCACCACCGGAAGCAGTCAGTTAAACTATTATGCCACTGATTACCAGAACTTATAAACCCGTCATTTGTCATAAATAAGAATGTTTCGGTTGCCTATGCTACGTCTATCCTTGTCTTCAACTCAACGTGTTGCCCGTTACTTATCTTTGGGTGCCGCTTTCTTGATGCCCGTTGCTGCCGTTTGGTCGGCTGGTGATGTGAGAGCATCCTTGAATATCCCTGCACATTGGGTGCCCTTGAATACCCGATTGGCGGCAGCAGATGCCAAAGCTGCGAACGCGCCGGAGGGGAACTCCCCAGTGAGCAGCAAGCTACAATATGACCGCGACATTGAGCCGATTTTAGCCGATAACTGCTTTGGCTGTCATGGGCCTGCCAAGGGCAAGGGCGGGTTGCACCTCAATGATCGCAAAAGCGCGGTGGACAGTGGGGCCATTGTGCCCGGCGACCCGGCTAAGAGCGAAGTCGTTAAGCGCATTTTTGCGGCAGATGCTACCGATTTGATGCCGCCACCGGAAACTCACAAGGCCCTGACCGCCGAGCAAAAAGACAAACTCAAACGTTGGATCGTTGAAGGAGCAGCGTATCAGACAGCCAATGCGGGTGCCGAGTCTCCTCCATCCCCCAAGACATCGGCCAGCAATAGCACACCAAAATCAACAGCCTCGAAAGCTAACGCCACCAAGCCTCCTGTCAGCAAGCCAACCGTCACGTCCAAGGGACTCAAAACAGCTACCTCCAACTCAGCAGGCCAAAAGTTGGCCATTACCCCAACAGGCGCGAAAGTGCAGTTCAATAAGGACATCCGGCCTATCTTGGCCGAGAATTGTTTTGCCTGTCACGGCCCTGATCCTGGCGCACGCAAGGCGAAACTGCGGCTGGACACTCAAGAAGGTTTCTTTGCAGATCGCGGCGATGGCCCAACTATTGTCGCCGGGAAACCGTTGGCCAGTCCGCTCTACAAGCGTATCTCCAGCAAAGATCAGGATGAAATGATGCCGCCCCCGGCGTCGCACAAATCGCTCAAGCCGGAGCAAATCGCGCTTATCCGCCGCTGGATTGAACAGGGTGCGCCGTGGCAGCCGCACTGGTCACTGATTAAGCCAGAGCGCCCCGCGTTGCCCACCGTTAAAAATGTGAAGTGGGTTAAGAACCCGATTGATCGTTTCATCCTGGCTCGCCTGGAAGCCACTGGTTTACAGCCTGCACCGGAGGCACCACGTTATGCCCTGGCGCGGCGAGTGGCGCTTGATCTCACCGGCTTGCCGCCAGAGCCGGAGGTTTTACAGGCATTCCTTAATGATAAGTCGTCCGATGCCTATGACAAACTGGTGGATCAACTGCTCCAATCGCCGCATTATGGCGAGCATCGCGCCCGCTACTGGCTGGATGCGGCGCGTTATGCCGATACACATGGGATGCACTTTGATAACTACCGCGAAATGTGGCCTTACCGCGACTGGGTCATCAAAGCGTTTAACAAGAATGAACCGTTTGACCGCTTCACGGTGGAACAAATCGCTGGAGACTTATTGCCCAAGCCGACGCAAGATCAACTGGTAGCCACTGGTTTTCAACGCTGCAATATCACGACGAATGAAGGCGGCACCATTGCCGAAGAGAACCTGGCCAACTATGCCAATGACCGCGTCAGCACGACTGGCTGGGTGTTTATGGGTATGACGATGAACTGTGCGGCCTGCCACGATCATAAATTTGATCCGATTACGCAGAAAGACTTCTACTCAATGAGTGCCTTCTTCCGTAACACCACACAGGGCGCATTGGATGGGAATGTGAAAGATGGCAATGGCCCCAGCATGACAGTGGTGACTGATCCCGATGATTACGCCCGTTGGACACAGTTACCCGACCTGATTAAGACTGCCAAAGAGCGTGTTGAGGGACGCAAGAAAGAGGCTGTGCCCGCTTTTAATAAGTGGGCTGCCACTGTGAAAGCAACGGATTTTAAAGTGCCCTCTGATGGGTTGGTGTTCCATGCGCCGCTTAATGAGGGCATGGGCGATGAAGTGAGTGGCGAGGCGAACGGGCCGACGAAAATTAAGTCCATCGGTAAGCTCGAATGGAAACTTGATGGTAAGCTTGGCCCGGCCCCGGTGATTAAAGCAGGTGCAACCTTTGACGCCGATAATGTGGGTGACTTCGAGAAGGATCAGGCTTTCAGCTATGGTGCATGGGTTAAACCAATGGCTGGTCCTGGTGGTGCCATCTTTGCGCGCATGGATGAAGCCAATGATTTCCGTGGCTGGGATTTATGGGTGCAAGACCGTAACTTCGCCACCCACATCATTAACAAGTGGCCCGTTAATGCGCTCAAGATGGTCACGACCGATAGCCCACTCAAACCCGGTGAGTGGCAGCATGTTTTTGTCACCTACGATGGCTCGGCAAAACCTGATGGCGTCAAGATTTATGTGAATGGCGTCGAGGCCAAGGTGCAGGTCGAAGGCAATGCCAATACGCTAAAAGATACTATTCGCACCACAGTGCCGTTCCGCATTGGGCAGCGCAGCCAGAACGCAGTGCTAAGTGACGCCCAGGTGCAAGATGTGCGGATTTATGGACGTAAGCTGGACGCAGGCGAGGTCAAGCAGCTTGCCAGTAACGCAGTGCTGCCAACGCTCCTGGCAATTCCCTCCGACAAGCGCACAGACGCGCAAAAGCAGAGCCTTTTTGCTTATTACCTCACCACTGCCGACGAGCCGTTTCAGCAGACGACCAAACTGGCCGCCAGCCTTGAACAAGAAAAGGAAGGCATCCGTCAGAAGTATCCTATCACCCATATCCAGCAGGAAAAAGCCGACTCCATGCCGTTCGCCAATATCCTCTATCGTGGCCAGTATGACCAACCCAAGGACAAGGTTGAAGCCAATGTGCCAGCGGCCCTAGGTTCATTGCCGCCTGGTGCCCCGAAAAACCGGATGGGACTGGCGCAGTGGATGATAGATCGGGATAATCCGCTCACGGCACGGGTGACGGTCAACCGCTTCTGGCAAGAAGTGTTCGGCACAGGTCTGGTGCGGACATCCGAGGACTTTGGCATTATGGGCGACCCGCCTTCGCACCCTGAGTTACTCGACTGGCTGGCGGTAGAGTTTCGTGAGAGCGGTTGGGATGTGAAGCATATGTTTAAGTTGATAGTCACTTCGGCGGCTTATCGGCAGGCGGCTGTGACCACTCCACTCAAGCGCGAAAAAGACCCATTTAATCGCCTGCTCTCACGTGGCCCTCGTTTCCGTATGGATGGCGAAATGATACGCGATTATGCGCTCGCCGCTAGTAACACCCTGTCGCCGAAAATGGGTGGCCCCAGCGTGAAGCCTTATAACCCGGATGGTTTGTGGAGCGTGGTGGGTGTGCCGGGTGGTGACACGAAGACATTCGTGCAAGATCATGGTGAGTCGCTCTACCGTCGCAGCGTCTATACCTTCTGGAAGCGGATGTCGCCCCCGGCTAACCTGGAAATTTTCAATGCTCCCAGCCGTGAAGTGAGTTGCACGCGGCGCGAACGCACCAATACACCGCTCCAGGCTCTCGTGATGATGGATGATCCCCAGTTTGTGGAAGCGGCCCGCAACTTGGCGCAAAACGCTCTTAAAGCTACTGGCTCAAGCAGCAGCGATGACAAGACGCTTGATTACATGGCGTGGCGGTTGCTGTGCCGTCCGTTGCGCGTGGATGAGCGTAAGATTATTAAGGGTGTCCTCAAAGACATGCGAACCGAGTACGAGAGCAAGCCTGACGCTGCCAAAGCTTTGCTGTCATTTGGTGAAAGCAAGCCAGATGCTGCACTTGATCCGACGCAACTGGCGGCGTGGACAATGATTGCCAGTGAGATGATGAATCTCGACGAAGTTTTGAATAAGTAGAGACGCGATTTATCGCGTCTCTACGGGAACCATTAAGCCGGAGAATAGTGACATGAATCCATTTGAAGAAGCCCGCATCATTGAAACCCGCCGCCAATTCCTGGCGCGGGGCAAAAACGTTTTGGGTATGGCTGCGCTGTCGAGCCTGTTAGGGGAATCGCTTTTCCAGCAGGCGGTCTCGGCGGCTGAGAGCCAGGCGATGCCGCATCTGCCACACTTTGCGCCCAAGGCCAAGAATATCATCTACCTGCACATGGTCGGTGGCCCATCACAGATGGATTTGTATGACCACAAGCCGAAGATGCAGGAGATGTATGATAAGGATTTGCCAGAATCTATTCGCAATGGCCAGCGCCTCACCACCATGACTAGCGGCCAGTCGCGCTTCCCGATAGCTCCCTCCGCTTTCAAATTCAGCGCCGCCGGGCAGTGCGGCATGATGATGAACACCGAATTGTTGCCTTATACGGCGCAGTGCGCGGATGATATATGTTTCGTGCGCTCGATGAATACCGATGCCATCAATCATGAACCGGCGATTGTGGCCATGCAGACGGGTAATATGCAGACTGGACGCCCCTGTCTGGGGTCGTGGGTTTCCTATGGCTTAGGCTCATTGAATAAGAACCTGCCGACCTTCATCGTCATGGTAGCGACCCCCACCAACCGCGAGCAGGAACAGGCGATTTCGCAGCGCCTCTGGTCGGCGGGTTATCTGCCCGGCCAATACGCTGGCGTGCCGTTCCGCACTCAAGGCGATCCGATTCTTTACATCAATAATCCGCCGGGAGTATCGAGCAATGTGCGCCGCAAGATGTTGGATGGCCTGCATGAACTGAACGAAATGACCTCCAATGCCATAGGCGATGTTGAAACCCAGACGCGTATTCAACAATATGAAATGGCGTTTCGGATGCAGGCGAGTGTGCCGGAGCTAACCGACTTTAGTAAGGAAAATGAGAACGTCTACAAACTCTACGGCGAAGAGGCCAGGAAGCCGGGCAGCTTTGCTTATAGCGCATTAATGGCGCGTCGCCTGGTGGAGCGTGGGGTGCGCTTTGTGCAGATTTATCACAATAACTGGGATCATCACGGCAACCTGACTGGGCGGATGCGCTCCCAGTGCAAAGACGTAGACCAGGCGACCTACGGCCTGATTCACGACCTTAAAGCGCGCGGTCTCTTTGATGAAACGCTCATTATCTGGGGCGGCGAATTCGGGCGCACCATTTACAGCCAGGGCGGGCTGACCCATGACAACTACGGGCGCGACCATCACCCGCGCTGCTTTACCATGTGGATGGCTGGTGGTGGCTCAAAGGGCGGCACCATCTTCGGTGAGACGGATGATTTTAGTTACAACATCGTCAAAGACCCAGTGCATATCCGCGACTTCCACGCGACTGTGCTGCATTTGTTAGGTATAGACCATGAGCGGTTCACTTACAAGTATCAGGGCCTCGACCAAAAGCTGACTGGAGTGGAGAAAGCCGAAGTTGTGAAGGCGTTGCTGGCGTAGTCGGATGTCTCATGTCTAACCTCCGTAGCTTTCTACTTCTTGCGGTAATGGCGTTTGCCTCGGTTACAGGGGCAGGCGCGCAATCGGTGCCATCCAAACCAACCTTAAAGGCAACGAGCAAGCTTCTCTACAGCCGCGACATTCAACCCATCCTGTCGGACAAATGCTATACATGTCATGGCCCTGACGCTGCTGCACGCAAGGCTGGTCTACGACTCGACCAGGCCCAAAGCGCACTGCGCAAAGAAAACCCGGTCATTGTGCCAGGTAATAGCAGTGTGAGTGAACTGGTTAAGCGTATCACGGCCCAAGACCCCGATGAGAAGATGCCGCCACCAACCTCGCACCGCACGCTCACGCCGCAGCAGATTGCGCAGCTAAAACAGTGGATTGATGAAGGGGCAGTATGGGGCAAGCACTGGTCATTTGAACCACCACAGCGGGCGGCGCTGCCTGCTGTCAAAAACAAGACTTGGGCCAGAAATCCTATTGACCGTTTTGTTTTAGCCAAGTTAGAGCAAAGTGGTCTCACGCCATCGCCTGAAGCGTCGAAGGAAACTTTGATTCGCCGTGTGACGCTGGACTTAACCGGACTGCCACCGACACCCCAGGAAACCGCCGCATTCCTTGCAGATCACGCCCCTGATGCCTATGAAAAAGTCGTTGACGGCTTGTTGCAATCGCCGCGTTTTGGGGAGCGCATGGTGTGGGAGTGGCTGGAAGCCGCCCGCTATGCTGATACCAATGGTTATCAAGGTGACCCGACGCGACCTATGTATTACTGGCGCGACTGGGTAATTAATGCTCTCAATCGCAACATGCCATACGATCAGTTCACGGTCGAGCAGTTAGCGGGTGACCTGTTGCCCAACCCGACGCGAGATCAATTGATTGCGACTGGCTTTCATCGCAACCACATGATTAACGGCGAAGGCGGGCGCATCCCCGAAGAATCGCGGGTGGATTACGTGCGGGATCGTGTTGAGACTACCAGCACCGTCTGGATGGGTTTGACTCTACAATGCGCCCGGTGTCATGACCACAAGTTCGATCCGCTCACCCAGCGCGACTATTATCAAGTTTCTGCTTATTTTAATTCGGTTGACGAGACGGGGGCTAACGATGCGGGGGGATTAGCGAATCCGGTGCTGTCCATGCCGTCCCCGGAACAGACGCAACGGTTAGAAGCGTTACGAGTGGTGGAGCGTGATACAAAGCAGCAGCGCGATGCAGCCGAAAAAGCAGTGGGTGAAAGGCAAGCGCAATGGGAGCAGTCACTCCTTGGCCCAGATGGTAAGCTCCTCGAACCCACTTGGCAGCCACTAACTCCCGATAATCTCCAGAGTGAGCAGGGCACACAGTTAGAAAAGTTAGAAGATAGCAGTGTGCTGGCCAAAGGCAAAAGCCCGGATAAAGACAACTACACTCTCAACTTAAACCCCATCCTTGGCTCCATCACTGGCTTCAAACTGGAAGTCTTGCCGGATGCTTCTTTCGTTAATAAGGGGCCAGGGCGAGCTGATAACGGTAACTTTGTGCTGAATGAATTTCAGGTGCGCCTGAATGATAAGCCCATTGACTTAGTGGCGGTGAACGCCGATTTTGAACAGCAAGGTTGGCCTTTAGCGGGTGCAGTGGATGGTAAGCCAGAAACCGGATGGGCCATTATGCCGAGTTTCGGCCAAACCCATACCGCCATTTTTCAGGTGCGCGAGCCAGTTGCCGGAGATACAGCCCGTTTATCGTGCAAGCTGATGTTCCAATTTGGACGGCAGCACACGTTAGGCCACTTTAAGCTGTACGCAACGACCGCTCCTCCAGAATTGCTGCACCCGCTGCCTGCTGAAATCCGCGCCATCTTGCTTAAAGCCAGGGATGCGCGCAGCGATGCTGAGAAAATTAAGTTAACCGAATATCATCGGGACAATGACCCGCAAGTTGCGGATGCTAAGAAGCGCTGTGAGGATGCCCAGCGCGAACGCGAAGCCTTTGAGAATTCCATTCCGCGCACGATGGTAATGCGCGACCGCGCCCAGCCGCGTGACACCTTCATTCTAATTCGTGGCGCTTACGACAAATACGGCGAAAAGGTCACTCCGGGCGTGCCTGCGGTTTTGCCAGCGTTGCCAGAGGGTGCGCCGCCGAATCGTCTGGCTTTAGCCCGTTGGCTGGTTTCGCCTTCCAATCCCTTAACAGCGCGAGTGACGGTGAATCGGTACTGGCAAAGCTTGTTTGGCACCGGGATAGTGAAAACGGTTGATGATTTCGGGGTGCAGGGTGAGAAGCCATCGCACCCAGAACTGCTGGACTGGCTGGCGTGCGAGTTTATGCAGCCGACGGTTGCGCAACCCACTGTAGCTAATGCCTTGCCGAATAATGCCTGGAATCTTAAGCATATTCTCCGTTTGATGGTGACGAGTGCGACGTATCGCCAGTCATCCAAAACTCCATCTGGACTCGCGGAGCGTGACCCGGAGAATCGGCTGCTTGCACATGGCCCGCGTTATCGTTTGCCATCGTGGATGATCCGTGACCAAGCTTTAGCTGCCAGTGGTTTACTGGTGGAGAAATTGGGTGGCCCACCCGTAAAGGGTTATCAGCCGCCCGGTATCTGGGAGGATGCGACCTTTGGCATCATTCGTTATGAACCAGATCATGGAGCGGCACTTTACCGGCGTAGCCTCTACCAGTTCTGGCGGCGCATCGTCGGGCCAACTGAATTTTTTGATGTAGGCAATCGCCAAACCTGCCAGGTAAAAATTAACCGCACGAACACGCCGCTGCAAGCCCTCGTGACGTTAAATGATGTCACCTATGTGGAAGCTGCGCGGGTATTGGCGCAACGGGTGATGCAAGAGGCAACTACGCCAGCAGCGCGTATCGCATTGGCCTACCAACTGTTAGTAGCGCGGCAACCTTCCAAAGCCGAAACAGCCGTATTGATGTCGGCACTGAAGAAGTTCCACGCTCAGTTTGCCAAAGACCCCGCATCCGCTAAAAAGTTGCTCAGTATGGGAGAGTCGCCACGCGATGAGCATCTGGATGTGGTCGAACATGCGGCGTATACCGCATTGTCCAATGTGATTCTAAACCTCGATGAAACTCTGACGAAGGAATGAAATGAAGATAGCCGCAAAGAGGCACAAAAGACGCAGAAAAGACGCAGAAAAAAGAGTAGGAGATGGAGATTGTTGTCATGCCGCATCTTCAATCCTAATTCTAAATTCTTGTGTCTTTTGTGCCTCTTTGCGGCTAAAACTTGATTAAATGTGGAGTCGAAGCAGGAGTCAATTATGCATCCCTTCCTTGAACAACAACGACACATGACGCGCCGCCAATTCTTTGGGCGCAGTGCCCTGGGATTGGGCACGGCGGCTCTCTCTTGCCTGCTGGGTCAAGAGGGTTTCGCGGCTCAAGGGACAGCTTTAGCTCAGGATAAGGGCAAGAGGCCACACTTTGGAGGGCTGCCTGATTTGCCGCACTTTGCGCCCAAGGCGAAGCACGTCATTTATCTGTTTCAAAACGGTGCGCCTACTCACGTAGACCTCTTCGATTACAAACCTAAGTTGCAAGAACTGCATGGCAAGCCGGTGCCGGATGAATATCTGGCGGGGAAACGGTTCAGCACCATGACTGGCTCGCCCAAGGGCAAGCTGGTACTGAACTCCATCGAGCCATTCGCCCAACATGGCCAGAGCGGTGCCTGGGTCAGCAAGTTCCTCCCCCATACCGCCTCGATTGCTGATGAGTTGTGTTTCGTGAAGGGGATGCACACCGAGTCTATCAATCACGCGCCGGGTATCTCGTTCTTTCTATCTGGTGCAGAGTTGCCGGGACGCCCGACGGTGGGGGCCTGGCTCAGCTACGGGTTGGGTAGCGAAACCGATAATCTGCCCGCTTTTGTGGCGATGACTTCGACGACCAAAGGCACGACTTGCGGGCAGATTTTCTACGATTATTACTGGGGAGCAGGTTTTCTGCCGGGTAAGTATCAGGGCGTTAAATTTCGCGGCGGCAGCGAGCCGGTGCTGTATCTTTCCGATCCCCAGGGTATCAGCCGTGAAACGCGCCGCACCGAATTGGATGCTTTAGCTGAACTCAACGAAATCAAGCTTCACGACTTTGCCGACCCAGAAATCGCCACTCGTATATCCCAGTATGAAATGGCCTACCGGATGCAGGCCAGCGTCCCTGAACTCACTGATTTGTCCACCGAGCCTACGGCCATTCTGGATATGTATGGTCCCGGTGTCAAGGAGTCGGGCACGTATGCTTATAACTGCCTAATGGCACGGCGCTTGGTGGAACGGGGTGTGCGCTTTGTGCAGGTGATGCACGCAGGCTGGGATCAACACAGCACCCTGACGACAGAGCTTTATAATCAGTGCCGCGACACTGACCAGGCTTCAACGGCCCTGGTTAAAGACCTCAAGCAACGCGGCTTGCTGGATGATACCCTCGTTGTGTGGGGCGGCGAATTTGGCCGCACGCCGTTTATTCAGGGGGACATTAATGAACGCGCCCGCTGGGGCCGCGATCATCACCCGTATGCCTTCACCCTCTGGATGGCTGGTGGCGGCACAAAGCCGGGGTTGAGCTACGGCGAAACCGATGACTTAGGCATGAATGTCGTTAAAGACCCGGTGCATGTCCATGACTTTCAGGCCACCATGCTGCACCTATTGGGCATAGACCACGAACGCTTTACCTTCAAATTCCAGGGGCGCGATTTTCGTCTGACTGATGTCTCTGGTCAGGTCGTCAAAGCCATTGTGGCTTAGGGGAATTATCTTTGTATTCTTCACTCTAAACGTCGCCAGGACTCGTTAATCTTCATGCCGTTGGACAAGGTGCCTCTCTCATACAGACGGTTGCCCTGCAACTTAATCTTAAACACCTGATCGTGCCCCGCTAACGATTGCTGAACGCCGGAACTCCCGAATTCGACGTGTTCTGTGTAGGTGTCACCCACAAAACTACAAGTGCCACCGGCTACGGTTACTGGATTATGGGTGACATTGTTATAGAATACCCAGGTAAAGTGATTCCTGGTAATCAGTTTAATCTGCCGCATCCCCGGCGTAGAGCCAGCGCCCTCCCAAGTGCCTTGCAATCTGCTCCGCAGGTCATCATGCGCCACATCCGCCTGGGCCGGGCCAGTCCTTACGGACGAGTAGCCATAGACAACGATCAGAGCAGCCAGCAGGCAACCTGCTAAAATCAGTTTGGCCTTGAATTGCTTTACCTTTTGTTGCATCAACTTCTCCTTATCAGAAATGGTAACGTATTTGTGTAACCTATGCACTACCGGTTTTTCGCCATAGTTGAAGCTGCAATATACGGTAAAATCCATTAAAATACTGCATTAGGCCAATTCGTTGCCATAATAAACAATACGGAAAGAGACAGAAAATAACGAGGAGGTGAAGAAGACATGATAAAGCGTTTTGTAATGGAAGAGGAGGGGCAGACTCTGGTCGAATACGGGTTGCTCATCTCCTTAATCGCCTTAGTGGTCATTGCCGTGTTGACCATCATGGGTTCCAAGCTCAAGGGTGGCTTTAGCACTGCCGCTAACTCCATCACCACCACCACCTAAACCGAGCCACACCAACCAAAGGGACTCCTTGCAAAAGTATCAGCAAGGAGTCCCTTTCTTTTTGGTTTATGTTGAGGTTTGATCTGGAGCTTGTGTTCTTCTGTGCTGAAAATTTTTAATATGGATGAGCTATAATCCAGTAAGCCATCCCTATAAAAATAAGACTTATCAGCAGGAACCTGGAAAATTCCAACTCTGGGCCTAAGTGCCTGAAAGCCGATAGTCGTGGGAATAGGTGAACTTTGGTTTGGAAGAATTTGATTGCTATAAGAATAATGACTACAACAATGCTCAAAAATAGGAAATCTATCAAACCAGTTGCAACCATGCCTATCCAACCGAGCAATATCATAATTAGACAGTGCAACCACCAGAACAACCTCTCCCGTTTATAGACATAGCATTTCAGATGCTGACCTATGTCTAACAACCATTCATGGAATGATAAGCTGTCAGTCTTAGTTGTATGATCATTCATAACCCACCACTTTAGATCATTTCGCTAAATATACTTCACACAGATGCTCTATAACCATGTCGGCGGCAGGTGAAATTCAGTATCGCCTGCTAACAACTGAATCAGATTAACCTGCCCTGCGTGATAGGCCATGTTGCGATAAGGTGACTCGATCAGCACGGCCCCCACTATAGGGCCGCGCCAGTGCGGGTAAAGGTGTGTCAGCGCAGTTTCATCTAAGGCCGCTACCGCAGTAGCTAATTCGTGGCCACTGGCGAGCAATTGCTGTTGCGCCCCTTCCGCCGTGGACAAGTCGGCAGGTATCGCTCCCTCCGCAGGTGGTGCCTCTGGCGTTTCTCCGCGCAATAGAGCGGCTGTATAGCGATTAATCTGCACGCACTCGACCACCATCGCCAGAATGGAACGGGTGTGGGAGTTGGCGTCTGTGGCGGGGCACCAGTCCAGCCTTTCTGGGGGAGTGGTCGCCACAAAGTGGGCGAGAGCGGCGGCTATACGTTCAATTTTATGTGCCTGAAATTCAAAGATGGTTATCATGGTTTTGTCATTTTCCTTTTAGTTCCCTCCTGAGTTGCTAAAACGGGTGCAGCAATAGGCTCGAAGCCATAGTTTAGTTCCTACGGGTTTCACTTATACGGAGCCAGACCCTTAGTCCACCAACCACTTCAAAACCAGCAGCCTGCATGTCAGTCATCTCCGAGCTGGATTCATAGCCGACGAGTGGCAGAGCCGGAAAAGCGACTAACGCGCTGGCGATGCAACCATTGCGGAACTCTTGTGCCTCTTGTGCTGGGACGAAAACATTTGATATTCCAACGCACCCGGCGGCGCGATTAGCAATAGCCCCGGCGACTAGCCGTCCTGCACGACGCGCTGCAATAATAGCCACATCTTTATTATTCAATAACATGGGACGGAAGATGCCCCTGACACCCGATGCGCCACTCCAGGAGACTTCCCATTCTTCCAGAGCTAAAGCTGTGGTGATGATTTCCCATTGCACAGCGGTGGGACAAGCGGGCGGTGCGGGTGCTGTCGCTGGTCGGTAAAGCCACTGCCCTTCAAACAAAACCTTAAAGCCAAGCGGGTTCAGTTCCAGCGTCCCAAAGCTATCTTTGATGGCCCATTCCGCTGGCATCCCCGCTGCAATCATCTCTTTAACGCATTCCCGGTGCAGTGGGGCTTGTCCTGCGCCGCCGAGCGTCACCGCGTTAGGATAGAACATCGGGGTCTGCTGGAAGTTGACCCAGGCCGCTTCCCGGAACTCGCCTGGACATCCATGCGTGTCGCAAACGGCATCACACCAGAAAGCGTTATTCAGTGCTGCCTGCTCCGCCTTTTGTGAGTTCGTCATCTTAATAGCCAAGCGTTTACGCAAAGCCTCGTCCAGAAATCTGCGATTGATCTCTTCAACACCTAACCGCTCGACATCATCTACAGGAACGAATTCACAGGGGAGGGCAGTAGAATCCATCAGTTGTATATCGAATGCCTCCGCTACGACAGCAAAGAGCGGATCAATAAAGTCAGGCGCGGGGCGTCCCCAGTCGGGACGTTGATCGTCCAAATGGCGACAGTGCGTAAAACCAATCACACCGAGAGGAGAGACGATCCAACCTGTCTCCTCCGCCACTTCCCGCAGGAGTGTCTGTTCAAGAGTCTCTCCTGAATGGCAACGCCCGCCGACGCTCAGTATCGGCACCGATGAGCGAACCACCAGGACTTCATTATCACGCAGCACAATGGCGCACGGAGCCAACAAAGGCGCGTGGCGGTAGTTCGTCCGCCAGACAGGTGCGAAACTCCAAAGGCACACCATCCCACTCCTCACGCCAATCACCAAAAGATGAATGACGCGCAAGAAATGATTCAAGTGCTTTGGATGAGTGTTGTTCGACAGAATGCGCCATGATTCTTGCTACAGCTTGTTGGATCATTTATTGTCAACGCTTAGGTCACTTGTCTAAACATTGGTTTCCCCGCTCATGCCCTCATAGAAGGTGAACGTAGTGAATATATTTTTCCAACCAACGCTCCGCCAAAACGCTAAAGCTTGTGGTGCCTCATACTCAACTTTGGCATCAATACGTGCTACGCCCTGTTGAAGCAATTCAATAACAGCGTGCTCAACAAGTAGGGTGCCGAGGCCGTGCCGTCGCACGGTGGGACTTACATAAAGTTCCTCAATCTCGCCCATGCGCCACCGCCAGCTTGGATGGACAATGGCAGACGCAGTCAGAAAACCGACCAATGTACCTGCTTCCTCTCCAACTAAGCAGAACACATCAGCATGTGACGCGCATTGCCGAAGATGTCTCAAGATGTTGGCGGCTCCTTCATCTTTTAGGGAATATTCAGCCGCTTCATTCCACAGAGCCAGCACAGCCTCGGCTTCTTCCTCTCTCATTCTTCTGATTTGCACCATAAACTCAATGTTACAAGTGTAATCAAGCCGCGCAAGAGACCAAAAATATTATATGGTGTTGTGACTATGATTCTGTCACAAAATAACTGCGGCAGTGTATAGCAAGTAGATAGTGCTAAACTGATAACCGTCTCATTACAAGGAAAAGCCTCATGAAAAGAAAGCAGCCAATCAATAGGATGTGGTGGCTTATCGGCGGTTGCGCTATTGCGTGTGCCATCGCGGGCAAAGTCGTCACCGCTCAAACCCAAACCAACGATTCCAAGCAGGCAGACGCGGCCCAGACCCCACCCCGCTATCAATACCGCAAGCAACACGACCCGGATGGTATTGGCAAGTTTTACATGGGCCGTGAGATTGCCCAGGTGATGGGGCATCTAGCGGCGGACTGGCTGGATCGGCCTGAGCGTGAGCAGGAGGAGCAACCGACCAAGCTGTTAGATGCGCTAAACCTCAAACCAGGTGATGTGGTGGCGGATATTGGCGCGGGGACGGGCTATTTTAGTTTTCGCTTGGCCCAACGGGTAGGGGAACAGGGGACGGTTTATGCAACCGACATTCAGCCAGAAATGCTGGCGATTATTCGGCAGCGGATGAAGGAACGTAAGGTCAATAACATCAAAACTGTTTTGGGAACGGTGACTGACCCCGGCTTGCCGCCGAACTCGACTGACTTCATCTTGCTCGTGGACGTTTACCATGAATTCGATCATCCCTATGAAATGGCGCAGGGCATGGTACGAGCGTTAAAGCCGGGTGGACGATTAGTGTTTGTGGAGTATCGCCGCGAAGACCCCAAGGTACCAATTAAGCTGCTGCACAAGATGACCGAGGCGCAAGTGATTCGAGAAATGGCACCCCATCCGGTGCGTTGGGTACAAACGCTTAATGTGCTTCCCTTACAGCATATTATTATCTTCCAGAAGCAAGACGCTACCCAGGCGAAAAAATAAAGCACCTGGCATAGCCGCTGGTTTTACAGTCAATATGGTCAGTGCTCTTACTTCCCATCCCCCAGAGGACTCTCGTCCTTTTTAATGTAGTAATTTTGATCCACCGTGGCCCGGTCTACCCAAATCGGTGCGGCATTGAGTGCATCCGAGGCTAACTTAACCTGCACACCCTTCTTGGCATCAACCTGCAATATATCACCGTACTTAGAGCCATACTTATCATAGAGCGTCATAAAACTACCCAGTTTCTGACCTCGCGCTGGCTTCATATCCAATAGGGCGGCGTTCTTATGATGGCAGCCACTGAGCATGAAGGCTAAGGTTAGCAACAGGAGAAAGCGGTTGAAGTTCTTCACACCTCTGATTATAGCCAGAATGGAAGTTGTGCGATGGCACCTTTTATACCGGGCATTGATGATCTTTGACAATCTAATCCGTTAGTGTCATACCTTAACTTGAGGTGATGACCCATGCGACAACGCACATTGGATTTAGCCGTGTCTGAACGCGCTGCCTTAGAGCATATCCGCGATCATGACCGCCGCCCTTATTTGCGCGAGCGCGCGGCGGCGCTGCTCAAAATCGCGGATGGTCTCGCGGCCCTACAGGTAGCGCGCTCTGGCCTGCTCAAACCCCGCCATCCTGAAACCATCTTGCTCTGGCTCAATGACTTTGAGCAGCATCGTCAACTGCGGCCCCGCCCGGCTTGTCGGGGTGCTTTCCCCCCTCGCACCACACCCGCAAGCCCGCGCACAGACGCTTGAGATGTTACATCAAGTGCCTGCCCTGTGGGGCGTGCCGCGCAGCCGGTGGGCGCTCGAAGCCTTGCGGCAGACGTGTCCGACCTTGCAAGATTTACAGACGCCTTCAGGGGTCTGGCGACGTTTACGGCACTGGCACTTGGGCTATAAACGCGCCCGCAGCTATATTCATAGTCTTGATCCCTATTATCAGGCTAAACAACGACACCTGGTGTGGGTGCATCAAGCACAGGCCAAGGCACAGGCCAAGGCACAGGCCAAGGCACAGGCCAAGCCAGGGGAGCAGAAGTTAGTTTTGTTGTATGCCGCTGAACACACTTTCTATCGCCAACCACTGCTCGGCTCCGCCTATGCCCAACGTGGCGCAGGTGGGCGGTTGCAAGCACGCGCTTGGTGCTGGCCTGCGGCCAATACCAAACGGCGCACGGTGGCCACTTTGGAAGTGGGCACGGGCCGCGTACTCTATCGCAGTGCCGCCAAAGCCGGAGTGCGCTTGATTAGTCGCTTCCTGGCCCAGGTGCGCCAAACCTATAATCAACTTTATGGGATCAGCGTGCGGATCTTGTTGGTGTGGGATAACTGGCCCATCCATTACCACGAGCAGGTGCTCTTAGCGGCCCAGGCCGCAGGCATTGAGTTGTTGTGGCTACCCACCTATGCACCGTGGCTCAATCCCATTGAGAAGTTGTGGCGCAAATTGCAAGAGGAAGTGTTGTGCTTGCACCGGCTGAGTCAGGACTGGGGGCAACTCAAAGGGCAAGTGGAGCGGTTCTTGCAGCACTACAACCGCCCGGCACCAGACCTGCTCCGCTATGTCGGATTACTAACGGATTAGATTGTCAAAGATCATCAATACCCGGCAGGAAGGCTGAAGCCAACCCTCCTCGCGGACGGGACACTCATTAAGCTTTAAACCTTGTGCGTCTAACAGACGCTTGGCAACGAGAGTTGCCTTCCAGACCCAAAAGGTGCCCCGGTCTTTTATAGCCCCGGCTTATCCCTCTGGTGCAGGTCGCCTTGCGCTGCGATAATCGCCAGACTTAAGACGAAAGCTAAGACAATACCAACGCCGCGCACAATCAACGCATGGAACAAATTCACAAAGGCAAATGAAGCTAAGGAAGCCAATACGCCAGCCCCCAGCCAATCGTTGGCGTATCGCTTACGAGCCATCCATGCCTGCCGCGCAAAGTAGCTCAGCACCCATAGCAACGCCCCCAGCCCTAATAGCCCAATGGAAACGCCCTGCACTAGATACAAATTATTAGAATCAGGCGGCATCTTTTTAACGTTGGGCAAGCTGCCATAGTAAGTGCCGATATTGAGCTGATAGTTGCCTGGCCCTACCCCCGTAGCGAACGCCCGTTGGCGCGGCATGGCCCAGCCGAGAGCAGCATACCATTCAATGAACTGCTTCTTCACATTAAAAGCTTTAGGGTCGGACTCGTTTTCATTCTCAACACCCGGAGATTTGCTGCTGTCACCCGCCACACGCAGAAAGTCGGCACGCACTAAATTTATGGGGTGCTTGAGGTGCTCCGGGTCTTGGACCGACTCCGTCGCCAGGCTCCGAAACGCGGCATCATCCTGAGCTAACTTAACGGCTCCGACCCAGACGACACAGGCGACGAGGGCACTGGCTCCTAATAAAATTCCAGTGCGTCCCGGCTGTCGCAATAATAAGCCGCCTACAGCGATACCGATGAGGAGGGCGAGGACTGCCCACAGTGAAGAGATCGTTGCAATCGCTAAGAGAATAGAGAGCGCGACGGTGAAAAAGACCTGCGGCACTCCGCGCCATTCGTGAATCATGTGCGCAACGAGCAGCGGTAAGGCAAAAGCCAAAAAACCGCTATAAACATTGGGCGAACCGAAGAAAGCATGGGGTGGGTCGTGCTTGAGCAACAGCATTTGCCAGGCTCCCAGCAAAGTTGCCAAGAGAACCGCCACGGGAAAAACGTGCAGGGCCAGACGCCGTCGGATAATAACTTCGGCACCTCGTCGGTCGCAAATTAGATTGACGAAAAGCAGGATGCCCACCAGAAAGTAGAGGACAAACTGAATGACGTGGGCTACCGCCTCCTTTCCTTCTTTGGTCTTAATCGCGTGCAATATGGCTTTTGGGCCAAAGTGTTGGCCCTTTTCTGCGGATTCTTGAACCATCCTGGAGAGGGCTGGTGCATGTACAGTGGCAATGATTAACGCGACAATGAGTGCCCAACAGGGCAGAGACGGCCACCAAATCCGCGACCAGGCGCGTAACATGGTGGTGCGGATAATAAACCACAAAAAGGTAAGTGCCAGCATCACATCGGAAACGGCGATGAAAAGCTGTTTGGTGGCAAAGCCCTTACCTTCGGCCAGAGTATCGTGCCCAATCGCCCGTAAATTCATCTGCGAGCACATGGTCAGAATCAGCAAGATGAGCAAGACCGAATCGAGAGTGGCGGCATTCCATTCCAGCTTACGCTTAGCGGGCGCATCACCTGTTCCATTAGCCTTAACGTGTGATGGAATCGCGCCATTTAAGCCATCATTATGCGTTATACGTTCTGTCGTAGTTTCCATAAGTCATTCAGTTAATATCACTCAGCCTCTTCATTACTCAGCTTCTTCAGTGGGCGCTGTTGCGGAGTGGTGGCGCACCCATAAAGCGATCAAAATAAGCGGCAAAGCACGCATGACAACGCCTCGCACTTTGGGGTGCAGGCAAGCCGCGTTACAGACTAAAGCTAAGGCCGCAAACTCGACAACCTGGCTGAGCAGGAATACCAGCGGGGCTGGGTCTATAATTTCCGTTGAACCAACCGGATAATAGCCCTTGAGAAAAGTAAAAATACAGCAGGCTATAACCGCAATCAGGGCCGACCCTAGCAGGACAGCTTTTGTCCAGCGGGACACGCTACGCCACCAGAAGGGTAGGGTGATAACTGCCCCGGCAACCACCACCATTGCGGCATAGGACACAACAATCGGGTCTTCGGGATCAATTGGCAGATGAAATTCCACGCCATGCACCGGGCCTGCGCGTCGCGCTAACCCATAGATGATAAACATAACTGCTGACAAGCCGAAAGGTAACCCACCTTCTTGTCTTTCACACCAGCGATAAAGCGGCGTCCAAAAGCACACAGCCGCCATCAGTGCCAGCACAGCAAATGTCATTTCATCGGCAGGTTGAGGTTTCGTGGCCGTCGAGAATGCCAGTAGCACTACCAGTCCTAAAGCCACTGCTGCGATAGTGGCACCTATTAAAGTTCTGGAAGAAGTCGTGCTGTCTGGGATGCTATTGGTATCGGTTAATGTAGGGTTGCTGGCAGCTTGCATAGGCGTGATGGTAATAAGACAGCTATCTCGAAAAACGATTCTTAAAATTTAAACGTCCAGTTGTCCATTCGGTATTTCTCTGTAACCAGGGCTTCAATGCTTTGGAAAGGCACCGCTGGCAATAGTTCCGCCGCGGCCCATGATTTTTTAAGGGAATCTTTAATTGTGGCGGCAGGAATGTGCAGATTGGTCAGAAAATCGTGATGGGTTCGCTCGGCCCGATACTCCGGTTGGCGTGCTGGCAATAAGAGAAGTTGCTCAACTAAATCCAGGTCAAAGTCTAACAAGAAGGTGCCGTGAAATAAGAGGAAGCGTCGCCTGCGGCGTTGTGCATTACCAGAAAACTTTAAATTTTTTAATGTTAGATCGGTAATGCCTTGAATAGAAACTGGTTGCCCCAACAACTCATCCAACGCCTGTCGGTGGCGTTGCATGATAAAAGCGTTGGTTTCGGATATCCCTGTCAGCGAACTCGTAGATTCAATTTTTAGGATCAGGGAATAATTAAGGCAGCCCCGCCCTTGCAGCACAGTGCCGCCGCCACTGGTGCGGCGCAGGATGGGGATGTGGCGGGTCTGACACGCCGAGAGATTGACATCTTCGCGGATTTTATTGGTGTAACCCAGCACCACGAAGTACTCTTGCGGTTCCCAGAAGCGGAGGATTTCCTGTTCGTAGCCCACCTCGCACATCTCCAACAATGCCTCATCGCACGCCAGATCGTGATAAGGCGAAGCAAGAGTTAAATCAAGAAATTGCACTCGCGGGGAGAATCCTAAATGTGGATGGCGCGACCATCTACGGCCAGGGCCGCTTCTTTAACCGCTTCGGCCAATGTTGGGTGGGCATGGCAGGCGTGAGCCACGTCCTCGCTGCTGGCTCCAAACTCTATAGCGACGGCGGCTTCGGCGATCAAGTCTCCGGCTCTGGGGCCGATGATATGGACGCCCAAGACACGATCTGTTTTGGCGTGGGCTAAGATTTTAACCTTGCCCTCGACATCACTGATGCAGCGGGCGCGGCTATTGGCACGGAAAGGGAAGACACCTTTCCGATATTCCACCCCAGCCTCTTTTAGCTCTTCCTCGGTCTTACCCACCGTGGCGATTTCCGGGTGCGTGTAAGCGATACCAGGGATGGCATCGTAATTAACGTGCCCATAGCCCGTGACGATATGCTCTACACAGGCCACGCCTTCTTCTTCGGCTTTGTGCGCTAACATCGGCCCGCGAATCACGTCACCAATGGCGTAAACATTAGCGGCAGAAGTGGCAAAATGCTCATCCACCGGAATCCGCCCCCGTTCATCCAGATTGATGCCGACGGATTCCAGCCCTAAACCATCGGTGTTTGGCACCCGGCCCGTGGCCACCAACACGCGGTCGCCGCGCAATGGCTCGGCTCCTTCGCACTCAACCACGCATTCTTCGCCTTCCACCCGCGCTGCCAAAACTTTGCTGCCCAAACGAAATTCCAGACCTTGCTTCTTGAAAATCTTTAAGGCTTCATCGGCTATCTCTACATCCATGCCCGGCAAAATGCGATTGAGATATTCCAAGACGGTGACTTTAGCTCCCAACCTTCGCCAGACCGAACCTAATTCCAGGCCGATGTAACCCGCGCCAATTACGATTAGGTGCTGGGGAACTTCCGGGTAGCTGAGAGCTTCGGTGCTGGTGCCAATGCGGTCGCCTGCGAACTCGACGCCCCGGAGCCTGGCGACTTTGCTGCCACTGGCAATCAGAATATGCTGAGTCGCAATTTCAGTTCCTTCACCGCCCTCAACGATAATCTTCCCCGGACCGTCAAGCCTTCCCTGTCCCTGATACCAGGTGATTTTATTCTTCTTAAAAAGAAACTCAACGCCTTTGGTCAAGTCAGTGACAATCTTATCCTTGCGCTTCAACATGACGGGTAGGTTGTGCTCAACTGTGCCAACGGAAACGCCATAGGCATCTAAACCTTCTTTCGTTTCGATATAGCGTTCACTGGATTCGAGTAGAGCCTTGCTAGGAATGCATCCTACCCGCAGACAAGTGCCGCCTAAGCGACTCTCTTTTTCTATACAGCCAACACTTAAACCAAGCTGGGCCGCACGGATGGCCGCCACATAGCCGCCTGGCCCGGCCCCGATAATTACCAGGTCATGTTTTGCTTGTTTCATAAATTAAAAATTGATACTGGGTGCTTGATACTCGATACTGGAATTTGCTTGGACGGCTGATGGGATGATTCAACGGCTTGGATGAACCTATTAAGTTTTCTTCCTACTTCCCCTGCTTGTTGCAGTAACAAAGTAGATTCATCCGCCAGTTGCTCATGGCAATCTCTAATATAGCAGAGCCATTCTATGCTCTCATCACAGGAGGCTTGTGCATAAATTAAAAAGCGGATGAATTCAGCCTTATAACGGCGACGTCCATAACCCTCAACAATGTTAGCGGAAATAGATTTAGAAGCTCTTCTTAACTGGCTACCGCACTCATACATCTCATATTTAGGCAGATTTAAGGTGAAGTGATGAATGCGAACTCCTAAAGCATGAGCCAGTTGATAAATCTCTAAAGATTTATAGGAGCCGCATGTATTCACTTTGTATTTCGCTTACTAATCGAAACTTCTATCCAGCATCCAGGATCAAGCATCCAGCAACTTGCAACTAAACTTCAATCAGCATCCGGGTCGGATTCTCGATGCACTCTTTAATGCGTACCAAGAAACTCACGGCTTCGCGCCCATCTATAAGACGATGATCGTAAGTAAGAGCCACGTACATCATAGGGCGAATGACGACTTCTCCATTACGTGCCATTGGACGCTCTTGAATCGCGTGCATTCCCAAGATGCCGCTTTGTGGCGGGTTAACAATCGGCGTGGACATCATGGAGCCATAGATGCCGCCGTTGGTGATGGTGAAGGTGCCGCCCAGGAGATCATCCGGCACCAGCTTATTGTCTTTGGCCTTCTTTGCTAAATCGGCAATGGCCATTTCAATTTCAGCAAAGCTCATGCGCTCGGCATGGCGTAAGACCGGCACTACCAACCCTTTGCCGCCGCCAATGGCCACGCCAATATCGTAGTAGTTGTGATACACAATGTCGCGGCCCCGAATCTCGGCATTAACCGCCGGGAATTGCTTGAGCGCATCAATGGTGGCTTTCACGAAGAAGGACATAAAGCCAAGTTTGATATTGTATCGCTTCTGGAAACCTTCCTGATAGTGCTTGCGCAAATCCATGATAGCAGACATATCCACCTCGTTGAAGGTGGTTAACAGGGCTGCTGTTTGCTGCGCCTCCACGAGTCGCTCCGCTACGCGACGGCGCAACAGCGTCATCGGAACAACTTCTTCCCCGCTGGATGCTGGCTCATTCGCAGGTGCCTCTACTGCTGGTGTAGCGGCGGCTACAGGCTCAGGTGTCTGTGCTGGTTGAGGAGCAGCCTGGGGGGCAGCCTGGGTTGCTGGCGCGGCGCGGTTCTCTACGAAACGCTGCACATCTTCTTTAAGCAGGCGTCCCCCTGGGCCGCTACTGGGCACTTCTTCAGCGCGGAGACCCTTTTCTTCAAGCACGCGGCGAGCCGCAGGCATGACAAGGGGTTCCTTGCCTTCGGGGGGAGCCTGTTTCTCAGCGGCTAAAGTCTCCTGTTCTACTTGCTCGATGGTTTCTGGTGCCTTGGCCTGGCTGCTAATCTGGGCAGTTGGAGGTGAAACATCCCCCTTTTCCCATTCTGGTTTAGGCTCACCGGGCTTATTTGCGCTCCCCGCATGGGTTGAAGTCGCTGCCTGGGTTTTTGCTTTAGCGGGAGCCGCTTGTGCCGGAGTCTTCGCAGGTGCCGCTCCGTTTTTGGCTTCGGCTCCCACGGCTTCGACATAACCAATGACTTCGCCAATGGCGGCTGTCTCGCCTTGCTTCTTGAGAATTTTGCCCATTGTGCCCGCGATGGGAGATGGCAATTCAACCGTGGTCTTCTCGCTATCCAGCATCACGACTGGCTCATCTTCCTTAACGGAATCGCCTTCAGCCTTGAGCCACTCTCCGATTTCTACCTCTACGATGGATTCTCCAACTTTGGGCACTTTCAATTCCACAGGCATAATAAGTCCTTTCTGCTGCGATGCTGGATGCTAAGACTTTAATGGGACGCTAAACCAAGTTACGCCAGGCTGCGCCGCGCTATTGAGACGCCATTATATGCAGTTCAATGAATAGCGTCTCAATAGCGCACGAAGTTAGCGTCGCGCAAGCTTAGCGTCCCTTGGAATCAAGCCTCTATCCTCCGCCGAATGCTTCTGCGAGAATCTGTTCCTGCTCTTTTTTGTGGCTGCTGGCCGAACCCGTGGCAGGACTGGCAGAGGCGGGGCGATAGACACCCGCAAAGGGTAAGCGCCCAAAGAGTTTATCGCCAAACTGCACCCGCATGTAACGCCACGCTCCCATATTCTCCGGTTCTTCCTGCACCCAGTAAACTGGCGTGCCATCGGGATAAGGAGCGAGGGCCGATTGTAGCACTTGATGCGATAGCGGATAGAGCTGTTCCAGACGCAAGATCGCCACATCATCGCGCTTTAACGACTCGCGCTGTTTATCTAACTCGTAATAGATTTTGCCAGTGCAGAGCAGGATACGCTTAATGTCTTTGCCATCGGTGTGTGACACATCAGGAATGATGCGCTGGAAAGCGCCCTGGGCCAGTTCATCTAAAGTTGAAACGGCCTCTAAGTGGCGCAGCAAGCTCTTGGGCGACATCACCACGAGTGGCTTGCGCCACTTACGCAAAACCTGGCGGCGCAATAAATGGAAATATTGGGCAGGCGTAGTGGGATAAACCACCTGGATGTTATCTTCGGCAGCCAGTTCCAGGAAACGCTCAAGGCGGGCGCTGGAATGCTCTGGCCCCATGCCTTCAAAGCCATGCGGCAACAACAACACGAGGCCGCTGAGGTGGTGCCACTTATCTTCGGCGCTGGAAATAAATTGGTCTACAATCACCTGAGCGACGTTCCAGAAATCCCCAAACTGTGCTTCCCACAAGGTCAGGCTGCTCAAGGAATCCAGGCTGTAACCATACTCAAAGCCTAGAACTCCCGTCTCACTCAGGGGACTATTGTAAATCTCCACCGGAGCTTGGTCTGCGCTCAAGTTCTGAAGTGGCATATAAGTGTGGTCATCTACCACATCATGCAACACGGCATGGCGCTGGCTGAAAGTGCCCCGTTCGCTGTCCTGCCCGGTCAGACGGATGCGCACGCCTTCCACCGCGAGACTGGCAAAAGCCAGGGCTTCGGCGTTTGACCAGTCCAGGGGCCGTTCGCCCGCCGCCATTGCGCGCCGCGCCTGTAAGAGTCGCTCGATTTTCGGATGCACCTGGAAGCCCTGCGGCGGATGCGTCTGGATTTCCAGCAGTGATGACAAACGCTCCTTAGCCACCCCCGTTGGCACATCCTCAGTTTGACTCTCCGGGCCACCCTGGTAGCCCCCCGTGTCGCGCAGCTTATTGGGTGGATGGTAACTTTCACTGCGCGCTTCAGTCAATTCTTTTTCGAGTTGGGAACTACGATGTTCAGCAATCTCATCAGCTTCTTCAGCCGTCATACCGCCCAGTTTCAATAAGTGTTCCAGATACGCTTCGCGCACTGGCTTGCGCTGCTCAATCGCCCGATACATAGCGGGTTGGGTGAACGATGGCTCATCTGATTCGTTGTGACCTAAGCGACGATAGCAATACATATCAATGACTACATCGCGCTTGAAAGCCTGGCGGAAGTCGAGGGCCAGTTTCACGACCTGAGCCACGGCTTCTGGCTCTTCTCCATTGACGTGGAAAATCGGGATTTGTAGCATTTTGGCCACATCCGAAGCGTAAGGGCTGGAGCGTCCTTCCTTGGGTGATGTGGTAAAGCCAACCTGATTATTCACGATAACGTGCAGGGTGCCGCCGACGCTATAGCCTTTAAGCTGGCTCATGTTCAGGATTTCCTGAATCACGCCTTCCCCGGCAAAAGCGGCATCGCCGTGAATCATCAAGACCATGCCGCGCCGCCGCTGTAAGTCGCCCGCACGATCCTGCTTGGCCCGCATCCGGCCCAATGCTACCGGATCAACGAATTCCAAGTGGCTGGGGTTAAAGCAAAGAGCTAAATGCACCTTGCGCCCGGTGGCCGTTTCCCAGTCGTTGTTGTAACCGAGGTGATATTTGACATCGCCGCCGCCCACATGCAGGTCAGGGTCAGCGTCTTCAAATTCACGGAATATCTCACGCGGGCTTTTGCCAATGATATTGGCGAGCACATTCAACCGCCCGCGATGCGCCATCGCCATCACAATTTCATCAATGTCCTGCTCGGCAGCCTTTTCTATGGCTAAGTCGAGTAGGGGCACCAGACTTTCCGCGCCTTTTAAGGAGAAGCTTTTGGCGTTGACATACTTCCTGCGAATGAACTCCTCGAAAGTGACGGCATCAGTTAAGCGAGTGAGGATGCGAATCTGCTCTTCACGTCCCAGCTCGATGCGGTTTTGCGTCATCTCCATGCGCTCTTGCAGCCAGTTGCGCACTGTCAGGGCATCAATATGCATGAATTGCACGCCGATAAAGCGGCAGTAGGTGTTGTGCAGATGGCTAATGATGTCCCGCAGGGGCAAGGTGCCTTCACAATGGAGCGTCTCACACGAGAAATGGCGTTCCATGTCTTCGGCAGTAAAACCGTAGAAAGCGGGATTGAGTTCGGGCGGATGAGGACGCGGCAGACCTAACGGGTCGAGGCGGGCAATCATGTGGCCGCGCACGCGATAGGCGCGGATAAGCTGGTCAACGCGATCTTGTAGCGCAGTGGCTTTGTCAACCTCTTGCGCATCTACTTTGGCCCCGGTGCCGTTTGTGCTAACACCATTTGCAGTGGCGCTGCCATGACTGCCATTACGGTAAGCACTTCCATTGGTATGGGAAGCACCGTTGGTGTAGGTTGCGCCATTACTCCCAGCCGGGTTAAAAACGCTGCTGGGACGGAAGGAAGGGCCAAGATGGAATTCTTCCGCTTGCTCTCCGTTGCCGCTCCGTGTTGGTTGAGGCGATAAAGAGGCGAAATACTCACGCCATTCGTTAGGAACTGAGGCCGCATCACGCATATATTGTGCGTAAAGCTCCTCTACGAAGGCGAGGTTCAGACTGCCAGGCAGTTGACCTGTTTCACTCATAACAACAATTCACCCTCCTTGGGTGGCAGGACAACTTCTGCGACGATGTTGGAACACCGTTTCTGTCGCAAAAATCGCGCCTGAAAGTATATTAAAGCTTATGGGGTGTTATGTCAAAGTTAGCGCGGCAGACGCAGCGAAAAACGATGCCCCGGCTTAACTCCGACACGGTACAGCAAGGCTCCTCAATTTTAGAGTGCCATAAGCGAAATTTCTTAATAGAATTTGGTAATGACTACCATTATCAATTACTGTTTTCAGCGGGTTAGGTTCCTTAGCTGAAGCGATGGTGGCACTAATAAAGCGGCGTAATACGCGCTATCGCTGCTTAAATGGGCATTTAAAGGTAAAATTAGCCCCTTTTAGAAAATTAATCCCGTAAAATCGGGTGTAGAACTTGCACTTTAAGGCGGCATTGTGCATCCTATAACAAGTTTGTAGAATATTTCACAATTACCACCACAAACCTTTGGGGTTAGCTCTACAGCCCTAAAGATTAAGACTGATATTATGCGAGTGCGCTTCCACCAATACGCCTGGGGGCTTCTAATCTACAACTTGGCGGTTGTTGTCTGGGGAGCTTACGTCCGAGCCACCGGCTCCGGTGCCGGTTGTGGCAGCCATTGGCCCACCTGTGATGGTGGCGCTGTTACCCAATCAGGCTACGTCAAAACACTCGTCGAATTTAGCCATCGCGCTCAGGCTGGTGTGCTTTTAATCTCTATCTTCGGCCTGGCGTTCTGGGCCTGGCGAGCCTTCCCTAAGGGCCATCCGGCGCGATTAGGGGCGGCACTGTCCATCCTGTTTTGTTTTACGGAAGCCTTCCTGGGTGCTGCACTTGTCCTCTTTGGGTTAGTAGACAAAAACGACTCTATCTCGCGGGTCATTGTGATGTCCGCGCATCTCATTAACACCTTTATCCTCATCACGGTGCTGACATTAACGGCCTGGTGGGGTTCCGGGGGCAAGGCGATCCGCCTGCGCGGGCAGGGTGCCATCGCGTGGATGTTTGGCTTGGGCTTACTCAGCACCCTGCTGCTGGGTGTGACTGGGGCTATTAACGCTCTTGGCGATACTCTTTTCCCTTCGGGCACGCTGCTGGAAGGCATCCGCCAGGATTTCTCTCCCACAGCGCATTTTTTGTTGCGCCTGCGTGTGCTGCATCCTTTCTGCGCCGCTTCGGTCAGTCTTTACCTTATCTTGATAGCCGGGTTAGCCACACATTTGCGCCCTTCACCCCAGGTGCGTCAGTTTGCGCGTTGGACGGGCGTGATGTTCCTGGCGCAGATGGGCGTTGGCTTAGTAAACCTGATGCTGCAAGCGCCAGTAGCTATGCAATTGACGCATTTGCTGATGGGGGATACGGTATGGATTGTGCTCGTATTGCTGTCCGCTTCGGCCTTAGCGGTAGATGTGCCGCAAGTGGAAGCCATAAATGTTGGGGCGATGGCGAATTTACCCCTTGCAGCGGGTGCGGCAACCTGGAAAGATTACATTGCCCTCACTAAACCGCGTGTCATTAGCCTGCTGCTGTTTACCACCATAACAGCGATGGTTATCGCTGCTGGCGGTTGGCCGGGAACGGGGTTAGTGCTGGCCACTGGACTGGGATTGTACATGGCGGCAGGCGCGGCGAATGCCATTAACATGGTGCTCGAACAAGATTTAGATGCACGCATGAAGCGCACGGCCATTCGCCCTATCGTAGCGCAGAAAATCCCTGCCCCGAATGCCTTGCAGTTTGCCTTTGCGTTAGCGGTTGGTTCCTTTGCCCTGCTGTGGGCGGCGGCCAGTTTGATGTCGGCGTTAATGGCGTTGTCGGGCTTGGTCTTTTATGTTGTGATTTACACCATGCTGCTCAAGCGCCGTACCTGGGGCAACATTGTGATTGGCGGGGCGGCTGGCGCATTTCCGCCCTTGGTCGGGTGGGCAGCCGTCAATCCACACCTGGGGCCATTAGCCTTATGTTTGTTCGGCATTATTTTTGTGTGGACTCCGGTGCATTTCTGGGCGCTGGCGCTTTTGATAAAAGAAGATTATGCCGAGGCGGGCGTGCCGATGTTGCCCGTAGTGCATGGCGACCATGCCACAGTGGTGCAAATTGCGTTTTATGCCGTGCTGACGGCGCTGATCTCGATTGCACCGTGGCTGATGCATGATCCTATCAGTCATGCCCGCTCGGTAGGCGGGTTGTATCTGGGGGTCGCCGTGCTGCTCAATGGCGTTTTGTTGTGGCGCAGTGTACAGCTTTACCAGCGGCCAGAAAAACGCCAGGCCAGTTCATTATTTCATTATTCAATGCTGTATTTAGCCTTGCTGTTCCTGGCAATGGCGATAGATCGTACGCAGTTGATATAATCAGACGAAATGTATTCCTTTGTGATGTATCAGAGCGAAATTGCTATGATACGCACGGTGAAAGGGTAAGCAATGGCTCAGGTATTCCATCCGAGCACAAACACGATTTCTAAGTTCAGTATCGTTGGCGGGCTGCTTGGCCTGACAGTGTTTTGCACTTTATGGTTTGGTTTCAACTTGACCTATGGTAACCGCCTTTATGTGCCTCTGGAGCAGCCAGTGCAGTTTAGCCATAAGCATCACGTCAAGGACGATGGTATAGATTGCCGCTACTGCCACACTTCAGTAGATAAGTCATCCTTTGCCAATATTCCGCCAACCGAAACGTGTATGACCTGCCACTCGCAGATTTGGTCGGATAGCCCTTTGTTAGAGCCAGTGCGGGAAAGCTGGCGCACCGGTCGCCCCATTGCCTGGACGCGTGTGCATGACCTGCCAGACTTCGTGTACTTCAACCACAGCATTCATGTGCAAAAGGGTGTCTCCTGTGTGAGTTGCCACGGCCAGGTGGATGAAATGCCGATTACCTGGCGAGCCAAGACCCTTACCATGTCGTGGTGTTTAGATTGTCACAAAGACCCGGCCAAAAACCTGCGCCCGCGCAGCGAAGTTTATAACTTGAGTTATGTGCCACCGGCCAATCAGCCAGAGTTGGGCGCGCAGTTAGTGAGAGAGTATCACGTTCTACCCAGACAGCAGTTGACCAACTGCTCCATCTGTCACCGCTAAAGCGGCAGTCAGCTTAGGCATAGTGACTACGGATATAAGATGCAAGAGAGAAAACATCAAACGAGCGAAGATCGGGGATCGAAGATGGAAGACCGCCGAGCGGGAACCGACGAAATACAACTGACAGTAAAGAACGGCAAAATCAGCCTGGACTCATTGATGGGTGGTGCTACCCAAGCCAGTGCCTCCGCAGGTGGGGCTTTGCATGTTCCGGCCAAGAAACCAGCTCAACCATCAGCGCCGGGTTCTTCCGGCTTCGTTCCGCTCACCTCGATTACCCATCGCCCCGCCTCCACCGTTAACTTTGACGCTATCCGCGAGCGTCTGGCGAAGATGCAGGGCAAGCAATACTGGCGCAGTATTGAAGAATTAGCCGATGCTCCGGCTTTTCAGGAATATGTGTCGCGCGAATTCCCGCGCCAGGCTCCAGCTTCGTGGCAGGCGTTAGATCGGCGCGATTTCCTGAAGTTGATGGGAGCCAGTCTCGCCCTGGCTGGCTTGGCTGGATGCGCTTATCAGCCAGCGGAACAGATCATTCCTTATGTGGAGCAGCCTGAACAGCTTATTCCCGGCAAACCACTTTTCTATGCCAGCGCGATGACACTTGGTGGTTATGCCCAGGGCATCCTGACCGAGAGCCAGATGGGGCGTCCGGTGAAGATCGAAGGCAACCCTGACCATCCTGCCGTGAAAGGTCGCACCGATGTCTGGATGCAGGCAACGCTTTATTCACTCTACGATCCCGACCGTTCACAAAACACTCTGGAGCAGGGCGTGGTTAGCACCTGGGATAGCTTCGTCGGGATGCTGACGGTGCCAGGCGATAACGGTAAGAGCTTTCTGGATACTCTGCACGCCACGGGGGGCGCTGGGTTGCGCATTCTAACCGAAACGGTGACTTCACCCACCCTCGCCGATCAACTGACCCGCTTGCTGGCAGCTTTCCCCGCAGCCAAGTGGCACCAGTATGAGCCTGTGAACTATGATGGTGCGCGGGCCGGATCACGCATGGCATTCGGGGTGGACGTTGATCCCATCTATCACTTCGATAAAGCCAAGCGCATTGTTTCGCTGGATTCTAACTTTCTGTTAGACCTGCCCGGCCATGTGCGCTATGCGGCGGACTACATCAGTGGCCGCAAGGTAAATAAGAGCAGCACCGAAGCCGATTTGAACCGGCTCTATGTGGTCGAAAGCACCACCACCATTACCGGCATGATGGCCGATCACCGCTTGCCCATGAAGGCCAGTCAAGTCGAAGGTTTTGCACGGGCGTTGGCCGGGCAACTGGGCGTGGCAGGCGTCAATGGGCAGACTATTCCAGCGGCGCAAAGCTGGCTGGCCCCTCTCGTGAAAGACTTGCAAGCCCATCATGGTGCTTGCCTGATTGTGCCCGGCGAATTCCAGCCACCAATTGTCCATGCCCTGGCTCACGCTATGAATCAGGCATTAGGAGCGGTGGGCACGACAGTAGATTATGTGACTCCGGTTGCCGCCCGGCCTGAAGAGCAGACGACCTCGTTGAGCAGTTTGATTAGTGACATCAAAGCGGGCACGGTTAAAACGCTCCTGATTCTGGGCGGCAACCCCGTGCATAATACTCCGGCAGATTTAAACTTGGGCGATGCTCTTGTCGGGGCTGGTGGTGACCCGAAGAAAAACCCAAATCGGCCTCTGACGATTCACTTAGGGACACATTACGACGAAACAGCGGCTTTGAGCGACTGGCATATTCCCGAAGCGCACACGCTTGAAGCCTGGGGCGATGCCCGTGCCTATGATGGCACCGTCAGCATTATTCAACCCCTGGTGCGGCCACTGTATGAGGAAGTCCGTACCCCGTATGAGGTTCTCTCCGCGTTCCTGGGTGAAGGCAGCCGTCCCAGCTACGACATTGTGCGCGGTTACTGGGAGAGCAGGCATTCGCCCGCTCCAGCCAATGCGCCTTTAGCGGCGCAGCAAGCCGCCGCCAGTGCCTTCGATAAATACTGGCAGAAAGTGCTGCACGATGGCGTTATGCCTAACACCGCAGCACGTCCTGCGACCGTTACTGTAAAGGCCAATTTTGCGGCAGCAGCGGCTCCAGTGCCCGCCGCAGACAATGGTTGGGAAGTTGTCTTTCGGCCCGATCATGGCGTGTGGGATGGACGCTATGCCAATAATGGCTGGCTCCAAGAATTGCCCCGGCCTTTGACCAATGTCAGTTGGGATGGTGTGGCTATCATTAGCCCGGCCTCGGCGGAGCAAATTGGTGTCGCTAATGAACACTTAATTGAGGTAGCGCACAACGGTAAAAAAGTGAGTGCCCCAGTTTGGATTATGCCGGGGCAGCCGGATGGTTCCGTCACCTTACAGCTCGGCTTCGGACGCACGCGCGCTGGTAAGATTGGCACGGATACCGGATCATATAACGCTTACCAGGTTCGCACCTCTAAAGCCCCTTGGTTCGATGCGATTGATAAGCCCGCGACCACAGGAGAGCGTTACTGGTTAGCCACGACGCAGCACCACCATGCCATTGACACTGGCACACCCAAAGAACTGGATAACACGTATGAACGTGGTTTGATTCAGCACACGACCATTACAGAATTTATGAAGGGTCACTATGGTGCTGAAGAGGGAGAAGAAGAGAAGAATCCGAACTTGTTCCCCAACGAATGGCCATCAGATACGCAGAATCCGGCTCCTGGTGAGCATATTGAACCCAAGCATGAAGGCCCGAATGCCCGACTTCCCATAACCAGCGCGCAGGTTGGCGGCAAGGATGTGCGTGGCAACAATGAACACTCTCTCGCTAAGTATCCAGAGCAAGTTCCTCTTTATGGCGAATATCAGTGGGGCATGGCGATTGATATTCATTCCTGCATTGGCTGCAACGCGTGTATCTTAGGTTGCCAATCTGAGAACAATATTCCGGTCGTGGGTAAGACTGAGGTGGCGCGTGGGCGCGAAATGCACTGGCTGCGCGTTGATACTTATTATCAAGGCAGTCTGGAGAACCCAGCCACTTATTTCCAACCGCGACCCTGTATGCACTGCGAAAAAGCACCCTGCGAATTGGTCTGCCCGGTGGAAGCGACCTCACACAGCGCCGAAGGCATTAATGAGCAGACGTATAATCGCTGCATTGGCACGAAATATTGCTCCAATAACTGCCCCTATAAGGTGCGCCGCTTTAACTTCTTGCAGTATTCGGATCAGGAAACGCCGCAAATTAAGTTAATGAAGAACCCGGACGTGACGGTGCGTAGTCGTGGCGTAATGGAGAAATGCACCTATTGCATTCAGCGGGTCAGTGAAGCGCGCATCCAGGCGGAAAAGGAAGAACGCCCGATTCGGGATGGCGAAATCGTAACTGCCTGCGCTCAAGCGTGTCCCACCGATGCCATTGTCTTTGGTAACATCAACGACCCAAATAGTCGAGTTTCCAAGCTTAAAGTGCAGCCGCATAACTATGGTATGTTGACTGAATTGAACACAAAGCCCCGCACGACTTATTTAGCGCGGGTCTTTAATCCGAACCCGGATATTCCGTCTGAAGGGGCCAAAGAGCACAAGGGTGCTGAAACTGCTGCGCCAGCCTCATCACAAAACTTAGATGCACGTCGGAAGGAGATTGGCTAATGGCCAAGAAAGCTCGAGCGATTAACGCCTCGGCCCAGGCTGCCAGCGCCGGAACGCTCACCGCACCCGGTGGCACGGGCATCGTGCCTGCGCCCGGTCACGCCGCGCCACCAGTGCCAGTGGGCGATGAAGAAACCTTTGCTATTATAGAGCCGGGGCATACCTATGGCTCGATCTCACAAAAGATCAGCGAAATCATCTTGCATGGTAACCTGTGGACGGGTTGGCTGGTCGGCCTGGCGATGACGGTCAGCCTGTTGCTGTTGATGCTGACGGCCTTGTCAATGGTAATCTTACAGGGCGTGGGAATGTGGGGTATCAACATTCCCGTTGGCTGGGGCTTCGACATTATCAGCTTCGTCTGGTGGATTGGTATCGGTCACGCCGGAACCCTGATTTCCGCTATCTTATTGCTGTTTCACCAGAACTGGCGCACCTCTATCAACCGCTTTGCCGAAGCGATGACGATCTTTGCTGTGATGTGTGCGGGTATGTACCCGCTCTTGCACTTGGGCCGCCACCAGTATGCGTACTGGATGTTCCCGGTGCCCAACACGATGCAGCTCTGGCCCCAGTTTCGCAGTCCGCTGATCTGGGACGTGTTCGCGGTGTCCACGTACTTCACCGTCTCCGCGACCTTCTGGTATGTGGGCTTGATTCCAGACCTGGCGACTTTGCGTGACCGGGCCACCAATCGTTTTGCCAAGATCATTTATGGCGTGTTTGCCCTGGGGTGGCGTGGTTCAGCCAAACACTGGCATCGTTACACAGCCATCTACTTATTACTGGCAGCGATTTCAACCCCCCTCGTGCTTTCGGTGCATAGTGTTATCAGCTTTGACTTCTCGGTGGGTATCGTTCCGGGTTGGCACTCCACGATTTTCCCGCCTTACTTCGTGGCGGGTGCTATCTTTGCTGGCTTTGCATTTGTGCTGATTCTGGCTATTCCTATGCGCGCCCTTTGTAATCTGCGCGATGTGATTACAATGAAGCACTTGGAGAACTGCGGCAAGGTCATGTTGGCCACTGGTATGGTCGTGTTCTATGGTTATTTGATGGAATTGTTCATGGGCTATTTTAGCCGCAACACTTATGAACAATACATGACCACTAACCGTATGGTAGGGCCTTATGGCCCCTCCTATTGGGCGCTGTTCTTCTGTAATGGCTTCGCGCCACAAATTTTGTGGTTCCGCAAGATGCGCACCAATATTCCGTGCCTGTTCATTGTGTCACTTATTGTCAGTGTGGGCATGTTCCTGGAGCGGTTTGTCATTATCGTGGTCAGCTTACACCGCGACTACCTGCCCGCTGCGTGGGGCATGTATTATCCCACCTTCTGGGACTGGGCGCAGTTTATTGGCTCGATAGGCTTGTTTAGCACTCTGTTCCTACTCTTCGTGCGGGTCCTGCCCTCCATCTCGATGGCTGAGGTTCGTGAATTAGTGCATCATGAAGGGCATACGGCGGGAGCTGGCGAAGTGGCCTATGAAGAGGCGGAAACCAGCGGAGATGGTCAAACGACAGGGTCTAATTTAAAGCCAAGACCAGCCCAGGCGTAAGGGTCAATAATTCTGATTGCAATTTAGAGGCAAGCGAGTGAAAAGATAATGGAAACTAACAAGCAATCACCACTGTACGGCATTCTGGCGGAGTTCGAGACGCCGGAGCAACTGCTGGATGCGGCGGCCCAGGCGCGTGATGCCGGTTATAAACAAATGGATGCTTATGCGCCGTTTCCCGTTGAGGGTATGTCAGAAGCTTTGGGCTTTCGAGACAAGCGAGTGCCTCTGCTGACTCTGATTGGAGGCTTCTGCGGCGGTATCGGTGGGTTTACCCTGCTGTGGTGGTGTACGACCATCGCTTATCCGATTAATATTGCAGGACGGCCCCTTTTTGGCTGGCCGCACTTCATTGCCATTACCTTTGAATGCACGGTACTCATCTCGGCCCTTACTGGTACTCTTAGCATGTTGATCCTCAATGGCTTACCCATGCCCTATCATCCAGTCTTTAACGTGCCCGCCTTTGCACGGGCTTCGTCTGACCGCTTCTTTCTATGCATAGAAGAAAAAGACGCTAAATTCAACCGCGAAGAAACTATGAAGTTTTTGCAGGGGTTGTCCCCCCTCGGAGTTTCGGAAGTCGAGCGTTAAGAGAATCATGATTCGATTATTTTCAAGACGGATCATCAGTAGTTGTGCCCTCACCACCTTGCTGCTGGTCAGCGGTTGCACGCGAGATTGGCATTCGCAGCCAGTCTCGATGTGGAATGAATCGCGTTATAAGCCTTTGGAGCCGGAACCGTTTATGCCCAATGGTTCGTCGTCGCAGCCGCTCGTGCCGGGCACGGTGGCGCGTGGCGAATTGCGTACCAGTGACGTGATGTACACCGGACGCATGAATGGTCGGCTGGTGAATACATTTCCCTTCGCTATGACGGAGAAGGATTTAGCGCGGGGGCAGGAACGGTTCGATATTTATTGCTCTCCTTGCCATAGTAAGGCGGGCGATGGGCAGGGTATGATCGTCAAGCGGGGTTTTTCACCACCGCCCGACTATCACATCCCACGCTTGATGAATGCCCCGGTGGGTCACTTCTACGATGTGATAACCAACGGCTATGGTGTGATGTATAGCTATGCTTCCCGGGTCTCCCCGGAAGACCGCTGGCGTATTGCCGCCTACATTCGAGTGTTGCAACACACTACCAAGGCGGCTCCGGTGCAAGTCACAGCGCAGGGCACCCTGGGGACAGGCGGGGCTTCGCCGAATGGT
Source organism: Abditibacteriaceae bacterium (assembly GCA_019239895.1). Classification (GTDB taxonomy): domain Bacteria; phylum Armatimonadota; class Abditibacteriia; order Abditibacteriales; family Abditibacteriaceae; genus JAFAZH01. The sequence continues at coordinate 29,890 of JAFAZH010000019.1, read as the reverse complement.
ACTCAGGCTGGGAATAACCCGACGGATACGGCAGGTAAAACTGGATACGGTCAAAGTGCCGGTGTTTCTTATGGGTCGCCGTCCGTTCAGCAACCAAGGAATGGCAAATTGCCTTCTCATCTAGCGCCGCAATCGCCTGTCGTATCGCAGCCCAATTCAGCGCCGCCAGTATCGGTGCGGCCTTAGGAGACACAGCGCAAGCTAGCAGCGAAATTTCGAGACTATCGGTTATGAATACAGACCAGTTCGATTTAACTACACTCAATACGTCCCAGATGGCACCGCAGATTGCCAAACTACGCAGCACGGGTACCATCATCGCCGTCGTCGGTCTGGTGCTCACCGGGCTTAGCGTGGCGATGGGAGCTTCGGCTCAGGGTTTTTGGTCGCGTTTCTGGGCCTCCTACTTGATGTCCTATGTGTTCTGGTTGGGCATTACAGTTGGCTCTCTCGCGCTGCTCCTGGTGCATAATGTAGTTGGTGGCGGCTGGGGCTTTGTCCTCCGCCGTTTCCTGGAAGCGGCCTCACGCCTATTGCCGGTGATGGCTGTGCTTTACATCCCGATTATCATTGGCTATCCACAAATATATGCCTGGGCGCGGCCTGATGAAGTGGCCCATGACAAGGTTTTGCAAGGGCAGACCTGGTGGATGACGCCAGCCTTTGTCATTGCTCGTGTAGTCATCATGTTCGCCAGTTGGATCGCTATATCTACCATTATCAACAGCCGGTATGCGAAGTTAGATGAGAAAGACGATCCTGAAATCACCAGTTGGCTGAGTGTGTTTAGCGCGCCTTGCATCGTGTGGTACGTTATAACCGTTACAGTCTTGTCAATTGACTGGGTGATGACCCTCACGCCACACTGGGTTTCTTCAATCATTGGCTTCCTTTATGTCGTGGGTCAGGGTCTCTCCACCTGGGCGCTGATGGCGATTCTGGCGACTGAGGTGACTAAAGGCGAGGGTGTCGGGGAGCGGATACCCGACCGCTACTTCCGCGACATTGGCAACTTTACGCTCGCCTTTACTTTGCTGTGGGCTTATATGTCGTTCTCGCAGTATGTCATTACTTATTCGGGCAACACGGCTGAGGAAGCCACCTGGTATGTAGAACGGTCGCATAATGGCTGGCCCATTATTGGATTTGGTCTTATAGCCTTCCACTTTTTTGCGCCGTTCTTTACGTTGATGTCGAGTACGGTGAAGGTGCGCCTGCGGAATCTGGCTAAGCTGGGGGCGTTTATTATCTTCATGCGCTTTGTAGACTTGTTCTGGTGGACAGCGCCGCATTTCAGGCCGGGGCTGACAATTAGTCCGATGGATATTGGCTTGCCGCTGGCAATGGGTGGCCTGTGGCTGGTGTTGTGGACGATGCAACTGAAAGATAAAACCCTGGTAGCCAAGTATGACCCACGCTTCCGCCTGTACTGGCCGCCGCATGGCCATCATGGTCACGCGGAGGCTGTCGGGCACGGCGGGCATGAAGTTCCCGCTCTGGCTGGGGCACAAGCCGCTGCCGCGCATGGGAGAGGTGATTAATCATGGCGAACAAGGGTGAATCCGGCCAACCTCTTGAGCAGCATCATGATGAGATTCAGGTCGAGCGCACCACACCGCAGGGGACGCAGGAGCATGGTGTACTCAACGGTCATGAAAATCGGGATGTAGACCTGGGTAACTTAGGCAAATGGTTCGGGGGCTTGGCCGTAGGCACCGCATTGACATTTGTGGCGATGTGGCTGATGTTCTCGGTGATGGCGAATATCGCCGCGTCCAGAGATTTGCTGCCCAGCCCTTTGTTTAATACGCATGTGATGCCGCCCAAAAACCAGCCTCGCCTGTTCCCCAATCCCGACCAGAAACCGGGCGATCCGCATCTGCCGTGGGAAGTGGGGCAGGCCGAACGATTGGCCGAGAATAAGCAAATGGAAGCCGCGGGTCTGGCGAAGCTCGACCAGCCAACGCAGGGTGTCACCATGACTGTGCCCAGCAACGATATGAGCTATATCGCGGCGGAGCAGCCAAAAGCCGGTGCTGCTTCCAGCGGAGAGGCAACAGCAGGAGCCACTCTGGATCAGATGCCCTCTGAAGCCAGTGGCGGGACGTTGTTAGAAGGACGACAGAAGTAATGTTGTCGTTGTGAAGCAAATGGTTGGGCCGTTCTAAAGGCGGGTTGTTTATGATGGGGATGTATAAAAAACTGGCAGGAGCGAAGGATCAAAGACGAGGTGGGAGCATAGCCATAACAAGGGCACGCCATGACTGTGTGGCTATTCTCAATCCTCGATCCTCAATCTTTAGTCTGCTTATCCTCATCTTAATATCGAGCGTAGCACCGCTCTGGGCGCATGAGGCTCAGGATGATCTACCAGACGATATTATTAAGAAGATTGGTTTTGATCAGAAATTAGACCAGCAGGTGCCGTTAGACTTGAACTTTCGGGATGACACCGGCAAAGATGTGCGCTTTCAGCAATACTTCGGCAAGAAGCCAGTAATGGTCGTGCCGCTCTATTATAAATGTGGCATGTTATGCCCCGAAGAGATGAAACTGCTGATAGACAGCCTGAAAGAGTTAAAGTTTGATGTTGGTAAAGATTTTCAATTAGTCGTCTTGAGTATTGACCCGCGTGAGACACCAGCAGATGCGGCGAATACGAAGAAAGATTGGCTCAAGCAGTATGGCCGTGCCGGAACCGAAGCTGGCTGGCACTTGTTGACGGGACAACAGACCGCGATTGGAAGCTTGACGCAGGCGATTGGATTTCGGTATGCCTTTGACGCCAAGACAGGCCAGTATGCTCACCCGGATGGGGTGGTCATCCTGACCCCAGAGGGCAAGGTAGCCCGGTACTTTTATAGTTTGAACTATCCGTCACGCGATTTGCGGTTCGCCCTGGTGGAAGCCTCGAAAAATCAAATTGGCTCACCAGTAGATTATCTGTGGTTGCAGTGTTATCACTACAATCCAGTCACCGGGAAATATAGTATTGGCGTTTTGGCTCTCGTGCGTTTAGGGGCACTGCTCACGATGGTAGGTTTGGGCAGCTTGATTGGCGGCTTGTCATTGTGGAGCAAACGGCAGCAGGGTCAGGACGTACCATTGAAGCAAGATAAGATTCCGGGAGTCGTGGCGGAACTGAAGTAAAGGTTGAAGGACAGGTAAGGATTTAAGCATTCTATGTTTGGTTTACCCTTGTATCCAGAAGGAGCTTCGACGGCGGCACCGTGGGTGGATGCGGTCATGTATGCCTTGACCGCCATAACGGTCTTGTTCACCCTGCTGGTTATGTTTTTTGTGGTTTTCTTTGCCGTGCGCTACCGGCGCGGCCATAAGGTTAATCGCTCTAATCCGCCGTTAGAACATCTGACACTGGAATTGACCTGGACGATTATTCCCTTAATCATCTCCCTTGGTCTCTTCTTATTTGCTACCATTGTCTATTTTGGCAACATCCGCGTACCCGCGAGTGCCATGAATATTGATGTGGTGGGCAAGCAGTGGATGTGGAAACTCCAGCAGCCGAATGGTCGTTGGGAGATGAACGAGTTGCACATCCCAGTAGGTCGTCCCATTAAATTAACGATGATCTCCGAAGATGTTATCCATGATTTCTACGTGCCTGCCTTCCGCATCAAGCAGGATGTGCTGCCTGGACGTTATGTGCAGGAGTGGTTCCAGGCTACCAAAGCGGGGGACTACCACTTGTTCTGCGCGGAATATTGCGGCACAAACCATTCTACGATGACAGGATGGGTTCACGCGATGGAGCCAGCCGACTATGAGCGGTGGCTCAGCGAAGGCACAACCCGCAACTCTTCGGCGGCTCAAGGCGAAACACTTTTCCGCCAGTATGGATGCAGTGGCTGCCACGGTTTAAACTCTAGCGTGCGTGCTCCGATGCTGAACGGCATCTATGGCAAGCCAGTCGCTATTGAAGTGCCCGAAGATGGCAATAAGACCAAGGTCATTATCGCGGATGATCGTTATATTCACGATTCTATTATTCTGCCAGAAAAGGAAGTGGCAGCGGGTTTCAAGCCGATTATGCCGACCTTCAAGAATCGCTTGAGTGAAGCTGATGTGTTAAAGCTTATTGCTTATATCAAATCATTGAGCACCAGTAATGGCACCAGTAATGGAATGCCTGACCCGCAGCGCACAGGCAATGTGGGCGTGGAAGACATCCGCACCCGCGCTGGCTTTGTTCCGCCCAATATGGCGCATATTACCCGGAACGCGCAGCGTAACTCGTCTGCGAGTGGAACCTATACCGATGAGCAACTGAATGGTGGCACCGCAGGCCCGGCCAATGGCACCTCTGCTAACCCGGTTAGTACTGCGGGTGATAAGGGGACGCTAACTGGCCGTGACAGCGCCGGTGTCTCGACAGGTGGGGCAGGGCAAACCCCGGCCACCAATAGTCCCAATAATCGTGCGATGAATGAAAGGACAGGACGATGAGTAGTATCACGCCCGATGGGCGTCTCTGGGAGGAGCACTCGCTGGTTGATCCCGTACACCGGGAATCGCAAGCGATTGGGCCAATTCCAGAATCACAATTGCCTGATAATTATCTCACCAACGGCCTGGGCTGGAAATCGTGGTTGTTTACGCTCGACCATAAGCGCATCGCCATTTTGTACATGATTTCCGTTTCAATGGCCTTTATGGTTGGTGGCATTGCAGCGGCTCTGGTGCGCTTCAACTTAATGACGCCTAACAGCGAATTGCTGCGCCCCCAGACCTATAACAAGATGTTCTCGGCGCATGGCATCGTCATGGTGTTCTTCTTTCTGGTGCCAGTGATTCCAGCCACGTTGGGTAACTTCCTGGTACCACTCATGATCGGGGCCAAAGACCTGGCGTTCCCCAAGATCAACTTGTTGAGTTGGTATCTTTATATGATCGGCCTGATCATTGGGCTGCTAGCACTCAGCTTTGGCGGGGTGGATACGGGTTGGACTTTTTATGCCCCACTGAGCACGCAGTATGCCTATGGGAATGTGGCGTTGGTTCTGGTGGGAGCGTTCATTGCTGGGTTCTCCTCAATTCTCACCGGGCTTAACTTTGTCATCACTGTCCATAAGATGCGCGCCCCCGGTTTAACCTGGTTCCGTCTGCCGCTTTTTATCTGGTCTATGTATGCTACCAGCCTGATTATCATGCTGGCCACGCCTGTCTTAGCCATCACGCTCTTGCTATTATTGATGGAGCGCCTGTTCCACATTGGTATCTTTGATCCGAAACTGGGCGGCGACCCGGTCTTATTACAGCACTTGTTCTGGTTCTACTCGCATCCGGCGGTTTATATCATGGTGCTGCCTGGGTTCGCGGTCATCAGCGAACTGATAACGTGCTTTGCCCGCAAACCCATTTTTGGTTATAAGTTCGTGGCGTTTTCCAGCATTGCGATTGCGGTTATCAGTTTCTTCGTATGGGGCCACCATCTCTTCGTCGCCGGGCAATCGGCTTATGCCGGTATTGTGTTCTCGGTATTAAGCTTCCTGGTGGCGATTCCTTCGGCCATCAAGGTGTTTAACTGGACAGCCACCCTTTATAAAGGCTCCATTCGCCTCGACACGCCAATGGTCTATGCTCTGGGCTTTATCGTCTTATTCACCATTGGCGGCTTAACCGGACTCTATCTGGCGTCGCTTTCTGCCGATGTGCATCTTTCTGATACCTACTTTGTGATCGCGCACTTTCACTATGTGATGGTGGGCGGCACTGTTTCAGCTTACTTAGGTGGAGTGCATTACTGGTGGCCGAAAATCACCGGGCGCATGTATCCCGAAGGCTGGGGTCGCACGGCAGCCGTGTTGCTCAACCTGGGCTTCCATCTGACTTTCATGCCGCAGTTTATTCTGGGCGTGAATGGAATGCCGCGCCGCTATGCTACCTACGCCCCAGAGTTTCAGCCGCTGAACATTATGTCCACCGCAGGCGCGACGGTGCTGGCCCTTGGCTATTTGCTGCCATTCTGTTACCTCCTTTGGTCGCTCAAATATGGCGCAGTGGCTGGCCCCAATCCGTGGCGTGCTACCGGGCTGGAATGGCAAACGACCTCGCCGCCGCCAACCTTTAACTTTGACAAGGTGCCCATCGTCACCATTGGCCCTTATGCTTATAACCCGGAAGATGACGAGCGTCTCTATGAAGAGGAGCAACGCAATGGTCATCATCCCCTGGATGGCGGGGCCTTAGTCCAAGCCAGGACAACAACCAAAGAAGCTGTTGCCGGAGGTGAGAGCGTTGGATAGTCCCGCAATGGCACCTACATTGGAGCCTGGACATATAGTGGAACACGCACACGGCGCGGATCATGACCACGCACATGATCATGACCTATTGCATCATTATTTTGATGACTTAGAGCAGCAGCGCGAAGCCCATAGCCTGGGCATGTGGTCGTTCCTGGTGACCGAAGTCATGATGTTCGGTGGCCTGTTCTTCTCTTATACGCTCTACCGAGGCATGTTTCATTCGGCCTGGGTGGAAGGCAGCCGCTTCCTGAATATTGTCCTGGGAACAGCTAACACATTTGTCCTACTCTTTAGCAGCTTGACGATGGTGATGGCCGTGCATTCGGCCCAAACGCGCAAGCGGCAAGCCCTGGTTGGTTGGCTGCTGGCTACCATGTTGCTAGGTACCGCATTCTTGGGTATCAAGGCTGTCGAATGGACGAATGACTATAAAGAAGGGTTAGTTCCCGTCCTTAGCTGGCACCCCGAAGAGTGGCATTTTCATGGCGAACCGGAATCTTCAGCCGCCATGTCACCGGGCGAGACACCGACCGCTTCCCATGTAGGTGAGGCGCATGGGCAAGCCCCGGATGAGACTCGGAGTGGCGTCTCGGCTGATGTAAGTCGTGAAATGGCGGCTCAACCGGGTCAGGGTGAAGTTGGACAAAATGAAGCGCAGCAAGATGTGCGGCACGCGCCAGTTAATCAGGTCATGCTGTACTTCTTCTTATATTTTTGCATGACGGGCCTTCATGCCATCCACATGATAATTGGTCTGGGTGTGGTGGGCACTCTTACCTGGATGGCCTCGAAAGGCCGCTTTACCAGTGGCAACGACCAGCCCGTGGAAATTGTAGGACTCTACTGGCACTTCGTTGACATTGTGTGGGTTTTTCTCTTTCCCTTACTCTATTTAATTGGTGGATTCCACCCCGGAGGACATTAAATGGCACAAGGCGTACCCGTTACTGAAATTAATGAAGAAATAGCCCACGACGTTCATGGCGGCAGGCATATCGTTCCCGTTTCCGTCTATCTCAAGGTGTTTACGGCCTTAATGGTTTTACTGGTCATTACGCTCGCCGCCGCCGCTATAGACATGTCCAAGCCACCTTTTAATATGCCGTCGCTTAATATCATCATCGCCATGACGATTGCTGTCGCCAAGGCCGTGCTGATCGTGCTGTACTTCATGGAAGTGCGCTATAGCAGCCGCATCACTTGGCTTTTCTCCATAGCGGGCTTTGCCTGGCTTTCGATTATGTTCGCCTTTATCTTTAGCGATTATGTGTCGCGTGGTTGGTTGCCCCAGGCACCTCGATAAACTGTTGTGGTTAAGCAAAAGCGGCCCTGGTAAATCCAGGGCCGCTTTTTTGGCCCTCACTCCGCCCACACACTGATATGAAACTATCCAATTGTCATTTTAAGCGTGCCCTGCACATCATCGTTTTTGCATTTTTCATAAGCTGCACCGGATTTCACCCGGCATCTTGCACAGCGCAGGTCGCCCTCGACTCAAAGCCTGTTGAAGTCACTCTGCCCAGTGCCCTGCCCAGTGGCGATCCCATCAATGACCAAATTTATTTTCGATTTTATCCCCCACCAGTAGCGGCAGGTCATCCTGTGCCAGCAGTGGTGCTATTGCATTACTTAGGGGCCAGTAATACTCAGGGCTTCGATGATTATGCACGTTATCTGGGTCAGCGTGGAATAGCGGCAGCAGTCGTGACACTGCCCTATCACATGCAGCGGTTACGGCGCACGGATACGCCGCTGCCTTACTTTTTTGGTAATAGCATTGATATCGTGGTTCATGCTTATGCTCAGGGCGTTTCCGATGTCAGAACTGTGGTAACGTGGCTAACCCAGCAACCGACTGTTGATCCTCATCGCCTTGCCGCTGTGGGCATCAGCCTGGGGGCAATCATGGTTCATTTAGCAATGGGCCAGGATGAGCGTATCAATGCCGGAGTAGCCCTGTTGGGTGGCGGCGATTTCCCAGACATCTATCGGCGGAGCGCGATTGGAAGGTTGTTTCGCACCCATCCGGTGAAGAACCTGACCCCAGAGATGAAAGCGAGGCTAAGCGTGGTTGACCCGATAACTTATGCCAATCGTAATCGGCCTCGGCGGGTATTGATGGTGCAGGCAGCACGCGATTCCTTTATTCCACCCCGCGATTCCGAGAAGCTATGGAAGGCTTTGGGCCAACCGCCCATTCAATGGCTCGACATCAACCACATGGGCATTGCTCTGGCCGCTAGTTCAGCCATGCCCGCTGCCACGACTTATTTATTGGGCGTCTGGAATGGCAGTGACCTTGAAGGTCGTCACGTCCCTGCTATCCATGCGCCAACTATTAAAGCCGGAATGCTGATTGGTTTAGACTCGATTGTAAGTCCTGCCGTCACCTGGCAGGCTTTCTCTCTGGGTCGCCGTCCCGATCACATGTCACTGTTTCATGCTGACCTGGGCTGGAGTGGGCGCGGCCCCTTTGTGGGTCTCGCCGCAACCGCTCATCAGTTTGTTGATATTGGTTTGGGGCATCGGTTACGGGGCAACGGCTTTCGCCCTTACACTTCACTGCACATCGTTTTTTAGGAAGTGCAATCTTGGGAGTGAGCGATGACGTTTCAACCTAACCCCGGCCCTCCCCGCAACGGACAGGGGGGCGATATTCCTACTCCGTTGTTGTGGCCCTTACAAGGACGAGACCGCACTGGCTCTGAGCTTGTACCAGACCATTAATTTTTAATCTTTTGGCCAAGCGTTGGAGGGCACCGAATTAGCCTTGCTCAAAGACCCTAAATATAACCATCCGTTTTTCTGGACACCATTCAACCTGATGGGTGATTGGCGTTAGCTCAAATCAACGAATCTGGTGGTCTATTCTGCTTAGTGTCATTCTGATTTATACTTGAAGCACACCGTTCTTGTGATGCGCTTTGCAAAACACTTAACAGCTTGCTGAAATTCTGGAAGTGAGGGGATCAGATGCCAAAGAAAATCTTAGCCGCCGATGATGATAAGACTATTTTACGCCTGGTAAAAATGCACCTGGAAAAACAGGGCCATATCGTGACTACGGCCAACAACGGAAAAGAAGCTCTTCAGCGACTACCAACTGACCGGCCTGACCTCTTAGTTCTCGATGTCGAGATGCCAGAGATGACTGGCCTGGAACTGCTGGCCAAACTGCGCGAGAATCCGGCGACAGCCAATTTGCCGGTTATCATGTTAACCGGACGCAACGCTGACACTGATGTTTATGAGGGTTGGCAGGCCGGGGCTAATGTTTACCTGACCAAGCCCTTTAGACCCGAAGAGTTAATCAAGGTCGTGCAGCAAACCTTGCAGGAAACCGATATGCCCATCCCCGTGCCAGCGAAGCCCGATCCAACGAAGTCCGCGCCTGCTGTGCCAAAATCTGCTGCGCCTGTAGCCAAAGCCGACGAAGCCACCACCGCGCCGCCTCAATCGAGTGGTCAAGGCAAATCCTGGAAGTGGTGGCAGAAGGACAAGAAGGAATAAGCGCGGCTAAATAATAAGCTCACCCTTAATGGATTGTCCCATCGCTTCAAAGTTTGCAATTCGTTCAACGGAAATTTCTTCCGCCTGGCGGCTGCGCCACTGATTATTAGAATAGAAACTGATAAACCAAGCTGCTTGGTCTCGCTTGGTATGAGCATAAACCATGAGGCTGCCTCTTTGGGTGCGAGCAGTATCGGAGCAGTACCACACATACAGCACTGATGGCTTGCGGCGACGGATTTCTCGTCGTAGGTTCTGGCTGCTCTCCTGATAGATATGGAGTCGCGCTGCCCAATCAAACCTTTCATAATCTTGTGTTGATGGTCGCCATGCATAACATTTTTGTGACTGGACGCGATGGGGATGAAAAGGCGGAAGAGTTAATGGGTGCTTCCACACTCCCACTGCTCCTAATCTCTTTCCAGAAAATCCTAACCACTTGTGATCAAACCATCCCTTGATCTTGACCACATAAACCCCACCGGGTTGGTACGCGGTGGCAGCGCCGTTAATGATGTTCTGTACGGCCTCAATATAATGAGTGCCATCATTCTCACAGGCAATAATTTCAATCATCACAATCTCACTTAGTAGGTGCAGCAATTTTCGAGAAAACCAGGGTGTTGCGCACTTCTCCTTCAGGCGTGAGGCTATCGTGGCGCAGTTCGCCTTCGAGTTGATAGCCTGCTCGTTCTGCGACGCTGCGACTGCGGGTATTGCGCGAATCGCAGCGGATCATGATGCGTTGCGCGCCCATTGTTTCAAAGCCAAAGCGTGTGATGCCATGCACGGCTTCGGTAATGTAGCCTTGCCCCTGAAACTTCTTGCGGCACCAGTAGCCGATTTCAAAACTGGGAACGGCCCAGTCGCGCGGATGCAAGCCGCTGCCGCCAACAAAGATGTCAGTCCCTTTGAGGAAGATGTGCAGTGATAGATCGCTACGTGTTATGAACTTGGCGCAAGCCTGGCGACAGTGTTCCTCTGAGTCCTCCACGGTTGGCACAGGATGCACCCACGGCATCCACAATTGCAGGTCGTCCAGAGTTTCCAAAATGGCTGCGTTTACCTCTTTGCCACCACCGGGACGCGGGCTGCGAATGGTTAGTCGCTCCGTTTCAAAAGCATCCGGGAAATCCAGCAGTATAGGTGGGGTCATGACATGGCTCCTTTCATAATTTCCGGTGGCTACCGTAGAGACGCGATTTATCGCGTCTCTACGGTGCCGTTACAAAATGTCATGGATAATGTTACGGCTGCGCGGGTCAAGCTCACTGACTACGGGAATCTCGAAGCGATTGCCATCCACGTCAAGCAAGAGCAGATGATCGTCCGAGAGCCAGAGGGCGTTTTCTTGTAAATTTTGAGTGATAAATTCACGGTCACCACGACTGGTGGCGACGTGCCAGTAGGTCGCGCCAAATTCTTGTTTGGCGCTCAGAATCTTATAGACAATTGCCGTGAGATAGCGATGATGCAACTCCTGGCGCACAGCGGCAAGAGATTCCGGTGCCAATACATTCGGGTCAGGCAGCATGGTGATCTCTTCGCCTTTGCTGTCCAGTAAAGTCAAATAGGTGTCTGGGCGCGAGAGGGGAGCGGCCCACGCAGGCTTGACGGTCAAATAAGACCGGTCGTCCTTAACCGTCAACCTTAAGCGGGCTTCTGGTTGGTAAAAAATCTTAATATCGGTAGGGTTCATGCTTGCTCCTTTCACGTTTAATAGTTATTGAGTTCAGTGGGCATGGGTAATTCAAGAGAGCGGATGGCCCACGGCAAGGCTACTTTTAATTGCATCAGTTGGAGCGGGCGCACGCGTGGTGCTTCGGGAATCGGAGGTAATCCCGTTTGTGACGCCCAGTAGCCGCTCAGCTTCGCTGCATAGCTGGTGGCACCCGATGGTAAAATCGTTTCGGGAGTCGGGCCACCTTCCGCGTGCAGACTGGGTAGCCACCCAGCGACATCCATGATTGGGTTTCCAATACGTGCCCAGTTCCAGTCCACCAGTAAAGCTTTTCCATCGAGTAAGCAGAGGTTATCACTGCGCACATCCATGTGAACAATTGAGTCACCCTCCAATACTGTGGCATCGGCAGCAGCTATCAAAGTGCTTAAATGCTTGTCCAACCAACAGGGTGAACAGAGTCCCAAACTTAAGAATGGCCCTGGCTCCGCAGCTACATTATTCCATCCAGGCCAAGTGGCCAATGCTACTTCCATGAGCGGCAGTGTCTCGCGTAACACACCGGATACCGGAATAGCTGCTAACTCATTAAGTGCCTGACGCACGACATGAATAGATGCCGGTGTCCACGGTGGTGGCCAATGGGCTTGAGATAAATCTTCAATGATGAGCAAGGGCCACTCGCCGTTATCACACCACCCCAGCAACTGCGGCATCAAAGAACCAGTTAGGTGCGAATACATAAAATACTCGCGCCGCAACCAGCCCGCAGTGCGCTCATCTACGGCGGCTTTGACAAAAGCCGTTTGACCGCTGCTCAGGCAAACGACCCAACGCTGGTTAGCCGTGCAGCCGCTCTCGGAAGCTGATGTCCAGCGAACGGGGCGGTTGCCTAATGCAGAGGTTATGCGGCTTGCAATTGATGGCTCCATGATTTTCTCGTAGTGGTTATTGCGCACTCATTAAATCGCGTGTTCATTGACAATCTGGTTGATTTCACTTTGCGTTTTGACCAGCTTATAAAACTCGCCTTCTTTCTCCATCAACTCAGCATGTGTGCCAGTCTCGACAATCTCACCCTTTTCAAGCACAACTAACCGTGTCGCATTGCGCAAAGTCGCCAGTCGGTGGGCGATAGCGAAGGTGGTGCGGCCCGCTACCAAGCGGCTGAGAGCTTCTTGCATCTGCTTTTCGGTTTCCACGTCTACCGAGGAAGTCGCTTCATCAAGAATGAGAATCTTCGGGTCATGCAGAATGGCGCGAGCAATCGAGATGCGCTGGCGCTCGCCGCCCGAAAGCTTGGCCCCACGTTCGCCCGCCAGGGTGTCATAGCCATCTGGTTTGGACAAAATGAAATGGTGCGCGTTAGCAGCTTTGGCGGCGGTCATGATTTCTTCAAAGGTGGCATCCTGTTTACCGTAAGCGATGTTTTCGGCAATGGTGCCATTAAACAAGAATGGTTCTTGCAGCACGATACCCACCTGCCGTCGCATGTCCTGCAACGATAAGTCGCGGTAGTCTATGCCATCAATTTTGATGCTGCCTGCATCCGGCTCGTGAAAACGACAAAGCAGATTGATGGTCGTAGATTTACCCGCACCCGACTTACCGACTAAACCAATCATCTCACCGGGTTTGGCAGTGAAGGTCAAACCTTTAAGAATCGGATTTGATTTGTCGTAGCCAAAGCGCACATTCTCGAAGGTGACTTCACCAGTGATTTCTTTGTGCATCCCGGAATCATCATAGAGTTCCGATTCCGTATCAATGACTTCAAAGACGCGTTCAGCTCCGGCCATTGCCCGCGAGAACCAGTTGTTAATCGCCGCGAACCATTGCATCGGCCCGTAGAGCAATCCCAAATAAGCATGAACTTTCCAGAAATCCCCCAACGTCATCTGGTTGGAATAGACAAAGTAGCCGCCCACTGTCCAGTTAATGAGGGCACCTAAACTGGTAAAGAAGGACATCACGCCGAACACGCTATACCACAGCGAATCCACCTGAATACCAGCGTCACGTAGCTCTCGATTGCGCGTGATAAACCGCTCATTTTCGTGGTCTTCCTGAGCAAAGGCTTTCACGACTTTAATGCCGCTGAGAGTCTCATTAAGCCCCATGTGAAAACGTGCCCACTTCTGCCCCACGCGGTGCGAGAGTTGCGAGATGCGCTTCCAGGAAAAGCCACTCACCACGCCTACTAAGGGAATGGGCGCAAGGATGCAAAAAGCCAGCTTCCAATTGACAGCGAAGACAAAGCAGGCAATACCGATCAAGAGCAAGCCGTTCGTTACCATGTAAGGCACGCCTTCCACCAGGAAGCCCCAGACGCGGTCAGTATCCTGCGTCACCCGGCTGGTGATAGCACCTACCTGCTTTTTCTCGAAGTAACTAATCTGCAATCGCTCAATAGCGCGGAAGACACTGGCGCGTAAATCCGCCGCGATGTTAGCTGCCAAGAATGCCGTTAGGCGACCACTCATAATTTGCACCCCGATATTGATCGCCAGTGCGCCTAACCACAGGCTCATCAAGAGCCATAACCTGCCGAGGTTGCGATGTGGTGTCAGCACATGGTCTATGAGCGTGCCTTGAATATAGGGCGGCATCAGGTTGATAATGGTAGTCAGCATGGAGAGCGAAGCTAATAGCACGGCTTGCATCCGGTAGGGCTTCATATACTGCGCCACGCGCATCATCGTTTTGCCCCGGTTGATACACGCCGGGCAGATGCCATCCTTTTCGGGTAAGAGTCGCTTGCAGTTGGGGCAACGCGTGCGCTCTTCCTTAAGATTGATGGAAAGTTCTTCACCCTTAGCTAACTGCTCAATGCCGCGTGCCGCCTCGGAGAATCGGGCTGCGACGTTAAGTGAATAAGTCACGACAGGCAACAGGTCACCGGTCTTAGTGGTGATCTCTAAACGGCCTCCACCCACTAAAGGCTCGTTGCGTGCCGATTTAATTTCTTCAATGGGAATCTGAAACGACACCACATCATCCCAATCAAGGACGCGCACGGATTCGGGCGTCACCTCAAGGATGCGCTGACCGTAATAACCATCCTCGTTGAAATCCGCTTCCAGCCGAATCAAGACATCGGGCGCGGATACCTGTTCTGGTGCCTTCGCCTGTTCTGATGATGGTTTTGCATTAGTGCCGTCTGAGGGCTTGCGTTTATGGCGGTCTCGTCTTTTACGTTGAGTTTGTAATTCGGGCATGAGTCCTCCTGGCGAGAAGATCGAATTGTGTTAATCGTGGTGCAGGTCGTTGCGTCGAGCAGGTTATGAATGGGAGCAGGTCGAGAAACAGGTCGGGAGCAAAGCAGTCAAACGCCAAAAAGCCACGGGCTTTGCTCCAGAGGATGCAGGTGGCCCGTGGCTTGGAGAAGTCAGTTTAGAACTCTAAGTGAGCGAGCCTCCCCAGGACGAGCGACATGCACCGGCAACGTTAGCAGAACCATTAAATTGCATGGTTGCTGGCGTTGCGTGGGTGAATTGGTTACCGATGGACTTAAGGTAAAGTTCCATATTCTTAAACAGTGGTTCGCACTTGGTCGCTGCTGCCTCGGAAAACTTGAACGTTATACCCTACTATAACGCCATTAACTGCCGCTGTCAACCGGCTTCACAAAGATTTAACGCAAACTCTCAACGTCTTGCCCGCGTTTAAGCATCGTGATAGAATAGGCAGCCTTGCTGCCCCCACTGCTTACAGGGTCGCTTTGCGCCGCATCTGAATGTCGGCGACAAAATCAAAGGGGTGCATCTGATGGGTTTCTTTAAATGACCGCCAATGATCGAAGACTTCGCCCTGCAATAGCACCGTGCGGAAGGGTGGTGTGGCTTCCACCAAGATGCCAATATCACTGGAAATCCAGATCGTGCCAGTTGTTTCACGTAAGGCTAACGTGAGGGGGTCATCGCCGACTTGCTCTTGAGCTTGGCGGATATGGTCGTCGGTGATGTGAAGTACAACCTGCTCGATGGTGAACGCCCCCTAATTGAACTTAGCTTATGCCATTGTTAAGAGAAGGTCAACTACTGCCAATGAAATCAGGCTGAACGATGGGAGACAGAGCTTGGGAGGAAACCAATCGAAGCCTATTGCCACTTGCGCTAGAGGAATTGTCAAAACTCTTGTCGGCCACTGGAGAGGGGTAGGCTTTCTCCAGCAATAAAAAGGCTGCCACTGAGACCGTCTGGCAGAGTAACGCTGCCCCGCAAATTGTCCCTATTTGCAGTGAGGTCAACTGTGATGTCACCATAAGGATGTACCATCTGCCCCCTGGCCTGCGTCAGATGTCCCAGTTGTGGCGTGATATGAACTGTTTCAAAGCCTATTGTGCCTGGACGAATCCCCAAGACTGAGGCGAAGTAATGATAGAGTGGATGTGCGCCCCAAGCGTGGCAATCAGAGCGGGTCGGCTCTGGCATCTCGACTGTGGTTTTAAGACCCTGCTCCTTGAGGCCAAACCATAATCCCATGCGTTCCGCGAAACAATCCATGCGCCCTATCAAACGGAAAGTCTCGAATAAATAATGGGTAAAGTAAATGGTAGTGCGAGCCAGGTCGGGAGCTTGGAGTAAGCCTTCTATGATACGTTTACGGACACCTGACTCTAACTTGCCGCCATGTGCCGTTTGCAGCAACGCCAGGCACTGGGCGTGTTCGCTATAGTGTTGATGTTGAGGATCATCGGCATAAAGTCCCCGCGCTTCATCCCAAAACGCGGCGTGCGTGACTTGCGCGGCTTTATCGGCTAATCTGCGCCAACGAGCAGCCATTTCGATTTCGCCCAGCCACTCTTCTAATTCGGCTGCCTGGCGCAACACCAGCACCCACTGCCAATTGACCAAAGCTGTAATCCCCGTGTCATTATCCGGCGGAAAGCCGCCCTTCCAACCGGGCACCCAGTCGGTGAAGTTGAAGTTGGGGCCGTGTGGAAAGGTGACTAACCCATCGGCATTGAGGAGCTTCCGAAACCCATCCAGCACATTACGCACTCCCAACATACGCTCCCGTATAAATTCTTGGTCGCCGCGCCAGAGGGCGTAGTCATGCACCATAGCGACCCACCAGAGGGAAAACGAGCGGGTAATCTGCGTCACGCGGGATGGATAACGCGATTGAGTCAGGCCGTTATTTAAGCGTGATGCATCGAACATCTGTAAGGCTTTTCGGGGCAAGCGGTCATCGTGGGTGATGGTGTAATTGGTCAGCACTTGCAATCGTGTATCGCCGATATACATAAGCTGCTCATAATAAGGGCAATCCATGTAGGTCTCATGGGAACAACATTGCAGGACGCGCACCGCCAGAGGAATCACATCCAGTAAACGCCCATCATTCGCCTCAAAGGAGCTTTCCATCTCGGTGGGGTAGCGTGTCTCGCGGAATTTGAGGCTTTCAAGGGTGAGCGGCTCATCAGCAGTTTCTACGACGACTTCGACATAGCGCCCGCACTGCCACCAGAGGGTTTCAAAACGTCGTTGCTGTCCGCCATCGGGTAGAAACGTGTCACCGATGCCATCTTTGAGCCACCAGATGGTGATGAAGTATTTGCCTTCAACTTCATCTCGATTGCCCTTCGTTTTGGCATCGGCTTCGTTGAAAAGTGACTCTTGCCAGTTGACGCGCACGAGGCTACCCGCGCCACCAGAAGTCACAACTTCCGGGTAGGCGCAATAATAATCTTCAAGGTCAAGTAATATACGGCGGTGCGTGTGCGGCGGAATCGTAAGTGCCGTCGCTTCATGAGTAAGCTGTTGCCAGGCGTCGGATTCGGCCTGTATGTTGTCACTGCTGCGGATAGGAATAGCGTGCGTTTCAGTTGAGGAAATATCCGACACCAGGCAGACGCGCCCGATGGGGTTAGCCTCATCTAACATCAAGGGCAGGGTGCCGGGCTTCATCAAATGCATGGGCGGATAATCGTTGTGGCGAGCGGGGTCAGCGCCTTCTTCCAACGGGATGACGGGCTGCCACCCCTCACCTTGCCCTAACTCAAAGTCCCAATTAAATTGGTCACCATGAATGATGAGATTATCACCCGTGCCCCAGGCTGCTACCGGAGGAATGAACTCATAACCGTCCAACTTCTTGACCTGCCAATTGGCCACCCCAGTGCCGATTAACTCCACAAATTCCAGTTCCTGGGGCGAAAGAATAAATCCTGGATAAACACTCATCTGCGCGAAGGGCGCTTTATCCCCCTGTGACCAGACACGCGCCACAACGATATGCTCTCCCTTTTGTAAGGAGAGATCATAGGTTTCAAAAAACCAGTTGGCGGCATCGCCACGCTCACTGCCGCGTCCAATACGCTGACCATCCAGAAACAATTCATAACGCTCATCGGCACTGACATGGACGCGAATAATAGCATCTTTATCTAATACGAAATGGCGCTTATAAGCCGTGACAAACGGCGGCTCCCCAACATCAGAGCAAGCGACCCACTTGCAGGGCCACAAAGCGTGGTTGTTCCATTCATTCCCCATATGGTTTTGGTTATAAGGATCGTTGGTGATAAAAACTCGCATGGTGATTGAAGATTAAATGAGGGCACCCACAAGGGGTGCCCTGAACGTGATGCAGTAGGGGCAGGAATGCCAGACCCTACCGCAAGAAAGCTTCCGGCAAGCCACCATCTACCGCGATGATTTGACCAGTTGTTTTGCACAAGCGATTGCTGAACAACAAGAAGAACGCTTCGGCTTGGTCGGCAGGTGTAATGGGAGATTTAGTGAGGGTGCGGTCAGCATAAAAACGAGAAAGCTTATGGCGCAATTCGTCAGTTGAATCGGCTTCGTCGTGGGCAATACCGTATTTAGTTAGCGAGGCGATGACACGCTCGCGGGGGAACATAGAACTGCCCTGCACTACAGTCGCAGGAGCCACGCCATTGACGCGCACAAGGGGTGCCAACTCCACGGCTAACTCCCGCACCAAATGATTAGCCGCCGCTTTGCTGGTGTCATAGGCTAACATGCCTTTCTTAGCGACCACCGCGTTGGCACTGGTGGTGAGCACTAAATTACCAGGTAGCCGTTGCTCCTGCCAGATTTTGTGAGCCTCATCCGCCACTAAATAGCTGCCCGTGACATTGATAGCAAAGGTAAGCGTCCATTTGTCATCGGGAATATGGCCGGTGGTGTCTGGTGGAACGGTAATGCCAGCGGTGACAGCAATAGCATCGAAGCCGCCATAGGCCAGAGCAACTTGGCTGAACATGGCACGGATGCTCTCTCGATTGGTGACATCACAACTGAGTCCCACCGCCTGGCCGCAACCGGAAATGCCGCTGCCTGCCACGCCAATGCCCATGCCAACTTTATCGGTTATTTCTTTGGCGACTGATTCGGCAGCTTCTTGATTTAAGTCCACGCAAACAACATGTGCGCCTTCTTGAACCACGCGATGCGCTACCTCGCGGCCAATGCCACTGCCTGCGCCAATGATGACAATGACCTGGCGAGCCAATTCTTTCTCGGCTGGCATTCGTTGCAGTTTGGCCTCTTCGAGCAGCCAGTATTCGATGTCAAAGGCTTCTTGTTGGGGAAGGGCGATGTATTCATCAATGGCCTGTGCCCCGCGCATGACTTCGATCGCACAATTATAAAATTCAGCCGTGACACGCGATTCGCTTTTATCTTTGCCCCAAGCAATCATGCCCAAACCTGGAATAAGAATTACTGTTGGGTTGGGGTCGCGCATGGCCGGAGAATCAGGATGCTTGTGTTTTTCGTAGTAGGCGATGTAATCCTGGCGATACTGCACAATGCCGTCACTGATTTTCTGGCGCAACTGGGGAACATCTTCCGTCTGCGGGTTCCAATTTATATACAGGGGTTTGATTTTGGTGCGCAGAAAGTGGTCGGGGCAAGAAGTGCCCAGGGCCGCTAAACGCGGTGCGTCATGGCTATTAACGAAGCGCAAAATATTAGCATCATCTTGAATCGTGCCAATAAAGCGTTTCTGCTGACTTACCTGACCGCGTAGCCAGGGCAGAATTTCTGCGAATACACTTCTGCGCTGGTCTTCCTCTAACGCTTGATATTGGTGACCGCCGAAAGTCTGCTTGCCTTTATCATGCGCTTGAATGTACTGAGCCGCTTTCTCAATTAAATCCAGGGACAGTTCATAGCAAGCTTTGTCGTTATCATCCCAGTTAATGAGACCATGCTGGCCCAAAATAACACCCTTGGCATTCGGATGTTTACGGTATATGTCCTGTAGAATAAGTCCCAACTCAAAGCCAGGGCGTAGCCACGGCGTCCAGATCACATCCTCGCCGTAAATCTCTCGCGTCAGCTTCTCCGAATTACGCGATGCAGCAACCGCAATCGCCGCGTTGGGATGTGTATGATCCACATGCTTAATTGGCACGAACGAGTGCAAGGGAGTATCAATGGACGAAGGGCGTGGATTAAGGTTGAAAGTGCAGTGCGGATACATGCCGACCATGTGATCTTCGGCAGGAGTCTTCGGCCCGGTCTCAGGCGAGTTGCCATAGACCTTCTGTAAATCGAGAAGGCGTTGCTGATAGAGCGATGAAAAGTTTTCGCGCTTCGAGGTGCGTAAATCGCCGCCAGAGCCTTTAACCCATAGCACTTCTATGGGTTCTCCCGTCAGAGGGTCAGTCTCCATCAGCTTAGCCGATGTATTGCCGCCACCGGTATTTGTAATGCGTTGGTCAGAGCCAAGCAGGTTGGAACGATAGATAAGCCGCCCAACCGGATCAAGACGGTTGGCTGCCTCGTCTTGCCATAGGTAATTAACGAATTGATAAGAATGATTTTGCATAATCGAGAAAAATTATACCTTACGATACTTTTCAATTTTCAACACAAAGAACACAAAGTTAGATGAGGCCAGAGAACGGAAAATTGAGGTTAGCGAGATCCGTTACTCCTTCTATCCCAATTCTCCATCTTCTTTTGTGCTCTTTGTGCAATGTTTGTGTCCTTTGTGTTGAAAAGATCAGCTAATCTTCAAGGCCTAACTTTGCTAGGATATGATGCGTGGCATGGACGACTGCTGGATCGGTCAAATTGCGCGGACGTGGTAGTTCTATGGCCAGGGTGTCCTGGATATGGGCCGGGCGCTCTGTTAAAACCACCACACGGTCGGCCAGTTGAGCGGCTTCCTCAATATCATGCGTGACAAAAACGACCGTGCGGGGACGCAGGGCTAAGAGACGGGCTAATTCCTGGCGCATTCGCAGGCGGGTCAGGTAATCGAGGGAAGAAAATGGCTCGTCCATCAAGAGAATATCAGAATCACCCGCCAGGGCGCGGGCAATCTCCACCCGTTGGCGCATACCGCCGGAGAGTTGGTGCGGGTAATGATGGGCAAAGCCGTCCAGACGAATCAAGTTGAGCAGGTCTTGGAGTTGTTGGTCTTGTTTGGCTTTGGGCATGATGTGACGCAACCCAAGGCTAATATTCTGCGCCGCCGTTAGCCACGGCAGCAGCCCCCCCTGTTGATACACCGTGCGCACCTGTCCAAAACGCTCCACTGTACCCGCCGTTGGCTTATCAAAACCGGAGAGCAGGTTCAGCAAGGTGGTCTTGCCACAACCGGAAGGGCCAACAATAGCCACAAACTCGCCGTGCCCAATTTCAAGATTAAGCCCCTGGATCACTGCCACCTCACCAAAGGAGCGCGAGACATTGTGCAGGCGCAAGGGCTTATCGCTCATAGCCCC
This sequence comes from Abditibacteriaceae bacterium, assembly GCA_019239895.1. Lineage (GTDB taxonomy): Bacteria > Armatimonadota > Abditibacteriia > Abditibacteriales > Abditibacteriaceae > JAFAZH01. The sequence goes on along the minus strand of JAFAZH010000019.1, from coordinate 8,721 downwards.
ACCTTACGCTGCGTATTTTGGTGAGTTGCACCAGGAGCCAGTCAAGGGCTACGCCGATAGAACCGATCACAATCATCTCTACCGCCAGTAGATCAGGTCGCAATCCATTGCGTGCATCCCACACCGCATAGCCTAAGCCTTCCTGCGCCCCGGTCATCTCGGCTGCTACCACGACCACCCAGGCAACTCCCGCCACGACACGCAAAGCGGTAATCAATTGTGGCATGATGGCAGGCAGCGTGACACGCCATAGCATCTCCGCGCTGCCAAAGCCATGATCGTGGGCGACACGAAAATAAACCGTTGGTATGCTCGCCACTGCTGCGACAACCGATAAGACAAGGGGAAAGAACGTCGCCATGAAAATCAGAAAAATGGCGGACTTATGGCCAATGCCAAACCAGAGAATGGCAAAGCCTATCCAGGCGAGGGGAGAGAGGCAACGAAAGAAGTTAATCCAGGGTAGGAGAGCGAGTCGGGCCAGCGCACTACTGCCCAGCCAGAGACCAAGGGGAACACCCAATAGCACAGCGAGGCCAAAACCTGTCCCGACGCGAAAGAGCGACGCCCCAATATCATGCAAGAGGCGCCCTTGCTGGAACTCTTCACCGAATCCGGCCCAGACTTCGCGGGGAGCCGGAAACTGTGTGGGACTCCAAGTACCGGAGGTGCATAGCAGCCACCATAGAGTCACGGCGGCTACCCCGACAGCTAAAGGAAGTAAGAATGTTCTTGATGTGTTAGATTTCTCTCTCATGCCAACGACTTAAAGTCAGCAAACCCCTTGATGTTGCTAATTGTAGTTTGTGGTACCTACTAAGAATCATATCACCCCTAAACCATCAGAGTAGGGCAGGGTAAACTATAGCACATCGCCTCTCTGGTTTAAAAACGTCACATTCTGGCAATGATTATATTAGTGCTCTCTTCATGTCTGGTACCTTTCCATTGAATCGTTTACTTGTCATTTTGGTTGTGTTGGTGGCGGCGTTGGGTCTTGGCGCTTATATTTATCAGCGTCAACAGCAACCGCCAGACATCTCGTCTCCCCTCTATCACAATACCGTTACCGCCTTTTATGTAGGACTGGCGGCTCTCGACAGCGGTGATAACCCGCGTGCAGAAGCGAGCATGAAACAAGCCACACAATTGGTGCCAGCCGAACCTGCGGTCTGGGCTGACTTAGGGTTAATCCAAATTCGCAAAGGGGACTTCGATGCTGCCGCCCAAAGTCTTACCAAAGCACAGGAATTAGCCCCCGCCAATGCCGATATTGAGAAACTCTGGGGATTATTGCAAGATCAGCAGGGCAAGCCGGATGAAGCGATTACGCACTGGAAGCGGGCCATCACCTTAAATCCCCGTGACCTTAAAGCGCGTTATGCCCTCGCCCAGGAACTTGAGCGCCAGGGTGGGCAAAATATCGAGCAACAAGAACAACAGCTTTTTGATGAGATTCTCAAAGCCCAACCCAATAATATAGTCGCCTTGCTGGAAAAGGCGCGTTTGGCGGGTCGTAGCGGTGATGCTGATACCTTGCGCACCACCGTGCAGCAGATCGCAAAATATGGTTCCGGCTGGCCACCATCGGCCCAGGAACAGTTGCAGGAATTGCAGAAGGCACTGAGCAATCCCCGCATGGCCGCTACGAACGTCCAATTCCTTAAAAATGTGTTGTCCCCCGTGCCAACCTATCAGCAAAGCCTGGAAGCTTTAGCCGTGCCCGCAGGACAGGCTGGTGAGCCATTGCTGCGGTTCCTGAGTATGCCGTCGCCAAGTCCGCTGCCTGCCGAGCCTGACCTCGGCGTAACTTTTACCACTGAGCAGCTAGCACCTCAGCGCACTAAAGCTAGTGCAATAGGCACTCCGTATGCCATATGGCTAACTTCGCAGGGCAAAGGCAGCATATGTAATGTTAGCACAGGGCCAAAAGGTGAGTCGCAATTGACTGCTATGGCCTCCATTTTTGAAAAAGGCCCTGGCCTGTTTGTTGCCAATGCCCATGCCGTGCAGCAGGTGGGGGTTCCTGCCGTCACCTTGCTATTTCCCGGTGGCCCATCGGCCATTGCGCCCTCGCCACATGGAGTTTTGGGCCTAGATTGGAATTATGACTTTATGACCGACCTGTTCTTAGCCGGGGCAGGCGGCATCAAATTTTATCAGCAGACTCAACCTGGGAAATTCTCCGATGTGACAGCCCGCACGAAGTTGCCGCCCAACATCCTGACTGGAAACTACTACGGAGCGTGGGCAGCAGATATTGAAGCGGATGGAGATGTAGATATTGTCTTAGCCCCTACAACCGGCGCGCCTCTTGTGCTACGTAATAATGGCGATGGCACCTTTGCCGTGTTGCGTCCCTTTAGTGGTATGCCCAGCTTGCGCGCCTTCGTCTGGGGCGATTTCGATCACGATGGCGACCCTGACGCAGCGATGGTGGATGAGGCGGGAACTCTACATTATTTTACGAATAATCGCTCCGGCCAATTTCGACCACGCGAGCTACCCACAAACTTAGGCAAGGTGCTGGCCGTGACCGCTGCCGACGTTAATAACGATGGAATTTTAGACTTAGTTGTGGTGCAAGCCAATGGTACGGTGCTGCGGGTATCAGATAAAGACGATGGGCAAGGTTGGGATACGGCCCCCATCGCCACCTGGAGCGGAGCCGCCGCCAGCAAGGGTGCTGCGCATATCTTCGTGGAAGATTTAGATAATAATGGCAGCCCTGACCTGGTGGTGTCGGGTGGAGGGCAAAGTCAGGTATGGTTAAGCGATGCAGCAGGCAAGTTTGCGCCACTTGGCACACCACTGCAAGCCGAGGTACTGGCGGTCACTGATCTCAATGCGGATGGTCGTCTGGATTTTGTAGGTCTTAATGCCTCCCATCAACCCGTGCGTTTGTTGAACAAGGGTGCGAAATCTTATGGTTGGCAGTCGCTCTGGCCCGAAGGCTGCGAACACGCCGATAAAGAAGGCGATAAACGCATCAATTCCTATGGGATTGGCGGCGAACTTGAAGTGCGCGCTGGTCTCCTCGTGCAAAAGATGCCCATTAACGGGCCAGTGGTACATTTCGGTTTGGGCAATCAGAAGAGCGTGGACGTGGTGCGTATTGTCTGGCCCAATGGCGCACCCCAGGCCGAGTTTGATGTGGCCACCAATCAAGCTCTCTTAGCCAAGCAGCGTTTAACGGGTTCTTGCCCCTTCCTGTTTGCCTGGAACGGGAAGCGCATGAGTTTTGTCAAAGACTGCAACTGGCGCTCGCCGTTGGGTCTCAAGATTAATGCCCAGGATACGGCGGGTGTGGTGCAAACCGAAGATTGGGTCAAGGTGCGCCGTGACCAACTGGTGCCCAAAGACGGCTACTATGATTTGCGCGTCACTGCTGATTTATGGGAGGCCCACTTCTTCGATTACCTCTCGCTGATGGCGGTAGATCATCCCGTCGGGACAGATATTTGGGTGGACGAGCGATTCTCAGTGCCTATGCCGCCGTTGCAAGTCATTGCCACTGCGCCCTCTCACCCTGTAACGCGCGCCTGGGATGACAATGGGCAGGATGTAACCGATATTATCAAAGCCGAAGACGGTCATTATCTGGATACTTTCGGGCGCGGTGAGTATCAGGGTGTGACCCGCGATCACTATGTCGAAGTGGAATTGGGCCAGGAAGTGCCACGCAATGGTCACTTATGGCTTGTGGCTAAAGGCTGGCTGCATCCTACCGATAGCTCCATCAATGTGGCTCTGGGACAGGGGCATGGGCCGATTCCGCATGGTCTTTCTTTAGAAGTTGCCGATGGTAAAGGCGGTTGGAAAGTGGCGCGGCCCCTGCTTGGTTTTCCCGCAGGCAAGCTCAAGACGATTCTGGTTAATCTCGATGGAGTGTTTATGCCCGGTGCGGCTCGCAAATTCCGCTTGCGCACCAATTTGGAGATTTATTGGGATCAGCTTTCCTGGGCCACGGGTCTGCCGAAAACAACCTTAGCCCAGCAACGTTTAATGCCTCAAGTCGCCAATCTGCGTTATCGCGGCTTCACAGAACTGCACGCTAAAAATCGTTCCGCCCCTGAGTTGCCGGAATCCTATGATGAAATCGTGCAGACTTCGCAGCGTTGGCGCGACCTCATCGGCTACTATACGCGGTTCGGTGATGTCCGCGAGTTATTGAATAAAGTGGATGACCGCTACGTCATTATGAACGCAGGCGATGAGATGGTGCTGCACTTCCCGGTGCCGCCGCCACCGCCAGCAGGTTGGGTGCGCGATTTTGTGTTCATTACCGATGGCTGGACTAAGGATGGTAATATGAATACCGGCTTTTCCAAGACACTTTTGCCGTTGCCCGCTCACGACATAACAGGCTACAGCAGGCCGCCCGGACGTTTAGAGGATGATCCGGTTTATCGTCGCCATCCCCAGGACTGGCAGCAGTATCAAACGCGTTATGTGGCACCGCGCGAGTTCCAGCATGTTTTGAGACACGCCTTAACCGGGTAAAATTAAGAGTAATCATGCGCAGTCGTATTCCACAACTTATCGCTACCCTTTTCTTGATTGCGTTGCTCGCCGCACCGCAATTATTTAAGCGTCTGGGTTCACATCCAGACGCCGCAGCGGTGGGTAACACGGCCAGTGGGCCGGACTTAAATCGCTATGGCTTCCGTTTGCAAGAAGTGGCCCATGCTGCTGGCATAGATTTCACGCACCAGGCACCAAAGCTCGACCCTAAACTTGATCACATTATGCCGGAGATTGCCTCAATGGGCGCGGCGGTTTCGGTGGTGGACTTTGACCGCGATGGCTGGCCTGATCTCTATGTCACCAATAGCGGTGAGGGAAGCCTCAACCACCTCTATCGCAATCAGCACGATGGCACGTTCCGTGATGTCGCTGCTCAGATGGGCGTGGCGGATGTCAACAAAGACGGCACTGGCGTTTCAATGGGTGCCGTGTGGGGTGACTACGATAACGACGGCTACGAAGACCTCTTTATTTATAAATGGGGTCGCCCGGAGCTTTTTCATAATGATAAGGGCAAGCGATTTAGCCGGGTTACGGACACGGCTGGGTTGCCTCAATGGGTCAACTCCAATAGTGCCATCTGGCTCGACTATGACCGTGATGGCAAGCTTGACCTCTTCCTGACGGGCTATTACCCGGAAACCGTTGACCTGTGGCATCTGAAAGACACCCACATGATGCCGGACAGTTTTGAATATGCGCAAAATGGTGGACGTAAATACCTCTTGCGCAATATGGGCAACGGCAAATTTAAAGATGTCACCGCCGAGATGGGCATTGATAGCCACCGTTGGGCCTTAGCAACCACAGCGGCTGATCTGCGCGGCACGGGCTACCCCGATATTTTTATCGCTAACGATTACGGCGTTTCCGAGATTTGGGCGAATCAGAACGGCAAAGGTTTTAAGGAGATCGGCAAGCAGGCGCTGTACTGGAACAAAGCCAGGAACATCGGGCCAAAGAGCGGCATGAATGCTAATTGCGGTGATGTTTTGAACCGGGGCCAGTTTGCGGTTTATGTCTCGAATATCACCGAGAACGGCTTGTTGATGCAGGGTAATAATCTATGGGTGCCGCAGGCGGGCACGAGTGGCGATAACCTCAAGTATGATAACTTAGCCGGGCCGACTGGAGTTGAAAACGGCGGGTGGAGTTTTGGGGCACAATTTGGCGATTTAAATAATGATGGCAATCTTGATCTCTACTTGACTAACGGCTATGTGTCCGCTGCTAAAAAAGAGAGTTACTGGTATGCCTTCACGACCATCACTGGTGGCAATAGCGCCATTATCTCGGATGCCAAAAACTGGCCACCGATGCAGGGACGCAGCCTTTCCGGTTACGAACACAAGCATGTGTGGCTCAATGATGGCACTGGCAGCTTCTCCGATGTAGCGCAAGCTGTGGGCGTAACCGACACCTACGATGGACGTGCCGTGGCATTAGCCGATTTTTGGAATCGTGGGGCCTTGGATGTTGCGGTGGCGACCCAGCGCGGGCCGTTTCTGCTCTATAAAAATGAGGTAACGCCACAAAACCAGTGGACTGAATTCACCCTCGAAGGGGCCAAGAGTAATCGCAGTGCTATCGGCGCGCAGGTGCGCCTCTTCTGGAATGGTCAGCAGCAATTGCAGGAAGTGTCAGGTGGCAATGGCTTCTGCGCTCAAAATGAACGCCGCCTGCACTTTGGCCTGGGGAAGCATCCCAAAATTGAGAAAGCTGTTATCCGCTGGCCTTCTGGCCAGGTGCAAACGTTGCAGGATATAAAAATCGGCCAGGAGAATCATATCAAGGAGGCTGTGTAGTGCCTGAACAGACCCTTTCTGCCCCGCCCACGTCGGCTCCATCCGCGCCGGATGCTCCGCCTCTAGTGCCGCCGGAAGTCTTGGAAGCTGAGCGTGCCGTGCCAGCGGCAGCCGACAGTAAGGCTAACTCAGGCTTGGGCTGGGAGCCTGCGCCTAAACCTGGAACTGCTGCCAGGGGCGGCTTTGATGCGCGTTATATTGCACCCATTTTTATCACCCTGATCCTCCTTGTTGGGCAGTTTTCGTTTGGCGTCTTAGAAAGTTTGCCTCAAACCCTCTTAGCCATTGCGGCCAGCATGGTGACGGAGATTGTCTTAAGCCGTCTGATGACGGGTAAATGGCCACACTTAGCGAGTGCCTATGTTTCCGGTATCAGCGTCGGCATCCTTATCCGTTCCCCATACTTCTGGCCTTATGCCTTGTGCAGCATGATTGCGATAGCCTCGAAATATGTGATTCGCGTCAAAGGGCGGCATATCTGGAATCCTTCCAACTTTGCCATTGTGATGATGCTCTGGATAGCGTGGGATCAAGTAGCCACGCTTAGCCAACAGTGGGACAATCGCTTCTGGGCAATGGCTATTATCTGGACGGTTGGCTCACTTATCATCTGGCGGCTTAAACGGTTTCATATTTGTGCCACCTATGTTGTGTCCTTTCTGGCATTCGGGTTGGTGCGCAGCTTAATTGAACATCAGTATTATGTGACAGAGATTTCTCCTATCACCGGGCCGATGTATCAGCTTTTCATCTTTTTCATGATTACTGACCCCAAAACTACGGTGCGTCCAAAATGGGGACAATGTGCTGTAGCATTTACGATTGCGGCGGTAGAAGCTGTGCTGCGTCTTAACTCCAATATCCACCTGAGCGTCCACGCTCCGTATTACGCCTTGTTCATCGTTGGGCCAATAGCGAATCTTATTGAAATCTGGTACACCTCGCGGCGTAATCGCCCCTCCAGCGACTCTCCTGTTCCTGTCGTAGCCACTGCTTAAATTGAATGCAAAAGATATTCATGCTGGCTATCGGGTTATTTGGTAGTGCTTTACTGGCAGGTTGTAACCGCCCACCAGCTTCCGCTCAAATAACCCAATCGCCAGTGGCTAGGTTTACCGATGTGACGCAGGAGTCAGGCGTCAACTTTAAGCAATCCAGTGGCGGGTGTGGTCTGCACTATTTTGTGGAGCAAATCGCATCGGGCGCGACTTTTTTAGATGCCAATGGCGACGGCAATCTTGATATCTACTTTCCCCAACCGCAGCCATTAGGCAAATGTAAATTCAAAGAAGCGTGGCACCAACGGCTGTATCTCAATGATGGCAAGGGCCATTTTACACTCGCTCCCAACGCCTTCAATGGGGTTGACACCGATTATGGCATTGGCGCTGCCGTCGGCGACTACGACAACGATGGGCATGAAGACCTTTATGTAACCTGCTATGGCCATAATAAACTCTTCCACAATCGCGGCGATGGCACCTTTGAAGATGTCACCCAACGGGCCGGAGTCGCGTTAGGCGGTATGTCTACGAGTGCGACCTGGTTCGATTATGACGGTGATGGCTATCTTGATCTTTATGTGGCTCGCTACTGTGAGTGGAGTCCTGCCATTGATAGGGCCTGTTACAGTCAAACGGGCAAGCGCGATGTTTGTACGCCCACTATCTATACACCCTCGCGGGACGCCCTCTTCCATAACAACGGCGATGGGACCTTTACTGATGTCACCATGCAGGCAGGAGTTGGTAACTCGAAGCGACGGGGCTTAGGTGTCGCGGCGGCTGATTTCAATGGCGATGGCAAGCTCGATCTCTTTGTGGCTAACGATTTATCGCCAAATTACCTTTATATTAATAAGGGGAATGGCAAATTTCAGGATATGGCCCAGGCCCTTGATGTCGCCTATGGTATTTCTGGAACGGCTCAGGCTAACATGGGAATTGCCGTGGGCGATTATAATGATGACAACCGGTTAGATGCCGCCGTGACCACTTTCACTAATCAGCCCTATACGCTCTATCGCAATAATGGGAGTGATTTTACAGACGTATCGGGCACTACGGGGCTATTTAAAGCAACGCTGCCCTATTTAGCCTTTGGCACAGGGTTTCTGGATGCCAGGAATTTGGGCTACCTCGATTTATTCTTTGCTAACGGCCATGTTTCTCCAAATCTCCAGCTTGAGCACCATGATTACACCTATAAAGAGCGGAACCAGTTGTTGCTGAACGATGGCCAGGGCAAGTTCACTGATGACAAAGCGGCCTTGCCCGCCGATGATGTGCGGGTGCATCGCGGAGCCTGCTTCGGCGACATCAATAACGATGGCAAGATAGACATCTTAGTCACTGCTGAAGATGATCGGCCTACGCTCTTACGCAATGAC
>JAFAZH010000037.1 GCA_019239895.1 Abditibacteriaceae bacterium | reverse complement strand
GGTATCCTCATTAATGTCGTAAATTTCCATCACATTCACACGCCCGTTAATCTGGTCGCTGCCGCCAATCACATAAATTCTGCCATCTACGAGGACCGAAGTGGCAAGGCGGCGCGGGGTTGGCATGGGAGCCATCAATTGCACCTCTCCGGTGCGCGTGTCATAGCGTTCCACTTCACGCGCCAGGTGATTGGGGCCATCAGCATCTTTGACACCACCCATGATATAAATGTAAGCGCCATCAGCCTGAGCCGTGTGCCACATACGATGTAACAGCTTGGTCGTCACTTGATGCGTCTCGCCGGTCTGGATGTTGATGTGCTCAACCGTGTTACTGGCACCCTGGGACGTGGCACCGCCCAACACATAAATCTCGTTTTGCACGAGGACGGCAGGCATTCCCAGGCGGGCCGTTTGCAGCTTCCACGGCACCCCTGGCGCGGGTTGAGCGTGCAGCAGGCAGTGCCAATCCGCTAATAGTAAACAGGTTACGCTGAGAATGTGCAGCTTGATGATACGACGTAAACTAAAATGGGGGAACAAAGGTATCTCCTTTTATGCGCTCGTAATGCTTCTAACTCAGACACGAATTTATCGAATACTCTTCAGGTGATGAGCCGCGCTACTGCCTGTTGTAGCCATTATTCAGTCCTCTCTCACGACATCACTTCAAAACTAAACGCCCCGGCCACAGGCCGATAGATGTTCTGGCCGTTGACCTTTTCCAGAAAAGCCGGATATTGCTTGCCCGTTTCTAAAAGCGGCACTGGCCCCGGCCCTATTAACAGGGTGGTGCGGTGGAAGTAATCAATATGAATGATGTGCCCGGCCCGCAGCCTGGTGGCGGTCCGCTTGACTACTACGACCCTCGCTTTCAAATCTACATTCTGCCCATGCGGCACGTTTCTGGTGTTGACGGCTAACACCTGGATATAAATAAATTCCGGTGCCGCGTTTTGCATATGCCGATAAGCATCCGGCGGCAATTCGGCATGAGCGGGAAACGATGGCAGCAAGAGCAACAAGAGCAGTAGCAAATCTGCCCACTTCCCTACTCGACTCAGTCTATGACATCTGAATAAAAACATGTTTTTGATCCTCCATAATTGCTTAATTACACTGTGCCCTTCCGGGCCAGGGAGTTAGGTCAAAAATCGCGCCTGCACATCAGGCGTTGGCATCATGCAGGCATCGCGTTGTCCAAATAGATGATACCGATGGCGTGCCACCCAGTTATAAACCGTATCGCGCAAGAATGGCGGCACCATCATCAACCAGTAGGCGAGAGGCCACAGTTTATTGAGGCGTCGTGCAATGCGCAGGACAGCGGTCGAGCGGTCGTAGACGCGGCCATGCTCAATTAAGATGACACTGTTAAGCTCGCCCGTAGGCAGATGATACTGCTGTAATAACGCTTGCCCTGCCGCCGATTGTAGCGGCGCAAATTTAAAACGGTGCTGCGGGTCGTGTTGGATGATGAAATTTGTAGAGTGACTACAGAAATTGCACACTCCATCAAACAAAATTATAGATTCAGCCTGTGCCATAGCAACTCACAGTTTACCGCAGTCTCGAATCGCAGTCTCGCAGTCCTGGACGAATGCCTGGCGCACACCGCCACCACAGATGAGGCACTTCGTCAGAAGATTTTACAGAAATTTCTTCAAAACTTTTGAACAGACTTTGCCCCGTTAGCGTCTCAAAGCCCATAGCTGAACCGATAGCACTTTCATTGCACCAGGCAATGGTTGCTGTCAAAGGCTTATGTATAGTAAAGAGATAGTAGTCCCATAAAACAGGAGAAACAGGAGACAATCATGAAACACAGACTCACCAATATCGTGACCGGAGCCGCCCTACTGGGCATCGTGGCCGCCCCCATCTTCCAGGCCAGCCCCGCGCAAGCGGATCAGGATGACCACGGCAAGCACAAGGGTTGGACCAAGGCCCACAACATTAATGCCCGTCAACATCGCCAGAACGCCCGCATCGAGCGCGGCGAGCGCAGCGGTGCCCTAACCGGACGTGAGGCCAATCGACTGGAACACCGCGAGCGTAACATCGCCAGAGTGGAGGCGCGTGACCGTCGCTCCGGCGGCAAGTTCACCGCGCAGGAACGTCGCAATATCCAGCATCGGCTGAATAACACTAGTCGCGCGATCTATAACCAGAAGCATGATCGCCAACATCGCCATCATGACCGCGACTAAGCCGGTAGCAGTTCACTGCCGGTAGCAACTGGCCGTAGGACACACCTGAAACGGCATGGCATCATTACAACGATGCCATGCCGTTTTGTTTTGGCCCTCACCCCTGATCCCAACAACAGAGCACCGCGTCCCAGGCCAGTTCCGACGCCAGCACGCCGAGGGCGGTGGTGGGCAGGTCGCGGTTTTCGACTTCATTGGTGGTGACGGCATACAGCACATCGCCATCATCGAGGGTATGCAAAGGCTGAATGGCGCGACTCATGGAGCTATGCACCTGACGAGCAAGCTGCGTGAGGTCATGCGCTGCGAGTCGCTGATTGGTGACAATGAGGGTGAGTGTTGTGTTACCCTGCGGTATCGTCATGGCCGGGGTTTCCTGGCTATTGGCTGTTGCTTTCGCTTGCTCTTTAGCTTGCAACTGCGCCTCGATGTCAGCGGCCAGATGAACTCGCTCACCCATGCTGCGGTTCAAGTGTCCGCGCACCACGCGGCCCTGCCGATCTACAATCGCGCCGATGGCGTTCACCACTGAGAACACCGCGATCTTAGTGCGCCCAATCTGGCGAAAGGCCCCGCCCTGCCCGCCCGCTTCGCCACTTTCAAAACGGAAGCCTTTGCCCACCCGCGCCGAGCGACCTGCACCGCGTGCGCCCAAGGGAAACACGCCCCCTCTGACGGCCAGAAAAGCGGACTGGCCCAGTGCCTTATCGGGATAAATGATATTATCCCGCACTGCGAAGTCATAAATAATGGCACCGCGCACCACGGCGATTTTTGTCCAGTGCGCGGTCTGACGCTGGGCCAGCAACGCGGCGGAAACTCCGGTGGCGGCTTCCAGCCCATAGGTCGAGCCGCCCGCAAAACAGATAGCATCGGTATAGCCATCAGTGGCCATAATCGTTCCGACCGAGCCGCCCCGTATATCAAGGGCCGCTGTGGCCCCGCCCGGAAAAGCGAACACCGTGCAACCCGTTGGCCCCGCTTCGTATTCTGCCACCCCAATCTGCAAACCGGGAAAGTCAAATTTCAATGTTGGCCCATCAAACTGCGTCCGGGCTATTAACGGCGTCCCTACTTTCAATGCGCGTGCTCCTTTCCTATTCCTGAATCACCACTCTACCCCTCACCACTCCACCACTCACTACCTGTCACAACACCGGCTCGACCACAATATCATCCACATCAAAGACGCCCTTTGCCCACAGCAGGCGGGGCATCAATTTAAGTACTGTAGCACCGGCGGGCACGTCGGTGGTGATCTCGCGTTGCACCCAATCCGAATCCTGGCGCAGTTCCAGGGGCGGCATGTAGGCGTGAAAGTCTTGGCCGATGGCATCGCGGAAGGTGTAGTGAATTTGGGGCGTCTCCCAGAACCGTTGGCCCAGTTGCAATTGGCTGGCCCGCATTCGCGCCCGAATTTTAAGCTGCTTCCACGCCGCGTCTAAGCGGATGTAGCAGGGCAGCATCACGTCGCCAGTAACATCTTTATTGGTCAAGCGCAGAAAATGATTGCCGTTCTCTTCCAGCACATGAATGCGTTCGTGGTCGGTGATCTGCCAGCCCGCAGGATTGCCCGTAGCATCCAGCTTTTCAAAGCGCCCGGCGGGAAAGCCTTTTTCTAATGGCACGGCTGGCACGAGGGGATTGCCGGTGATTTGAATGTCATCCACCTCAAATTCCCCGGTGGTCTTAGCCATCTCGACTACGAGGCGCAACGCCACTGTGCCAGGCGGCACCTCTTCAATAGTAGCTTGCTCGTTCCATCCGGTGCTGGTGCCCTGGCGCAGTTCGAGAGGTTGCGGCCAGTAGCCCAGAATTTCATCACGCCGATCTAAAAAGAAAAAAGCCACTTTCGCGCTTTCCCACGAGCCTGCCGTGGGGTTGCGCTGAATGCGACGACCGAATAGCCGCGCCCGCACCTGGATGGTCTTCCACGCCGCGTTCATCCGAAAGCGCGTTTCGGTGGAGACTGTGCCCTCCATATTATCGTTCGTCAGTTGTAAAAAGGCGTTGCCTTTCTCTTGTAACACTTTGATGTGCTGATGGTCGGCGATAACCCACCCCACCGGATCACCATTGTTCTCTAATTCCTCAAAGGTGCCCTCGGGGAAATCTACCACCTGATTAAGCTTGTCCTGCGCTGGCAGTACGGGCGTCACGGCATGAGGCACCGCGTCATCGGGCGAGGCAGCACCCACCAAGAGCAGAAGCAAGAGCAGCGCGAAGCTCACAATTTGCGACGCCTTATGTCTCAGCGACCAACCCAAGCGAACCATCCTCTTGCGCATCATTTAGGCTTCGGGCCAGAGTTCTGAAAAATGACAAGGACAATCGAAACCACGCCCACCGCGAGGGCCATGTATAACGTGTCTTGCGCGCTCTTCGATTCCAGCAGCTTTTCCAGAAACTTCACCGCCATCACCAGCACAATCACACCAGCCAGTTTCACTTCCAGATCATACAGATTGCGCACCAGCATCCAATCGGGCACCGTCAACTCGCCGATAAAAAGCTCATACAGGCTGATGGCAAACACCAGGAGGGCGGTGGCCACCAGAAACGCGTCCGCTACCCGTATGACATAGAGGGTCATCATGGGATGCATCCCATAGCTAGTACCCAGCGCCACAAACACCGCCACCAGCTTGCCCAGCCCCGCCAGAAACGCCAAAATCGCGGTCACCAGTAACCCAATGACCGCGATCCACGCCAGATATTTACTCTGCTCCAAAAGCTTGCGCATACGGGGTTATTTTACATGGTGAGAGAGAGGGGGAGAAGGGGTGGGGACAGCAGCCCTCACCCCCGACCCCTCTCCCATACAAGGGAGAGGGGAGCACAAAGGGCTATGCACTGGCGTGAACCTGATATACCTTTGCATTCCGGGCAGCGTAGAGGTGTGCCCCCTCTCAAACCAACCGCCACTGCTGCTCCACTGGTTCCGGCGCGAAGAGATAAGAGAGCATATCGGCGAAGTCGGGAGAAGCTATACCGCGCCGGGCCATTTGCGCTTTGGATTCGAGACGAATCTTACCAGTTTCGGTATGGCCAAAGCGGGGCAGGCTCAGTTCGGCGATCAGTTGAGGATGGTTGGGAATGCTAATCATGGCTTCGGGCGGGTGCATGACACCCTGCTCGCGGAATTCATAAGCTTTCTCGAAACGGATGCGCAGCAGCCACCACCACTCGGCCCTCGCGTTGGCGAACTTTTCCTTAGAGGTTTTGCCATCGGGCCAGAGCGTAGCAGAAGGTGATTCTCCGCCGTTGAGGGCACGGGGCAGAAACAGCAGTTCTGAGTTTTGAGTGCTGAGTTCTGAGTTGGGAGTGGATGAAGCTGAAGGCTGATCGCTGATGGCTGAAAGCTGACCGCTACTTTCCAGGGTTCCGCGCACGCCTGCGCCGACGCCGACGCAATCATAGTTGAGTAGCACAGCGCCGCGCTTTTCGATTTCGTCACGGGCGCGAAAGGCCGTCTGGGTGGTGTTGGTCTGGCCCCAGTCGAGAATCTCGGTTACGACTGGCCCCTGGCGAAAGCCGAGCACGGTGCGGCAGCGGCCCGCTTCGGCAATATCTAAGGCGGCTATAAGTGTCCCACTGCGCGGCATGGCAATGACCTTATCCAATTCTACTGCCGCACGCACCCACGCGGCGGGAATCGCCACACCTTCGACACTGGCGCTGTAGTCAATATCAATCTCCTGCGCCACAATGACCGGATCGCTGATGCGCTGCTTTTCGCGCTCATACCAGGCATCGTCTTTACGGGGATCATCACGCCAATGGTAAGTAAAGACGGGGACGCCACTGAAACGCTTGCGATAAAACTCGTTACCGGGGCCGTTGGGCGTCGAGACGCGGATGATGCAACGGCTGTTTTGGGAGAGGGCAGCTTCGGCGCGTTTGGCCCGCCGCAAAAAGGCGTGTTCATCCACAATATAAATGGAAGCCCGCCCGCCGCGCCCGATTTCATCGCCCCCTCGCCCGTGATGGTCGCGCCATTGGCCGGATTAATAATCTTGCACAGTGACGCGTGCTTGCTCGTTATAAAACCTGCGGGCAGCATCCACTCCGGCAGATGGCGCAGGATAAAGCGCATCTTCTCAAAGATGCTGTCCATATCACCTAATTTATCCACGAGGTCAAGCTTGCGGCTGCCAAAGCTGCCTTTGAAGCCGGGCCGAAACAACCAGCCATGAACCGCATAGGCACAGCACAGCCAGCTCAACCCACTATCCCGCGACTTTTCGGCCACGCCATCTTCTTGCAGTCGCTCGCGCTCGGCCAGCCACCGCAGAAACTCCGCCTGATGCGGAAATAATCTGAAAGGCATGACCGCTGGCACCACCCGCGGGTCATAAGTCAACACATATTCATTAACCCAGGCGGCGATGTCAGTAGTGCAGGACGAGAGGGCAAGGGATGAGGAATGAGGGACGAGGGATGAGTCCTCCAAGGGTTTCGCTGCCCCGTCAAAATGATTAGGATCAGGATGATTGGGAGTAACGGTCTTGCTGGCCTTACTGCTACGCTTATTCATGGCTCGTGCCCCATTCCTCATCCCTCATCCCTATTAGCGACGCCTCTATCCGTACCCAACTCTTTTCCAGGTCAGCGCGCAGGTCAGGACGCCGCACCACTTCGCGCAGGATAAAATTCTGAGTAATCGCCTGCTGTGCAATCAGCATCTTGAGTCCTTCGATCTCTTTGCAATTGGCTTCAATCAATTCGCGCTGCTCGGTAATCTTGCGGTCTTGCTCGGTGGCTTGCTGCTGCGCCTGTTCATAGGACGCCTTCCACCGCGCCGTCTCGTCTTTTTGTAAAGACAGCGCTGCTTGCTGCAACGCCTCTAACTGATGGTGCGCTTCGGATAGCCCCAGCCGCCGCAACGTGACCAGGTTGTAAATCGTCGCCGCGCCACCCAGACCCACGCCCAGCAGCCCGGTTAATGCATTCGAGTCCATAGCTCTTTACTTTAATGCACCACAGAGACACCGAGGCACAGAGATGAGTTTGAGGATGGAGGATAGAGGATCGCGGTAACTCGGCACAGTCACTAACCTCGATTTTCTATCCTCGTTCCCTTCTCTGTGCCTCGGTGTCTCTGTGGTTCACTCTCACTCAAGACAAACGCACGATGACATCGTAGTGCTCAAATTCAATCAAGGTGCGGAAGCCTCTGGCGTCGTGGTGGTTATCCTGCCAATGCACGCTGCTGTTTTCTGCGACGCGGTTGCTCAGGACGCGGATGCCGACGTGCCCATCGCCGCCGCTGCCATAGAGCTTAAAGAGTAAGTCACCGGGCACGCTGCCCGCTTGCAAAGGCACCACAAAGCGGCCATCTTCCACAAAAGCCAGGCCAGTTTCACGGGCGCTGGCCCGCCAGAACGCGTCGTATTTATTGCCATAGACATGCTGGCACACTTGCCGCACCCAGCGTTCACACCGGTGCGGCTGCTGCTCATAACCTGCCGCCGTCACCGCCGCAATCGCGGCATTATTCAAAGCGTTGTTCATGATAATCTCCTTTCTCAATTCAATCTCACGCAGAGACGCGGAGAGCGCAGAGGGGGTGACAAGGTGACAACCTACACAGTTAGCTTTGCCTCGATTAACAGCGGATTTAGGGACAATCACACGTTTGATGTTCACCCCCTCACCTTGTCACCCTTTCTCCCCCTCCTCCACTCTCCCCTTCTCCCTCTCCCCACTCCGCGTCTGGGCCAGTAGCGTCGCCAGAGCGCCGAATGAGACATCGAGCAAATGGCCGATGGGGGCAGGCACCTCTTTGCCAATCCAGGCGAAACCGATGGTAGCCACTAACGAGGCGAAGAAGCCGACGATAATTGAGCCGACCACCGCCCAGACCGTGATGCGATCATTGCTCATGGCACTCCTCCCGGCATCAGAGTTGAGTAGTAAAGCGGGTCTCTCATCGCCAGAAATTGTGCAGGCAGACCGTAATCCACCGGAGCACAATGTTTAAATTTTGACCTCTGCGATGGCCTGTTCACTACTCACTGAACTTCAATATAAGAGAGGCTAAAACCGTTGTGGGGCGGGGTTGAAAAGATGTTGAATTGGCGTCAAGAAGATGGGGAATTAATTGGAGGATAGGTGATGGGTGATGGGTTATAGGTGATGGGGTCGCCACTTTCATCACTTAATCCTCGGCCCTGGCCGGAGATAATCCTGCACTGCTCCACGCACCATCTCATGAGGATCATGCGCTAATTTTTGCAGAATGCGACGACTGGCGGGCGAATGCAGCTTGGCTGCGGCATCAACTACACGAAACCGCACACTCCAATAGGGATCATCAGCAAACTGCAACAAATATTCTTTGGCTCCCGGAAAGGGGCTGACCGAGAGGGCAAAAGCAGCGGCATCATGGATCAGATTGGCCGAGTCCTGGCAGTTGGCAGTCGTGTCACACGGGCCTGCCTCCTTGCCCTTAACCTTCATGCCCTGCTTGAGCACGGCAAAAGCGGCGGCATTATTGAAGCGGCTCAGGGCATCAAGCGCCGCAAACTTGCTGTCGTAATCACTGCGCCGAAAAGCTTTGACCCAAAAAGGAATGGTGCGTTCGTCGTGCATCGAAGCGAGGGCGAGGCGAGCTGCCACGGCATCCGTATCGTTCACATTACGACTGAGTATGTTGGTGCCCAGTCGGTGAATAATCTGGCTCATGCGCTGCTGATTGGCAGGCACGACATTTATGGTGGCGGTAGTTTGCACCCGGAGACTGTACAGCGGGTGAGACTTGTCCCTGAATTCTGGTGCTTGATAGGGGCTAATGGATAGTGTGCGGGAGCAACCAATGGTGTAGTGGCCCGGCTTCTGAAAAGTGGCCCAGTGCGGCAGGAAGAGTCGAATAACATGCTGCCCCCTGGCCGGAATCTTTTCTGGCCCGCCAAGTCCACCCATCTCCCAGCGGGTCACTGGCTGGGGCACCGCCTGGCCCTGGTCGTCCAATGTCCTGATTTTAAAACTATCGGGCCGCCCCACCTCGTTGCGATAATCACCGCCTTCCAGCATTTGCAAATCCTGGTTCGTGTCATTACGTACGATATACGACATGAAGATTGGTTCACCCAACATGACGACATTCTTATCGGGCACCAGACTGACATGCAGCTTCCAGCCATTGACGGTGTAAATCGGCGACACCCCGCCCAGCGGCCCAGCACTCTGGCTTTCTTGCGCCAATACCTTCCTCCCCAACCCCAGCCAACACAGAGCCGCAACGACCAGGAAGAGAAATGACGAAGGTTTGCTCATGGGTGAAGTTTACCTATCTACACACCGGGTATTTTAATGCCCAGCGTGTAGCCGGGTGTTTGAATGGCCATTATCAGTAATAAAATTGCAGTTGGCTTACATAATGATAATGTCCTAAATTTGGTTGTGTTTCAATAAGAAATTATATAGAGTCTCGGTTAGATCCTTTGCTTCCTCGCTCATGGTGTCCCACCTAATTTGCTTGACAGTATACTTGCATAAACGATTTTTCTGAACTGTCGCCAATGTCCCACTGTTTTCCACCCAGGTCGTCGGGACATAAACGGAAAACTTCTCAAGTAGGAATGTGCCCATTCTCACTTCTTTGTAATCTTCTTGCTTGAAAGACACCTCGAAAACTTCATTCTTCTTCTTTAAGAAGTGAGGTAGGGATAGTTTAAGTTCAGTCGGCGATAACATATTCTCAATTTCTATACAGGGAAGCACGAAGTATGCAAAGTTACTTCTTCCTTCGGCAATAGCGGTCAATGCGGCGTGTTTCTCTTCTTTATTTTTGTCTTGATCCGCCAGCAAAAAAATACGGTTGCAGAGGGCACTACTTTCTATTTCGGCTAATATTTCCTTTTTACCTCGGTCATAGTCTTCGGCTTCTGGGGTGCCACTGGTTGGAACATCGCGCATCAAATAATGAGCGAGGTTGGAACCTGAATATTCCCAGAAGGCATAGTGTGTATCTTCGCGCAGCACCTGCATTTTGGCTGTTCTGAACTCATCACTTTCCTGGTAAGCATTCAGATAGGCGCGCAGATACTGACGGTCCGTGATACCTTCAACCCAAATCCCACACTGAGCCAGTAAAACAGAAGCGTTTTGCACACCCAAGAGAGCTAACGCTTCATGATGCTCACTCACCAGGGGGCGAATCAGAAAATGATCCTTGGTGCTGACCCTTTGTTGAAAGGCAAAAATGGAAATGTCTCTGGTGGCTATGGTCCCATCACGGAGCGTCATCCGCAACAAATGGTTCGAGTGGGTTGTGAAAAACACAGTTAAATCACGCTCTTGTAGATCCTCGTTTTCCATTAAGGTTTGCAGAAATACGCGCTGCAAACCAGGATGCAGATTCAATTCTGGCTCTTCAATGAAAATCCAGCTTCTTGGTTCAGCCATAAATAATTGATAAAGCAAAATAACCAAGGTGTTTATGCCATCTCCCAGATCGTGCAGATCACGCGGTGTCTCACCCTGAACTCGCACACTGATATGCTGAGCACCGTATGCTTCATCTTGGGGCACGATTTCAACGATGCGACCTTCAAAGAAGGCATTACTGAGGAATCTTTCAAAGCTCCGTAAGCGAACAATTACATCTGGTGTGCCGTTGCGGTCAATTTTCATTGTGTCATAGAGCCTATTGCCGGTGAATATCTTTAGGCTCATGTCATCAAGATGGTAGTTTTTCCGCACAGTGTTCTCGAAAACATCGTAGGTTAGGCGAATACCTTTATCATCATGAAGACTTACGGCTGATCGGAGGGTTGGAATATAGAAGCGCACGGGCTTAACTTCTTCCAATGAGGGAACATTGCCCAATAATGCTGCTATCATGTCTGCGAATTGAAGGAATGCTTTCTGCCACTCTACATTAGTATTAGAATAGTCGAACCGAAACAAATCGGAATATGGGGAAGGTACTTTCGACAGCATATTTAATAATGATTGGTGAAGAAGGCGACCGTACTGATCTCGGTTTATAGTGCCTGTATCTGCGTCGGCTTTGCGAGCATTGATCTCTCCAGGGAGTAAAGCGGCTGCGATACCAACATGATCGAATTCATCTCCGAGTTCAAACCTAGAAGCGGATGAAACAGGCTTGGCCCCGCCGAATGACAGTTGTTCAGCCAGGAACGGGATCAATCTTTGCTCAATTAGCTGGAAAAAGTTGGCATCATATTGTTCTTTAAAATTGGTCTGGTAATTGAAGTAATTCGTTATCCGGCTTGCCCAACCGGGCCAATAAGCATCAAATGGACTTCTGCCTGTATGCGCTCCTCCGGTTGGACTCTGCCACTTATGAGCGCCGAAAGTGACCTCGAACGACAGGTATTGATCTGACTGTGCGAGATAATGGATAGCCGTCTGCAACATCCACATTTGCTTATGAACTTGCTCTGAGGGCAACCACGCATAACTCTGGCATTTGGCTAAAGTTCGCAGGAAGCGACTCTTCCCAGCATTGGTTGCCCCAACGAAGATGTTGATCTTCCCTAATGGCCCGAAGCCCAGGATTGGATCCTCTTGGGGGACGGATGCCGCTTCGTCCTGACGAATAGGCTGGATCGAATAAGAACTGACATTTGCATCAATGTTGCGCACGGTTTGGATAAAGGCGTAATCGGGGTTCATATTAAACTCCTATCTCGCTGTCTTCTTCCCGCTGCACGGCTTCAAATAGGAGTGCGCGCGTAACCGGGCGGCGCACGCCTAACCACGTCTTGCTCTCGCGGCGCACATTCTCTAAACCGCGCTGAGCCAGCACCTCTGCGGTGCGGCGGTCAAGCTCGGCTTTGATGGTAACACTGGCATTTTCATAAATATAATCCAGGTCGGCATCGGTATATTCCGGGCGGCTCTTGTCATCACTCATAGTGCAAGTTTCCCTTACCTCCCTACTTGGCACCACGACTTTGCAGTAGTTCCATCACTTGCGGTTGCTCGGCGGCGAAGCTGATGGTGTATTTGTTGTGCGACTGTTTGTTTTTGGTGTTCGCCAGAGAGGGGTCAGCATCCAGGAACACGGCGACTTTGTCTGTCCACCCCATGACACAGGCGGCGTATATATCGAGAGGTGCGCCGTTATCGAGCAGGAACTGGATAATCGCTTGATGCTTCATCTGGCAGGCCGCGCCCATTGCCGTCTCATTGCCGTTGGGCAGATTCAACAACCCTGGCTTTGCGGCCAGCATCGCTCGCACCTTATCCAAATTGCCATGTGCGGCGGTCACAAAGTCCTTGATGTCATTCTTGGTAATCCTGGCAGTAGTCATAATTAGTTCCTGAGCAGCAGAATTTTGCAGTATGTTGATGTTATATTCAACGCGGTAAATTTGCAAGGGCGGCCCTCATGACCTGTCCTTGCCCCCTGCCCTTTCCCGTCCACCTCTCCATGCTATCCATTTATAGAAACCCGACGATAGAAGTTTGGCCTATTCCTCTCATATCTTAATTGCCCCTTTGAGCTGCACACCGCCCTCCGACTGTTGGCACCTATCGCAGAGCTATTATGTACTCGTCCCGGATTGGGGCTATAATGAGGGCAATGAATTTCTCCGGGAGGGGATATGCAACGGTTACGATGGTATGCAGAGTAGCCTCGCATAGCGTGGGGAGCGCAACCTGGAATGCAACCTAAAGTGCCTCTTAGGTTACAACCTGGGGGCAGCGTGAGGCGCGGTGGGCAGGGTGGATGCTCATAACCAGGGGCCTGATGATGTTGGGCGCAATCGGGATAGGGGGGCTGCGGGCCGGGGCTGCCGCAGGCGACAAGGGGATTTCCCAGGCGGCATGCCGGGCGCGAGCCGGGCATTTGGTCAAGGTGACGCAAAACTGGGCAATAGCAGGCCACCGGGTGCGCTATGATATTGAGGAGTTCTGGCGCGTGACAGGATTGGGCACCAACGACGCCGTGCGTCGCTTGAAGCTGGGCCAGTATTTAAAGTTTGAAGATGGCGCGGTGCCGCCGGTGCGCACCGGGCGCGAGGTCGCGGTTTATCAGCGGCTCAAGCAGTTCTTGGCAACGCGCCAGCCAAGTCAGCGTGTGGGCATGGATACTCTCCTCACGCTGGGCCTGGATGCCTGCCAGGAGCATGGCGCGGCCAATTTGCAAGTCGTGCTGCTCACGCTACATAATGTGGTGCGCCTGCTGGCGCGTCCCCAACAATGGGCGGGCGCTCCACTGCCGCGTGATTATGGCCACCCGGCCAGCGACCCAGCTTACCCGATTTTGCAGGACATCCTGGGACGCGGCACCACCGGCGGCCCGGCCCTGCCCGACATCATGCACATTCGCTGCTATCCCACCGGACATCCCCAGGCCGGTGGGGTTCCTGCCATCTGGTGCATGGGCACGCTGTTCGATCCGCGCACCGGGCCGTTTCAACCGCAACCCGGTGCGACCAATGCCGAATGGAATGGCGGCACCCACTACTATTATTGGATCGGTGCCTTAGCCCGCACCACACTTGGCCCCGCCTTTGTCATGGGCGGCCTCATGGGTGAAAAAGGTGGTAAAGTTGGCAACGAAGCGCAGGGCACCATTGAAATCAGCCAGTTCATCTGCGGCTCGATGTTTGGCAGCGAACTCTTCAAACATCGGGCCGAGTTCAAGTAGGCGCTAAGACGGTGCCAGGTCTCCGGCCCGACCCTTCTCGAGCAAGCTTAAACAAGGGCAAGGGCCGGGGCCGGGTTTCACTTAGTCCTGAACACTCAGTCATCAGCCCGCGCCGTCTCACCGGCCCACCTGCGTCAAAGCCCCCGACGACCACACCCACCACAGGCTGCCCATTGCCGCCGCGTTGAGGCCAAAGGCAAAGAGACGAATCAGCCATTGCGGGTAAAGACGATCCCCGAAGATGACGGTGGCATCCAGGGTGAACCACGCCACACTGAGGGCCAAGACACCGCCAATAATCCAGTTATGAAAGACATGGAACACGAAGATAGTTTCAAATAACAGCATGGCAATCAGCACCGCTTTGGAAGCACGCACGCCCAATAATAACGCACTGGTGCAGCGTCCGGCGCGGCGGTCGGGTTCGATGTCCATCACTTCGGCAAACAGGTGCGAGTGCATGGCGAAGAGGGCACCAAATAGGAAGGTGGCGGCAGGCAGTTGCGGCACCCCATTGATCCAGCTACTCAAAACAAAAACGAGCAAGTATCCCGCCTGGTTTAGCACATCCAGGGGCGGATGGCTCTTGAAGGGGAAGCGACGGTTATTATAAAGTCCATTGGCTGTCGTCATGGCCACAAACCAGAGCGGGCCGCGCCAGCCAAGCAACGCGGTAAACAGGATGAGAAACGGCAACTGCACGAGCACAATATCTAATGGCAAACGGGCAAGCTGCGCTGGGGTGCCGCGTGCGCCGAAGAGAAAGGTATCTTTGCGCTGGTTGAACTGGTCGGTCTCACGGTCGCCAATGTCATTCCAGCCATAGAGCAAAAAGCCAAGCGGGAACATCACATAGCCCAGCCCCAGCCAGAACGTCCAATGATTAAAGACGGGTCGTTGACCTAAAGGCAGCATATAAAACCATGCAGTCGTAGACCACAGACCAGGCCGCGACACTTTCAACCAGAAGATCAACCGCTCCCGCACCCCGGCCACCTGACGACATAACGATCCTGCGCTCCCCTGCCCCGCCACGCTCTCATTCATGCCAACCATTATGCGACAAATAGATCGCCAGCGACAACCTGCGACTTAAGCCAGGCACCAAAACTCATTTGTAGTGGAACTGGCTCGCGGTTACAATAAACACTAAGAGTCGAGACGCTTGGGCCTCAAGGTTTAACAGGAGGTAAGATCATGGGACGTTCCGTGCCGATCGTGAGTGCCGTGCTGGGAACCGTTGTGGTAGCGCTGGCAGTGGGGCAAACGCGCTCCGGGTTGGCCGATAAGACTGTCGGGGGGCAGGCTGACGGCGGCCAGGCAACGGGGGTCAGCAATAGCGCATCGGCCACGCCACCGAGTCCCGTCGAGGCTTTAGACGCTTGCGTGCAGCAGCGTTTTCATACTCTCACCAGCTTCGGCATGGGGCGGATTCCAACCGTCCCACAGCACGTTCAGACTTTTGAACCCAGCACCGAGGCGGAAAAGCAGGCGGTGGCCGATCTGGAAAAGGGCGGTTGGACGGTCGGTTTTTATCTGGGCGGGCGTGCCTTACTGCGAATGAAGCTGACGCAGGCCGAGTGGGGAAGGGCGGATCGCTATAGCTTCCGCCGCAACGTGAGCCAGCCGCTCTTCATCACGGCCCCAGAGCAGGAAGCCACCCAATCTTCACCTGACTCCTTCCAGACTACCTCCGCCGAGCCGCCACTGCCCGCACCCTGGCAGCTCCAGGAGGCGGGCCAACGGGCCTTGCTCGCGGCTGACAGCGGGGACATTGACAAGAGCACCATTGGCCCTTGGACGGTTGAAGCTCGCCTGGTGCGGGCCAATCAGCCTGCCTGCCTGAAATGCCATGCCGCTGATCATACCCAGGGTGTTTACACAATCCAGGTGCCACCATTGACCACTTCTCAAATAACCACTTCTCGAAGTCCCGGTGCGCTCCACTTTTTTCCTGCCGCACCGCGCCCTACTCCATCCCCGCTGCATATTGGTGACGCCGTGGGGGTGGCCTTTTATGTCTACCGGCGCGAACCCGCAAGTGTGATGACCCGTTTGCTGCAACAGCGCAAAGCTTTCAAAGACCAGGCTAAGAGCGCAGTTGCAGTCCAGGCTCAAGTGGCTCGTAGCACGGCTATGGCAACGGCACGGCGGTGACTTTGAAGGGCGTCTTAACGATGGACTTGGGGGTGGCGACATAGAGATTCAGGCGCGTGTTGGCGGGCGGCTTCTTATCGAAATCAAAGGTGATGGTTTCCGCGTCGCCACTGCCCGACTGCATCCGCGAATTGCGCTTGACTTCGTGGCCTTTGGGGTCGGTAAAGCCGACATCCACCAGGCGATCCTGCGGGTCTTTGACGACTATCACGATGCTGTTGCCGCTCTGATGTCCACCGCCAAACATACTCGCCAGCATATCGGTCAAACCCTTGGCCAACTCTTGGCCACCATTCTGCGAGCCTTTGCTTTTGTGCTGCGCCTCATATTTCTGATATTGGGCCCTCGTCCACACACTGACCGTAAGGTGCATCTCATGCAGGGTGCGCGAGGTGAGAGGATGCCCCGTCTGCTGCTGCACATTGTTCACCGCCACCACCGCTTGCGGGTCGTGACGCGGCACGTAAATCTCTAACGCTCCGTCCACTTCGCGCACTTGCGCCGCTTTGCGGGCCGGACTGTTGAGGCTGAGCTTCACCTCGACGGCATTGCCGCTCATCTTGACCTCTTTAAAATCGTGATCCTGTTTATTCGGCAGCAAATTCGTGCCATTGTCATCCACCGCCTTGGTGATAATGGGCCGCACGCCCTTGGCCTGCGCCAACAGATCGCCCGTGACATTGAGCGTCAGTTCCA
This sequence comes from Abditibacteriaceae bacterium, assembly GCA_019239895.1. Lineage (GTDB taxonomy): Bacteria > Armatimonadota > Abditibacteriia > Abditibacteriales > Abditibacteriaceae > JAFAZH01. Next base: position 71,754 of record JAFAZH010000037.1, on the reverse strand, counting down.
GCCCCGTCGAGCTGGAAGTTGTGGAGCGCGTATCGGACACATCGCCCGCCGCCACCTGCACCTCACCAGCCCCCCTGACCTCCCGCGCTGTCAGGGCCAGAACCGCGAGCAGGATATACCCAATCACCCCTGGCACACGGCGCAGCATCATTCTTGGCAACAAATTTTTTTCCATTGGTTCGCCTCCTGGCAAGTCAGCCTCATTGCTTATTGAGCTTACCGCAGCGTGCAAATTTAGTGCGCAGGAGCTGATGCTTTCTGTTGGTGCGGCGTCCAAGCAGATTGCATCCGACTACCAGAATGAATCGCTAAAATGGCAGCATTTCAATCGCCTGCGCTTGGCCCAGCGTTAGCGCATCCCCCATTTCTGGATGACTCCTCAATAGCGGTTTTGAAAACCCATCTTAGGTGTCCAGGTGATGCGATGTCGCGGCTGCGGGTTGAGCAACGCATTATCTTGGTCGGGATCGAGAAACAACACATCTATGTATTCCCCGGCTCGCTTGGCACCCCGGTTGGCTTGTCTGAGTTTGACCACGCTCTGGGCAATACGCAGGCGATCATTCTTATTTTCTTCGTCTAATAAAATAGTCTCGGTGTAACCACCTTTAGTTATATCTTGTCCAGTACAGTCATAGTGAAATTTGCCAATCATATCAGGCGGTGCATGGCGAGGTTCCACCGGAGGCGGCACAAAGAGTTTCCAGAGGCCAAACACTACCAGCCCACAGACCGGGGCCATCATCCACCACACATCTTTGGGCACGCGCTTGAGCAAATAGGGTCGCAGCACCAGAGTAGCCGCACCTGCGCCCGCCACCAGCCCTAACAAGATGCTGCACCAGACGCGCCAGTTAGAGCCTGATATGCGAATAGCCGTCGTGGTAGTGGCACCCGACGCGGCACCCCGTGTGAACTTTTGGTGCGTCACATTGATGACATCCGGCGTGCCAAAAGTGTATAGGAAAAGACAGAACAGGACGTAGGTGGTCACTACAGCGACAAAGAGAAAGCACAACACCGCCAGCGAGTAGCGGAGGAACCCTAAAAGACGATGTTTCATCAGTAACCCCTCGTCTGCATCGTAGATTGCATTCGATCAATAGGGACGCACGACAGCGGAAATGGTTAACGGCCAACAGCCGTTAACCGATAACTTTTGCTTTACTGTCACCGGGCCGGGAACCGAAGGCATTTGTGTTCGCGGCACAAAGAAATGCGTCTTAAATTCACCTTTTGCCGCGTCATAATCGAACATGCCCCACCCTACCCCGCCGGTAGTCCCAGGCACCCAAGTATAGTGTTTATCTTTTACGTCCACGACATACCAGTGACCCCATTGCCACTGCAACCCATCAGGGCCATTTGGCATTGCGCCAGCATACTTCAAGCCAACTTTAACATCGGCATCCAGAGGGGAACCATAAGGCTCCACGCTCAGGTGCGTCAGCGATAATGGGCATCTTTTATCAACCGCCGGAATGCCGCGATGTTGCCCCGCCTGACGGACAATGAGTGAAGCTGACTGCGCAGGCATGAAGTCTCTGCCCATAGCGGCTAAGAAGGTGATTGCTCCAAGCTGATCCGGCACCTGGTGAAGCGCCAGCAGCCAGTGCATGACAAGGCGGCCATTTTCGTAAGAAGTTGTGTAGTATTGGACGCCACCAAGATGGTCATGCCCTAAAAATCTCTGTGGTCGCCCCGCCTTCTGATAAATTAAACCACCACCGATACGCCAATAGGAAGGTCGGGCCTCATGCGTTGTGCCAGCATCTTGTAGGGGATCTATAAAAGTCAGGCTGCCCACGGCGCTTGGCCCCCACCAGGCGGGTTTCGGCCACGGATGATTCAGCACCACGGCCACCTTATAACTGAAGCCCGCTTCCACTTCACTCGGCGTAACTGGCTCTAACTTAATCTCCTCCACATACAAGTCGGTTCTCCCCGGCGGATGATAGCGACTAACCCCTAATGCTGCCAACGCCACAACTGGTAGGAGCATAAGGCATAGGTCAAAGGGTTTTAATCTTTTCATGTGGAGATAAGAGATAGTAGGTGGCCGATGCTCTATCAGACAGTAAGGATTAAGACCATTATGCCAGACCATTTCCGCTTATGCAAGTCACCTTATGCCAATTTTACCTGGACTCTATACACCGCAGTTGTCCCGGCGCTAACCATTGCTGTTGAGCAAGGCGATGATGGGGCTGTAGTAGAAATGGTAAATGGCAATTAACACAATCGGCACCAGCACCAGGCAAAGCGCACCCACCACGAGCCGCAGGCCCGTGTGTCCGCCAAAAGCCGGTGGCGCTCCGCCGCGTGTCCAGAGTGACCCTCTGGCGATGGACAGCCCGATCAACAATATGGACAGCAATGCGGACGCGGATGACCAGCCAAAGTCGGATGAACCAAACGCCGGGGAATATTTATGCAGAGTGACCGCTATCAGGCCGAACGCCGCCGCCAGCAGGATACAGAACACTATCGAGAGTAGCCAAAGCCGTTTCAAAATTATGACCCACTAATACCAGGAATGACTTATAGTCTACTCAAAGACCACAAATGAAAGCAGCAGGAGCAGCGTGTGTTTGCAGTCCGGCTGCACTCTCGGCGGTGATTTTTATTGGATCAGATTAAGAATCAGCATCGAGACACATGACTTACGGTTCCCCGCACAAGCTTTGCGCTGGCGGCTCATCCCAGTCTTTAGTCGAACCAATCGCTGCACCACTGGGCTTATCTTGCAGGGTGTGATAACCTGCCATAATAAGTTGCGCTTTAACGCGGGAGTTAAAAAGGGAGGCCGCAGGATGGAACAGAAAGAGAAAACTTTGATAGCCGCCAGTATCCTTGTTGTGCTGGCAATTCCGGCAGTGACCTGGGTGGCAGCGAGTCAGCCTAAGCCTTACTTCGTGGCCAGTGGCAGTATGGAGCCAACTTTAGCCACGCGGTCTACCATCCCCATTCAGCAGCACCCCTATCAAAGTGCCGCTCAAGTGCGGCGCGGTGACGTTGTGCTGTATGCGACCAAGCCTAATGGCAGCAACCCCATGACAACATCCCTGAAACGAGTTATCGGTCTGCCGGGGGACAGAGTAAAGTTAGTCGGGGACAAGGTGTGGGTGAATGGAACCCTTCTTGCGCATCGCCTGGTGCGCCGCATCAGAAAAGTCTCTATCTATCAGGAGCAGAGCGGCCAGGCCAGCTACCAGGTTCAGTATGGCGACAATACAACTCCGGCGCACGACTTCGCAGCGACAGTGCTAGCGGGCGAATTCTTCTGCCTGGGTGATAACCGCGACAATGCCTTAGATAGCCGCTATACAGGCCCGGTGCCCTTTGCCTCCATCGCGGGTAAGCCACTCACCAAATGAAAGCGCCCGCCAAGGGGTCTAACGGTGAAGCCTTACCAGATGGCAACTTATGGCTTCCAGCGGAGAGTCTTGGCTTGCTCCTGATCCACCAGCATCACATGGCCATCGGCAAAGCCGACGACGGCCCGCCCGTTATGCACGAAGCTGAGTTCACCATCATGGCCCTCGTAAACCATGACGGTGGTGTCCGGGTGCTGGATTCGAGGAAAAGTTCTACCGATTAATGCGGTGTTTAAGCGATAACTCATGTTGCCGCTCTTATCCGCAGGCGAATAAAAAAGTTGGTCGGAGCCGAGATAGGGTTGAATATCTTTGGCAAAGGTTTCGGGCGTAGTAGTGAATTTGTGATTGGTATCTTCCAAGAACTGCAACAGCCCAATTTCTAATTGCTTGATGCTGGCTGCAGACGCCTCTTGCCAGGCGGCTTGCAAGGACGCTTGAGGCTCAGCGATGAGAGTGGCCAATCGGAGCAGCGTCCCGACCTGGGGATCAGCAAAGACCTGTTTGGGGTCACCGGGCACTACGAGCCATTTATCTTCCTGGTGGCGCAAGCTCAGCTTTTCATACTGAGTGCTGCTCAACAGATAATTCTTCAGGCTCGCGCCCACCATCACACTGGCTGTTTGGCCGTCGGGATTACGCTCCACGGAAATGTCATTGACTTCCAGCGTCAGGTTGCCGCGCACGCGGCGAATCTCCTGCTCCACAACGGTCAGCGTCGCCGCATCCAGAGGGTGGCCCACAATATCAACCGCCAGAAACTTCAAGTCCTCGGGTTTATTAAAAACCTGCGCGATCCGCTCCATCGCCTCACGCTCAGCCTGCCGCTGGGTGGCTGGTGCAGTTTGCCCCGGCACTTCCGGCGGTTGCGCGTGAATAACCGTGCCACGCCCATTGATGACTATGATAAGGCCAAGGAAGTAAAGAATGCGGCTAAGTTGTCTCATAAATGGATACTCCCGCAAGAAGCCTGCGAATAAATCTTAGATGCTATGCCAACCTGGAAAAGTTCAGTGCGTCATCCTCTGGTTCCCTCTTTTCATCCTTCCGCCTGCATCCTTTCTCCAATCTGTCCCAGGCGCAAGTCGTCACGGCGGCGCAGGCATTGCAGATGGACGCGGCGTATCAGTTCTGGTGGCGGCACCTTGACTGGGCGCGCTGTAAAAGCTGCTTGCTCGTTTTCATCTAACACCCATTCGACATGGAAGACATGGTTGGGCGCGATTTCCACGACGGCCCGTGGCAGGTCAATTTCCAGCAGTTGCAGAATATAAACGATCATGGGGGCGGCGACACGATGCGGTGTATAACGCCCGGAAAGCCCGACCGACAGATGATGCACCCATTGCGGCGCGGTGTCACCTGCTGCCCGACGACTGATAGTATAGACAACAGCCAAATCCGCCTGGGTGCGCAGCACGCGGGGGTCGTTGAGACCAAGCGGCGTTTCCTCCCCGACCGTCTCCATACGCTGTAACGCGGCAGCTTTGAGGCGCTCCAAACCCACGCCCAGTTCCAGGTAATTGGCATCAGCAAACACCCGCGCATAGCGCCGACTGCTCACCCACAACCACACAATAAAAACAAAAGCGACAACCCCTGCCGCCACGATGATGGAGATAGGCATAATTTCTGAGTGCTGAGTGGTAGAGAGTGAGTGGTGAGGAGTGAGTGGTGAGGGAGGCAAGCGAATAATTACGTCGCAATTCTCCTTTGGGCTTCACACTCACCACTCACTCCTCACCACTCACTCCGCATCGTAATGCGCCACGGCTTTATAAACCCGGCCCTGCTCATTGAAAAAGAAGACTTCCGTTGCAGTGCGACCAAGCGCGGCTTTATAGAGAATGGTCAGACTATTCACGGAAACGAAGACCTCTATCAGTTCAAAATGTAAGTCAGGAATGCGCTCCAAGGCAGTTTTCCAATATGCGCCGACCGCATCTTGGCCGCGCAGCGTGCCAGCCGCTTCACCCGCGAACTTCACGATGTAAGGACTGGTCATCTCAAAGTGGTCGGTATAATGCGCCAGAATCCGGTCGAGATCGTGCGCGTTCCACGACTCAATCCAATCGCGGGCAAAGTCCATCGCCCATGCTTTGGTCAGCATCATGTATTAGCTTGCTCCTTCGCTACCGTCAGGCTCCTAACGAGTAAGGGGATTAAGGACGGGCACGACAATCGCGCCTGCACTGCTCCAAGCAGGGCGTGCTGAGTCGTCTTCAGGTTAAACGGCATCTATCAGAAACCGGGCATTAATACACGGCGTTCCACTCATCGGGCAGTCTGTAAGGTGGGCGCGGCGGTCTTGACTTTCAAGACTTCAATCGAGGCCCATTGATTGCCGCCCTCCAGAGGCAATGCATCCGCCACCGTCACAAAGAGGATGTCGTCCTTTTCCTTATACATGATGGTGCCATAATGCGAGGTAATGCCATTATTACTGCGCTCAGTTGGCATGGAAATATGAATATCAGTCCCATCATAGAACATACCGATTTTGCCCCAGGGCAATTGGAGCGAGTTGGGCTGCTCTAACAGGGCCGGAGTCTCATGGCCCGGATACTGAATCTTCATTTTAGGGAGTCGGTCTAAATAATAAGCCCAGACTTTGCCGGGGCTGTCGCTTGAGGTAGCCCAAAAGTTGGGGTTTAGGCTTGGGCCAGGGGTCAAGAGATGGACATCTGAGCCTGGATAAGTCCAGTCGCCAAACTCGGCATGACACCGTTCTTCCCTACGCTGGCGATCATGCTCTATCGCCAGCCTGATGTTGTGGGCGACGTTGTCGGCATTGCCAGCCGGACTGAGCACCGTTGGCGGTGGCGGGTCGGTAATCTGGGCCGATGCTATCGTATTGCAGGCGAGTATCAGACCTACGAGGGTAACACCCATTCCAGCATGAAGCCTTTGCATATTCACCATCTCCCATTGACCTTAGAGTGACTTTACTATTGCGATGCTCTTACGATAGCACATGGAGCGGCATCACGTCAAAGTCCAGAGTCATCATCGGCGGCCACGCCGGGGCTATCGCCATTGGTGCCACCATCGGAACTGCGCACGGCATCAATTGCGCCACCGCCAGCACCCGCACCAACCGAATCCACATCACCCTCCCCGCCAATGCCGCCGCCCGCTTCGCGGATAGCGCGGTCGGCGGCTGCCACATCGGTCGCATTACCACTACCGGTTGGCGATGACTCACCTGCACCCCCAGCAATGGCACTGCCACCACTGGCCGAACTGCCGCCCGTTGCACCTGCCGTGTCGCCATACCGATTATCCACCGTGTTGGCCGTATCGTGCGTGCCGCCACCTGCGCCTTCGCCTGCCCATGAATTGTTGCTGTGCATCCTGCCTCCTTATTCCATGACCTTATCCATGAAACGATGCAAAGTTTGCACCAGTTCATGCGTGGCCTAAGCGTTTACGGGAGTCAACTGTTGCCACATAAATAGGGTTAAGCTATCACATCACCCATCAACAGGTAATGATCGGCTGGTGAAAGGTGCTCCCCTGCCTGCACCTGGAAGCCGCTGTCGCTGAGCATCTGGCTCAGTTGCGCCGGTGGATACAGGTAACGCAGCACGCCCGTGGTGTCGGCAGCGCCGGGCCGGGTGGCATCATAAGGGTCGAAGAGTTCGATAATTGCTTCGCCCGGACGGTGAAACGTGGGCGTCAAATGTTGAAGACGTGAGACCGGATTATATTCCGAGCGAAAGTCGAGCACACCCTCATCAATGTCGCGTGTCCACTGATTGGTGGGTGCTTCCGGCTCGCGCGGACAGTCCACCAGGAGCCTACCCCCGCTATCCAGCCAGCGCCGGGAATGGGCTATCAGGGCGGCGTCTGCGGCGGGACTCATCAGACCCACCAAGCCCAGCATCAGCACTAAGTCGAATGCAGCCGATGGCAGTGTTAGCTCCTCCAGATTCTCGTGCCGAAAGTCAATTTGATCTGTTATCCCGGCGGCCTCAGCTTGGCGACGGGCAATGTCCAAGACCGGGCCAATCCGGTCAACGGCAGTCACCTGCGCTCCCCGTTGGGCGAGGCAAATATCCAGGATACCGCTACCACAACCTAAGTCTAAAATCCTGGGTGAGGTTTCTGCACTGGCGGGCAGCAGGTGCCAAACCCACTGCGCCCGTTGCTCATTAAAACGCCGGAACTCCTCCCCCTTGCCATGAAAGCGCACTAACAGTAACTCGCCCCAGAACTCCGAGAATGTCATTGCTCGCCGCATCTTTGCCATACCCGCTCCTGTGCCTGTCATTTACTGGACTATGATGTCTACGCCGTTCTCACGGGCCTCACTCTCTACTATATGCACTGTATACTCCAGGCCGCCAAAATGTCGTGCCACCAGATTGTAGATAAAGGCCATGAACAGCCCCATCAAGTAGCCAGCAGTACCGTACATGAGGGGCGCGAAGAGGAAGATGAGGCCCATTATTCGATCCTTACCACCGGCCAGCAAGCTCACGACGCCAACGGGCACAATTAAGCATGTCAAGAAAAAATATATAAGGCCGCATAGCTTACCCGCCTGCTGCACCGAGATATGAGTAATTTGCTGTTTCATCAGATGGTCTCCACCTTATTGTTCGCAACAGCGGGGCTGGCTTTCCTCTTCCAATCATCTTCCTCGGTGAGTGCCGGAAGTTGTGGCTAAGGCTACTGGATTGGAAGAGGGAAGCCAGCCCCGCCTAACCCGTTAGGTGCTTAGTCACACCCTAAACCCCAACCCCCTACTTATTGAGCGCATTCAATACCAGGGGTGTAATATCCGTGTTCTGGTCAGTCGAAAACAGGAGGCTTTTCTGAATGTCGCCGGAACCACTGACGAAGGCGGCGTTAAAAACGTAAGTGATGTGCTGCTGGGCGCAGACTTGTTTGAGTGCCGCTTGCACCTGGCCTTCGAGCCGCGTCTGGAGTTCCCGGAACTGATCTTGTAGCTGCTCTGAATACTGATGAGCTTGCCCGTTGATGGCTTGCGCGGCCTTCTGGCGCAGGTCGTGCAGCTTATCGAGTTCGGTCTGCTCGTCCGCCGTGACGTTAGGATACTTGTTTTCCAGAGCTTGCAAGCGTTCCACCGCCTTTTTGCCCTGCGCTTCGTAATCCTTAAGGCTCTGGCGCTCCGCCGCGCTCATGGCAGCGGGATGCAATTGCTCCTGCTCTTTGAGATGCAGCCAGGAGGCGACAGTATTCGCTTCGACTGGCGGCACTCCGGCATCCGTTGTGTTATCGGGCAGTAACTCCTGGATGATAGCTTTATATTTCAGTTGTTGCGCTTGCACAGTGGCATCTGCCGTCTTGAAGGTTTTCCAGTTGTCGCTAAAAACGCGCTGCATGTCTACTGTCGCTATCAATTGCTCCTTGGCTTCTTTGGCCGCCGGTGCGCTGTGGCTGATGCCGCCAATCATACAAGTTCCGCCGCTGATAGCGACCAACGCTGTAATGGTGCCGTAGGATTTACGATGATACCCCGCCTGCTTCATGAATGTTACTCCCCCTCAGTGATACCGCCTAAGTTTAACGAATGGTGTTAGGGAGAGGGATAGCGCCATAACTCTAAAACCGCGCACAAAAAAGCCCGCACCACGTCATATCCTTTACGTGGTGCGGGCTGGTCTCTTCAGGCTTTCAGCTTATTGATATTTGTTGGCTAACTGCCCCAGAGCGTTGCTGCCGTTACCGGAAAGGTCATCGCAGTTCGGGTTCCAGGCATCGTCGTTGGTATTCCAACCGCCCGCGTTACAGGAAGGGGCGCTCTTATTGCTATCCACCCAGGCACCCCACATATTGATGCCAGCCATCGTGGCGTTGGGCCTCATCGCTTTGACGTGACCATCACCAAACAGGTAGTTGGCGGTGCCGATATGTCCGGCAAAACCCCGGTCGCGGAACAGGGTGTTGGTAGACCAGTCGGCGGCACCGATACCATCTTCCACATTGATCTGCTCGGCGACCATAATCTTGCTAGACGGACTCTGCACGTTGGCTATTGCTTGCACCCGCTGCGGATCGTTACCAAAGAAATGATAACTGGCCGCATAGGAGACTGGCATAGCCGGGGCCGTCGCCGTAGCGTTATTGGTAATGGTTTTGCTGGCCGAATTAGAGGGGCAGCGGAAGACATCTACGCTCTTAATGTAGGGGTAGATGGTCTGACGCCAGCTACCGCCGCCATTGGATTCCTGATAGGGCGGCAGGGTTTCATCGTAGTCCTGCGAATACTGCATGATACCCAGGCCGATCTGCTTCTCATTGTTTGAGCAACTGGCACGGCGCGCATTTTCACGCGCTTTGGCAAAGACGGGGAACAGGATGGCCGCCAGAATTGCGATAATTGCAATAACGACCAAAAGCTCAATCAGCGTAAAGCCGGACTGGGCGCGGCTGCGCTGTGGACGACGGTTACGACGTGGGTTACAACTGGCTCCTAACATACATTCTCCCTTTCATGATGGTTAGCAATGGTAACGCGACAACTCTTCTCAGGCTTGTTACCCATCCCTAACCCGGTTTTCCCTCTGATTTATTGACGCTGGCAATATATTCACTATAAAAACCTACAAACTCCGTGCCACACCAGGCGGCTGTGCGGAGAAATCTGCCTCAATTTTGGTTATCTCATCACCTCGGTGCCTTTGGCTGCGCTTTTAACCCCTAAATAAAGACCTGTTAAACTCAGAGACGGCTGAGTTAGTTCGCGTTCCTTTTATGCCTCTCTTTAATATTAGCATAAGTAATATTAGTTTGCAAACTATAAATTTGCTTTGGCTGGCGCTGCTGCTGGCCTTGACAGGCGGGTGCGGGAGAACCAACAACACTGATCCCGCTCTGCCGAATATCCTCCCCACACCACTTCCCCATCCAACCGTGGCCTCGCCGGTGCAATTTACCGACATCACGCGTGCCGCTGGCCTTACGTTTCATCATAACAACGGCGCGTTTGGCTTGAAGTTATATCCTGAGACAATGGGCAGCGGGGTCACTTTTATAGATTACGATGGCGATGGTTATCAGGATATTTTCCTGGTCAATGGCCGCGACTGGACCGCCGCAGAACTCAAAGGCTACTACCAAGGCCCCAACCGCTATTTTAGGAAGCAATTTGGTTTTGTGGCCCCCACGCCGCGCCCACCACGCCATAGCACGGGTGCTCTTTACCATAACAACCGCAATGGCACCTTTACCGATGTCACCGCCGGGAGCGGGTTGGACATCGTCATGATGGGCATGGGAGTGGCGGTGGGAGACTATGATAACGATGGCAAACCTGACCTCTATGTGACGGGCTATGGACGCAATTACCTGTTTCATAACCAGAGCACGCCGGGCCAGCCTCATTTCCAGGAGGTCGCCCGCGCTGCCGGGGTGCAAGACGGTGGTTTCAGTTCCAGCGCCGCCTGGGTAGATTATGACCGCGACGGCAAGTTGGACTTGTTTGTGGGCCACTATGTCCACTGGACACCGGCTTTAGATGTGTGGGATTTTGGCTCGAAAGTTCGCTATCCGGGGCGGGGTTATTTAAAAACTTATACTGCGCCCGCTGCCTTTGATGGCGAGCCGAGCCGTCTCTACCGCAACCTGGGGCAGGGCCATTTTAAGGACGTATCAACCTCCGCAGGCATCAATGTCCATTTTGCCACGCCTGACACGCCACCTAATGCCGCTACCGCCGCGCCTCAATCACCAGACCGGAAGCAACCTACCACTCCTACCACTCCTACTCTCCCCACTCCGCTGCCCACCGCATCAGAAATGTCGGTGCAAACGGTGGGCGAAGAAAAGGCGCTGCTGGCCCGCCCGGAAAAGCGGCGCGGCAAGGCGATGGGCGTGGCGATTTGCGACTTCAACCACGATGGCTGGCCCGACTTGATGGTAGCCAATGACGGCGTGCCCAATTACCTGTATGAGAACAAGGGCAATGGCACTTTTGCCGAAGTGGGAGTCCAGCGCGGCGTGGCTTACGGCCAGGGTACCTTCCGCCGCGCCGGGATGGGAGTGGACGTAGGCGATATAGACCAATCCGGCCAGGACAGCATTGTGGTTGGTAATTTCAGCTATGACAACCTCGCCCTCTTTCATGACGACGGCTCACACGTTTTTACCGACATCGCCTCAGTGGCCGAGGTCGCCCGCCCCAGCCGTTTTTTCGTGACCTTTGGCTGCCTGTTTTTAGATGCTGACAACGATGGCTGGCTGGATATTCTGGCGGCCAACGGCCATGTGCAAGACACCATCCACAACCTGCATCACGAACTGCAATACGCGGAGCGACCCCTCTTTTATATTAATCGCGGCCAGCAGCAACCCATCAAATTTGACGAGGTAGGCTTGCAAAGCGGCGCGGCCTTGGCCCGCCCTGTCGTGGGACGCGGCCTGGCTTGTGCCGACATTGACTTAGATGGCGATCTCGACGTGCTGCTGACTACTAATGGCAGCGCACCTATGCTGCTGCGCAATGACCTGGGGGCGAAGGCACAACTCAATAATGTCCTGCGGCTCACCCTCGAAGGCACCCGCAGCAATCGCAGCGCCATCGGTGCCCAGGTCACTGTTACCATTCAATTGCCCGGTCAACCAAAGGATGTCAGCTTGCGGCGCATGGTCAAGAGCGGCTCATCCTATTTATCTCAGAGCGAGTTGCCGCTCACCTTCGGTTTAGGTCGCGCCTCCCAGATTAAAAGCCTCTCCATCCTGTGGCCCTCCGGCCAGCGCACACAACTCCATAACTTGCAGGTCAATCAAATGCTGACGGTGCGCGAAGATGTTGGTATTGTGCAACAGCAACCGCTGCGGCGTTCAAGTGAGGCTTTCGGCTCTAAGGGTGTTATGGGAGCATCCTCACGTTAGGTCAAGACCGGGGTTCCAGGCCACTTCCCACAGATAGCCATCGGGATCGGCGAAGTAGCCGGAGTAACCGCCCCATTCCGCATCCTGGGCCAGCTTGACCAGACGCGCCCCTGCACTTTGCGCTTGTTGCAGGGTGGCATCTACGGCTGCTTTAGAACTCACATTATGCGCCAGGGCAAAGCCGGGGAAGGCCCCGCCTGCGGCGGGCACCTCGCCATCAGCAGGCACTCCCGCATCGGCAGCTAAAGCCACGCGGGGATAGAGCGACAGCCAGGTGCCGCGCAGCTTGAAAAAGGTCACGCCTTCATAATCGCCTTCCGTGGGCAGACCCAGGCCGTCTCGGTAAAAGGCGGTGGAGCGGGCTAAATCGGTGACGCCAAGCGTGATGAGACTAATACGAGGTTCCATAGCAAAGATAATTGACCGGAGACAGCTTGCTCGTTTAGACCCGGCTCCAAAATTCGGTGGCTTCTTTTTCGAGATGGTCGAAGGTCGCCAGGATAACCGCGCGGCGGCGTTCTTTGAAGCCGGGTTTAGGCTCCAGGCTGTCTATCTGCTCATCGAAGACAGCGAAATATTCGTCTTTCCAACGCGCGACCACCGACGCTTCTGGCGGGGCGGCTTTGCAGTGTTCACAGAGCAGAGCGATAATCTGCACACTGGGCACGACTACCGCTTCACCTTCTTCATCGAGGGCCACCGCGTCCTCGTCGGCCAGGCACCTTTCAATGCGTGAACGCAGTTCAACAATGATAGAGCCAACATAATCAAGCGCCCCATCGTTTTCAAAATTGCCACTCCCCCAGGTTCCCATGCTTCTATTACAGCACGCGACCAGGTGGCCTGCAAGCCGTAACAAAACCCTCAACAGCCATCAAAAGTAGCGAGGCAGCAGCGAAGCAAAAGCAGGCACGCGAGCCGCAGCTCACATGCCTGCTTTTGGCTACTACCCGCACCGTTGCTACCATCAGCAACGCCTCGCGTTACCAGCCACGATAACGCCGGTCGTCCCGATCACGACGATAACGGTAATCGTCGCGGTCACGGCGATAGCGATAGTCGTCGCGGTCACGGCGATAGTAGTAATCGTCGTAATCCGGGCGGCGATACCGCTCGTGGTAGCGATAGTCCTCACGGTAATCGTAATCACTGTGATGACCGCCGATATGAATGGTGACGCCCCAGTTGATACCGTCCGCCTGGGCCGGAGTCGCTGTGCCCGCGAGGGACAACGCCACCGCCAGACCCATCACGGTCGCTACAACGGCACCTTTCAACGGCTTAATTTGCTTCATATTTCCACCTCCCTGTACTGAGAGTAGAGGCTTCTCTCTGTGCAGGAGCCAGGACGAGAATTTCCGCTTGACTTGGAAGTTTGAAACGGTTACCCACGCGGCTTCTCACAGAAAATAAAAGCCCCCCATTGCGAGACGTTATCAAAGCGGCTGATGTTCATGTCAATTTACCGGAAGTTGCGTCAGAACTCGAAACGGGGTTGGCGCGAATGATGGTCGCCAGCAGGGGCACGACACGGGCAAAGTCGGCATCGCCGCGCACAATAAAATCGGCATAAACACGCGATGGCTCGACATAGAGCGCATGGCCGACGCGGGCACTCTCCCGATAGTAGCGGGCAATAAACTCCGGGTCGGTGCTGGCGCGTCCGCCTTTCATGTCGCGCAGCAGGCGGCGCAAGGCCCGCTCGTCGGCATCCAGTTCCACGAACAGGCGCAGATCAAGCTTTTCTCGTAAGGGCGGCAGATGCAACACCATTAAGCCCTCAATCAGCAGTACAGAGGGCGCATCGTCCGTCGCGGTGCGGGTTTCTAAGTCCGCCAGCAAGCGCGGTAGTTCGAGCGCGTCTGGATGATTGAAGTGGAAGGTCGGCTCGCCGGTCGAAGGCGATATAAAATTTGGCCCCTGCGTCCGATCCTGTTTAATATAGCGGTCGGTGCTGATAACCTCGACCCCGCGATGCGGCGTAGTCGTGGTCAGGTAATCGGCGAGGGCTTGGGCGAGGGTGCTCTTGCCCGCTGCCGAGCCTCCGGCCAGGCCAACGACAAAGCTGCGATTTAGCATTATAAGTTCTGAATTATGAGTTTTGAATTTTGAATGCAGGAAGCCGACGCAAAACTCATAATTCATTGTCCCTCTTTATAATTTAGAACTCAACATTCAAAACTCAAAACTCTTTAGCTTAAACCGAACCAGGCTTTGGTCTCCGGGCTGAACCACTGCGACAGAATATAGCCATGAATCAGGGTGCCAATGGGGAAGCCGCACAAGCCCAAGGCCGAGAGGACAATCTGCACCGTCCAGGCCGCGGGTGTGCCTTGCTTGAGGGCACGGTTGAGCCAGATGTCCACCGCTAAGAGAAGGCCATAGAAGAAAGCCATGACAATGCCTCCGACTGGCCCCGCGCCTCTGGCGGCTGCACCAGGCACCATATTACTGGACATAACCAGATTAGCCAGAATAATAAGGGGCAGCACCACGATGCCCAACCAGGTCAGAGGATAGGCCCAACCTTTAATAATCTTGGGGGCGCTCTGTCAATCGCGGTTGACCAGCGGGGGTAGGGCGGTAGGGGTCAGTTGTCCATAAGGGTCAGGCAAGGGCGACGGCGTATTAAACGGTTCCATCAATTCTCCTTATCATCCCAAAGTTGTCAATAGTATCAATCACCGCAGGGTTGCTGGCAAGTCATTCAACTCATCGGAGAGCAGACAGTCATAAAGTCGCTCCAGTCATCAGGCTTCAACGGCTCACTCTGGCGTACAATCTCCCCACCGTCACGCGGGTCAAGAGATGGTTTAGCTCCCGCGAACACCCATTGCCAGGCCCACTCGTACGGCGCCAGGCTCTAAGATAAGCGAGTGAATAAGAGAGTGACGTCCCCGACCCCCACAGCGGCAATTATCGCCTAAAGACGGATTATGCCGCAGCCTCACTCGCCTTGCCAGTTGTCGCTATGACCCCTAAACTGCGGTACAATCAGATGATAAATCCACAAATACCGTTAAATCATGGCGAAATGGCGTTAGCTTGATTTGGAGGATGCACATGAAACGTCGAGATTTGATAGCGGGTGCGGTTTCAGTCGCGGGTTTAGCGGCAGCCAACAAAGTTTTGGCTGAGCCTGGTGCTGCTCCAACGGAAGCCAAAACAGCAAAGCCTGCTGTCACTGAGGCAACTGTGCAAGGAATTTATCAAGCGACCTCTAAGGCTGAGGGGGTGGGAGAAACAACGGCTCCGGTCGTCATCCTCAAGGCGCGTGACCAAGAACGCTATTTACCTATCTGGATTGGCGCTCTCGAAAGCTACAGCATTGCATTTGGGCTTGACAACTCCAAACCATCTCGTCCTATGTCCCACGACCTCATGGCTGAGTTGATTAAAGCCTTACGGGGACGTGTGGAAGCTGTTTATGTGATGCGTGGGGCAGATGAGCATACCTTTTACTCCACTATTAAAGTGGTGGGCAACGGCATCGAAACAGAAGTTGACAGCCGGCCCAGTGATGCTCTGGCTTTGGCCCTGCGCGTCAAGACTCCCATTTTTGTTGCTACAGACTTGATGAAACAGACAACGCTTGATGAGATTAAAATTGAGCTAAGGCAAAAATAATTTAACGACCTCAATTTCAAACGGCGTTAACAGCAACAGAACAAGGTGCTGCACCCGACCGCCTACAGCCTGCGCTTTGCCTCGTGCCTCGGCTCCGCTCCGGCTTCCGCGGCGGGTGAGCTTGGCGTTAGCTTGCTGCGCGCGGTGTCGCTCTAAGGCAACGATGTAAAATATGACATATGTCTAAAAGTAGACAGAAAATACCTGATGACGTGAGGCGGCAAGTACTTATTGAGTCGGACTATCGCTGTGGAGTGCCCACTTGTCGTAATATTCTTGCTATTGATTTGCACCACATCGTTCAGGTCAACGAGAGTGGAGGGGACACGCTCGCCAACCTGTTAGCTCTTTGTCCAAACTGCCACGCTCTTTATCATAGAGGAACCATTCCTAAGGAAGCGATTTATGCTTGGAAACAGGTTTTGGTGAGCCTCAGTTTCGCATTTGACCAAGAAACTATTAACCTTATGTTGTTCCTATATAAGATGCAGGATGATCGCAGGTTTTTAGTGCGTCAAGATGCGCTCCTGCAATTCGCACGTTTAATCGGGAATGGTTTAGTGGTCTGCGAATGGAAGGGTGACACAGTGAACAGCATGATGTTTTATGGATACAAAGTATCACTCTCGCCCAAAGGATTACACCTTATAGAGGCATGGATGAAAGGAGATCGTAACGAAGTTGCGGAGGCACTAAGTCCGACATTGTGACCGCCCAACAGCAAGAGAACCAGCGCTGCACCCGACCGCCCACGCTCCGGTCGTTCCTCCCTACGCTACGGCGGCGGGTGAGCTTGGGGTTGGGCCGCTTGCGTGTGGTTTTGAGGTGCGCCAGATTAACCTCGCCGCCTGGGGTGCGACCGACCACACGCACCGTGCAGGAGCTACTGAGACACAAAAACGTGAGCACCACCATAATTTAAATCCATGTCAGCCACAAGCCGGGCCAGGCGGTGCAAAGTCCGTTGGACTTTTGAGGCAAGGATGAAGGATGAAAGAGGCGCCCAAAGGATTGTGACACGCTGAGAGCAAAACTATGTCGTCATAGCGTGGCCTTACCCTTCATCCTTCCGCCTTCATCCTTTAGGCTGGGTAGACCCAGCCTTTGCGGGGTTGGCGGCGCAGGTGGGCGTTCATCGCTGGTATGTTGGTTACCTGGTTGCCGTCCCACATGATCTTGTTGCCTTTGCCTGCCATAATCGCCAGGTCGCCTAAGAGCATGACCTCGGTTAAGATCGAGGAGTAATCGAAGCTCGCCACGGCGGGGGGGCCGCCTTTCACGGCGATAAAGAAGTTGTCCTGATGGCTCTGGTGGAGAATGCGCGGGATCATCTCCGGGGGCACCGGGGTGGCGGCCTGGAATTCATCCGGCAATAAGCGCACGCCATTGCCATAAGTGCCGGTATACATCACGCCCTTGTCGCCGACATAGAACGTGCAGCTATCGGTGTTGAACTTGCGTCCGAGTTTCTTTTCCCACTCGTCCATGATGGGCGGGCGATTGGCGGCAGCGGCATTGACGCTATCTGCGGTGAGTGCCTGGCCAGCCTGTTGTGCGCTGGCATTCTGCGCGCCTGCCTTCTTGCCGTCATACCACCAGACCTTAACGGGCGGCATGGCCAGGTTCTTGGGGCCAACCCCCGTGCGGGCTGCATAGTCCCAGCGGATGCGCGTGCCGACCGGATAACGCTCGTCGCTGCCACCCAGAATGTCCTCGACTTCGATGGAGGTGGGCTTGCTCAGGCCCAAGGCCCACACCGCGCCGTCCATCACATGGCAGGCCATGTTGCCAAGGGAGCCATTGCCGAAGTCATACCAGCCGTGCCACTCGTGGGGATGCAGGTCTTTATGATATTCGCGGAAGGGAGCCGGGCCGATCCAGCTATCCCAGTTCATGCCAGCGGGCACCGGGAGCGCGGGCGGACGCGGGCCAACGCCGCCATTGGCGCGGTTCGTCCAGTGATAAACTTCAGTAACGTTGCCCAATGCCCCGGCCCAGATATATTCGCAGAGACGACGGTAGCCCTCACCGGAGTGGCCCTGATTGCCCATCTGCGTCGCCACTTTATATTTATTCGCATACTGGGCCATCGTGCGCGCTTCCCAGATGTTAAAGGCCATCGGCTTTTCCACATAGACGCCAATGCCATGCGACATGGCGATCAGCGACGGCAGGGCGTGATGATGGTTGGGCGTGGCGACGAAAATCGCGTCCACCTCTTTGCTCATTTCGTCGAAGAACTTGCGGTAGTCGCTATAGGTCTTGATCTTGGTGGTGTCAACGCCCTTTTCCTGCCCGGCTTTCTTGAGCGCGTCGCCAATGTGCTTCTCATCCGGGTCTATCACCGCGACCAGGTTCTGGCGCGCGAGTTCGGGCACATGGGCGCTCACGCCCCGGCCTCCACAGCCAATCATCGCCACGCGCACCTTCGCCTTGTCCCCGGTGGGGGCCGGTGCAGCTAAAAGATAGGGTAAATCGAGGAGTCCCAGGCCAGCGGCGGCCCCGGCAGAAGCGGCGGCGGTCTTGATAAACTCGCGCCGCTTGAGTCGTGCGGTCATGTTTACTTCTCCTTATGGTAACAGCATAAAATTGTCGTTACGACATAAAATTACGGTAGGTTAAGTTTGACACATTCACCCCCGCTTGGTTGCCCACTCTGCCCTCTACCCCTCCCGCGCCGCCCGAATCAGAGAATTTGATTGTTAGCCATAAACGTTGATGCTCTGCTATAAAAGCATCGAGCCATAGAACTCCCGACGAGCAATGGATTCCTAATGCGCATTGGTTCTCCCCTCCAGGGTCAATAACTGTCGCGTTCAGCAGGCAGCAAGCAGGCGTTTAAACACAGCCCCCATAAACCTAAGCCAACACAGCAGTTATTGATCTCAGCACAAGGACGGCAACTGATTTGCGCCGCCAACGCGCAGCATGAATCAAAGGGAACAACCCCAACTGCGCATGGTTTGGCTTGCGCACCGCAACCGCCCGCCGGATGTTAATCCGCCCGATGGCTACGCAATTCGCACCTATCGCCCAGGAGATGAGACACGATGCAATGAGATCATGCACCTGGTCGGGTGGACGGACTGGAATGCCGACAAGCTCCAGTTCTCACTGTCGCGCATTATTCCATCCGGTTGGCTTATGGCGATACAGGAAGAGTCGGATCATATTGTAGGTTCTTGCATGGCCCTGCATAACTACACCCAAAGACATCCCTTCTGGGGCGACTTGGGGTGGTTAGCCTGTGACCCGCAGCATACGGGTCAAGGTCTGGGCCTGGTGTTGGCGGCGGCTGTGACGAGTCGCTTTATGGACGCTGGCTATACGCAGATTGAGCTGCACACGGAGCATTATCGGCTCCCGGCTATCAAGACTTACCTCAAACTGGGTTATACACCGTGCCTTGACCATATTGAGTCTCATGAGATGTGGGAGGAAGTCTGCCACGCCCTCGGCTGGGACTTTACGCCGCAACAATGGCTCACCTTCTATTAATTTTACGACTCTGGCTTGCCACGCCACAAGGCGTAGCAGCCGACACTGCCAGTCATGGCACTTCGCACGGGGCGGCTGAGCCTGGCAATGTGTGGCGGCGTGCAGGGTTGCAGAGTGCGCTAAAATAGATGATATGAACGAAGTTCCTGCAACGGAAGTGGCCTATGGCGGCATCGTATTCGATGCCGCAAAGCGCGTGTTGCTGCGTAAGCCTGCCAATGGCTGGGGCGGCTACGCCTGGACTTTTGCTAAAGGTGCTCCTGACTTAGCACTGGATGCCACTCCTGAACAAACCGCTTTACGCGAAGTCCGGGAGGAAACCGGCGTCACTTGCGAAGTCGTGTCGGCTATACCCGGACGCTATGAGTCTGACACCTGCTTCACGCAGTATTTTCTTATGCGGCCAGTGAACCAGGTGCCAAATTTTGATTTCGAGACGGCAGAAGTTCGTTGGGTAACTATTGAAGAAGCCATTGCACTCATTACACTCACCACAACTCCCAAAGGGAGAAAAAGAGATTTAGATGCTCTGGCCGCTGCCATTCAAGCGTCGCTGTAACGCCTTAACCAGCCACAGCTAAGGCGGCGTTCCTCCTGCGGCTCGCATGGTCTTGTCGTCAGGCCGCAAGATAAGGGCGGCATTTAGAGCGGGTGGGATATACTTATTTTGTGGTGGTTATCATGCCACCCAATAACATCGCAGAAAGTATGAATTGTCAGGATTGTTGGAGAACGAAGATACCTTTTTATGTTGCCGACTCAAGATTTGAATGTGTTAGAAACTGTGCGTTTAGCCCCACCCCGCGTCTTGAAAGACGCTTTTCCCATGACCGAGGCGTGCAATCGCACCGTGATTGAAGGCCGTGAGACGGTGCAGCGTATTTTGCGCCACGAAGACCCGCGCCTTCTCGTGGTGGTGGGGCCATGCTCGATTCATGATAGTCGCGGCGCCCTCGAATATGCCGAGAAGTTGCTGCGCTTGCGCCAGGAAGTGGGCGACCGGCTGTATATCATTATGCGCGTCTATTTTGAAAAGCCGCGCACTACTGTGGGCTGGAAAGGTTTGATTAACGATCCGCATCTCGATGGCACCTATGATATTGAAACGGGTTTGAAAGAAGCGCGCAAGCTCTTGCTGACTATCACCGCCAGGGGCCTGCCTGCTGCCACCGAGTTTCTCGATCCGATTGTGCCCCAATACCTGGATGACCTCATCAGTTGGGCCGCGATTGGGGCGCGCACCACGGAATCGCAGACGCACCGCGAAATGGCGAGTGGCCTTTCGATGCCAGTCGGCTTCAAGAACGCCACCGATGGCAGCCTGCAAATCGCCCTGGACGCCATGCAGTCGGCGCAAGCGTCACACTCTTTTCTGGGTATTGACCAGGATGGTTTCACGGCCATTGTCCGCACACGGGGCAACACCTGTGGCCATGTGGTATTGCGGGGCGGGCGGGCGCGCACCAACTATGACGCGGCGAGCATCGCGGCAGCGGTGGCCGACCTCAAAAAAGCGGGCCAGAACCCGGCTCTCATGGTGGATTGCAGCCATGCGAATTCCAATAAACAGCACGCCCAGCAGGAAGAAGTCGCGCGCAGCGTGATTGCCCAGCGCGTGGCCGGAGACACGGCTCTCATTGGGCTGATGATTGAAAGTTTTCTCTTCGAGGGCAATCAGCCCGTCGTGTCTGACCGGGATGCCTTAAAGTATGGGGTCAGTGTCACCGATGCCTGCATCAGTTGGGATACCACCGAACGCATTTTGCGCCAGGCGCATGAGCAATTAGGCAAGCGATGATGGGTTAGAGGCTGAAGACAACGACCTTGCGACCGCAATCACCCTCAGCTCTGACTTACTGGTGCCTGGTATGAAGCAGAACATTTACGACAACCCATCGTTCTTTAACGGCTACCAGGCGATGCGCGATAACCAGACCGGGTTGCATCAGTTTGTCGAACAACCAGCCATATTGTCTTTGCTGCCGGATGTCACGGGTGCGACGGCACTTGACTTAGGGTGTGGAGCGGGCGGTCTCTGCCGCAAGCTGATAGAGTTGGGCAGTGCCTGCGTGGTCGGTGTGGACATCTCGCGTAATATGCTGGCCTTAGCCCAAAAAGATGCCCCGGCGGGCATTGAATTTCGCCATATGGCGATGGAAGACTTCACGGCGCAGGACAACACTTTTGACCTCGTGGTCAGTTCGCTGGCGCTGCATTATCTGGCTGATCTGGAAACGCTATTTCGCCGGATTCACGGCTGGTTAAAAACTCCCGGCACCTTCCTCTTTTCAATGGAACATCCAGCGTTTACCTGCGCCCAGGGCATCCACCCCGATTGCATTGAGGACGAGACGGGTGCGCCACTCTACTGGCCGTTCGATTGCTACAGCGACGAAGGCCGACGCGAGAGTCACTGGTTCGTAGATGGTGTTGTCCGCTATCATCACACCCTGTCCACCATTCTGAATTCACTGCTCCGTAGCAGCCTGCAAATCTCGGCTGTGCTGGAGCCAGTGGCAACACCAGCCCATGAACAAAAACAACCCCCTTTAAAAACCGAACGCCGCCGTCCGACGCTCCTTGTAGTCAAAGCCGTAAAACTATAGCTCGATAAGAAAATTAACCACCGATAAACACAGATGGACACGGATGTTTTGGGATGCTGGATACAAGATACTGGATGCTGGATCCTCGATCCTCTATCCTCGTTTCTATCCGTGTCCATCGGTGTTCATCGGTGGTTATTTCTTCGTGCTGCACTCCGTTTGCAATAGCTTCTGCTTACGCGCCACGCCCCAACGATAGCCGCTGAGGGAGCCATTCTCGCGCACCACGCGGTGGCAGGGAATGACCAGGGCGACGGAGTTGGTGGCACACGCTCGCGCCACCGCCCGCGCCGCTGTGGGCTGCCCGATAGCCTCGGCGATCTGAGTGTAGGTGCGCGTTTGCCCATAGGGAATCGCCTGGAGTTCTTGCCACACCCGGCGCTGAAAGGCCGTCGCCTGCACATCCAGGGGCAAATCAAGGTGCGGCTGCTGGCCTGTTAGATACTCCAAAATAGCTTGCACGTTGGCTTGTAAACGACTGTTATCGAGTTGCAAGGTGGCCGCATGAAACTCCTGGCGCAAGCCTGTGGTCAAGGCGGAGGGATCATCGCCTAAGCTCACCGCGCAGATACCCTTATCGGTAGTCGCCACTAAGAGGTAGCCTAACGAGCAAGCTGCGATAGCATAGTGAATAACGGCCCCCTGGCCACCCTTGCGATAGCTGGCCGGTGTCATGCCCAGTTGAGCGGCGGCGCGTTCATAGAGGCCGCGACTGGAGCCATAGCCCGCGTCATAGAGCGCCTGGGTGACCGTTTCACCCGCTTGCAAATGATCTTTGAGTTGGGCGAGGCGGGCCGCATCCCCATATTGGCGCGGCGTGACGCCCGTCACCTGCTTAAAGGTGCGGTGAAAGTGATGCGGGCTGCGTTTGGCCCCCTGGCTGAGCGTGTGCAGCGACACCTTTCCTAGCGAAACCTCTCCTGCCGCATTTTGTTCGATTTGGCGGCAAGCTTGCGCCACCCGTTCCACCTCGCGCGTCGCGTAATTCAGGGTTGCGGGATGGCAGCGTTGGCAAGCGCGAAACCCGGCAGACTGGGCATTTGCGGGAGCCGCGAAAAAGCGCACCTGCTCGCGGCGGGGCCGCCGGGCCGGGCAAGCCGGGCGGCAGTAGATGCGCGTCGAGCCAACCCCATAAACAAAGACGCCATCGTAGCGGCTGTCGCGGTTCTGCACCGCCCGCCATAGCGCGTCTTCATCAATTTCCAATGTTGTGACATCTGACTTTTGATTCTCGTGCATAGTGACACCTCTGATTTTACAATACGCCAGGCATCACCTCAAAACTATCCGCTCCTTGCTTTCAAAGTGAAAAATTCAAAGGGTGTAGAAGCTATAGCAGTTAGCGATAAAGAGGCTACCGTTACGAACCCAGAGCGTGAGCGACGGGCTATGAGGAAGGTTTAGGGGTCAGGGTTTAGGGTTTGGCGAGGCTCTTACTACTGATTCCTATACTCTATACCCCAGACCCGGCACCCTGCTGTCGAACGCCCGTCGCTCTCAGCCCACAGCACTGCATCAATATGCAGTGCTGTGGGCACCCAACACTCTGGGTTCGGGGGCGCAGACTATCGCATATTGATCTGCATCATGCTGCCGTGCATCGTTGGGATGCCGGTATAATGTGGATTAAAATATTCATTCAGGAGGCGAGGATGAAATTAATAACTTATATCGCGCTACTGCTGATGCTGTGGGGGAGATGCGGTTGGTGCGAGAGCGGGCCGGGGCCGGGAACACCCGTCGCCCAGCCCGAACTCAAAACGGCCCGTGCTGTGGCGACGCAATATTATCTCGCCTTACCGGATGGCTGGACGCCGCAAGCAACCTGGCCGATCCTCGTCACGCTGGAGGGGTCGGGCCACAATTTCCTGCGCAACTGCCAGGCTTTTATGCGGGCGCGTAAAGCGCAGCCGTTTATCATTGTGACGCCGTGTGTATCCTCTAACGGCAACGACCCCGCCGACATGCAGGCGGTGCTGGCGATTGCGCGCGAAGTGCAACAGGATGAGCATGGCCAGCCGAAGTTCTTTGTCACGGGTTTCTCAGCCGGTGGGCATCTGGCCTGGCAGCTTATCTTGATGCATCCTGAACTGCTCGCCGGAGCGGTGCCCGCGGCGGCTAACTTCCTGGGACGCGGTGTGACCACCTTCTCGACTGCCCCGGAGCGCGCCCAACTCCCCATCCATGCCTTGCAGGGCGATAAAGACCCCTACCTGACGGCGCTTAACCGGCAATGGGATAATGCCGAGCAGACGGCCCGCGCTCATGGCTATCAGAATATCTCCCGCACCATAATCGCCGGTGCGGGCCATTCGCCTTTTGCCAGTGAGGGCATTGCCTTTTTTGCAACATTGCTCCCGCATTAATGCTGACTATGGCTGGCACCAGTGGGATAAAGTCATATAAGCCCCCTGAGATGGCTCAGCTTATTCGTTAACCCACAAACAAGAGACTACCGTCACATACTATTATGAAGAGACTCATGCCTCACACTATACTCTATTCTATGCTGGCCTCAGCGTTGCTCATGCCTGTAGTTGGCTGCAAGCGTTCGTTAATCGCCGACCTGCCACAGAATGCGCCTCTCGTCGGTGAACCGATTTTAGCATCTGGGACTGATGCAACCGGCAAGAACACTCCGACTTACGCATTGATGGTGCCCGTTTGCAACCGGGAACCTGCGCCACTGCACGCCAAGCTTTATGTCCAGAGTGGAATGTCGGAAATAGATACGCCTGGGCGATGGATTGCTGCGGCCACGGGAGAAAAGCTTTTTATGGAGTTCCGCGCTCCCACCGGAACCTATTGTTGGTTTGGGTTGTGCAACATCAAAAAGCAGCGCACTCACCCAATCCGCCTCAGACTCACCTGGCAAGCTGGTGCGAAAGCAGGCAACAAAGTATTTACCGTCGCCCCGGAGCAGACAGATAATGTCACATAAGCCGCGTATCTTTGGTTTAGAGATGCAGACAGTAGAGCTTGGAATACTGCCTGAAAGAGCCGCAATTACTATAATGGATACTATGGCCTGTCCTCAATGCAACTATGTCCTGGAAGCGTTCGATACACAGTGTCCGCGCTGCCACGGGCTGGGCTTACCACAGCCTGCTTCGGTGAGGTCTCAAGTCCAGATGGCACCCCAGCAGAGAACGATGCGCGGCATCGCGGTTGCGCTCTCGTTGCTGCTCCTGACGGGAGCGGGAGCATGGCAAGTCCATCGCCACATACTATGGTCGCAGGGCACAGTGCTTGGCACTTACTGGGTGCCGCCATTGCAGGGCTGGCTTAGAGCGATTGAAGAGAAACCGGCGAAGCGATACCAGGGGGTATCCAAGCGTGGCAAACCATACGACTACACCACACCCGCCACCAAAGAAGTGACTTTCAGCACAAGTGTGGATGGGGATGACTTAAGATTCAACATCCAGACTATATTTAAAACAGAATCTACCCAGCCGGAGAAAATTTACAATGGTATGGTCGCGGCTACCATGTTCTTTTATCTTTGTGGCCAGTCGAACCATAAAACTCCGACTATTCAGGAACATGGCCTCATCAAATTCCACGGCCACACCGCCGGTATCATGCACATAACCGGACCATCGCTCACGGACGGACAAATGGAAGATTCTAAATCAGTCGGTTTTACTGACGGGACTGTTGAGTATTTGTGCATAGCGTCTCTACGAGGTGACAGCATTTCACCCCTGGCTCAAGCGAAGATGAGTCAAGCCTGGGCACTGTTGGAAAAAGAAATGCAGCACGTCTGATGAAGAGACTCCAACAGAGTAGAATCAGCCGTGGCATATTGTGCGGTACTCTTAGGAGCGGTCAACCACCGGCGAGCAGCAACCAGCCCAGTAACCAGAACTACCAGAGTTCCCATGACCAGCACACACATGTTTCCTGAAGATGTGGCACGCTTAAAAAGCGTTGCCAGCAGTCATGGTTATGACATAACTGATGAACAGGCCGTTGCCGTTTGGACGGAGTACTCAGACCAGTTCTTTGCCAGTTGGCTTTATCTACCGCCGGCGGACGAGCAACTCTGGCAGATCATCCGATCCTACTTAACGCAGCAGTAACTGCTATTAAGGTAGTCTCAGGCAATTGAACGCACCACGCCACCTTCGACGCGCAAGGTGGCTCCATTGGTGGCCGACGACAAGGGGCTGCACACAAACACGATGAAGTTGGCGACTTCTGTGGGCGTGATAAAGCGTTGCAGCAGCGAGGAAGGCCGCGCCGTCTTGAAGAACTCGGCTTCCATCGTGGCGAAATCCACGCCGCGCTCGCGGGCCAGTTGATTCACAAACTCGGAGACGCCCTCGGAACTGGTCGGGCCAGGCAAAATGGAATTGACGGTGACACCCGTGCCCACAGTCGTTTCGGCCACGCCGCGCGCCACCGCCAGTTGCGCGGTTTTGGTCATGCCATAGTGAATCATCTCGGCGGGGATATTGAGCGCCGATTCGCTGGACACAAAAATGATGCGGCCCCAGTCACGGCTCTTCATGTGGGGCAGGTAATGGCGCGTCAGGCGCACTCCACTCAGCACATTGGTCTCAAAAAAGCGCAGCCAATCTTCATCCTCAATGTTCTCAAACGCCTTCGGCTCAAAGATGCCGAGATTGTTGATCAGAATCTCGACTTCCGGCACCTGTTGCAGCAAGTGGGCCACCCCCTCTGCCGTGCCCAGGTCAGCCGCTACCCCGGAAACCTGCGCCCCGGCAACCTTCCGCTGCACGCGTTGCACCGCCTCCTCCACCCGCTCCTTTGTGCGCCCATTGAGCACCACCGTCGCACCCTCTTTAGCCAAACCTAACGCCGTGGCGAAACCTATTCCGACCGTCGAGCCAGTCACTAAAGCCCGTTTTCCCTGTAGTTGTAAATCCATATAGTTTCCTCATCGTTCCTCTCTGCAATTCTCAATCCTGATTCTTCGATGCTTAATCAAAAGCCTCAACGCACCAGAGTGTAGCGCAGGTTACAGGAATATTGGAATGGCTATTTCAGCCTTGCTAAATTATGGTATATATGCCATAATAGAGGTATGAGTGAAAGCGGTCTGAAACCCGTTTATTGGGTGGCTTCAGCACGCAAAGATTTGAAAGCGTTTCCCGCTCCGGTGCGACGCAACATTGGTTTGGCTCTGGATGCGGCACACCGTGGGGGCAAATCTCTCGCTGCCAAACCACTCAGGGGTAAGAGCTTTCCGGGGGCGAGCGTCCTGGAAGTTGTGGAGGATTTCCATTCGGACACCTATCGTGCGGTTTATACGGTACGCTTCGCCGAGGCAATCTATGTCTTGCACTGCTTCCAGAAAAAGTCGAAACGCGACATCGCCACGCCGCAACAGGAGATAGAAGTTATTCGGCACCGCTTGCGTGATGCCGAGGATGACTATCAGGAAAGAATCGCTCAGAGCAGCCAACAGCGTAAAAGGGGCCACTATGAAACTTAACAAGAAAACGACCAGGGCTGGGACGGTCATTGAAACGGGTTCGGGCAACGTCTTTGCTGACCTGGATTTGCCGGATGCCCCTAATTTACAATTTAAGTCCCAACTCATTTATGAAATTACCCGGTGTATTGAAGACCGGCAGCTAAGCCAAACCGAAGCCGCCAAACTCATCGGTATGGATCAACCTACGCTTTCTAAGATGCTACGCGGGCAGTTTCTCAATTGTTCTACCGACCGCCTTTTTAGCATCTTGAATAGACTGGGACGTGATATTGAGGTGCGTGTTTTCAAGCGAGAAGCCGATCCAGAAGACGCGCGCGTTGTGTTAGTGGCTTAGCTGTCATCTGCACCATAACAAAGCGAATGAATTCTGACTCATATTTTTTATTGTTCATCTTCTAAGTCGGGTGTCTCTGAAGAGTTCACCAGATAGTCAGGCGTAATAGTAAATTTCTCGCCATCAATGATGATTTCTGATTGATACAAGATACCAGGGCTTAAGGGCAGTTGGCTTATGTTGCTCAACGTTGCCTCGATTTGCTGTCGTGCCTCCGGCGGGAGTTGTTGCATTTTATTGTGCCATCGTTGTCTCTCCTCGTGAAGGAGTTTCTCGGTTGCCTCGTAATCGGTAGCCCAGTGACTCCAATGCGTATTGAACGTCGCCGGATTCTGTGCCTGCCACTCCGTTAAATCACCCGTAGCAATAGTGCGCGCTAATATCTGAAACGGTTCCCAGGCCGCAGGCTCAGCCATCTCCTCAATATTTGGGTGTCGCCATTCACGAGTCTGAAGCAGCAATGCCATTTCATGCCAGAGCGGGGCGAGACGCTGGCGGCGGCACGCGTCTATAATGCTGCGCAAAGAGTCCTCCCCCGCAAAGAAAGGATGATCCAGGTGATGACATAAAAAACGCAAAAGCTGCGCGGGGGTAAGCATGGCATCTGGTGCCTGCTGTGCCCTGGTGAATTTAATACCCGCTGCGGCATATTGTTCAGCCGTCGGCTTGAACTTCAAGCATTCTCCCTTAAAGAGGATTGAAAATCTGTTGCGGCGAGCCTTAAACGACCCTCGCGCCGTTCGAGAGCAACTCGCAAAGGGCTGCCGCGTAAACTGCCACAGCAGTCCATTGCCCTCCTGTCGTTCCTCACCCCCATTGTAATCGTTTAAGCAATCGCCAAAAGCCCACAAATTCACCATGAACTCATCCGCCCTGGCATCATAGAGCACAAATTCAAAAAAGAGCACCCAGTGTCGCGGCGAGCGGAATACCGTCATCCGCTGGTCAGCAACTTCATAATACTCTTCCAGCATGTCCAGGTAGGGCGGCAGGCTCCGCAGATAAGTGCCCAGATGAGCTAAGATTTTGTCAGCCTGAAGATGCTTCATGTTAAACGTGTAAACCTGGGCCACCGCCACGGCAGCATATTCTATCCCATCACGAGAGCGGCAGGGCAAAATGATGGCAGTTGATGCTCATGCGCTTGCGGAGGTAGAAGCGGTGGGCGTCGAAACGCTGCACGCCGGAATCGAGATGGAGTTGCTGGCACTCTTGCTGCCGGGCATACCCCACCAACCAGTCGAAGAGGGCATCGCCATAGCCTTTGGAGCGTTCCGCAGCGGCTGTCACGAGGTCATCTACATAAAGAAATTTGCCCCACGCCAGATTCTCCATGATGGGAATACCAGCCACCGCTTTGACCTCGCCCGCATCTTCGAGATAGACCAGGTTAAAGCCGCCCAGGCTTTCCTGCTGCCGCACACGCGCTACAAAAGTGTCGTCGGTCAGGTGCGGTCGCAGTTCCCGCATAACGGGCAAGCAGCGTTCGATTTCGGAATCGCTCTGGGCGATGGCTATGTGTTTCATCTCCAAGAGTTATGGCATAACTTGCCAGTGAGAGCAAGCACTAGGGAGGTGGTTTTAACCAGTAGCTTTCCAAAGCCCTGTTAATGTCGTCCATTGAATATTCATCAGCCGCATATTGCAGGTAAGCCACAATCGCTTTTCTTTCTTCCCCGTTGAAGTGAGAGAACTTGTCCAGGGCGATCTGCTGCCAGTCGTAAGTAGCCCGCTCTTCATTTTGCCGCATTTGTTGCACGACATCCTCTGGCAAGGCCCCACTGGCCATCAATTGCTCCCGAATCTGTTGCGTCTTATCCGGCACCAGACCATGTGTGAGGTGAAAGACGGGGTTGGCATTGGAATCAGTCCCCATGACCTCAGCGATCAAAAATGCCGGTAGAAAATAGCGAAAGCCTGCCTCTGTGAAGAAACTCAAGGCAGCATAATGATAAGCCAGAAAATCGGGGTGTATGGTTTGCCAGTTGAGATCCCGAAACTCTAACGCATACTCGGCTGGTTCATCGCCCTGGCTGGAACCGCAAAGCTGATCGTCACCTGGATAAGGTGTGTTGGCAAAAGCTGCCCTAATTTGCGCGACTAAGCTTGCGACTGTAGGATCAGAGGACGGTGGATATTGATAATGATACAAGTCCCGATAGAAATCTCGACACCTCACTAACGCCGTATGCTCGTAACGATTCCAGCCCCATTTCAGGGCTTTGGCAGCCAGCATTTTCAGGTAGGGTTGCTGGTCAAAAACCAATCCCAGGAAAGAACACACTGCTTTATATTGCGCCTCAGTGAAGAGCGACGTTTGATATTCAGAAACCTCATCTGCGCCGCGAAAGTAAAGGCTCCAATAACTGGGAGTGAGAAAGTAGACAGTGGAGTGCAAAAGCTTATTTTCGGGAGTAAAATTGTCTAAACAGTTCATCAACAACGCTGGTAGATAATAGCGGAAGCCTGCGTTACTCAGATAGCAGAAGTAAGGCCATCGCTCCTGCAAATAGGCCGCGCCTAAAGCCTGCCACCTTTGTCCGGCCAGTGCTTGCTGGATGAGTTGCTCACCCGCCTCATCCCCTCTGGACGGGCCAAGTAACTGATCCGCAGCAGGAACAGGGAGCGTCCCAAAGGCGGCCATAATCTCTTGTTGCACGCTGTTAATCATTGGCTCTGATAGGCACCCCATCCCGCTGCATTCGTCTTTATACAAAGACGTTTACAGCACGTTAATGTTACCCTGCCGCCGATAGCTCGCCAGGAGTTGGCGGACATGGCGGCGCAGTTTCAGGTCGGGCTCGTGATATATTTTTTCGATAGCCGCCACCACTTCGGCCTCGCGCGCCCGTGGTGAGCCATCACCCAGGGTATGCAGCACCGTCGCGCGCACCTTGAGGTCAGGGTCAGTCACCATTTCTAAGAGGCGATCCCAGACGCCCGGATGATTGGTCTGCACATGGCAGGGGCACAAGCACTGCACCGCTTCACGGCGCACCCTGGCATCCGGGTCATGGGTGAGACTCAAAAACTCGGCGATGTCGTCCGGGTTGGTGCGTTCCTCCCGGCCCCTGGCACGGCAGGAAGTTTTCAAATACTTACGCCGCACCTGCTCAGTTTTGCTCGGCCTCGGCATGGTCTCGGTTGGCCCCTCCTCACCTTAAACTGCTCATAGTTTAGCAGGCAGTTAAGGCAACCGGAAATTATGGAGTGAGCACGCCGCAAGGCACTCTCCCAAGGATGACACAACCTAAATTCCTGCTCTCCTTTTCCCCTGCTTTCCTGCTAAAAGATAAAGCTTCAGGCACTTTTGACAAAGCGGATAATCTCGCGCACATGCTCCAAAAATTGTCCATCGGCGGTAATCTGGGCGATGGCGTGTTGCGATTCACGGGAGATGCGCTCATGCTCCACGATATTAGTGTTCTGCAACTGTTCCAGGGCACGCTTGAGTTGTTGCACTTCCTCCCGCGTGTGGGCCGCATACGCCTGCGTTTGAGAGGCCCAGCCCTCACCGTTGGCTAAGTCTAAGAGTTGTTCCAGGGCGCGGGTGCGCCCTTTGAGTTCTTCGACATCACCCCGCAGGGTGGCTACGTCTTCACGGGGATAGCGGATTTCCTGCTGCATAGCTGCCAGTTGCGCCGCGATATATTCATAAGCGCGCACCGTGGGGCGCAAACCTGTCAGCAAGAGGGCCGCTGCGGAGGTAACATAGCCGACACTACTGATGCCAAAATAGGCCAGGGCATACAGCCCCGCTGCCGACAGCAGGTGTAAGACGATAGCCAGCCAGAGCGAACGCTGCACCCAGGTGCGGGCGAACTGCACATGCGCCGGATTCACCGCGATGTTACGCTCCTGCGACTGGGCCGCATCAGCGATGACCTGGCGGGCCTGGAAATGAATGTTCCACGGCACGGTCACAATAACGAGCAACCACCAGAAACTACCGACACCAATCAGCCAGTCGAGGAATCGCCCCGCCGGAATATTATAATGCTCCAAAACGACATAGACGCCCAATACGAGCAAGCTTAATACGAAACTGGTCGAAAGAAATCTATCAAAGCCCCGGTAATTCGTCATTTGCGCTCCATGATATGTTTTAGATTTAGCCACAGCAGCACAGGAAAATTCGAGGATCGAAGATAGAGGATTGAAAAGGCTAAGCCGAGGCCAGTTAGTCTCTCAGTGCAGTAGCGATCCTCTATCTTCGATCCTCGAATTTTCCTGTGCTGCTGTGGCTAAATCTAACGACAGAAACCGTCTTCGTTATTTTACACGATTAAAGGGGTGATTCTTCCAGGGGCAGTAAGCCAATGGAGCGGCGGATGGAGTGGCTTTCCTGGAAGGCATCTTTGGCCAACGGATCACCGACAGCACGCAAGGCGCAACCTAAGTCACGTAATGCTCCGGCCAAGGAATTGAACTTATAAGGCCCTTGTGCGTGCGGAGCCTGGGCTATAATGCGCCAGCGATGCACCGCTTCGCGGTAGGGAGCTATGGCCCCCACCAGATCATCTTGGGCGGCACGCAGCCGCGCCATGGTAGACCACCCATGAGCCAGACTGCTTTGCCAGCCTAAACTGGAGAACGCATCTGCGTGTGGTTGCACGA
The DNA here is from genome assembly GCA_019239895.1 of Abditibacteriaceae bacterium. Classification (GTDB taxonomy): domain Bacteria; phylum Armatimonadota; class Abditibacteriia; order Abditibacteriales; family Abditibacteriaceae; genus JAFAZH01. The sequence continues at coordinate 39,366 of JAFAZH010000037.1, read as the reverse complement.
GAGGCCAGGCCGCGTTCAAGGCGTTGTGCGCCTGAGTTATATCATCCACAGCCAAGAAATAGTCGGCGCGTAAGATAAAGCCACGGGCGCGGGGTAACCTTAGGAGTAGATCATCTCCAATAAAATTAAATGCCTCCTCCAGTTTAGCCCAAGCCGTTGGGAGATCTTTCAGGAGTAAATAACCAGCAGCCTCCGCCTCCAAAGCCATCGCAATTTTGATGGCGAGACCATCTAACCTCGCCCAGTCAGTCGCTTGCCGTTTGGCCTGCAACGCCTCAGCATCACGACCCAATAAGCGATAAAAATAAGCCAGTTCCCGATAGCCTCCATACTGCAATCCTGGACTGTCTGGGCTGGATGCGATAGCCCGCTGATAGGACGCCTCCGCTCCGGCCCAGTCAAAGGCAGCCTCGCACCGACGCGCCTCACGCATGGCGTCTAACCAGGGCGAAGGCTCCTCTTTCATCTTGCCAAACTGTGCCCAAATCTTTAACCTGGCGATGGCTGCGGCCTGGCTGTCTTCACCCTTCGTAGCCTCAGCCCACTCCTTCAAAAGCTCCCCAGCCTCTTTCAACTGTTCCGCGCGTTCTGGCGTCGGTTCATTGCTATCTTCACCCGGATGTTGAGAATTGCTCATACAAGCTCCTTGGCAGCTAATCAAGAAGTATATGCCAAACGTCCGCGTTTTCGTTTTATAATGTAGGCAATAATCTTAGGCATAAGGAGAGTTTATGGAAAGCGACAATAAAGCGTTTGTGCGGCGTTGGTTCGCGGAAGTCTGGAACAAGGGCAATCTGGACGCCCTGCAAGAGATGCTGGATGAGAACGCAATCGTGCATAACCTGCCGGTCACCAACCCGGACAGTAAATGCGGGCCTGCCGAGTTTGCGCCTTTCGTGCAGACGTTTCGTGGTGCCCTGCCCGACATCCAGTTTACGGTGGAGGCTGTCATTAGCGAGGGCAACATGGCGGCAGCGCGTTGCAGCGTGCGCGGCACCCACACCGGCGACAGCCTGGGTATCGCCGCTTCACACAAACCTGTCCAGATCACCGGCATGACGATGGTGCGCCTCGAAAACGGCAAAATCGTCGAGGGCTGGAACAACTTCGACATCGCTTCCCTCTATGAGCAAATCAAATCTGAATAATTTGTGGGAACCACGAATGCACACGAAGAGACACGAATGCGAAAGAGGATAGAGACTGGAAGCTGGTTACTGGAAGCTGGATACTTGATCTGCTAGCCTCGATCTTCCATCCTCGATTCTCTATCCTCTTTCTAATTTGTGTGCATTCGTGGTTAAAAATAATTTTCTAAATCACTATCTTTATCGCTCCGCGTAGACTCTCTATAAATAGGAGCAAGAAATTTGGCGCTTTATCGCGGGCAGCTACCACAACTGAGTGACGAAGAGTTAGTCATAGATGCGCTCATCGGTGACCTGGCCGCCTATGATGAACTCGTGCGGCGTTATCGTGGGGCGGTCATGGCCACTGCCGAGCAGGTCTTGGGCAGCCGGGAAGGGGCGGAGGACGTGGCCCAGGAAGCGTTGCTGCTGGCTTTTAAAGCCCTGCCGCAACTGGAAGACCCGGCCCGGTTTGGCGGCTGGTTGTATACGATCACCCGCCACCGCGCCCACCGGGTAGCGACCCGCGAAGGTTATAGCCAGGCCACCGAAGACCAGGAGTTAGACCGCCTGATTGTCGCCAACAGCCATGAGTTGGGAGTATCCCCGGTAGATGAACTGATGCGCAAAGTCGAACGCGCCACCATCAGCACGGCTTTAGAGCGACTCCCTGCGGATTATCAGATGGTGTTGCGCCTGCGCTACTTCCAGGAATGGCCCGTGGAACGAATCGCAGCCTTTCTCTTGCTCCCAGTAACCACCGTCAAATGGCGCTTGCATCATGGCCGCCAACTGATGCGTCGCCAGATTAATTTTAGCCAAGGAAGCACACGGAAAAGAAGAAGAGGAGAAAGGGTGAGGGGGTGACAAGGTGAGGGGGTGCGCGGCCCTCACCCCCCAGCCCCTCTCCCAAGGTTGGGAGAGGGGAGGTCACACGCAAGCGATTCTCACAACACCAAAGTCATGGCGGCACGAGCAGGTAGTCCCTCGTGCTCCCCTCTCCCAAGGTTGGGAGAGGGGCCGGGGGTGAGGGCCTCTTCCGCCTGCTTCCCCGCAAAAATCAAAAGGAGCAATTATGCAAGAACAAAACGACCAAGCTAAAGAGATTCGACGTATCCGGCATCTCCTGCGCGAGACGGCGCAGATGGCCAAAGAAGCCAGTCTCACCGGCAGTTTGCGCGAAGGAGGACGCGCCTCGGTGCAACAATACAATGCGGTGCTGGAATACTTAGAGCGCACTGGCATCGTCGTCAGTGGCCTCTTTCGTCCCCTACCCGACGAGGCCAGTTTTGATGAGGTCGGCATCGCTTCGGCCCAACTCGCGGGTTATCTCATCGAAGACGAAGCGCCCGCGCCGCCGCCCCCACCTCATGCGGTGCATCCGCCCCAACCGCCCCATCCCTTTGGCGGCAAGAATGTCCATGTCAACATCGGCAATATGCCCGATTTGCAGGAACTACGCGGGTTGGGTCAGAAAATCCGCGAGCAGGTCATGGAGCAGGTGATGCGCGACCGCGACCATATCATGCGCCAGTGTATACCCGGCTGGGGCCAAGCCGAGGACAGAGCACCGGAGGCGCACCACCACGAAAACGAGGCACACCACCCACCGCATCCCCCACATCCGCCGCAGCCACCCATACCGCCCCAACCGCCGATGCCACCACACGCGGGGCCAGCCAATGCACCTGACACAGCCGAGGTCGCGGCCCGCATCGAAAGTGAACATCGTTCCATCAGCCAGCAATTGCACGCGGTGGCGGAGCAACTCAGGAGAAGCGACTTGAACGATGCCCAGCGAGTGGAACTGGCCGATCAACTGGGGCAACTCAGCCAGGAGCAAGCCCGTCTCTCGCAGGAGTGGGCCGAGGTGCGCGCTGCGGGCGAGCCATCGCAGCAGGCAAAAGACAAGAATAAAGATACGCAACGGCTGGTTTAGATGACAGACCCCCACCCATCCTCCTGGCCAGGGGGTAGAGGAAGGCACGGCTGGTAGCCCTCACCCCCGGCCCCTCTCCCATACAAGGGAGAGGGGAGTTCACAGGCTAACGCCAGCGTAGGACAACAGCAATACTCCGACGAGCCACTTTGAGTTTGTGCTCCCCTCTCCTGTTATCGGGAGAGGGGCCGGGGGTGAGGGCCAACCCACGCATCATTCTCCTTGCCCAGGCAATTACCGTCGCCGGTGAGACTCAGCGTCCCTCTGTTAAAGGGGAACCTGAATGAGACCTGTTCACCTCACACCCAGCCGCACCTCACCCGGCTTCAATACCACCCCTGCGTTATCGGATAAGCCATCCCAGCGCACCGCCACCACATCTCCAATGTGCAATGTATCAACGGGCAAGCTGAGAGTGATGGTCTGGTTGTTCGCATTATACCCTGCACTCTCCGCCCGCACAGCTTGCCCGTTAATTGTGATGGTGTAGTGAACTGCATCGCTAGCAGTGGTGGCATTCAGGGCGGTGGTCAGGCGCAGATGAATGGATTGGGTTGAGGCGTCGGCCCAGGTCTGGGAAATAACCGAAGCGGCAGTAATAGCAGGCACCTTGCCGGTAATCATGCGCTGCAAGATGTTGTTGGTCATCTGGCGCAAAGCAGCGGAAACCGGCACCTGGCTTTCCTCGTGATATTCGAGGTGAAAGTTGTTCAGGCCATAAGGCCAGTAGATAGTGCCCGCGTTGAAGACAATGTTATTGGTGCGCGTAATCTCGCGCAACGCGGCAACTGAGACCAATGTTTTGGGGATGCGGTCGGCGTTTTGAAACGGTGACTGGCCGATGATGGTGACACGCTCGCCGGGCACGGTGAGTCGCGCCGGGTTGAGGAGGGAATCCACTTCATAACCTAAGATGCCGGGGATAGCGTCACCCTCTTGCAAGCCCGTGCCAGTGAAGACCCAGTGCCCGGTGTTCTTGACGATAAGGTTCTGGTTGCGATAGTTAATCGCGTTATACATCGAGACCAGAATCTTGTCCTCCGGGTCGTTGATCGCGGGAAGCCGCCATTGCCCGGTGGCCAGCGAGACTCCTAATGGGCCTTTGGTTTGAATCGAGTCAAGGGGCGGATTATCATAACCAGCCATCCAGCGGGCGGCGCGGCCTTGCAGATCGGGATAGTTACGCACCTGGCGATAGATGTCATTGCCGCCAAAGAAAGCCGCGCTCACCCCGGAAGCGATGGCGTCCTCCAGCTTTTTGCGTTCGGCCTGGCTCCAGTATTCATCGTGTCCAGCCGACACGAACCCCTTGTAGTTCAGCAGGTTGGTTAGCCCTAGCGCCACCGCATTATTGGTGCTATAGGTGACGTTATAGCCTTGCTCTTCCAGAAAGCGCAGCATGGTATACGTCCACACCAGGACATGGCCACTGCCATACTTTTGATCGAAGGGCCGGTTCCACGATTCGTAAAAAGCGTGACCGCCAGAGCCATCATCGGCCAACAGGTAGTTCTTATAAAGCGAGGTGCCGCCCCAGCGGTTATAAGCCTGGTCAGTGTTGGCCGGGTCTTGAAACACTAGATCGGCTTTGGCTCCATCATCGCGCAGCACAAGGGGCACCATCCACTGGTTGCCCGCGCTTTCGGTCAGCTTAAACAGGTAAATGCCGCTCGTCCAACTCGCCGGAAAATGCACGGTGTTGGTGAGCTTCCAGTTGACATCACGGATATTGGTTTCCTGGCCCTTTTCATCTTTCTGGCTGATGATGCAGGTCGGGCAATTCACGGGCAAGCCATTCTGCGGTTTGGGCGCATCCATATTAAACACCCAGTAACCCTGCGGAATAGCTGGACTAACGGCGAAGTTCGCCATCAGCCGCGCCCCGGCCCCACCATAATAGCCCAAACGATAAAGCTGCATCGTATAGGGCCGTTGGCTGCTGACGTAAAGGTGCACATCCTCGCCCTTGTTAATGCTATCTTCACCGGCATAGGCTTGAATCTCGCCATTCATGGCCGGTTTGGTGATATACCAGCCACGCGTGCCCGGCTTGGCGTTCTCAACTTGTATAGGGTTTGGGGTAGGAACCGGCTCCGCTGTGGCCCGCGGCGGAGCCTGGGTCGCCGAGGGCTGGTTTGCCCCTGCCAGAACGCTGCTGCCCACCAAGCCCGCCAGCACCCAGAATGAGGTTTGTCTCAAGGGAACCTTTCAACCTATAATGCACAAAAACCTGATCTACAATGAAATGGTCGCTTCATCTGACGGAACACCAGACACGGATGTTCCGTCAGGTGCAGGCCGCAGTCGGAGCAACGGGCCAATAAGTGGGGCTAACCCGGCACGCGGGCCACTTTCTTAATAACCTGACCGTTACCCAAAACCACCTCAACCTGGTAAGAATTACCGGGGTTAAAGCCGGAGGCGGGACTGGCATACAGGTCGAGCGTCACGGGGCCGGTGAACGGGCCCAGCGTCGGCAGAAATTGCGTGTTTAACACTTTACCGTTCTGCGCCACAGCCAGCAGCCAATAGTCACCGCTATAGGAAGACCAGCGCTCCACTGTGGGGTTGCCATTGGCATCGGTTTGTCGCAGATTCATCTTTTGTAGCTCCTGAGTGCCATTGAGACCCAGGCGCAAGCGGAAGTGCCCGTCGTTGTTCCCGTCGGGCGTAGCTCCGTTGTGATTGACTACATCAGTCGCTTGATCTACGAAAGTGAATTCAGTGGTGTTAGCGTCGCGGCCAGGATTGGGCACCACCTCGGTTGGCGGCACTGCACTTGGCGGCACTCCACCTAGCACCACACCGTTGACGCGCTGCCAGGTAAATCGGTCACCTTGTTTGTGATCAACAGATGACCATTCGCCCTGAATCGTATTCTCATCTAACAATTTCCAGGTATAAAGGCCAGTATTAGCACTATTCCCCTCATGGCTTTCAAAGAGACCCGTGAACTGATTACCAATGACAGCTCCGTTAATCCTTCCCTTGAGACTATCGTGTCCCGGCCCGCCAGTGTAAGTGCCGGTGACGATGCTGCCCGCCTGGCGCAACGTCAGCACCGCGCCGTTGCCATCACGCCATTGTCCAGCTAAGCGGCCTTTACTGACCGCGCCAGTCGGAAGCGGGTTGGCCGTAACCGGAGGCGAAGCAGGGGCTGGTCGCGTTACGGTGGGCGGCAGTGCGGGCGTAGCGGGAAATGATACCGGTGAGGAGGTTACAACTCCGTTGCCTGTCGCATTGCCATCCCCATTATTTACCGTTACAGTGAAAGCACCGGAGATGTTATTGGCATCATCCGGGTTGATGTCATTGGTCTTGGTGATGCCCAGCAACAACTCGCCAGCTTCTTTGGCGAGGCTGCTACGATTGCTGCCCAGTTCAATAATCTGCGTGCCAACTTTACCTTTCAGGTTGTAGGCCATGAAGCCCAGCAACGCGTAGCCATCCGGCCCCCAGGTGTGATTGTAGCCCTGGAGGTTGCCACTGGCCTGCACCGTAAAAGTCTGCCCCTGCCGCAGTTGCACGCCTGTGGGCTGCCACGCCCCGGCTTTTACACTAAAGGTCAAAGGACTGGTAGGAATAGTGCTGCTGGTGCCGTTGCTGCCGGTGCCAGGAATAATGCCACCATTACTCTCTGGGATGTTCGTCGGGCCATTCGATGGTGGAGATGGTTGGGACACTGTGGCAGCGTCTCCGCCAGGGGTAAAAGGCTTCACATCCTGAATCAAAGACGGCTCGGCTCCCGTATCGCGCAGCCAGGCTAAGTCGGCTTCTGAAAATTGTGGTGGTGGCTCAAGCGCGGCCAAGCGAGCTTGAATCGCTGCATCGGAGAGTCCCATATCCTTCCAGAAGGCCACCTGCTTAATCGTCACCGCCTGTGGTGCCTGGGCATGGGCCATACTCATAACGAGCAAACAGACGAGCATAGTTGAGCCAGGCCAGCAAGAGAGCTTCCTGACGTTGAAAGGGACTATTTGACGTTGCATCATGGGCCTCCTCGTCCGACCAACATTATCTGACCACTACTTTATCCTCATGATTGCTGGCAGCGTATTCTTTCAAGGATTGGTGTTCTCATACTCCGCAACACCGCTGTAATACCCGGTGAGGATAATCTGCTCGCGTGTGGCATCCAGGCGGCGCAGCACTTCGCGGCGGGCAGTGACATATTCTTTATAATCATGCTTAAGATAGGTGCGCAGCACATGGGACAACTGATCTTCCGGGGGATCCAGTTCCCAGCCGTTACTCTTAAAGATTTGATTAAAGCGAGCGAGCGTAGCACGATGCCACACGAGGGTATCTCCGAGTTTTTGCCTTTCGTTTTCAAGACGATCAAACCACTCACCCTCGGTGGCGGCACCATCAATGCGCTCCTTGATCTCCGGCAATAGCTCGTTGCTATGCACCGTGACCCACTTTTGCCATGCCTCAGAGGCATAGGCCGAGCCAATGCTTTTACTCATATCGAGCGTGCCCAGATTCTCGGTAATGTCGTAATTCCAAATGGGGCCGGTGCGCAGCGTGCTGTTTGGGTCAAGCGTGGGCGGCGTGGACGGCGTGTATAAGGTGTGAGGAATGTCGGGTATGGAAGTAAAAGCGTCTAACAACAGAGCCTGCATGTCCTGGGGCAGCGTCTTCTGGATGTCGGGGTCATGGTTCTGGGCCTTGGTCCAGATGTCCAGAAAGCTAACGGCCTTACTGGGTGAAGGCATCGCTATTTGCATGGCGGCCAGGCTGCTCGTGAGGGTTGTAGTCAGAATATCGAAGGCCAATTGCCCGTTGCGGACGAACTTTTTCCATTCTTCTTCCTGCTCCTTATGGCAGTAGCGGTCACGCCCGCGACAGTAGCGCAACAGCTTGTCGGAGGCGCGCAACTTCTGCGAGAGGTTGTGGAAGACGACACTGGTGTCGGGTAAGGACGCTTTCCTCAGTCCTTGTGCCGAGGGTTTGAGCATCAGCAGCAGGTAAACCTGGTTATGCACCTCTGGATCATAAAGACACTTCAACAGAATGTTGCGTAGTTCCACCGGATGCTCGGTGGATTCTGCGATGATGCGCTTGACATCGGGGGCCAACTTTTCGTCCATTCTAAAAAATGTGTTATCATCCCAGGGCGGGCAGGTCACGGCAATCAACTCGTTGTGCCATCCACGGCTGGCTCGTGAACCTCGATTGGGGATGACTCTAGCGCCATTACGCCACAATTGATTACCGTGCGCGGAGCGGCGAGTAGCGGAGTGGCGCATAGGGGAGCGATGGCTATCAGAAATAACGTCTTCCAGATAAGACACCTGTGGCCTATCCGACTCTTGTCTTTTATAAGCCGCCGGGAGTGCCGGGGCCGTGCCGGGTTGAAGCTGGCGGAGAGCTTTCAGGGTGCGCCGCACTACTTGATCGAGACTGTCCCCGCCTTGACAGGCATTATGTTCGTCCAGCGCCTTAGCGATCTTGGGAATGAGGTCTTTCAAGGCGGCTACCGCTGCGTCGTGAGCAGGCCAATTTATGGCGTCCACTGGCCCCTTAAGGTTTTCTTTTGATGGCTCCCAGTTGAAATTCAGTTCTAGGTTGCCGCATTTCAAGCTGCCGTGGGCTGCATAGCCTTCCCAGACACTTGTAACCCATGCCGATGCACCAGTGCCAACTTCAATGGTCTCAATCTTACGCTGTTGAGCGACGGGCACACTGAGATCTTTCTCATACAGATCATGCAAAAAGTGTCTGCCAACATCATATTGCATAAAAATATCGCTTTGCGCGCCTCTCTGGCCTACAGAAAAATCTCCACCGCAAATCGAACCGTTTAAGGAGTGGGCTTCCCCAGCACCCGTGGTAACTAACCAGTATTCGGGGACTCCTGGCAGGATGGCAACATAAGGAGGCTGCCATTTTGGAGGGTTAAGCTTCAGACCAAAGGAAGTCAAAATTTCGGTTACAACCTGCACTTGATCGGGGATGGGTGGCGGAGTTTGTGCCCAGGCAGCAGGAGTCAACGATGAATGGGCGGGGGCAAGGGCAAGCAACGCAAACATCAACAGCGCACACCAAAAGGCCGCACGCCATTTGAGTATGATGCCCTGCGATGCACAGGGCCAAAAAGAGTTGATCGCTGCTTCTGGAACTTTACCGTTGCCACAGACGGAAGAAGATAGCAATGTGGCGCAAACTGCCCCGAACCATGCTTGCATGATGCTCACTCCTCGCACTTGGGATGCGGACAGATGGCGCGTTAAAGAACAAGGGCAGCAATGAGGGGCAGCAATGGGAATCCGCGTCAGTATCCGCGTTAAGGAGACAGTATAGCAACCCGCGCCCTGCCTGGCGATAGGGCAACAACGTTAAACTTTGCAGGGAAATCAGCCCATTAAGGCCATTGGCCTGATATGCGCCGATGGCACGATGAGAGCGTAACTTTTATGGATTTTCTGCGTTTACCCTTCTTTGACCACCTCGCCCCTGCTGAACGCATCTTAGTCGCCGGGGCCGGTGGCGGCTTTGATGTCTTTACAGGGCTGCCGCTTTATTTCGGCTTACGGCGCATGGGCAAGCAAGTTCATCTGGCGAATCTTTCCTTTGCTAATATCGGCGCATCCACGGGACGCAAACTCACGCCCGCCCTGGTTGAAGTCACTGCCGAGACGACGGGCAGCGAGTATTATTTTCCTGAACTCTTCCTGGCACACTGGTTCCATCAACGCGGCGAAGCGGTGCCGATTTATTGCTTTGAGAACACGGGTGTGGTGCCGATCCGCGAGGGCTATGAGAAATTAGTCAAAGACCTTGACCTCGATACCATTATTCTTGTAGACGGCGGCACGGATAGCCTAATGCGTGGCGACGAAGCGGGCCTGGGCACACCGCACGAAGACCTGGCGAGCCTGGCGGCAGTGAGCCAATTGCAAGTGCCACGCAAATTAATCACCTGCATCGGTTTCGGCGTGGATACCTTTCATGGCGTGTGTCATGCTCAGTTCCTGGAATCGGTTGCCGCCATCACCCAGTCCGGTGGATTCTTGGGCATGTGGAGCCTGATGCAAGACATGCCCGAAGTGCAGCTTTATCAAGAGGCCGCCACTTTCGTTTTTCTCCAAATGCCGCATCATCCGAGTATTGTGTCGTCCTCCATTCTCTCCGCGATTGAAGGTCACTTTGGTGACTATCACGCCACGTATCGCACCCAAAGCAGTTATTTGTTTATCAATCCCCTGATGACCCTACTGTGGTGCTTTCGCCTGGATGCGGTGGTGCAACGCCTGTTATACAGCGAGGAACTATTTGAGACACAAACGCGGCACGATATAGGCCGTGTCATTGCCGAGTGTCGCAACCAGTACCCACCGCGCCGTTGGGCGGACTTGCCGATGTGAGAACGAATGCTGTATTGTCTAAAGGTGCGCAGCAGGAACGACTGGATTACGGGTTAAATGAGCTATGTGGAATGCAGCCGAGAAGACAGCATTTTTAGAGCAAGGTTATTATCACGCGCCAGCCGTGTTGAGTGGGAAGTATTTGGAGGCGGTGCAAGCAGCGTTTGACCAAGTATGGGAAACCGAGGGGCCACCCGTCAACCAATTAAAGTTGCTCAAGCATCCGGTGTTTATTGATTTAATTGAGCATCCGCCGATTTTAGAGCGGCAACGGGCCATCTTTGGCCATCAGACGCAACTCCTGCAATATGACCTCTTGCGCCAGGGGCCGCACAGCAACACGCCAGAGCGCAGTTGGCACCGCGATTTTGCCTTTCCTGGCGACTATCCGCTTTCCATTAACACCATTCTGTATCTGGATGAAATGACGGCGGAGCGTGGCCCCACTTTTGTGGTGCCTGGCTCGCACCGAGGCACGGCGCAGCCACCTGTCGAGCAACGGCATCAACCCTTAGCGGACGAGCTGGCCGTCTACGCCCAGCCCGGCGATGCCGTCTTTATCAACAGCGCCATCTGGCACAGTGGCGGGTGCAACACCACCGGAGGCTTGCGTCGGGGCATCTACCTTTACTATGGTTACTGGTGGCTCAAACGCTATGAGTTCGACCGACCTCTGCCCTGGCAGGCGCTGCAAAATGCGGGGGAGCAACGCCTGCGCCTATTGGGCGTCAAAATGCCCGCCTGGGACTTGCACCAGTATACTCCTGATGCGTGAAATTTTTCGACACAGAAAGAGACGAGGATCGAGGATCGAAGATAGAGAATCGCCACGGCACGCAGCGGATAACTGGCTGGCGCTTAACGTTTTCGATCCTCTATCTTCGATCCTCGATCCTCGTCTCTTTCTGTGTGCTGCCTCGCTAAAATAAAACCATGAATCAACAGCGTATCCGACCGATTGTCATCTGTCTTTTGCGGCATGGCGACCGCATACTGGTGTTTGAAGAGTATGACCCAGAGAAACGAGACTGGTTCTGTCGCCCTTTAGGTGGCGGCATTGAATTTGGCGAAGCGAGCCAGGCGGCCCTGGTGCGCGAAATCCGCGAGGAATTGGGCGTCGAGATTCACCAGGCGCAGTTATTGGGGATAATAGAGAATATCTTTACTTATCGCGGTGCGACGGGACATGAAATCGTTTTTATCTATGATGCCGCCTTCGTGGATGAGAGACTGTATGAGCAACCATTTTTGCCCGGCCATGAACAGGAAGTGAACGAGGAGTTTCAGGCCGTCTGGCGCACGGTGGAGGAATTAGCAGCCCGCCAGATTCGCTTGGTGCCAGAAGGTCTGGAAGCCTTACTCAAGGCCAACCCTTAGATCATGTATATCCCATCTTTCAATCGTGTTGAGGACTTTGAGAAGCTGGCCACTTTTATGCGCCAGCATAGCTTCGCCACCTTAATCACTTACCATGACCATGTGCCCTATGCCACGCATCTGCCCCTACTGTTGGATGCCGACTGTGGCCCGCATGGCACGTTGCGCGGCCACCTGGCGCGGTCGAATGAGCAGTGGCAACACTTCACCGCGGAGCAAGAAGTCCTCGTGATTTTCCACGGGCCACACGCTTATGTTTCGCCTTCTTATTATGAGGTTGCTCCTGCTGTGGCGACCTGGAATTATGTGGCTGTCCATGCTTACGGCGTGCCCCACATCATTGAAGACCAGGAGCAGCTTGCGGCTTTGCTGCAAGCCCAAATTGAAACCTATGAAGCTGGCAGGGCCGAACCCTGGCCGGGCGACTTGCCCGCTGACTACAAGCTTAAAATGATGCGCGGCATCGTGGGGTTTGAAATTCCTATCACCCGGCTTCAAGGCAAGTGGAAGTTAGGTCAGAACCGCTCCCAGTCTGACCAGCAGGGCGTTTATGCTGCATTGCGGCAATCGTCGTTTGCCGAAGAGCAAGAGCTTGCGGCGGTCATGGAGACAGAGTTGAACACCGGGCATTGAAATACCCGGCGGGAAGGCCGTTGGCCAAGCGTCCTGCCGGACGCCACGATACAGTGATAGCCAGAGCCGTCCGCGAGGACGTTTGGCTTTAGCCTCCCTGCCGGGTATTTCAATGCCCGGCAACAGTTTTCTCCCAACAGTGAACCCTTTTCCCGCATTGTGTAACTAAAGAGACGGAAAGCTAATTAGAGGGAGCCACGGTGCCAAACGATGCAGACTTAGCGCGGCGAATTGGGCGAGGTGAAACTCATGCCTTTGAGGAGTTCGTTGACCTCTACGGGGCGCGGGTGCATCGCCTGGTGCGGCGCTATGTCGTGCAGGAAGCCGATGCCGAAGATGTGACGCAGGAAGTCTTTCTCGACCTGTATCGCAGCATCAGCAGTTTTCGTGGCGACTCTACCCTGGCCACCTGGGTTTATCGCGTGACCCTCAACCATTGCCTGCGCCATCGGGAGCGGCGTGGGCCGGTGGTTGAGTCTTATGACGATGTGGCGCAGGAATCGCCAGACCGGGGCAGCGATCCGGCCCGGCACGTCGCCCGCCGCGAGCTTTCCAATCAGGTGCAGGTCGCGCTCGACGACCTTTCGGCTGTGCAGCGCGATGTGATTATCTTGCATGAACTGCATGGCTTGACCTACCGTGAATGTGCGGTGGTGCTGGGCGTGCCCGTAGGCACCGTGAAGTCGCGTCTGGCCAACGCGTTTCGCTGTCTGCGCGGCAGTCTTGGCACCTATGTGCTGGGCGAAGCACCAACGCTTTGCCCGGATGCCCTCGGAGAGACGTTATGACACCAAACTGCGACACCTACCGTGATGATCTCATCGCCTACCGTGACGGGGAACTCCCGCCGCTACGACGGTGGCTGGTGCGCTGGCACCTGGCGCACTGCGCGGCGTGTCGTGAGGAGCTTATGATTATGGAACAGATCAGTGAAAAAATCCGCTCCAGTGAGAGCGAGACCCTTGGCCCAACGGCGACTTTAGACCCGGCGTTGCGCCACAAAATTCTTTCATCGGTGGCGACCGCGCCAGATACGGGCACGGCTCCCTTAACGGACAACAAGATCGAGCAAGCTGACAGGGACTCTACAGCAACCGTCACGCCCAGAGCACGACCATCTGTATTATGGCGTGAATGGGCGGCCATTGGAGCGTGTGTCTTGTTTTTTGGTGTAGCCTTTGTCACCATGAGGGGCACACGATTAAAGGGGGGCTTTAGCACCGCTGCCAGCGCCATCAACACCAGCACAGGGGGCGCAGACGAGAGCGCACCAGACACCTTCCGGTCTCCCGTGGCGGCGGGTGGCGCAGGAATACACTACAATGGGGGGCTGACTGAACGTGACACAACCCCATCTTCAGGAGCAGGCGGTGCTGCGTCGAGCAGCGACAATTTCGCACCCGGTGCGATCAAGACAACCCCCTCCTCAAGCACCTCAAGTGCTGCTGCGCCCTCCGCCCATCGCAGTTTAGCCAAAGGCGAAGTTCTCTACGCTGATGGGCGTGTGCGATGGAACCGAAACGTCACAGGCTCACCCACCATTCCCCCTGGTGCATTCTCGACGGATAACATGCCATCCTCATTGCGCCGCGTCCATAAAGAGGGAAGGCTAACTGTTGAGGTCGCCAAGGTCGAAGAGCAAAGTGATGCGGTGACGCAGATGGTCAAAAGTGCCGGGGGCTTTGTGGCCGACAACCAACTGACCACCGGGGGCGATGGCCTTAAGACGGCCTCGCTCACCATCCGCGTGCCCGTCAAGCAGTTCGAGAGCATCATGGGCCAGATTTCTAAATTGGGCGAGGTCAAAGCCAAGAACGTAACCGGGGAAGACATCACTGAAAAGTTTAGCGATGTCGAAACCGCCGACCGCATCTTAGGCAGCGAGTTGGGCGTGAAAGAATCGCAACTCAAAGCCGCTCTGCAAAAGGAAGCCCTGCGCAAAAAGAAAGTGTCCCTCGTGCCCTGGGAGCAACGCGCCGAAGTGCGGGAACTGCGCATCCAGGCGGCGCAAATGCGGGCGCGGCTCACCCTGCTCAAGCGCATCTCTGACTTAGCTAATATCTCCGTTGAGTTGACCGAAAAAGCGCACTCGCCCAAAGCCACTGGCGTCTTAGGTGATCTAAGCGACACCACCGCGTCGGCCTACGAGACTTTCGGCCTCGCCGCCCGCGTGCCCGTCAACCTCGTCATCTGGCTGCTCGCCTACTCGCCCCTGTGGGCACCCGTCCTCGTCGCCTTCTTCTTCCTGAACCGCATCTATAGCCATCCTGCACCCAAGTCTTAATGCTTGTAAATGAACCACAGAGACACAGAGGCACAGAGGCACAGAGAAGAGCTTGAGGATCGAGAATAGAGGATGGAGGATCGCCGTAACACTGCCAGTGGCTATCCTCGATCTTCTATCCTCTATTCTCCATCTTCTATCCTCTTCTCTGTGCCTCTGTGGTTCACGGCAAAAGCTTGGCGCACGGATTTTGCAGCGTCGTGGTTTTGTTGCAAAATTCAGGGAGCATTTTAAGTACATGAGCGAGCATATTATTGGAGCGCAGATGAATGACGGGACTCTGGAGTTTTATGGGGTGGATGAGCTAAACGCCCTCTTACAACAAGGGCACCGCGTCACCAAAGTCGAGCCCGGTAACATCATTGTCGAAGATACCGAAAGCGAGGGGGAAGACGAGGAAGAATCGTATGCCTTCATGGGCTTTGAGTTGAATATTACAGTGGAAGAGAAGACCACTTAAACCAACGGGCAAGCTGGGAATCGAGCGCGCTGACAGCCACTGGTTTATGATGTTTGACAAACTCAATTGTTAATGCGACCCCCACCCGACCTCCCCCACTGGGGGAGGAGATAGTTCCCCTCCAACGGGAGGGGTTAGGGGAGGGTTCTGACTCTTACCGATTTAAGTTCTCAATTGTCATTTACCAGTGGATGTGACTCTTTCATAGTCAGTAAGAGAAGGATGTATTACCCAAAAATCCACCCCATTTTCCAGGTGTAAAAATTTGGCAACTTCCGTGCAAAATTAGGGTTTACAGGCGGTTTAATGAGGCCCGGAAAGAGGCACCAAAAACTGCTGTGAGTGAGCCAGGAGGTTGCTATTATGAACCAGCATTACAGACCAGAAGAAGATAAGGGACTCAAAGTCGTCGGCACCATCAACAGTCTTATCGAGTTGCTATTAGGCACCGGCTTGCTGATTTTAGTGGTTGTGATTTTACTGGCCGTGGCCCGCCCGTATTTCAATCCTGGCACCATTGCCACCGCCCTAGGTCTGCCCGCGGGACACAGTCATTTTATGATCTAAGCTTTATAATCTAAGCGTTATCATCGAAGCTTGATGATCTAAGCCACGCGCCGCATCCCCTATTAGAAGTTGTATTAGCCCAGCTTTATGAATTGTCGCTGCCGTTCGTTCCGTGCCTAGCGTTTTCATCTTGACATGAGTGGTTGTGCTGCTTCAGCAAGTGACACCGCGACCAATGGCGCAAGCGCAGCAGGGGACTGATATGAGTCGGGCGACGGCGGCACTTGGGACAACGCACATGACTCAATGAGACGCGGCAGGACAAGGGATAGGCGTAGCCACAGAAGGCACATTTAAGGTTCACGCGGCGCCGCCGCACCTTATTTATCGCTTTACGCATGGGTGCTTCCTCTTAAATTGTTGATGTGCCCTCACTCGTGTTGTGTCTTAGCCCCCTTGTTCTATGGCCTGAAGCTTAGCGGCGCGGATGCCGTTTAATGAGCAGAATTGTTCGCTGCTGAGCCTGGTCGCACGGGAGCTTTAAGCTCCAGTTCGCGCTCACCCCATTGCGGCTGCCAGCGCTGCCAGCCCCCACCTCTCCCCGGACACAATTGGCTGAGATTTGAAGAGCATTGCAAAACCCATACCCAATTCCAAGGCTTGAGAAATATGGTTGTTAGGAGTGTTCCGGCGGCGGCCTAGGCGATTCTTCTATTGTGCGCAGGGCGTCAGAGAGCTTATAATAGGGGTAAGCACAAGAGCGATGGCCTTTCAGCCGCCACATCTTGCCGCTCTGATCCTCGGTCGTAACGCAAAGGAGACTCTGATGTATGCCAGTATCCGACGCTATAACGTGAATCCAGGTGCCATGACAGAGATGGTCCAAAAGGTCGAAGAGGGATTTGCCCCGCTCATCCGCCGCGCCCCCGGCCTGGTGTCTTATAACTTGATACAGGTCAGCGACCATACGCTCATTTCCATCAGCCTGTTTACCGATCAGGAAGGCGCCGAAGAATCGAACCGCATCGCGGCCAACTGGGTGGCTCCCAACGTGGGCAACCTGGTGCAGGGCTTAGCCCAAACCATCGAAGGCCCGGTCGTCGTGCATTGTGTTAAGTAGGGATGAGGGATGGGGGATGAGGGATGAGAGGAAGCCCGCAGAAAACGATTTGGTTAACCTCTCATCCCTCATCCCCCATCCCTCGTCCCCTCATCTCTCTATGGAAATCTGGGCACATCGTGGGGCTTCGGACGAAGCGCCGGAAAATACTTTAGCGTCCATTGAGCGTGGCTGGCCACAGGCCGATGGCGTGGAAATTGACGTTCATCTGTCGCGCGATGGTGCCATCGTGGTGCTGCACGATGACAATACCAAACGCGTCGCGGGCGTGGACAAAAAAGTGGCCGAGCAGACCTTGGCGGAGCTACGTCAACTGGATGCGGGACGCTGGAAGCAGGAGAGCTTTGCCGGGGAGAGCATCCCCACGTTAGACGAGGTTGTAGCGACCATGCCACCGCAAAAGCGGCTCATCATCGAAATTAAATGCGGGCCAGAAATTATCCCGGCCTTGCAACGTCCAATGGGCGACGCTGCACGGAGTGGGCAGCAGTGCTGCTTTATCGCTTTTTCCCACCCGACGCTCCAGGCCATCAAGCAAGCCTTCCCCGCCGTGCCCGCCTACTGGCTATCCAGCTTCCGAGCAGCACAAGATAGCGGAGCGTGGGAGCCAACTATCGAAACTTTAATCGCGCAGGCCAAGGCCGCTGAGTTTGATGGCCTCGACTTACATTACGACGGCCCCTTAGAGGCTCGAACTGTGACACAAATCCAGGAGGCTGGACTGCAATGCTACGTCTGGACGGTCAATGATCCTGTCGTGGCGCAGCGGCTCGTGGCAGCGGGAGTGGATGGCATCACCACCGACCGCCCCGCCTGGCTGCGTCTACAATTGATGGAGGCATGACGAGCTGCGTCGGCTATCAGGGAATCTTACTCCGCTGTTATTCGACCCGTGGCAAGTTCTCTGACAATTAGGATCTGTGCAATTCCACCGCTTAAAGTGGTTATCTTTTGTTGCCCTCGAGGTGTCTTTTCATCGAACCAATGTGGAATTGAAACGTGTCAATAGGCAATCTCGCGGATGGTGCGCCATTGGCGTATACTGAAGAACAAGCATGGTTTTTCTGGAAACGCAGGCTTTCACGCGACGGGTGATCCAGCTTTTGTCGGATGATGAATACCGGCAGCTTCAAAATGCACTGGTGGCCCGGCCAGAGGCGGGAGCCGTGATTCCGGGCAGCGGTGGAATTCGTAAGCTCCGTTGGGGACTGGCAGGACGGGGTAAACGTGGTGGGGCGCGCGTCATCTATTACTGGGCTAAAGCGAGCGACCAAATCTTGTTACTATTCCTTTTCGCCAAGAATGAAGCCGACGACTTGACGACCACACAACTTCAACAACTGCGTGCTGTGCTGGAGGAAACCTACCCATGAAAGACGAACTGTTTACAGAGTTGTTGTCCAGCGTGCGTGAGGGGGGCGCGATTTTGCGGGGTGAATGCCAGGCGGCCCGTCGCTTTGAGGTGCCCGCGCCGGACGTGCGCCGGATGCGCGAGGCAGCAGGCTTCTCGCAACGCGAGTTCGCTACGTTGCTGGGCATCAGCCCAGCCACATTACGCAACTGGGAACAGGGTCGCCGTCAACCCGAAGGCGCGGCCAGAGTGTTGCTGTCTATTGCCGCTAAACATCCACAGATTGTATGGAACGCGGTGCGTCCAGACCCGCTTCAGCATTCTCCAATGACCCCGGCGAAGCGAGTCAAGCGTCGTTCCCCCTCCGTCAAGGTAAATGACTAAAGCTCTTGGCGTTCCCTGACCCGGCTGACTGCGCCATCTTAGGCTGAGCCGGTGTCACGCTTAGCTCAAACCCACATCGCTTTTCATCGAACCAATTCTGAGCTTGCCTTGACAGTGGCTATAACGCGCACCATTAAGATTTTCTCAGGAAACGCCAGGGGCGGAACCGTTATAATGAAGCTACCGTCGAACACGTTGCACCCGTTTCGAGCAAGCTGCCTCGTGCAGCCCGTCAAGGTGCAAATACCCCAGGGAGAATGAACATGCGGAGAATGTTAACCAGAAGAAAAGCAGTAACTTCCATTGTCGTGGCCGGAGTCACAGCGTTGCTGTGCGGGATGGCGCTGGGCACTGCCGCACAAGCGGTGGACACGCCTGGGGGCAAACCCGCTGCGCCCACCGACCTCAAAGTGCATTGGGCTGGCACCGATGCCAATGGGCATCCCACCGGCGCGGTCTTGACCTGGAACGCGGTGCCCGGCGCGACTAGCTACAACATCTATCGCGCCTTCGAGATCGCACCGCGTCCTGCCGGGGATACCATCCTCTTAGAGAAGGGCGTCAAGGACACCTTTTTCGTGGATGGCAGCGTGAGCATGGGCGTAGATTCGATTCCTGTCTATCAGGTCACAGCAGTCAACGCAGCAGGCGAGAGCGCCAAATCGAATAAGGCTGCGCCCGGCTTGCCCGGCGCTGATACCTTAGTGGTGATTCAGGGCAACGTGGTGCAAAGTAATGGCAAGCCCGTGCTGGTAAAAACCACTGGCCCCGCCAACGATAGCATCACCTATGAGGTGGATTTGTCTCATGCCCTCTTTGAAGCCGCTAATGGCACCCCCACTGCATCTGTCAAACTAACAATAGGCCAGGCGGTGGTCGTCGTCGGCCACAAGGACAGCAGCCTGGGCGCTGGCGTCCCGCATCCCATGCTCCACGCGCAAGTTGTGGAATTAGCGGATAAGGCTAAATAGCATTAGCGATCTGTGGCAGTGAGTCCATACCAGTAGGGCGGGCGCAGTTTGCTTATTCAGCGAACTGCGCCCTTGCTGGTATAGCTATTCTACAGCCAACTTTACCCCGCTACCAAGCAGTAGGAGTAACGCCCTGAGCAATGTCGGTTACTTTGGGGACACGGGCGATGTAACCGCAGAGACGCTGGGGGCGCAGAGGGGAATTTGAGGATCGAGGATGGAGAATCGAGGATCGCATTCACTCCTTACAATAGCTATCCTCAATCTTCTCTCCTCGTTCCCCTCTCTGTGTGCTCCGCGTCTCTGCGGTTATTTTAGCGGTATGAGTCATTATCCTGTGCCCTCCCCCTCCCGGTATTGGGAGATTGGGCGACCTCTGGGTGCTTGGGGTGAGGGCTAGGGCTTCCAGTCGCACAAACTATTCTGCTATCGCTGCCTCATGCGGTATTGGCGGGGCTGGGTCTTTAGCGGGAAGGAGTTGGCCCCGGCTGAGCCAACTGAAAGGGGCAGGCGACGACGAAGGCAGTGTGGAAAGGCGCAGTTAGCAGCGGGGGTAGTGGCCTTGGGCGGTGGCGGTTAAACTCAGTCTAGGAGCGAATAACATGGCAACAACGACCTTAGAAAAAGTCATGGTCGAAGTGCAGGCATTGCCGCCCGACGAGCAACGCCAATTGTGGGAATGGCTGGAGTCGTTGCGCGTTGGTTGGGAGGAGCGGGATAGGCAGGCAACAGCGGTGCGCAAGTTATTGGAGGAAGGCGTCATCAGCGGGATACCGTCATCGCCTACGGATTTGACCCGCCACCGCGACTGGCAACCCATTGACGTTGGGGGCCAACCGCTGTCGCAGACGATTATTGAGGAACGCCATTAGTGGCCATTTACTTCTTCGATAGCAGTGCGATAGTAAAGCGATATGTAAACGAAACTGGCACTGCCTGGGTGAACAGCCCTGTAGACCCGCTGGCAGGCAACCTCAATCACCTGGCCCGCATCACCGGGGTTGAAGTGGTTGCGGCTATTGCCAGACGACAACGGATTGGCAGCGTCTCCGCACCCGCTGCGGCACTTCTGTTGACTCAATTTCAGCATGAGTTTGCCAACGAATATCTGCTGGCGGAAATGACTCTGGCATTAATCCAGCAGGCGATGTCCCTGGCTCAAACTCATGCTCTGCGCGCTTACGATGCCGTGCAGTTAGCAGCCGCGATGCAACTGAACGCTCGTTATCTTGCTGTGGGATTGTCATTGACGCTGGTATCCGCCGATATGGAGCTTAACGCGGCAGCGCTGATGGAAGGGCTGGCGGTAGAAGACCCGAATACCCATCCCTGAGCAAACTTCAAGTGGGAATGCCAGGCACGGGCTTAGTGGGCTGGAAAGGGCAGGCGACGACGAAGGCGGTGCGGAACGGCTCGCATAAGAGGCTGGGATAGTAGCCGTGAGCGGTGGAAAAGGGGGTGGATGCGGGGGTGCCGTCGGTGTAGCCTTCGATGAAGATTTCCCCCGTGTGGGCCTCGACGATTTTCTGGGCTGAGAGCAGGCCCAGGCCCGTGCCTTCGATTTGGCTATGCGTTTCTAACCGTCCAAAGGCGACAAAGAGTTGCTCCGCTTGCTGTTGCGTAATCCCCTGCCCGGCTTGCCCCATATCCAGGACGCCGATCAACATTTTATTGCCCTCTGCACGCCAGGTAATCTGGACTTCGCCATCGCTATATTTAAGGGCGTTGCCAATGAGGTTCATAAAGACGGCGATCATCTTCATTTCGTCCACATAGACTTCCCGATCCTCGCCCACAAAGGAAATTTTATGGCCACTGGCAAAGCGCGGCTTCTGGTAGAGTGCGCCCGCATCCAGGATAGAACGCAGCGAGGTGACTTTGCATTCTAAGGGCACTGGCTTGCCTTCCAGGACGCGCGTTTGTTCGATGAGCGAGAGACGCAGATAATTGAGCATCTGCGCGCCATTGTCAATGATCTGGGCAAACTCCACAGTGGTTTCTTGATCCAGGCTGTTCTTTTTGGCGAACATCATCAGGCTGGAAGCCCCCGTCTGCACCGCTGTTAAGGGGTTCCCTAAGTCATGCACAATACCGCCAATGGCCTGGCTCAACACGCGCAGCATTCCTTCCGTCCGTTCGCGTTGGCGCTGTTCGCCAGCCCGCTCTAAGTCGAGCAGGTAGTTCGCCAGAAACTCGGCGCGTGGCCCCTGCTCGCGCGTATAGGCCACAAACATCAGCACCCCGACGGGAACCACCACGGTAATCATGGTAGAAGATATAATGATATCCCAGGGTATGTGCCCCGCCAGGGCCGCCACGGTCACAGAGAGCGCACACACTAAGATGCTACCCACCACATACCAACGAAATTGCAGACGGGTGAGCAATAGCCCGACGATGATAAGCCATAACTCCTTGGTGACGAGAAAGGTCATCCGCGACGGCGCATTGGAACCCGGCAACGGGAGGTTGTCCGGCATCCTCATGCCGGGTGGCGGATGACTGGGGCCAACTGCCACGCCGTATAAGATAATAAAAGCGAGGCTGCTAAAGAGCACCACAATCGCGGGCTGCCACACCGCGTAGAAACCCGGCCAGAAGGTGAGGCCAATCAGCAGCAGCCCCACCAACGGTGTCAACCAGTTGGTGATATTGACCGCCCCCATGTGCAGCCAGTCGAAGGCCGCCACCCCCAGATGCAGCAGCACTACTAAGAGAAAGCCGAAGCGTAAGCCCGGTAGCGTCTTCTGGTAGTAATCGGCCTGAAAAGCCTGTTCAAGCGGGGCCGCAAAGCGCAGGCGACGCAGGTCAAGTGAATATTGGGAATCGGGGGCAGTTCTCGCTTGGCTCTGGTTCATGAATGGGGCCTAACGGCGATGGTGGGTTCTGCGCCGCGACGACCTGTGCGGATGCCGTGTTGCGCTGTGCGCTCTTGGCCTCGGCCCTGTATAGTGGCGCACGATGGTGCCATTGTGACTGCGATAGGTATAGACTTTGGCGCGCGGCGGAGCCGGGTCTTTATAGACCTTGGTGCCGCTCTTGCGGATATACAGGCCCTTGCTGGTGTCTAATGGTTTGTTAGGGTCTAAAGCGTTCACGCGGCTGGCGGCTGCTAATACGCCCAGAGTGAGAGTTGCGCCGATGAGTGGAGCGGCCTTTATTGCCATCGCTAAGTGCAGTCGAACTGGCCGGTGCAGTGGAGCCAGAAAGCGGCGGTTGCCATGTGCGATGCGGTCTGTGTTAAATGCCATCGGATTATACCCCCAGCCCTAATTGTTGGCGCAGCAGCGTGGATGCCAGATCACTGATTTTAATGCCTTGTGCTTTGGCCTGCACCTGGAGAGCTTTGGCCACGTTCTCATCAATTTCCACTTCAAAATGCCGGGCGCGCAGCTCCACCTTGACTTCTATGGTGCGAAACTCGTCAAGATAATCTGTGGTATCATGACTGTCCCAGAAATCGGCGGCAGCTTCGTAACTCTCGAAATTATCAGGAGTCGGCTCAACGTGCTTTTTGTCCATTGTAATATCTCCGTTCAGAATTTGTCATGTCGCGGGCTGAAATGGGTAAGGCCATGTGCTGTGGCTTGAGGATGAAAAACACCACGAGATAGCGGCCTGCATTCGTTTGCCCATAAGCCACGTATAAATCTTCACCAACCGTTTGGCCCTTCTCCCAAAAGCGGACGAAAGGACTGCCCATCAGCACCGCTTCAACTTCATCTGTTGATACTTGATGCTTGTCCGCCAACTTCTCGACAAATTTGTAGCGCCAGATAACCTCGTAAATATCCAAGCGTGGCTTCACCCCGTCGCACTCTATTGACGCTTATTTTACCATGCCTACCACCACTCCATGCGCCCAGGCCCAACGCCTGGTCTCATGACCGTACCAAGTCAATGAGACAAGGAGTCGAGCAGGTTATAGCGTGCCCGCAGCGTGTCGGTGCTGGCGGGGTGCGGGTTCACATCAATAATCAGCCGCTGGCCGCTTTTGAAAGGGGGCCAGAGCGGTAAGCCGGGGCCGTTGGGATTCGCGGTCTTAATGAAGTTGGCAAAATAACTTTGCATCAATTGCGAGATGCGGTAATCATCGGGTGTCCAGGCATAAACCGGGTTGGTGCTGAGATTGCCCAGGGCGTATTCGATTTCTGCCGAATGCACTGCCCCGCGTGGCGGAGTTGGTGGAGTGGTTGCGGTTGGGGCATCTTTGGCTGCACTTCCAACTGGTGGCGCTGGGGCCTTATTGACCTCCGCCTGAAGCGACGGACGCGGACGGGAAAATAGATAATAATAGGTTGGCTGACCACCCGTCCTGGTCGTCGCATCAACCCACTTCCAGGTGCCGTAGCTGATGAAGCGGTCGCTGGCTAATTCCTGCGCCACTTGCATGACCTCAGTTTCATTGGTAGCCGGATAAAGCTGAAACACCGCGTCCGCTTTATCTCCATAGAGACGCTGCAAGGCGTGGTGATAGTTCTCGACCGTTGGCTGTGCCTTCTCCAGCACCGCCCCATAGCCAGACTCAGCGGAATTCACCCCGGCTAAGAGTGGCACATGCATCTGCTCGCCTGCCGCGTAAATTTCGGCGGGGGCTTTGGGAAAGAAATAGCCGTCTATCGTGGCCCGCAGGCGCGGCAGGCCCTTCTTACCGGAGGCTTGGAGCAACTGCTCGGCGGGAATAGCCCGTAATGCGGCAAGCGAGGGCGCGGCCCCAGTGGAGGGCGTGCCGCCAAGGTCAAGACCAGACACGAATTTAACACCATCGGCTTCGGCGCTGGCGAGCAGGCCAGGCGCGAGAGTATTGAGAATCGCGCCACTTTCACCAATGGCACCCGCCATCAAACCTTTGGATAATGGCGAAGCCATCTGCGCACTGACCGAGATGGAACCCGCCGACTCCCCGGCAATAGTGACGTGGCGCGGGTCGCCACCGAAAGCGGCGATGTTCTGATGCACCCATTCCAGCGCCGCGTGTTGATCGAGCAGGCCATAGTTGCCCGAAGCGTGGTGCGGTGATTCCCGCGTCAGTTCCGGGTGCGCCAGAAAGCCGAAGACGCCCAGGCGATAATTGACCGTCACTGCCACGATGCCCTGTTGGGCCATGTGCTCGCCATCGTAGCGCCACTCCGAGCCATCGCCCCCGACAAAGCCGCCCCCGAAAAAGTAAACGAGCACTGGCAGTTTGGCACGGCGCGAGCGGGCCGGTGTCCAGACGTTGAGATACAGGCAGTCTTCGCTCATGCCGTTGGAGCGAAAGCGCATATCGCCAAAGAGCGGCAACTGCATGGCGCGTGGCCCAAAGGCGGTAGCCTGGCGCACGCCCCGCCATTTAGTCACAGGCTGCGGCGCTTGCCAGCGTAGGTTACCTACCGGTGGCGCGGCGAACGGGATGCCCTTGAAACTGCGGATGCCCGTCGCTGCATCCAATGTCCCGGCTAAGCGGCCATCCCTCGTCTTGACTTCACTGGTCGTGACCTGGTTGTTAGTGACCTGGTTATTACTGACCTGCGCCTGCGCCGGAAGACACGCTATCATTAGACTGAAGGCTATGCCAACCCTTGCCCATTCATATTTCATGCAGACTGCTCCATTCTTAAAGCTCTTTGGCTTAGACAAACTCAGGGCTGACGGAGCCCGCCGCTAAAGCAGCGGGCTAAGGGCAAAAGCCCGGTGAACCGGGCTGCGTGTGCCGCATTAGCTCCGTTCAGGTGGCTTCCTTTGCAGCTCAGCCCGCTCCTTCAGGGGCGGGTCTCCGTCAGCCCTGAAACTACAACAGTATTAAACCAGCCAGTAGTTTGACTTGGATAGAACAAGAGGTCAAATGAATGTGGAGATACACACCCACCGAAAGGATAACTTGCTCGTAATACCTCAAAGTTAAAACCGCAGAGACGCTGAGGGCGCAGAGATTTAAAGCATAGCTTTCTCTTCCTCTGTGATCTCAGCGTCTCTGCGGTGAAACTAAACTTAATACCCAATAGGGCACGCGTTACTCGACCCAGGCTAAACCATCGGGTTCCTGGCCTGAATCAATATGGCCAGTGACTTCCAGGGTTTTTAAATCCACTACGGCCACCGTGTTGTCCGGGCTACAGGCCACATAAGCCCGTGCCCCGCCCGGCTCCATCAGGATGCCCGCCGCGCCGCGCCCCAGCTTGAGCCGCTTGATCTCATGTCGGGTGGCAGCATCGAAAATAACCACTTCACCACTCCCCAGCGAGGAGATCAAGACCAGTTTGCCATCGGGCGAAAACTTGAGACGATTCGCAAAATTAATGTGGGCATCCAATGTCTGCGTTACCTGTTTGGTGGCAACATCAATAATGGAAAGACTACCGTCATGCGAGTTCGCTGCCCAGATTTCCTTTTCATCCGGGGCCACATCGAAACCTTCCGGGCCTTGGCCGACATGGACGGCGGTCACATCCCAGTCCATCCTACCGCCTGGCCCGTTAGGGGGCGGGCCAAAAGGCGCTCCATTGGGCGGTGGGCCAAAGGGCGCTCCACCCGGCGGGCCACCAAAGGGGCCACCCGTTTGCTTGATGTGCTCAATGATGCTAATAGTATCAGAATTGACATTGGAGGTAAACAGCTTGGTCGTATCTTTGGAGACCACGATCATGTGCGTCCGGTTCTGGCCTAAGCCCAATACCCAGTCCACCTGCTGGGTCGCGGGATCATAGCGGCCAATGACCTTATTAGTCTCCGCCGTAAAATAGACCTTGCCACCTGCGAAGGCCAGACCGTGCGCGCTGTGCAACGCCCCTAAGTTAATGGCGGGCAAAGCCTTCTGTGCCACTAAATCCACCACCGAAAGGGTGTTGAGGTTGCTCCCCGGGCCGCCGTAATTGGAAATATAGGCGAATTTTCCATCGGACGATGCCACCACTTCGTGCGGGTCTTCACCTGCTGGCACCCGCGCCACCACCTGCCGGGTGGTTGGGTTAACAATCGCCAGTGAGCGGTCACGCTTATTGAGGATGAGCAAAGCGGGCGTCAGAGGTTGCTGCGCGTGGAGAAGTGCCGGGTGCAGCATGGCCAGTAGCAATATAAAGCCGAATCTTGAATGCATAAAAACTGTTTCCCTGGGCAATAATAGAAAGGCTGAGATAATGTTTGAGCGTGGTCACCCGTAGGGGCACCCCTCGTGGGTGCCCTCTTTTAAGCCCAGCAAAGGGCACCCACGAGGGGTGCCCCTACGAGTTGCCGCAGCCTTAGCTTAGCCGCAGCTTAGTCTGTCCCGCGACCTTGACCATCAGGCTTGACGCCCATCAGCAACGGGCAGACCACCCGGCGGATCATTGGGAGGTGCGCCCTCTGGCCCACCGGGGCCGCCAAAATCAGGGCCGCCACCGTCACCAGGGCCGCCGTCACCTGGCCCGCCGCCACCTGGCCCGCCAAAGCCACCGCCGCGTCCGCCAAAGCCACCACCGCGCCCACCAAAGCCGCCTGGCCCACCAAAACCGCCGGGGCCACCAAAGCCACCACCGGGGCCACCAAATCCGCCGCGACCGCCCGGCCCACCGAAGCCAGCCATCAAGCCGTTATTACCGCCAGCAATCGCCATCTCATTGCCGACAATACCCAGAACTGTGAGGACAGCGTCCAGGCGCGGCTGTTTGGAGTAGTTGATTTTGGCGTCCAGTTCCTTAAGGGCGTTGGCGCGTCGCGTGGTTTCGTCCTCCACTGCCCCGTTGAAGTTATTGAGCAAAGTTCCCACCTGCTTTTCGGGCACCGTCTGGCCCTGCATGGCCTGCATCAGTTGGCGCTGCTGTTGGCCGAGGGTCTGCGTGGCTTTAGCTTGCTCGTTAGCGAACGCGACCACGGCGTCCTGAAGGGTCTTATCGGCGAAGCCTGCATTAGTGAGCATCAGGCGCAGGGTTAGCTCGCGGGTATAATCGCTCACTTGCTGCATGAGTTGGTCACGCTGCTCCTGGGTGAGGTTGCGAAAATCGGCGGGGGGGGCTTGATTGCCGCCGTTGCCCCCATTTGGGTCGGGGTTGTTCTGAGCGTGCGATGGCACAGCCAGCGATCCGAGCAGCCCACAGGCCACAGCTCCAGCGAGCCAGCGCGGGACGCGATTGCGTCGTGTGATGAGGGGTCGTGTGATATGTGTATGTGTCATGAGTTAACTCCTTTAAACCAAGCATTTTGTCATTAGTTGTTGGCGCCGTTTCCCCCCGGCCCACCACCGCCGGGGCCACCGAAACCTCCACCGGGGCCGCCAAATCCACCACGGCCACCGCGTCCGCCAAAACCACCGGGGCCACCACCGGGGCCACCAAAGCCACCGGGGCCGCCAAAGCCACCTGGCCCTCTGCCTGGGCCGCCCATGTTGCCGCCAGTGCCGAGCAACGCTGTCTGGTCGCCAATGAGGTTGAGGGAGGTGAGGGCGAGAGCCAGGCGCGGCTGCTGGCTATAGTGCGTCTTGGCATCCAGCACCGATTGCGCAGCCTTGCGGTCTTCCTGGGCCGTGGCGACGGCAGCGCGGAAGTCGGCCAGCAGCTTGGCGATTTGGTCGTCGGGTGTGGCCGGAGTGCTGACCGCTTCCACCAGCTTATTGCTTAACTCCTGAAGCGACTGCTGGGCTTCGTCCTGATTTTTGGCATAGGCCACGACCGCATTTTGCACCGTGGCATTGGTGACACCGACATTGCCCAGGGCAAAGCGCACCATCTGCTCGCGTCGTTGCGTGTTCATCTGCTGCATCGCCTGCTGGCGTTGCGCCGGAGTCATGTTGCGAAAGTCGGGGCGATTACCACCGCCAGGGCCGCCCGGCCCACCTCCTGGCCCCTGCTGCCAGTTCGGGGGATTAGCGGCCTTGCCCGCATCGCCGGGGTTCGGTTGCGCACTGGCAGTGCCGACCCAGCCGAGGCCCATCGCCACGGCCACTGTGCCCACCATCCATTTTTGTTGTGCCATTTGACATCTCCTTATTGAATCTTTACATCTTAAATTTCTGGATTATTAACCACCGATAAACACAGATGGACACGGATGATGCTGGATGCTGGTTACTCGATGCTGGATGAGAAGTCCTCAATCTTCCGTCCTCCTCCATCTGTGTTTATCTGTGTACATCGGTGGTTAAATCACTTGCTCTGCGCTTTGTGGCTGAGCCGGGAAATTATTGCGGCGGTGTTTTGGTAGCGCCGTTGTGCGCCTTCCCGCATGGGCGCGGGCATCGCTTTGAGCGCCGGGGAGGAAGCAGGCGGGTAAAGGGGATTGAAAGTCTTGAAAAAGCCCTGCATCTGCTGCATCCGCTGGCGCATTTGCTGCATCTGTTTGGCACTGGGCGGGCCACCACCAGGCCCTCTGCCGGGGCCACCCATACCGGGGCCGCCCATGCGACCATCAAAACCTCCAGGCGGTGGGCCATCAGGCCGTTGACCGTTTGGCGGGCCGCCACGTCGCCCGTCACCACGTCGTCCGCCACCGGGCGGCGGGCCATCGGGGGGCGGCCCACCAGGGCCACCAAATCCTCTACCAAACCCTCCACCGGGGCCACCGCCAGGGCCACCCATGCGCCCACCGGGAGGACGATCTTGCGCGGCCAGTTTGGTAAGTGCGGATTTCTGCCCCGTGTTCAGCACGGCACTGAGCTTAGTCAACAGAGCTTGCGCATCGGCTTCGCTCATGGTTGGCTTTTTCTGCCACGGCTGCACCAGAAGCACAACTTGCTTCGCCTGGCTCTTGCTCAACTGGTTCTTGCCAGTTTCCAATTCACCCACATCATGCAAGTAGCGACTCAGGCGCATCTTGGCATTGAGCCGAAAACCGCCCGGCCCGCCAAATCCAGGCCCGCCAAAACCTCGTTCGCCAAAGCCTCGCCCGCCAGGGCCGGGAGGTCGGCGGTTGTGATCGGCACCGGCAGGGCCTTTGGCGGCACCTTTTGGCCCCTGCGCGTGGCCGTTCGTGGCGCACAGTCCTGCAATCACACTCAACACGACCAGGGCGTTAGTAGCTCTTCTCTGCTGGCTTTTCATGTCGGTTGCGGCTCCTTTCGATGTGGCTTTAATTTATGGCGTCTCAAATCAATACTTCTATTCTCATTGTAGCGCGGTGCCGAAAGGTTAAGCGCCCGTAAGCCTTTCCTAACCGAATGTAAGCAATTGTTAAGGCCAACGCACAATTCTTAACAATTGTTTACACCATCGGAGCAAAGTGAGACGTAAACTCTGGTTATGCAAACCGCAACGGAAGCGGGCACGCCTCGCGTGCTCATTATTGATGACGATGTGCAGTTGTGCGAACTGGTCACGGAATACCTGCGCCGCGAAGGCATGGACGCCCACGCCGTGCATAGCGGCGAGGCGGGGACACAGCAGGCTTTAACCGGCGACTATTCGGTGGTGGTGCTGGATGTGATGTTGCCAGGCATTGGCGGCTTCGAGGTGCTGCGTCGTATTCGCGCCGCCCGGGGTGCCGTGGCGCATCTGCCGGTGCTGATGTTGACCGCGCGCGGCGACGAGGTAGACCGCGTGCTGGGCCTGGAACTGGGCGCAGACGATTATCTACCCAAACCCTTTTCATCACGGGAACTGGTAGCACGGCTGCGGGCGATTTCGCGTCGGTTGCAAACCGCCCTTGAAGTGAGCCAGGCGTCCCATCAGTCGGGCACCCCTTTCCAACCGCTACGCGTCGGCGACCTCGAAATAAACGGCGCGACCCGTGAAGCCTACCGGGGCAAGACCCGACTCGATCTGACGACGGCTGAGTTCGAGCTACTGGATTTGCTATTGCGCACAGCGGGCGAAATCGTGACCCGCGAAATGATTTCCAAAACCGCGCTGGGCCGTCCGCTCCTGCCCTACGACCGCAGCATTGATGTGCATATTTCTAATCTGCGGCGCAAACTTGGCCCCAACGAACGCGGTGGCGAGCGCATCAAAGCGGTGCGCGGTGTTGGCTACCTCTATGCCCGACCAGGACAAAGTGAAACAGAGCCAGGGGCCAACGAGTAAGCTATGCGTAGCCTGTTCCTCAAAATTTTTTTATGCTTCTGGGCCGCGCAAATCCTCATCGGCGCGGGGCTGTTCGCGCTGGGCTTAGCCATGCAGCGCGGCGGCTTCGACCGGTTTTTTTATGGGGCGGCTGGCGACAGCCTGGAAGCACGGGCGCAGGCTGCCGCCGTCGCTTATGAATACGGGGGGCAAAAGGCTCTGTATGAAGCCTGGCGCTTTTCACTGCGACCCCACCCCGAAGGCCCGGAAGATCGCGCCGGAGCATCACTCTATGCTGTAGACCCGCTGCAACCGGTGGCTGTGCCAAGATTGCTGGTGGGGCCACCGGCCCCCGATAAGGCCGCCTCCCTGATACCTGAAGCCGCCCATGTGGGCACAGCGTCACTGGCGGCAGATGACGGCGATGCCTGGATTGCCCGCCGCATTGAAACCCGGCGTGGTGGCTACTATGTCGCAATGCAAAGCCTGCGTGGGCCGCATGACCATAACGACCCGTTCCACGAGTGGCGGCATCCCCATCCCGATGCTCTACTGCGCCTGCTCGTGGTGGCCCTCACGCTGGGCGCGGTCTGCTATGGCCTGGCGCTTTACCTCACGGCACCTGCCATTAAACTACGGCAAGCCACGCTCGAACTGGCGGCAGGCAACCTGGCGGTGCGCGTTGGCCCACAAATGGGTAATCGCCGTGATGAGTTGGCCGACCTGGGGCGCGATTTCGATGTGATGGCCGAGCGTGTCGAGAGTATGCTGATGTCGGAACGCCGCCTGCTGGGTGACATCTCGCACGAATTGCGTTCGCCCCTGGCTCGCCTGCAAGTGGCCCTGGACCTGGCGATGCAGACGGCTACGGGCGAGACGGTTGGTTTCCTGGAACGCATTGACCATGAAGCCGACAGCCTGAATGTTTTAATCGGCCAATTGCTGACTCTCACCCGCCTGGAAACCGCCGGGGCCGAAGCGCGCGGCGAGGTGGTCAACCTGGCGCATGTGGTGGGGGAGATTGCCTCCGATGCCGACTTCGAGGCCAGCGGCCAAGATCGCGGGGTGCGCGTAGTGAATCTGGAAGAGTGCATTATCCCCGGCAACGCCAACCTGCTGCGCAGCGCAGTCGAGAACGTGGTGCGCAATGCGGTGCGCTATACACCTCCCGGAAAGGATGTGGAAATCAGTCTGCGCCGCGAATCAGCAACGGAGAAACCGGACGAGCCAGAGCGTGCTGTTATCACCGTGCGTGACTGCGGCCCCGGCGTGCCCGAGGAAGCTCTGACTCGCCTCTTCGACCCTTTCTACCGCATTGAGGGTGCGCGAGATCGCCAGAGCGGTGGCGTCGGCCTGGGTCTTTCAATCACCGAGCGGGCTGTGCGCTTGCATGGTGGTAAGGTGCGCGCCGTGAACGCAGCAGGCGGCGGTCTGCTGGTCGAGATTCAACTTCCCTTAGCGCCCCCTGCATTTTAAACTGCTCCATTTTAAGTGTGGAGGTGCGGGCATTATGGGGGTCGTCTGGGTCAGCCACGTTTGCAGGCGCGGTGCAACGGAGCCGGAGGCGTCAGTGGCACCGCATGGCTGAGATGTTGGGGCTGGCTTATGTCTCATAAATTGTGAACATGGCTGCGTCAACATCGAAGTGGCGGGCCGCCTCAAGGGCCTCCCTTGCGGCAAGGTGTGAGTTCCCTTCCCCACTGCCGATATGTTGCAGTAAATGCCGGTAGAACTGCAAGACGAACAGGAAACCGACGTGAACGTGCGGGCAGCCGTGCGGCCCCATAAAACCTCGGCAGCCACCTGCCAGAAAAGCCTCGGCTAATGCAGGAGTCCCGGTCGTGCAGGCTAACGAAATCACAAACTTATGGGACAACTGTGCTCTGGCCCGAACTTCTGCCGGGCCGATTCTGACGGGCTGGAATCCTGCTGTGTCGCGCGAGGCGACCTCAAAGAGTAACTGGCCCTCCTCCCCGTGACAGTCAAAGATGATGTCGTCGCAATCGGGTAATTTACCAGCTAAGACATCCCATACATGAGTCTCTAAGCCGCAGAGGAAAAG
Organism: Abditibacteriaceae bacterium; assembly: GCA_019239895.1. Lineage (GTDB taxonomy): Bacteria > Armatimonadota > Abditibacteriia > Abditibacteriales > Abditibacteriaceae > JAFAZH01. The sequence goes on along the minus strand of JAFAZH010000037.1, from coordinate 6,835 downwards.
GCTCGTTCTCAGACCGAAGGCTTCCAAACCGGCTCGTATTGCCGTGGCCGAGGTTGCCATAAAAGCATCGGATACAATGACGATGGGCTTAAAGTTCGGGTAGGTTTCCATCTGCTGCATAGTATGCCAGGCATCTCAACCTGGCGCGTCGGATGGCCTGATCCTCACCCAGCAAAGGATAAGACAATAAAGGCGAGACAATAAGACAACAGCCGGTCAACCAGAAGTTGTGCTGGCGGGGAGGAAGCCCTGCGCCACCGCCTGCTGAATGAAGTCCTGGGCAAACTGCCAGAGTGCCTGCGACCCGTCGGCGATGTGATGGTTGCGCACCACAACCTGATCCTGGGTGATGCCATGCTCGCGCCAACTGCGGCCCTCGGTGTGGTAGTTGTGCAATAAAGGCATGAGGCGATCCAGAGCCGCCGCAAAGCGAGCTTCAGGAGTGGCACGGTCTTCAAACTCTATCCACAGCTTGTGCAATTCAAGCCCCTGCTCCGCTGGTAAGAGGCCAAAGAGTCGCTCGGCAGCCTGGGCTTCGCGCTCGGCTTGATCGAGGGTACCTATCGCATCATAGCAATAGGTGTCGCCCGCATCTATCTCCACCAGGTCGTGCACAAGGACCATTTTAATGACGTGGGACACATCTACGGATTCATTGGCGTGCTCGGCCAACAACATCGCCATCAGAGCCAGATGCCAGCTATGCTCGGCAGAATTCTCGTGCCGGGTGCCATTTAGGAGATAGGTGCGCCGGAGCACACCTTTCAGTTTGTCAATCTCCAGAATAAAAGCGATCTGCTGCGCCAGGCGTTCTGAGGCGGGTGTGGATTCCATGCCTATTGTCATAGCATGGCTCCGCTTGGTGCGCAATAGCGTAGGGATGCGCAATGGCTCAGAGGACGCACCTCAGAATATCCCACTATTCCCATACCGTCATGACCTCAGCGGGCTGGCACACATTCGTGATCCGCTGTCTCCATACAAAGACAAGCCCCTCCCTAACTGGCTCGATAGGGCGAATAATTGCTAATTATCGGCTACTGATGGTTAATTTCAAGCGAAATAGGGAATATATAAAAGGCGAGGTTATTGCAACTTTACGTATTGAGTATGACAACATAGGTTGGATGAGGTGAGCTAATTGCCGATTGAATATACCGAGACAGGGCGGATTAAAAGAGTTCAGGCCGATTCGATATTAGAGACTAAGTTAGTTATCAATGAGATGCGCACCAAGCGCCAGGAATTTCTGGAGACCAGGAAGACATTATCGCTGAACAGCGCCCAAATGCGCGCCAACTACCACAACCTCGCCACGGAACGGGCGGCCCAGGTACATTATGCGATTGCGCGGCGGCGTCTGGAGCAGGCGATTCGTCCCATCGAGTTGCAACGTATCCAACTGGATCGCACCATCCAGGAGATTGACAGTTGCATCTGGCAGCTTGATGGCTACCTGTCCAGCATCTTGGGCACGGGCCTCAACCAGCAAGACCTCAAGCTGCATTATCAGCCAATTGTGGCTCTAGGCACGGGCCAGATTAGCGGCTTTGAAGCCCTGGTGCGCTGGCAACGCGCCAAGAGCGGCTTTACGTTTCCGTCCGAATTTATTCCCCTCGCCGAAGAGACTGGCTTAATCGTCCACCTTGACCGCTGGGTGCTGCTCGAAGCGTGTCGCCAGATGCGGGAGTGGCAGTTGGAATACCCGGAGCAGGCGCATCTTACAATGAACGTCAACCTGTCCAAGAAGCATGTGGCACAGCCCGATTTCGCCGATCACCTGGAAGAGATTATCCGCCAGAGCGAGTTGCCCCCCGAAAACCTGAAACTGGAAGTGACCGAGAGCGCCTTCGTGGAGAACCCGGAGCCTTTGGAAGCGAGTGTAGACCAGTTGCGCGCCCTCGGCCTGCAAGTGTGCGTGGACGATTTCGGCAGCGAGGGCATCGCGGGCCATTACCTGCAACACTTGACGTTGAATAGCCTTAACATGGATCGCTCCCTCGTCAGTTGCCTGGACAGTGAAGAAGTGGGCGAAGAAGGCGTGGCGATGGTGCAATCCATTATTCAGTTAGCGCACCAGCATGATATGGCAGTCGTTGCTAAAGGCGTGGAGACCCAGGAGCAACTGACCCAACTGCGCGGCTTAGCGGGCGAATATGGACAGGGCTACTTCTTCTCCAAGCCAGTGCCCGGCGATGACGCCGCCGTGATGATCGCCGAAAAAGCGCAATGGTAGCGTCACCCGGCCAGTAACCAGCGCTGCACACGGAGAGAAGATCGAGGATTGCTGATCCAGCATCCAGTAACCAGCATCTAAAACATCCGTGTCCATCGGTGGTTGCTGATTTGAATAGAAACTGTTGTCGGGAGTTTATGGTTAGGTGATGAAGTTCGATTGCGCCATGTCAAGTCATTCATCCAGCACGCGGACAACTCGACCGGAGAATGCTCATGCCAGGCTCTCAAGAATTGCGCAGAGCGGCAATTATCGCCTATAGGCGTATTATGCCGCAGCTTCAGCCGCCTTGCAGGGTAGCCCCAGGGGGTGTAAAATGCGGTATACTCAGGCGGTAAGGATAGAAATGCCGCTAAATAGCGGCTTTGCGGCATAATATATTGTTGGGCTGCTGCGCGCGGCGTGGTTGTAGTTCAAAGGATCTAACAACAGATAAACAGATAATGGTAGGGAGGACCAAGACGCTTCGTTTTGCTATTGCACGCGATGGCTTGGTTCGAGTATAATCAGCGCGTCGGCGTTCGTAACGCGCCAACTCCTATGGATTCGGAGGAACCTCAAATGAAGAGTTCAGAATTGGCAAAATCAGTCAAGGTGGAGATCACCTACCAACACTACATCGCCTTGCAGATGATCGATCTTCATGATTTCTCACTCGTCAAGAAGAAAGTGGCGCAAGAACACGGCATCAAGGATGCTAAACACCTGGACACTGGCATCCTATATCTCAAGAGATATTATGCGATCCACATTCTGGATCCGCTAAATCCGCCGGCCATGTCATTGCCAGTTGACCCGTTCTGGCATACTCACGTGCTGTACTCCGAAGACTACATCGGATTCTGCAATCAGGTATTTGGACAGTACATCCATCACATACCCTTGCTCTTCGAAGACAAGGTGGCGGTCGCCTTTGTTACGGACATGTACAACCACACGTACAAGCGTCATGAGGAAATATTTGGAAAGATCGATGAGAGATTCTTTCCAAGAGATGCAACCATTGGCCTTTGCTGCTCGCCGAAGTCAGGGTCGCGTCTGGAGGGATTTGTTGACGTTGCGCTGTTTCCAGAGGACAAGTTGATGCGACTTTTGCCCTCTTCGGTTTGAGGAATTTCGCTCCATCTCACAATGTGGGCGCAGCCGGCGCGGTTCTGCGCCGGCTGCGCCCACATTGACTGACCTGACGCCATTTACCCGCAATTGGCAGTGCGGACCCAACCGAAAGGACAACAAGCCGCTGCACCCGTCCGCCCACAGCCAGCGCTTTGGTGGTCCCTCTCGTCGCCCCGACTTTCGGCGGCGGCGAACCTTGGCGTTGGGCCGGTGCGCGTTACGACGAAGTCGGTGATACTGAGCCATGACAGCCTGGTGACACGACGTCGCGCCAAGCGGCGCGGCCACACGAGGAGCGGCACGATGGTGAGGTGCCCATTACGGGTCCCGACACGGCTGGACAGCGAGCCCAACCAGGTGGTGCAGCCGACGCCTACAGCCCTTCGTTCGTGCCTCACTACGGGCTTACGGCGCGGCTGACCTTGGCGTTGGGCCGCTGCGCGCCACTGTATCGCAGCCATCATACTCAAACCCAAGAGAATATATAATAAGGAACAGCATGGATAAGGAAGAGGCTCTTGGATTTTTACGACAGCATCAACCGATGCCAGACGATAATGACCTCAGCCAAGCAGAAATTGATAAGTATAATGAAGTAAGAAAGTATTTCATGTCATTTCCTGATGTTGCCTGTGTGCCTTTATTCCTCAACTCCTTTGGGAAGGGAGATTGCTTCGGCGTATATCAGTTGGTTGAGTTAGTTATTGAACAATTTAGTCGCAGTGAAGTGAAACCGCATTTACTTGATGCTTTAGTAAGCCCATTCCGCAGTGTGCGTTATTGGAGTGCCCAAATCGCCGCAGGTTTTCCCGATAAAGATTTGATTGAGCCACTGAGTAAACTCTTGCAAGAGAATGATCCTGACGTGCCATGTGCAGCCGCTACAGCTTTGTCTTTAATTGAGGACGAAAAGGCTAAGGAAATTCTTGGACAGACTATAATAACTACCCAAGATAACTATCTTCGTGAATTTATCCGTGAAGAGTTGAGCTATAGCAATGAATGACAGATTCCGTAAGCGATAAACAGCGGCTCAACCAGGCGCTGCAACGGACGCTTTCCGGCTCCGCTACGCTGCGCCTCCAAGCGCCGTTGAGATACTGTGTTGAACGTCAAGGGGTGCGGGTGGCAAAATACGGATCAAAAGGTAGGCCAGACTTCAAGACGCCATAGGCCAGATGCAACAGTTTGCGCATCGCGGCTCCCACAATCACCATCATGCTTTTGCCCTGTTGGGCTAAGCGTTGCCCAAAGGTCTTGAGCAGGGGATTCCAACGTAAGGCGGTGATGGCTGGAAAATACAAGGCTTTGCGCAGCCGGGAAGACCCCACTTTCGACAGACGAGAACGGCCTCGCACGGACGTGCCCGACTCATGCAGGCGCGGCACTAAGCCCGCAAAGGCAGCTACCTGACGAGCGTTGCTAAACTGCTTCATGTCACCCAACTCCGCTAAGAGCAACGCAGCAGTGGTAGCTCCAATGCCAGGAATACTGGCCAGGAGTTGGGCTTTATTTTTGAGATCAGGGTGCTGGTCGAGATGATCCTGAATCTGACGGCGCACTTTCTCGATGCGCGCTTGCAGATCCCTCAGATGCTCTTCTAAGTCAGCTTGGACGGCAGCACAATTGAGTCCGGCACCTAAGCGGTTGGATTCCATCGTGTGCATCTCCAAGAGCGTTTCCAGCCGCCGCACCAAAGCTTGCAGTGCTTGGAGTTCAGGGGCCGGAGGCGTCCATACCGGGGGCTGGTGCATCTGGCAGAAGCGAGCGATGAGGTGGGCATCGGCTTTATCGGTCTTGGTGCGCCGCAGTTGGCTGCGGGCAAAGGCATGAATCAGGGCTGGATTGACCACTGATACTCTGTGCCCGGCTTGATGCAGGGCTAAGGCAATGGCGTCCGCCCAGGTGCCAGTGGCTTCCAGGCAGACATGGACGGAGTTACACTGGCACTGGTGCAGCCAAGTGAGCAGTTGTTGATGCCCTTGCGGTGTATTGGCGAAGACTTTGTGACGCGGTTTACGTGTCGGTTCTGCGGCTTGAATCAAGGCCACATCTAAGGAGTCTTTGCTGACATCAATGCCTAAAAACATGAGCCTACCTCCCATCTGGTTTTTGATTAATCAGGTTTTGCTTTGCCGGTTCGTCAGCCTTGTGAATGCAAGCTCTCCGGTGCTAACTGATGCTAACTGATGCTAACTTAACCCATAGCGGGAGGCTTAGGATACTGTCCGACCTACCAAGCAAAACTAAGCAGAGCGCCAGGTGCTCATCTCACCCGCAGACTCGCAGACTCGCAGTCTGAGCTTAGCGCGTGCATCACTGGCACTCTTTCTTTAACATACAAGCTTGGCGTTGGGCTGCGGTACGCGATGCTTTTGGCACACAAAGGGTATAGCTAATGGCTACGTTACGCAATTACATCGAGGCGGCATCCTTTACTCTAATATGGATAGCTGCGGGCGGGCTGCTCCATCTTAACTCTAACGACTACTTACTGCTTGGTGTGCCCCTGGTGGTGGTTTTTCAGCTCCTCGTCCGGCAACAACCCCTGTGTAAACTTTGGGTGCGCGATGCGCAGTCTTTTTCGATAAGTTGGCGGGGAGTTATGCTGGCTCTGGGCCTCCTGATAGTGCCCGTTTACGATCTTGCTACGCTGGCTCCCACGCGGAATTGGTCAGTCATCTTGTGGTTGGTCTGCTGCCTTGGCGGTGCGGTATTGGTGGCCTTTGCCGGGTGTCGTCTCCAATGGGATAGCATCACCAAGTCCGTAGTGCTGAGTTTCGCAACAGCGGTGTTGATGGGCTGCGCCCTCATGTCAATAACGGCACTGGCCCAGGGGCGATCTCCATCGGTATCGTCTTTTCAGGTTCTACCACTGCTCAAACAATTTTATCTGTATTTTTTGGTGTGCTTCACCTTAGAGGAGGTCGTTTTTCGGGGGGCACTGGACAGCCATGTTTATCGAACTGGCGACAAGCGTCCTTGGGCTTCAGCATTTTTTGTCTCGGCGCTCTGGGGCTTATGGCATTTACCGATCCTGCCCATTCCAAATTTGACGGCGTTGCTCACGGTCGCGCCAGCGGTGGTTGTAATGCACGCACTTGTCGGTATTCCGCTTTCGTTTTGTTGGCGCAATGGCGGCACGTTGCTCTTTCCGGCAGCGGCTCAGGCTCTCATGGATGCTTATCGCAATGCCATCCTCGGATGAAGGCAAATGGGCATCCAGGCAGCAGCAAGGCTCAGTGGGAGGCTCAAAACGTAGACCAGCCACACCACCCGACAATGCAACCGGCTGCTTTCCGCTTCGCTCCAAGCGGTGGCTGACTTTGGCGTTGGGCCGCTGCGCGCAGCTTAATCGTGCCCGTTATAATCTTTATCATGCAACCAATTGTCACCGCACGGCTTCTGTTGCGCCCGTTCGTGCCCTCCGATTTAGAAGATGTATACCGCGAGATTTTCTCGGACGCGGAGGTTTGTCATTTC
>JAFAZH010000017.1 GCA_019239895.1 Abditibacteriaceae bacterium | reverse complement strand
GAAATGACAAACCTCCGCGTCCGAGAAAATCTCGCGGTATACATCTTCTAAATCGGAGGGCACGAACGGGCGCAACAGAAGCCGTGCGGTGACAATTGGTTGCATGATAAAGATTATAACGGGCACGATTAAGCTGCGCGCAGCGGCTCCACATCTAACTTATCCTCTGCCTGTCGAACAGACAGGGTGTCAACCCGGAACGTAGGGCTATAGGCGGTTGGTTGGAGCGCCCTGTTGGGCTGCGGTTAGTGCCCTGCCAGGCGATTGTTAAGGATGTTTGACAGGGCTTTGATTTTACGCCGATTGTCCGCGCCTGACCAGACTGTTCAGGAGCCTGCTGGCGAACCAGAGCAGTAAGCCGCCCACCGCCAAACTCACAATGACGAACACGCCCATCCCGCTGAAAAAGTGGAAGCTGGTCCCCAGCAGTTGGTAGCAGCCGGAGAGAATTGCCATGCAGCCGAGGAGGCCCAACAGCAGCCCTAAGACACCACGCACCATTGTCTCCGCCAATTGCAGAAACATCACCCAAACGTTTGCTCTCATCGCTTTCTCCTTTGGTTTGGACTCAACAGCGAGTATCATCCATCACATATATTGTCCTCGTATGCAGGTCTTTTAGCAGTTGCTTTTGGTCTTGGTTCAAGTGAGCTTCAATGAGCCGCAGACTTTGAAAGTCTTTCTCGCGCCACTGCTCGCGCGGAATCTCGTCCAGGTAGCCCAAAAACTCGAAATACATAGCTTCCCAACTGACACACCGGACATTGTAGCCTTCAATAACACCCTGTTTCTCGATGGGGCAGGAGCCGCCTGGAAAGTTCTCAAAACCATATTCACCGTTGGTCTCGAAACAAGGCTCGGAGTCTAGGAGCAGGCCGTTATGCCGTGACAGAAACCCATAGTCTGTGACTTCATGCCGGTTAAATCCCATTGTTGCGAGGAGTTCTCGATAAGCTGCCTTTTTATCACTGGCGAAGGCAATATCAATATCTTCGTGCTCCCTGGTGATGCTGCCGAGCCGCGCGTCAATCGCCCACCCATTCTCAAGCCAGAGCAGGATGCCCCGGCGTTCCGCTTCATCAAAGAGAGTCCGTATGACTGTCACACACTGAGATATTGTGTTCATACTCCTGTTATATTCTAACCTTGCGCATCCTATGCGGCTGCACGCCGCAGTCCAGTGCCCAACTCAGCCGCCGCCTGCCGAACAGACAGTGTGTAAACCCGGAACTTAGAGCGGCAGGCGGTCGGGTGCAGGGTCTTGTTCGCCTACTTCTGAATCGCCAAGCAATTCACTTGACCTGCCAAGACCTGACAGCACCTTGAAAATCAGCAGCAATAAGGTGGATGTTGTCGCGTGAAAACGCGATGAAGGTGATGTATCCCTTAGCCACCAATGTTTGTTGAAGTTCGCCGCTTTGAGCATCGTAAATTCTGATGCCGACGCCACTGCCGATAGCAACGAGCTTGCCATCCCCAGAGAGCGCTACGCTACCAGGACGGTTCGCTCCCCCAATGTTGGGCCGGGTTCGGATGCTCCCGTCGGCCACATTCCACAAAAGAGCTAATTCTGCCCCGACGGCTCCTAACACGCTGCCATCGGACGAGAAGAACAGTCCGGGAACCATCATTTGGTAAAACTCGCTCTTCTGCAAGCGACTACCCTGCTGGCCTGTCGCGGCATCCCACAGGCCAACGTAACCGCCTGCTCCCCAGGCGCGTCGGCCTGCTACCTGATTTTCGATGGAGGTATAGCACCCGATAGCGATACGCCTGCTGTCGGGCGCGAACCGCATGACAGCCGGATCACCAAGCACGAAGAAGGTATGCTGGAGCCTGGTGGTACGGGCACTGAGCAGTTGAATCATGCTCTGTGAGTTAGGGTCTTGCGGGTCAGCGTTGGCAGGCTTATTCACGCCTCCCCCAATAGCCAGGGTTTGTCCGTCTGGCGCATAGGCCACGGTTGTAGCAGGCGCTCTCTTGCCAGGCGCGTCGGGTCGGGCTGGTCGGATCGCCCGTAGGAATTTGCTGGTCTGTGCGTGCCATAGGCGCGTTGCGGCATCCGAGCACACTGCCGCGAGTGTCTGGCCATCGGGTGAGACAGCCATTTGGTTTATGCTATAGCCGCTGAGTCGCCATTCCCACACCAGCAGGGAGTGCCCTGAGTTCAACCGCCATACTTTAAGCCATCCTTGGTTGTGCGGATGATAGCTCTTTTGCTTGGAGTAAGACGCGAACAGCAGCGTTTGATCTGGTGACAGCGTAATAAAGTCGGCTCGTGGTTCAATAGTAGTAAGCATTTGCGCATCGCCGACCGCTTGCTCCCTGGGTGTATGGTCTGAGATTGTGTCATTCTGTGCAGATACGACAGAAGAGAGTATTATGAGCGAACTGATAAGGGTGATGACAAATGCACGGTGCTTCACGGGTCTCTGCTCCTATCCGGGTCAACTGTCAATAGAACGCTAAATTCAGCCGCGTTTGGAGGCGTAGCCAGGTGGAGCCGGAACCCATCCGTGGCACCGCTTGGTTGGGTGGTGGTTAGTTGTGTTAAGGCGGTGGGGCAGGTCGCTCGCGGTGCAGTAAAGCAGTGATTAAGCGAAACAGACCGAATAACAGTAAGACGACCGAGACGAACATCCACAGGGCCATTAATCCAGCCAGCACAACATTGGGGGAGGGGCGCATGGCTGTAATCAGCAGGCGTCCTACCACTTGCATGAGAACCGCCAGACCAATGCACAGTAAACCACTTTGCACTTTGTTCATGCTGCTGACACCTCTGGGATTGAGCCTAGCACATCCCTACACAATCTGCGCCGCCACACAACGCCCAATTCACCTGTTCTGGGAGGCTGAGGCACGAAGCCGGAAGGCATTGATTGCACCAACTGGTTGTGTGGCTTGTTAGGGTCATCACGCCCGCCAACAGTCGAACACCGACCAGCAGATGTCGTCTCTGAGCCGCTGGCTATCCAGAACAAGATCACGAATCGCCTCCGGCAACTGTTCGCGCTGCCACTGACACTCAATCCGGCCAGCGGTTTCCTGCTCACCTTGAGAGGCAGCCGCACGCGCGGCCTTGATCGCGTAGGCCGCAGCACCGAGATCGTGCGCGGCGACATGCGCCACCGCTGCCGCCTGGCCAGCAGAATACGCGGCGTGCCTGGCGGCTCCGCTCAAATCTCTTGCCGCAGCGTTGGCCGCGCCAGCCGCCGCACGCGCCTGAGACATTGTGATCTCGCCACGCACCCAGGCACGAGCCTGCTCGATGGCCTGACGTGGCCGCGTGTCGGAAGGTCGCTCCAACTCAAAGCGATGTAGAACGTGTTCGGCACACGCGGCTGCCCACAATGCGAGCAGTTGATGGTTCAAATCCGTGAGCGTCCCACCTCGGCGGATAGTGATGTAGCGAGAGTCACGGTTTTTGGGAAGAATCATGCTTTTTTATTGTGGCACGCAGTGAAGTTGCGCGCAAGCAGCCCAACGTCCAAGGCAGCCGCGCCGCAGGTGAAGCGTAGCGGAACCGGAGGTGCCAGTTGCATGGCCTGGTTGAGCCAATCTTAGATCACTTTTTACTACCCTGCCAACTCTGAGGATGAACCTCTAACTTAATTTGATGCAAATTGCCAATATGTGCCCGCTGTCTCTGATAATCCTGATAGTCCTCTGCAATGTGACAACAGAGGAGGCTCACCACCAAGCAGTGGATTGTCACAACTAATGAACGGGTATAACGCGGGAAGCATTTCGCCACGATGGTCTGGAGATAATCTACACCAATAATATAGAACAATGCCATTAATGCCCCGAATACGATTCCATAGAACCTACCAACTTCGGCACAGTCATCAGCAAAATCTCCATAGTCCAAATAGCCTCCTCCCGCATATGCCGCATAGTAGCCCAATAACCCCATCAACAAAGAGCCTAAAGCCATAACGAGGAGCGTTTTAACTAATACAGATGGCTTCACTAAGTTCCTTATTATATCTTTCTATTGCCTACAACGCCGCGCGCAGCCACCCAATACCAAAGTCAGCCGCGCCTGTAGTCGGGGTGCAACGGAACCGGAAGGCGTCGGTTGCACTGCCTGGTTGAGCCGCTGTATTTTCGCTTTGGCTGTTTTTTGAAATGAACGCGCTTCAAAAGTTCGTTCCAGGCCGCTTTGGTTTTGTCATCGTCTTGGAAATAGAGCGATGCTTCTTGCTTATTATGTATTTGGCCTATCACGATGTAAGAGACCGAATATTTTTTTCTCCCAGCGGTAAATATAAGTTCTTTGGCCTTTGTCATATCCTCATCTGTCATATGGTCTAAAGAAACAGTATAAGCAGGATACTTTCTCCAACGAGCCGGGTCATAATCACCATAGCTGCCAGCCCCGTAATGGTTGCCACCCTGCTCACCATATAATTGGGCAACGGTACTGTGAGTATCAGCATTCTGGTTCATCGCCTCAAACAGTTGGCGAGATGTAACGATGAATTTGTGAGGCCCATGAGCTGGGAAGTAATTGACTATAATATCGGCTTTGGCACGTTGCAGTTGTCGGTGAAATTCGATACCGGTAGATGTTATTTTGCTGCTCCAACCAGTCAGCAATGGCACCCAAAGATTTCCGATAAGAGCCGATTTAACCTGGTTTTGGGTGGCTGGAGACACTGGATGACCGGAGGCGAGTTTAGGATTTGTGGGTTGGCGAGTCGTAGGATTCTCCAACGAGTTGACTGGCGAAATTGGCAGAAGGGTAAGAGTAGTAATCAGACTGATAAAGATAGCTAACCCGACTCCATCTCGCCATTGAATTCTTATCATTGTCTGAGTCTCCTTCGCGCAGCGGCCCAACTATCAATTATAATGAATTTTTCAGTATAATATGGCAACCGGGCAGCACAAGCGGAACCGGACGACTGGTGGTCATGTTGCCGGGTGGCTGCCCCTGTAATCCTAGCTGGCAGCCGGGCAATTTTATGCTGCCAGGCGGAGGAATGGGGGCGTTGCGGGCAGCAGCACGGCGGCCCGTAAGGGAGGCAGCGTAAGGTGCAGTAGCCGCGTGGCACCGGTGGGGATGCGCTGGCCCGATAGACCATCTACCAGACCGCTCTGCATGACTACCCGGAAGGCACGGTTGGCGGGGAGTGGTATGTCGAGAGTCTGTGGCTTGTCGGAGCGGTTGATGGCCACGATGACACCCTCTCGATCCAGCGTGCGAGCATAGGCCAGGGTTTGGGCACGGTCATTGGTCATTAAGATTTGCGGGTCGCCCGCTTGCAGGGCGCGGCTGGCATTACGCAGGCGAATGAGCCGCTGGTAATAGCGCAGCATTGGGTTGTCGGGAGTCGCCCGCTGCCATTCCATGCCCCGCCGGTTATCGGGATCGTTGCCGCCTTGCATCCCCAGTTCTTCGCCATAGTAGATCGAGGGTGCACCCACCCAGGTGAACTGCACGGTGGCCGCGAGACGATCCAAGTCCTGGTTGTTGTGGCATAGGGTCAGGAAGCGCGCGGTATCGTGGCTGCTGAGCAGGTTCATCATGTTGCGCGAGACTTGCGGCACATAGCGATGATATAAATCCATTAACTGGCGCGTATAGGTGGAGGGCGGGATTTTGCCTTCCGCGAAGAAGTCGCGGTTGGGCCACAGAAATTCATAGTTCATCTTGGAGTCCCACTGGTCGCCGGTTAGCCAGGGGGAGCCATCGCCCCACGCTTCACCCACAATCCATATTTGCGGATCGAGACCCTTGACCCGTTGCCGCAGATTGCGCCAGAAGTGCATATCCACTTCGGTAGCAACATCGAGTCGGAGACCCGCCAGCGGCACCTGCTGTTTCCAGTAGTTGACGAGGCCCAGCATATAGTCGTTGGTAGCGGGATTGACCAAGTTTAACTTGGGCATGGAAGGGTAATTGTTCCAGGCTACATAGTTGGGATTGTTTTGCATCTGCACCGGATACGACTTGATGAAATACCAGTCTTTATAAGGTGAAGCGTCGCCCCGATTGCGAATATCCAGAAAGGGAGGAAAGGTCGTGGCCGTGTGATTGAACACAAAATCCATGACCGTGCGAATGCCGCGCGCCTGTAGCTCACGAGTCAGGGTTGCGAACTCGGCATTGGTGCCAAACTGCGGATCAACGGTGTGGTAATCTTCGGCATCATAGCGGTGGACGGAAGGCGATTTAAAGATGGGATTAAAGTAAACCGCCGAAATGCCCAGGTCAGTGAGATACGGTAAATGCTGGCGCACCCCAGAGACATCGCCGCCTAAGCGACTAAACCAACTGGGAGCGGCGTCCCACGGCTGCACATTCGGCGGGTCGTTGGTCTTATCACCATTGGCAAAGCGATCCGGGAAGATCTGATAAAAGACGGTGCCCTCCACCCAATCCGGCACCACAAACGGTTTGAACTCCTTCGCATTCAAGCGGAAAGGCCGAATCTCGCCCGGTGCGCCTAATCCATTCGTTCCAAACGCTTCCGTGCGCGGGCCATCTACCAACTCGAACTCATAAGTCAAATCGTGCCTGCGATCCCAGGGCACCTGCCCCGCATAACGTGCATATAAATCATTGGTAGCTACTACGGACATGGGGTAACGCTGATGGCCGCGCTTGAGCCACACCTGCTTTAAATCGCCGGGCCGCGCGCGCAGCGATAGCGTGAGCTGGCCCCGGTCGTAGTTAAGATCAGGCACCGTCGTGGGGTGCAGCAGGGCGCTGCGTGCGGTTATTCCATCGAGAGGACTGGCGGGGCGGGCATAATCGGGGGGAGCTAAGAGCAGCACTGAATTAATGTTGCCTTTGCCATCATCTTCGTTTTTAGTGGCCTGGGGATCGGTGATCCACGTCTCGCCATTAAGGATGAACTTATAGCTGTGCTTGCCAAAGGGCAGGTTGAGCGTCGTGTGCCAGGTCTTTCCTTGCGCATCGGAAAGCAGAGGATTCGCATGGCGATCCCAATTATTGAAGGTGCCCGCTACGGCAACGGAGTTCAGCTTGGTCGTTGAGGTGTAAACGAACTCGTGCCGCACCCCCGCCACAGATGCCCTCGCAGCAGACGCCACAGATGCCGCCACAACCTGCTGAACCGGCTGTTGCCCCGGAGCCTGTGCCTGGCTACAGACCGTGTCCGCCAGCACCATCAGGCAAACGCTGGCCAATCTCCGCCAGCACTGCCTGGGGGCTACAACTTTTCGCAACGAAGACCCTAACCTCACTCTCAATGCTCCTGTTTCGGGATGGCAGGGCCTTAGCCCAGTCTATAATGCCAGTTTAGCTGTCCCTGGCGACACGCTGCCCTTGAAGACACAGTGTAACGGAGCGGGCAGGCAGCGCGGGGGGTGGGCACGGGCGATGTCCCTGCTGCCGGGAAAGCACCGACCGAAACCCTTAAAGTACTGCTGGAACTCTTAAGAAGTTGTCAATATGCGCTAATTATGTTGCAGATGGGTGACTGACTGCTTAGAATATGATAGAAAGAAATTTAAAACGAGTTGAGGAAAGAAGTTCATGATACCAAAAAAGAAAATGTCGCCCTGGCTGGCTGTGGCTGGTTGTGCTGTGGCTATTCTGCCCGTAGTGGCCCTAGTGCCGGGCTGCGGCGGCAGCAGCAATTCATTGGGCGTGCCAACCACTAACGCTTTTGTCGGCCACTACAATGGAACTGCTGCGCTGTCTGGTGGGGAAACCGGGGTTCTGTCGCTGGATGTAAAAAGTGATACCACAGCTTCGGGCACCTTCACCGTGAATAATGGCGCCGCCTCCGTGGCGCGCGCAAGATTAGTGGCCGGGGGCAGTCATGCGGTGGGCACGCGGGCCGTATTAGGCATCGCGCAGCTAGCCGGGGCCATAGACACCAACTCCGGTGTCTTCCAAGTCACAGGCAGCATTACTTTAAATGGCGCGACGCAGACCATTGGTGTTACCGGCACCCTTCCCGTGGCGGGCGGCGCCCCCGGCACCTTCACTGTGCAAATCGGCAGCACCGGCACGACCTTCCCCGGCACCATTGCCGCACCCGCTGGGCCAACCCCGACCCCTGGCGGCACACCCGGCAGTGCCACGCCCACTCCAGGCGGGACACCCGGCAGCAAGACACCAACCCCCGGCCCAACCGTCACGCCGACCAAGCCCGGCCTGACGCCCACGCCCAAAGTCACGCCCACGCCAAAGACGACGCCCACGCCGAAGACGACACCGACGCCCAAGGCAACGCCCAAAGTGACACCGACTCCCCAGGCGACGCCTAAAGTCACTCCAACGCCGCAAGCGACCCCTAAAGTGACACCGACGCCCAAGCCAGCAGCCACCACCACGCCCATTCCTCCGGGCCAGGGCTAATGCAGAGGAGGGGGAGAGTGGGGGAAGGGGAGAATACGCTTCCCCCTCTCCCCCTCTCCCGTTCCACGGACTGAATGCTCAGCGAATAAAGCAGGACACTAGGCGGGGCATCCCGTCAACTTCCTGAGCCAACTGGAGATGCACCCCGGCGGCTGTAATCAAGTAGACGTTGTCCGCCAGGCCGGGCACGGGAGCCGTGGTGTAGGTGATGTCATTGGCCGCCAGTTCTTTTTGAAGTTCGATCAATGAGGGTCTGTGCTTTAGCAGCCAGAAGTCTAACTGTTGGCTAACCCCGTGGTGTGGGGCAGCGAAGTCGTCTATGAATATCATCGCCACAACGTCTTCGTTGTCGCTAAAGTAAATCTCGATACTCCCATATTTCCAGATCACCGGTCGCCGCTGTTGGTTCAGCATGGCGCTCCAATCCTCTGGCTGCCCCAAGTGACGTTCAACCTCGGCACGACCCATCTTTAAATGAACGGGGCCAAGCGATCCAGTTTTTAAGAAGTCTTGCATGGAAATGAGCATGATATCCACCATACAAGTTTAATATCAAGTTTAATATAATGCCCCAACGCTGCTTTGAGCAGTGGCTTAAACTTTGAGCAGTAGCTTAAAGCCTAACCGCAAGCGGTCGGCTGTATGGCCTGGTGAGAGTGTTGTTAAACGGTGTAAAGTCTGCGCTCCGTTGTCCACAGCTTCCTGACAGCGTGGCGAGCCTTACGGCCCTTGCTCCGTTTTCCAAACCAGCGCCGCAATGCTAGACGTGAAATCATTGTCCAGGAAGCCGGGTGCAAAGCTTGGTAGGGATGACTGACGCCGCCCGCCCCTAAAGGAGCGGGCTGGATTGAGAAGCCCGGTAAACCGGGCTAACGAGGATTGCTTACAGGCCCGTTCACGGGTCTTACCCCTACCAGCCCACTCCTTTAGGGGCGGGTGCCATGCCCGATTGTTTCAAAACTGCCATTCCCTGCCTGTAGCCAAGTAAGTGCCCTTTATCTCATCAGCCTCTTCCCGCCCAGCATTACTTACTTGACGTAGAAGTGTTGGAAGGTGCTGCCCGCGATTTTGTCGCCGTCTTTGTAAGCCTCGACGCTCCAGAAATACTGATCGGGTGGCGGTGGGGTTTCCAGCTTATAGGACGTGCCATTGACGCTGATAAAGCTCAGCAAGGGGTCCTTGGCCTTGAGGCCCTTGAGGTAGACATGATATTCCTGAGCTAAGGGGTTGGGTTTCCATTGCAAGGTGAGACCCGCGCCACTGACACTCGCGTTGGGCCGGGGATTAACTATCTCGACCGTGTTGGAGCCAGCTTGCCCGGCGACTTTGAAGATCGAGGCGGCGGCGGTTTCGGCAATCTTGGTGCCTTCGCCATTGAAGGCTTCCACTTTCCACTCATAGTCACCATTGAGCAGTGGCTTTTCAGGGGCCGTGGAGGTCTCACTCGTATCCATTGTGGTCGGGGTTCCGCCGCCCTGCTTGGTCTGCACCGATACTGTATATTTAGTGGCGTCGGGATAGGCTTTCCAGGTGAGTTTGGGTTGGGCGGCTTTAACGGTGCTGCCGTTTTTGGGCGATATCGTTTGTAAATCGGTTTTCCAGAGATTAACCGTGCGCACCGGGAGCGACTCATCTTTTTCGACCTTGAACTTCGCCGCTGACAGGATGCCCGCTGTCGGGTAGATAAAATTATTGGTGGTGAAGATGCGCACGGCCAGACTATAATCGCCGGGCTTCACCTTATCTATGATATAGTAGCCATTTTTATCGGTTTTACCGCTAAAGGTTTGGCCCGTGCAGCCTCCGACCAGGCCAATGTCCTGACACAGCCTGACTTCAATGTTGGGTGCGCCTTTGCTGTCGAAGAGGACGCGCCCAATGGCATTGCCGAACCCCGCTGGTGGCTTACGTTGCGGCGCGGCAGCGGCGTCGGCGCTCGTCGTGTCCGGCGGCTCAGCCGCTGTCGTTGGGGAGGCCGCTGGCGCGGACGCTGACTTGCCTGAAGTTGATGTTGTTGAGGTGGACGAAGTCGTTGAAGTGGACGAAGTCGTTGAATCCGCAGGCGGCGCAGACGACGAACCACAGCCACTCAAAACCACGACACCCATAACCGGTAGCCCCACCGGGAGCAGATGCCAAGCGCGAAATTTCATCATAGCGATATTGTGCCACAAGTTGCGCTTAATTTGCAAATCCAGACAGGGGCGACATTCGACGCTGCAAAGCAAGGCAGCGCAATAGGAAAGGCAGTAGTGGCTCAAGATGGCTCAACCATCGTCTACTAAATGGGGTGAAGTCCAGGGCCAGCCTTGTTGTTTGGAACGACGTTTAAAGTCTTTAGGCGGGTAGTCTTGCCGCGTAATTTACCTGTTGACTTATGGATGACCCGTACCGGGATTGACAGTGCCTCACGCCTCATCCAGCATCTCAATGCGGTGGATATGGCGACCACCCTCGAAGGGCGTATCGAGCCAGACGCGCACAATCTCAAGAGCCAATTCTTCCGAAATCATGCGTTGCCCGATGGAGATCACATTAGCGTCATTATGCTGGCGTCCCAGGCGGGCGGTCTCCAGGTTCCAGCACAGGGCGCAGCGCACCTTCTTGACGCGATTCGCGGCCATCGCCTCGCCATTGCCAGAGCCGCCCAAGACCACGCCGCGCTCAAACTCGCCACGCGCCACGGCTTCGGCCACGGGGCGGATGAACCGTGGATAATCTACCGGGGGCGTTGCGGCATAAGTGCCAAAATCCTGCACCTCGTGGCCCAGGCTGGTGAGCAACTCCCGAATTTTTTCCTTGTAGGCAAAGCCCGCGTGATCGGAGCCAATCGCAATCTTCATAATGTAGTGAGGATACCGTTTCACGGCGTGCGGGGCAAGGCGGGCCAGCAGGGTGCGATGAAGCATAAAGGCGGAAGGATGAAAAGGCAAGGCCGCGCTGTCAATCTATCGAATGCCCTCTTTTGATGCTAACCATGCCGCGGCCCTTGGGTTGCCCCTAGCCCCTTTCCTCTACACCTTGTGTTCTACTGTGCCCAAGGCAGCGCGGCACGCAATAATTCATGGCAGGACATGTTGGCTGCGGTGCAGCGACGCGGCTCGCCCTTTTGCACCGTATTGATGGATAGCTGGTATGCGGCTCAAGCAATCATGCGTGCCATTGATGCCTTGGGCAAAATCTACTATTGTCCCCCTCAAGCGCAACCACTTGGTCAACCTCATCGGCCAACCCGGAGCTAATCAACCCGTAGACCAACTGCTCTGGAGGAAGCTGAGGCGGCCACAGGTAAACTGGTGCATCTCAAGGCTTTCTCTAGAAATCAACTGCTGCGACTGTTCCGCATCGCAGTGTCTTCTCATCAGACGGACTGGATGGTGAGCAACATCTGGCTCAAGATTCGGCCCAAGTCACTCAAGAGGTGAGTGCCTTGCGCTGGAAGATTGAGCAGTATCATCGGGAAGTTAAACAGCTAACGGGCATTGAACACTGTCAGCGTCGTAAAGGTCGCATTCAGCGCAACCACATTGCCTGTGCTTTGCTGGTGTGGACATGCCTCAAGCACCTGGCTTATCACAGCGGCCAAACCAGCTATCAATTGAAACGAGGGCTGTTGTCGGATTATCTGATCCAACAGCTTAACAACCCCTCGCTGCGTATGGTCTTTGCTGTGGCCTTTGCGTAAGTCCTATTGTTAATCTTACGGCCTCAAATCGCGGCACGCCAGCTCCCGAACGTCCAAATCAGCCGCGCCGGAAGGCGGAGCGAGGCACGGGCGGAGCCTGGAGGCGTCGGGTGGAGCGCCTGGTTCGGCGGCTGTTGCTTAAGAAGAGCCGTATTCTTTTTTGAGCTGTGCAAATCTTCTGGTGCGTCAATCCATTCTTCACTGAAGCCACAGGAGCCACACAGGTAGCGGGTGACTTTAACGGTACCGAATCCCACATGAATATCGTTACCGCCTCCATAACCGCCAGTTCGCCCTTCGATGCACATAATCTCCTGTGAACTGCATTTAGGACAGGTATGGGTGTTTTTCATAGCTCTCAGTTTACCGTTATGACGCGCAGCAACCAAGCCGCGCGCCGCCGAACGACCAAATTCACCCGACCGCTGAAGGCGGAGCGCCGAAGGAGCGGAGCCGTAAGCGGTCGGGTGCAATGATTTGTTGTGCTGCTTCTGAGGCTTTGTTGCATGAATAAGGGGTTAAAGTAATGCCCTTGGCTCCTGGTGGATTAATGGACAGCATAACTCTCCGGCATTCCTAAAGTGGTGATCTTATTCAAGGCGGCACAACGTAAGAGCAACTCCACATCTTGACCCGGCTCTT
>JAFAZH010000023.1 GCA_019239895.1 Abditibacteriaceae bacterium | reverse complement strand
GATAGGAGGCAAGAAGAAGCTGCGGGTGGTGCTGGGGGGTGGCAGCTATGCGGGGGAGAGCGATCATCGGGTGCATTTTGGTTTAGGAGCAGCAACCCAGGTAGAGCGGTTGGAGATTCACTGGCTATCGGGTCAAGTGCAGGTCTTGCAGCAAGTAAATGCCGATCAAATCCTTGCCCTCCATGAGCCTGCATGAGTTAGAGGCGCGGCAGGATAGTGCCAGAGCAATGTATAAACAAATATAGGACTTGCGCAGAAAGCTGTGGAGGCCATGTCATTTCGAGCGGAACGCAGTGCAGTCGAGAAATCTTGAGGGGTCAGCTAGGATTTTCACGCTCAAGATGCCTCGACTCCGTTGCACTCCGCTCGGCATGACACCCTGACATAACACTCCCGCTATGTGAGTCCTAACAGATGTATTTATTTTGGAGGCAAAAGTTGAAGCAGCAAAAAGTTAAGTGGCTGAGGGGTTCCATCACAGCTACTATTTCATACGGGTTACTGCTTTTGGGATGCAGTGGATGTAATCAGCAAAAAGGCGTTGATAACAATCAGACGAAACCGGCACAGGTGCCGCTGAACCAGGGCGGCATGACGCAGATGACGGGAGAAGCGACCAAGGCTCAAGTCGCACAGATATGCGGAGCTTGCCACGCCAATCCCAGCCCGGATACTTTTCCGCGTTCGCGTTGGAAAGCCCAGGTTGCAATGGGCTATAAGTTCTTTTTTGAATCCAATTTGCAGTTTGACGCGGCCCCAGAAGCAGCAGTTGTTAAGTATTTTGAAAATCGCGCACCGGAGGCCATTGCAACCCTCACAAATACGGATGCAACGGGCAAGATGCCGGTGCAGTTTCAGCGCATTGGCTACCCTGAACCTGGTAATTTGCCAATTCCATCTATCACTAATGTTAATTTAGTTCACCTTTATAGCAAGACTAAGTTAGACCTCCTGGCGTGTGACATGCGTTACGGTTATGTGATGGTCATGAAGCCCTATGAAAAGTCGCCCCAGTTCCGTGTTTTAGCCAAACTCACGGCCCCTGCTCACACTCAAGTCGCTGATCTTGATGGCGATGGCATTCAAGACATTATAGTGGCTGACCTGGGTATTTTCTGGCCTTCCGACGAAAGAAAAGGCAGAGTTATATGGCTTAAAGGGCACGCTGACGGTACGTTTACGCCCTACACTTTATTGAGCCATGTGGGGCGTGTTGCGGATGTCGAAATGGCCGACTTCAATGGTGATGGAAAACAAGACTTAGTAGTGGCGGAATTTGGGCACCACAAGGTAGGCTCGGTGACATTGTTGGAGAATGCCACTACTGATTGGCGACATCCGATTTTTCATCCGCATATTTTAGACAATCGTACTGGGGCGATTCATGTGCCAGTGTGCGATCTCAACGGTGATGGGAAGCCGGATTTCGTCGCCTTAATATCCCAGGAGCATGAAACGGTTGTTGCTTTCTTGAACCAGGGTAAGGGCCAGTTCATTAAGAA
This sequence comes from Abditibacteriaceae bacterium, assembly GCA_019239895.1. Lineage (GTDB taxonomy): Bacteria > Armatimonadota > Abditibacteriia > Abditibacteriales > Abditibacteriaceae > JAFAZH01. The sequence continues at coordinate 13,999 of JAFAZH010000023.1, read as the reverse complement.
GACTATTTTTGCGGGAGCGCATCCAGCTTTAGGTTCCAGTGGCATTCAATTAGTAGATTTTAACCATGATGGAAAGTTGGATGTGCTTTATACCGCAGGCGATAACATGGACCCGCACTCGATTTTAAGAGCAGATCAAGGAGTTTATTGGCTGGAAAACCAGGGCACTTATCCGTTCAAAGCCCATTTTCTAAATGCCATGTATGGCACCTATCGTGCGGTAGCGGCTGATGTGGATCACGACGGACTCATGGACATTTTTGCCGTCACATTCCTACCCGCTCCCGTATTCCCTCAGCGCAAGCCTTTAAACTTAGATTCAGTGGTTCTGCTCAAACAGTCGGCCCCGGGAAAATTTGATCGCTATGCTTTAGAAAAGGTAAGTTGCGATCATCCGACCTGTGTGGCGGGAGATATCTATGGCGATGGTAAGATAGACTTAGTCATTGGGAATATTAATACGTCTAAGTCGCCTATGCATGATGCTGTTACTATCTGGCGCAATATAGGACAAGCCCATTTACTGGCAGCCAGGCCAGCGTCAAATGCTCCCACCCTTCATGCCCAATGAGGCAATAGCGAATAGGATTTCGGAACCCAGCGCATAAGCAAAATAACATGCAAATACTGTTGACGAATGATGACGGCGTTCATGCGCCTGGTTTGCACGCGGCCTGGCGTGCCTTAAACGCTGCCGGACATAATGTTTTTGTCTGTGTGCCTGACCGCCCCCGCTCGGCTTGCTCGCATTCAATTACGATGCATAAGCCTCTGAGAGCTAATCAGGTAGCAACACCAGACGGTATCGCCCACACCTGTAATGGCACCCCGGCGGATTGTGTGCCTTTAGCGTTCTTGCAATTAATGCCTGCGCCACCTGACTTGGTAATCAGCGGCATTAATTTAGGTCCGAACCTGGGTGATGATGTGCATTATTCCGGGACAGTCGCCGGGGCGATGGAAGGGATGCTGAATGGCGTCCCCAGCTTTGGCATTTCCCTCGCCGGGTTTGAAAATCCGCAGTGGGAACCTGCCGGAAAGTTCTGCGCGGAATTCGCCGCTAAAATGGTTGGGCTTGCCCTACCGCGCGATACATTTGTGAATGTGAACGTCCCGAATCTATCCAGTACTGAGATCAAAGGCGTGCGGATTACTTCGCAGGGCAGTCGTCGTTATAAAGGTGATATTGTGCGCTATGAAGCCCCCATTATTGGGGCTTATTACTGGCGTGGTGGCGAGATTATTGATCGCTCCGAACGAGATGACACCGACATTCGCGCTATTCAAGAAAACTATATCTCAGTAACGCCCCTGCATGTTGACTTAACCCGTTATGATGCGTTAGTGGGACTACAGCAACTCTTTTGATTGAAGCCAGCGCCGCATAGTGATAGCTTTATGGTCATTGTGAAACCGGGGGCCATAATCAGGTTTATGCATGGTTTGAATTAAAGCTTGTAAGTCTGCCATTGAGTCTATATCTCTCCACTGGGGCAAAAGTGTCATGCGCAATCGCAAGCGTTCAGCATTGGCGACGACCTGGGCTAAGGTAGAGGCAGTACTCCATGCGACGTTCTGGAAAAGTTCAAGGGGTATTGAGCAGGATGCTCCGAGCAGATAAAACCCACCATCTTTAGCTGGCCCCAGCGCAATATCCGCTCCCATCCAGACCTTAGGGTAATAGACACTTCTATCAATTAACGTAACGGCCTTGCACTTTTGATCCAAGCGGGAGAAAGCCCGGCAGATATAGCGAGGCGGTAGGTTAGGGGCATCCGAACCAATAATAACCACGCGCTCTGCGCCGTGAGCCTGGAGTTGCGAGCAACAGTCGAAGATTCTGTCCCCTAAACTCCCCGCGCACTGTGGAGTTCGCGGCCCTGCCCAGAGGTCATTGAGAGAATATTGCCCGCCATCGAACGCATCCGAGGGAGTATAAGCCAGGATAACTTCGCACGCTTCAAGCGGGCGGGCTGCTTTCCTGGCCAGGGCCAGGCTGTCGAGTAGCATAGCTTTGTAAAGGTCAGCCGCCACCTCACTTCCCAGACTGTGCGCCAGGCGTGTTTTGACCTCGCCAGGTCGAGGTGCTTTAGCAAAAACAGCAATGACATCGCTCAAGAGAAGTTCCCGCTCGACTGAAAAAATGCGCTCTTAATAGAGGAATGAAGCATTGCCAAAGGGAGCCAAATTCGCTACACTAAACTTGTGTCACTCAATTCAGTGAAGTCAATATAAGGTAAGTGCTACGCTATGGCTACGACTGCTAAAAAGCCCCGACGCCGGGCCAATCAAGTTTCCCATAAGACTAATTCCGCAGAGGCAGGCACGCCACGGGTGAAGGCAAGGGTGTTATTAGCGGAGTCTACCGCCACGCGCCCGCACCGTCAAAAAAAGACATCTAAGAGTTCCAAGCGGCCAACGTCGCCAGAACCCCAAATTAATTTAAGCAAACCATCAAGTCAGCCATTAAAGCCTGCCAAAGTAGCGAACGCACTGCCTGTGAAAGCTAAAAAGACGAAGCGTAAAGCGGGTGCGAAAAAAGCCGTGACAACGGCTGCCGTAGCAACGGAAAAATTACCAAACACCAGACGCACCGCCAAAACGCGGGTTGCTGCTAAGACCGCCATTGTCGAGAAGATTGCGGCCAAGCAGTTGCCTCCAGTTAAAGCCACGCCCCTGCAAGTAGCGGCCCCAGCCGTTAGAAGTAAAAAGTCAGGTACCCCTAAACCAGGTGGGGCGAAAAAGGCAGCCGCTAACGATCAGCACCTTCCCCCAGGCGAGAAAGTAGCTGTTAAGCCAACCGCGACAGCGGCAGCAAAAACTCGATCTAAAAAGCGCAGGCGCAAAGTGGTAGGGACAAAGGCTGTGCAACCACAACTCACCTTAACCTTGCCCGTATCGTCGAAAGCTACAGTAGGGGCAAGCGCAGTTCGCTCAGCTAAGACCAACAAGGTCAAAGAAATTAATAGCTTACCTAAAGCCACTCGCAAACGTGCGCCCAGCGACCTAGCGGCTCAATATGGTGAGAAAGCTAAAAAACGGCCCTCAAAAGCGGCGGCAGCTTTAGCCAAAGCGCGCGCCGCTCGTCGCACGGCGGAAGAGCGTGCCCGCTTGCACCAAATTATGGCTCCCAGCGATGAAGTGCTCCGCCGTCTCGCCCGCATCGGCGCCATTGCTTCTGATGGAGCTGATGAGGAAGCACCCACAAAACCACGACGCAGCCGGGGCATAACCTCTACCCGTCGTTCTCGCAACTGGGAACTAAGCTGTGGCAAATGTGGCACTAAGGGCAAGTTCAACGCCTCGGCGGGCGTCTGCTCGCGTTGCGGGGCTATTGCAGTGCGAGTTTAGAGGTGGAACCACGAATGAACACCAATAGACACGAATGAAGAATCGAGAATAGCCGTGTAGCACAGCAGGAACTCTCCTTCGATCCTCTATCTTCTATCCTCAAAATCATTCGTGTCTATTGGTGTTCATTCGTGGTTCCCAATCAAACAAACTTTCCATCGCGCATTTCGCGGGTTACATCGGCAATAGCAGCGGCTTCGCGGGAGTGCGTGACCATCACGACCGTTTTATTTTCCTGTTTCGTCAAATTATAAAGCGCGTTTAAAACAGGTTCGGCGCTTTTGCTGTCGAGGTTGCCCGTTGGCTCATCGGCCAGAATTAGTTGAGGATCGTTGATAAGAGCGCGGGCCACAGCGACCCGCTGCATTTCGCCGCCCGATAACAGCGACGCTTGCTGTTGCATCCTTTCTCCTAACCCCACGGCATTTAATAATTCTGCGGCGCGGGCATGACTCTTTCTTTTCTCTTGGCCTGCGAGTAAGGCGGGCAGAGCGGTATTTTCCAGGACGCTCAGCAGCGGCAAGAGATTAAAGAACTGGAAGATAATACCGACCACATCACGACGATATTGAGTGAGTTGAGCTTCATTCAGATGCGCCAGGTCAAGGCCGTTTACTTGCACTTTACCCGTAGACGGTTTATCCAGCCCCCCCAGCAAATTAAGCAAAGTTGATTTACCGCAACCACTGCGACCTACGATAGCCAGAAATTGACCACGCGGTACGTCCAGGTTTACACCTTGTAAAGCATTGACCATGCGGCCTTCGGCCATATAACTTTTAGCAACTCCATTCAGATAAATAATATTATCGGCGGCTTTGGTGGCATCGTTAGGGGCTGGTGTTAGGGAAGACGCAGGGCTAATTGCGGGTGGAGTCATTAAAGGCATAGTGAGGACTTTCTTCGTTCGTGGCAGCTTGGCCGTTATGTAGAGTCAAGTTGTTCAGAAAATGCTTAACAGATTCGGGCAGCAGGTTAATTGTAGACAGCTTGGTTAGCTCAATCCATTTGAAGTGCTTATCCTGTTCCGGGCTGCGAATGTGGCCCTTGCGTGCGGAGAGGGGTTGCCTTAAGGTCGCATAAAATAGAGCACTAATTCATGACGGGTGCCATCGTCCTTATGGCGGCCAGGGTAAATAGATTCTGAGACAAAAGCCAAGTCCTGCACGTCGAGAACAGCGTCTAACTCCTCCTGCAACTCTCGTTGCAAGGCGGCCACACACGACTCGCCAGGATCAACGTGACCACCAGGCAAGGCATAATACTCAATACCCGTCTTGGCATTGTGAGCCTGATTGACCAGCAGCTTGCCCCCATGAATGACAATCGCCCGGGCAATCAGTTCACGTCCACAATTGTGTTTCACATATGGAGTTTAGCACGTTGCCTGAGCATGAAACTTGCTCCGCCAAGGGCCAATCTGCGACCCAGAATGTAGTGGGTCACTGCTTAGGGAGAGTCTCTATGTCAAGTGAAGCGACGGGCCAGCCTGGGTTGGATGAGCAGCAGTTATTGGAAGTTTTAAAGGCCATCAAGAACGGTGATTTTACGAAGTTAATGCCGGATGGTCAAAGCGGCACGGCGGGCGAAATCGCCGCCACAGTTAATGACATTGTGCATCTGCTGAACAGCTTCTCTGCTGAAACGACCCGCATCATGCGTGAGGTGGGGACAGAAAGTAAATATGGCGGCCAGGCCGAAGTGCCGGAAGCGTCTGGCACCTGGAAAGACTTGGTGGTCAACATCAACATTATGTCGGCCAATGTTACTGTCCAAATTCGGGGGCTTGCCAGGTTGGTGAAAGCTGTGGCTAATGGTAACCTGACCATGAAAATTGAGACCGACGCTCAAGGCGAAATGCAGGAAGTCATTGCTACCGTTAATGCCATGTTAGACCAGCTTAATGTTTTTGTTGCTGACCTAACTCGATTGGCCCGTGAGATGGGCACGGAAGGGAAGTTGGGCGGACAGATGGAAGTCCCTGGCGTTGCGGGCACCTGGCAAGACGTAATCGTTAATGTCAACACCATGTCGGGCAATTTAACGCGACAATTCCGCGATATAGCTGCGGTCATCACCGCTATGGCGAGGGGAGATTTATCCAAGAAAATTATTGGAGAGAGCCGTGGCGAAGTGGCAGAACTGAATCAAACCATCAATGGGATGATGGATCAAGTACTTGCTTTGGCAGGAGAAGTTGTTCGCATTTGTCGTGAGATCGGTACGGAGGGCAGATTCGGTGGCCAAGCCGAACTTAAAACGATTAATACTTGGAAAGACATAGTGGATAGCGTCAACCACGCAGGAGCTAACCTCACGAACCAAATGCGTGACTTCAAGAATACCCTACGTGCCGCTGCTGAAGGCGACAGTGCTAAACGTGTTACGGTAGGGTGCCAGGGAGAGACCTTAGAAGTCAAGGAATATATCAACACCCTGCTGGATTCGGCTCCTGGCAAAGCCGCTGACACGCAGCGGCGTTTCTTCCTGGCGAATGTGTCGCACGAATTACGCACGCCACTCAACTCAATGGCGATTTTAGCCAATCTATTAGCGGAGAATAAAGACGGTAATTTGACGCCGGAACAGGTGAAGTTTGCCAGTGTGATTCACGCTTCGGCCAACGATGAATTGGCCCTTATTAACGAGTTGATCAAGCTCTCTAAAGAAGAGGGCGCAAGCCAATAGCTTAGAGTTTGATTCTGGCGGGATTATCGGGTTCTGCCCATTGATGACTGCGCTGTTGCAATAGCTGCTGTAAATCTCCAGTTGTCTGGCCCCCTGCGTCTGTGGGTGCTGGTTCTTTAGGGGCCACCACTTCGATTTTTCTGCGTTCCACTAACGCTGCCAGGAAAGAAAGCTTATCGGCCAGAATGATATAGGCGATGAGGGATGTCACCGAGACAAAACCGGCCACCGCACAAAGCGGCACGATGGCATCAGGAAAACCGCAGGAGTTTAACCAAAGCCCTCCGATGGCAGCAGGTTCAGCCCCAAGTCCAATGCCGATGATGGGACTGGCAGTGCAGGCAAAAAAAATACGCCGGGGCCGGTGGCGAAACGTGGGGGTAATCGGCGCGGCAAAGGCCGGGGTAATCACGGCCACTGAAGGACCGGGTGTCGGGGCATTGGGGGAAGGTGTATTGGATAATGCGGCGTTTGTGGTTGGTAACGGCGGAGCCGCCCGTGCCGCCTGGCGAGCCGCTAACGGTTTGCCACACTTACCACAAAAGCGTGCGTTATCAGTGGCGGGAATGGCATGACAATGAGGACAGGTGACGAGCTGTTTCATTACTGCTCATTTTACCAGAGTGGCACCAGACACCAGAACTAAGACTGGCAGTTTAAGGGATAGTTATCTTCAATGCGAAAGCCTTGCTGCCTGATCTCCTGCTTGATTTGCGCATTCAGCTTTGACAACTGTGCAGTTTCCCTTTTAAGATTCCCAAATTGCTTGAAAAGCCAATACACCAGGAAGAAGTGAAAGGAAGGCCAGAAAGAGAAGAATGCCAGTGCAGCGCAAGCCAATGAGTAGGGCAGACACTTTTTCCACAAGTGCTGAAAACGCTGTGCTTTGAGAGTCTGCAAATGGTTGTGGCTGAGGCTCGTGTTCATTCCTTTAATACCCTTTAAGAATTTAGGATTTAAACAGAGAACGAGCTAAATTAGCTCTTGTTCTTGCCTTGAAAGCGTAAGCCCCCGGCGATGATACCAAGAGCCAAGAACATCCAGGCCAGCGCGGACACCGCAGCCCGCGCCCAGAGTTGCGTGAGGTCGGCCCGGATTGCCATTAAGGATCCAAATACCGAAAATCCCACAGTTAAGATGATTAAGGTCAGCACAACTTCGCGCACCATGTAGCGTTTCTTCATTGTAACACCTTAAGAATTAGGACTCGAATAAATCACGCGGCAGTTGTGCTACCTGAATGATGCTGCCCAGCGTGCCAACTTTAACAGTATCATGCAAGGGTACAGGCACAGAGATGCTCCCGTTATCGGTTGTCTTACGCAGAATGACATGGCTGCCTCGCTGTCGGACGCGGGTAAAGCCATTAGCTTCAGGATTTTGATAACCTGCCCACCGGACATCCTACGCAGCTTCGGCATAAGTGGTTGCGTTTATCTCAAGGGTCGAGACCATGCCCGCGTTCTCGGCTAAACGGCGTTGAATTTCTTGGGCGTCAGCCACCTCCAGGAAGCCTTCAACAGCTTCTCGCAACATAGCCCGCGCTTCCTCAATGGTTTCGCCCTGACTGGCAACCCCCAGTTCAGGACAGCGAGAAACATAGCCGCTCGCGCCGCCATAAAGTTCATCTGGCGTAACAACACAGGTTAGTTTCATCTTACCTCCTCTTGAACCGTAGTCACCTGGAATTGTTCGTGATTCAGTTTATCACTGCTGAACTGGATTAGAGGCATTAACGAAGAACTACTGTCATCTGCGAAAACGGCGAGCTTTGATGCAATCGAGGACTTCCCATACCTTGGCGTTGCTGATGTTGGGCATATCCTTCGCCAGTTCTTGCGCCGCGACGGGAGTTTGTCCTCGCGCCAGCAGCAGGGCTATTTTATCGTAGATGTCCGACTCAAGTTGCACGCCCGTGCCCGGCACCTGGACAGGGTTGCTAACCGGAGCTGGGGCGGGCTTGACTTCGGCCACTTCCACTACACTCTTCTTCCGCAAGGCGGCGTCATATTGCCTGCGCAACGTAGCGTTACTTAGCACGCGATAGGCTTCGTTTATCTGCTTCATCTTATCTTCCGCGCGCTGTTTATTAGAGACGGTGTGCCTGTCGGGATGCCAGGCCGCCGTGTGCAAACGATAACTCTCCGTAATCTCTTCTAGAGTCGCTGTCGCTTCCAAATCCAGAATCTCGTAGTAGGTACGCTCAGGCATCACTACCGGGTAAACCTGCCCTCCCCTTTACTACATTACTCGCCATAATTCATGAGGCATGATTTTTACCATCATTTCTATTATGCTTCCAATTCTCCGATGGTAGCGAACTGTTCGCGCAGGACTGGGTAGAGGGCGCGGTAAACGCTGTAGTACTTCTCATAAATTGCGGCGTCCTTGGAGACGGCGGTGCTGCTCATGACTTTGATGATGGCTGAGCAAGCTTCTTCGACCGTGGAGTAGATACCTGCGCCGACTCCCGCTAACAGCGCGACGCCCAGCGCCGGGCCTTCGTCTACGTTAATAGTCGAGAGCGGGAAGTTGAAGACATCGGCCTGGATTTGTCGCCAGAGGTCGCTACGGGCACCGCCGCCACTGGCGCGCACATTGCCGATACTGACGTTCATGCTCTTGAGGATTTCGAGGGAATCGCGCAGACCGAAAGAGACACCTTCCAGGACGGCACGGGCTAAATGCGCTTTGGTATGGCGCACCGTCAAACCGACAAAGGCACCGCGGGCGTGAGGGTCGGGGTGAGGTGTGCGCTCGCCCGTTAAATAGGGCAGGAAGAGCAAGCCCTCACTGCCTGCGGGCACTGTGGCAGCTTCGCGCGAGATAATGTCATAGGGATCCATCTGCGTCAGTCCCGCGACACGCTTTTCCGGGGCACCCAAGGCGTCCCGATACCAGCGCAGACTGCCGCCTGCCGAGAGCATTACGCCCATCACATGCCACTTGTTGGGCACGGCATGGCAGAAGGTATGGACGCGCAAGTCGGGGTCAATGGTGGGCTTATCGGCAAAGGCAAAGACGACGCCCGAAGTGCCGGTGGTCACAGAAATAATCCCGCTCTGCACAATCCCGTTGCCGACTGCGCCCGCCGCCTGATCGCCACCACCGCCGACTACCGGAGTGCCTGCTTTTAATCCGGTGGCGGCTGCGCCTGCACCTGAAACTTTGCCGCTGACTTCATAGCTCTCATAAACTTTGGGCAGATGCTCTTTGGAGATTTGGAGTTTGTTTAAAACCACATCACTCCAGCGGCGTTCGGGCACGTTGAGCAGGCTGGTGCCGGAGGCATCGGAGACTTCGGTGGCAAATTCGCCTGTCAGCTTAAAGCGAATGTAATCTTTGGGCAACAGGTGCATTCGTGCCCGCTCGTAGAACTTTGGCTCGTTATCGCGCACCCAGATAATCTTGGGGGCCGTGAAGCCGGTTAGCACCGGGTTGGCAGTCTCAGCAACCAAAGTTTCTTTGCCAACGGTTTGGGTAATATAATCGCACTGCGCCTGGGTGCGCTGATCACACCATAAGATGGCGGGGCGGATGACTTCGTGATTCGCGTCGAGCATAACGAGACCATGCATCTGGCCAGATAAACCGATACCGGCGACTTCGGCGGCAGGCACGGTCGCTAAGACACTTTGCAGACAGGCGCAGGTAGCTGCCCACCAATCTTCCGCGTTTTGTTCCGCCCATAAGGGTCGTGGTGTGAGCAGGGGATACTCTGCCGCAGCCGAGGCCGCCACTTTGCCGGTCTCATCTATCGCTAAAACTTTGGTGCCACTGGTGCCTATGTCAATACCTAATAGATATGCCATGCCTTACCTCCGTGAGAACGGTGGATATTTTAGCAAGTCCTGCGGAGTTTAGCCGTCACTTCTGTCCCTGCCGCTAACAGATTGTTTCAACACAAAGAACACAAAGATGGCACAAAGATCACAGAGGTAGAAAGAGAAAAGGATGAATTCTGGTTTTCGTTTAACCCCTTTGTGTCCTTTGTGCCATCTTTGTGTTCTTTGTGTTGAATGTCGGGGAAGAGCGGGGGAGAGGGCTGCACGTATTTAAGTCATACTTAAAGTGGCGAGCAAATTTCACCGCAGATATTTAGGGTGTCTACATGAGGTGTTTATGATGCCAACTCCGGCCACAATATTGTGGACTTAGGCGATGCCACCACGCCAGCGGTGGTATCGCCTGCGGCCAGACATTAATAGAGGAGATTTATGCCTAAACTCACTCAACCCGAAGTTGATACTGCCTTACAAACCCTTAGCGGTTGGAGCCAGACGGGTGAAGAAATCCAGAAGCAGTTCCAATTCGCCGATTTTAAGCAGGCGATGGAGTTTGTCAATCGTGTGGCTGATGCGGCTGAAGCTGCCGATCATCATCCCGATATAGATATTCGCTATAACAAGGTCAAAATTGCCCTCTCCACACATTCGGAAGGCGGTATTACGCAGAAAGATATAGATTTGGCAAGACAGATTGAAGGTTAGCCCCTGCATATCAACACAAAGGACACAAAGGGCACAAAAGCCATTGAAGATAGAGAATGGAGGATAGAGGATCGTAACAGCAAGCTCTTTCTATCTTCGATCTGCTATTCTCGATCCTCGTTATGCTTCTGTGTTCTCTGTGCCATCTTTGTGTCCTTTGTGTTGAAATGGACGTATTAGTTTGAGAGGTCGAGGTGAGGGCCATATTGCAGTCCATTCGTCTTTTTAGTAGGCTTAATAGGATAAACCAAAAGAATTAAATGGTAGGAAGAATAAAGAGATGAGTGTCGCAGAACGACAGAAACAATCGGTGATTGAACAACACCAGAAACATGAGACAGATACGGGTTCGCCCGAAGTGCAGATTGCGCTGATGACAACGCGCATCAATATGCTGACGGATCACCTGAAAACGCATCGTAAAGACCATGCTTCGCGCTTGGGTCTCTTGCGTTTAGTCGGGTCGCGGCGTCGCATGTTGCGCTATGTGCAGAATCAGGATGTGGCGCGTTATCGTGCTATCATCCAAAAACTCGGAATTCGGCGTTAAGACACAAAGCCGTCAACAGGTGGTGCGGGTCGGGATCGAAGGCTATCGGCTTTCGACCTGTGGCGCACATCCTGTTGACGGCTTTCTTATTTGTCCTTGGTCATTAGTCCTGCGTCATTTGTTCCTGCGGTATAGGTTATGAGTAACCTCAAAGGACAAATGACAGTGGACAAAGGACACTTGTAAGGTTGTAAGGAGATACGAATGGGTATACAAAAAGAGTCCGTTTCCCTGGAATGGGGCGGGCGCACATTAACCATTGAGACCGGAACTTTAGCACCGCAGGCCAATGGTGCCGTAACGGTTCGTTACGGCGAGACGATTGTGCTCGTCACCGCGACAATGGCGCGGGAGCCACGACCGGGCATTGATTTTTTTCCGCTCACCGTAGATTTTGAAGAGCGTATGTATGCTGCCGGTAAGATTCCCGGTAGCCGTTTTATTCGGCGCGAGACGCGCCCTGGTGAAGAAGCCATTCTCAATGGTCGCCTGATTGACCGCAGCATTCGGCCTCGTTTTCCGAAGGACTGTGTGAATGATGTGCAGGTTGTTATTACCACGCTCTCGGCTGACCTGGAAAACGAGATTGACATTCCCGGTTTAATCGGTGCATCAGCGGCCCTCGTCATCAGTGATATTCCCTTTGAAGGGCCAATTGGCGGCGTCAAGGTTGGCATGATTGATGGCGATTTTATCGTCAACCCAACCCATGAGCAGATTGAGACTGGCGACCTGGAATTGGTCGTAGCGGGCGGGGCCGATGGCATTCTGATGATTGAAGCTGGGGGCAAGCAGATTCCCGAAGAAGAGATGGCCCAGGGTATCGAAATGGCCCATCGCTTGATTCAGCCCATTATCGAGCTACAGAACCAGTTGCGTGAGAGAGTTGGCAAGGCGAAAACCGAAGTGCCGCGCCGTGAGGTGCCTCAGAGTGTGGTGCAGCAAATCGAAGCGCAATTTGGCCCCCGCTTAAAAGAAGCCATTGCGACCCCGATGAAGGGTGAGCGCAACGAGGCGATGGACGAACTGCGCGACGACATCAAGAAGGCATTAGCCGAAAATCTGGGCGACGAGGCAGCCTCCATCGGAGCCGCTTTTGAATATCTGGCGAAGAAATACACACGCCAATTGATTCTGACTGAGGGCAAGCGGCCCGATGGCCGTGGCCCCGGCGACTTGCGCACCCTACAAGCGCAGGTTTCTCTCCTCCCGCGCACACACGGCACCGGCCTCTTCCAACGCGGCGAGACGCAAGTGTTGACGATTACCACGCTTGGCTCCCCTGGCGATGAAAAAATTGTGGATGGCCTGGATGACGAAGAGAAGAAGCGTTATTTGCATCACTATAACTTTCCCCCCTTCTCGGTCGGCGAAGCACGCCCGATGCGTGGCCCCGGACGACGCGAAATTGGTCATGGTGCCTTAGCTGAAAAAGCTCTTGTCCCCGTGTTGCCCGATGCCAATAAGTTCCCTTATACCTTGCGCTTGGTCAGTGAAGTTCTCTCCTCCAACGGCTCGACTTCAATGGCTTCGGTCTGTGGTTCAACGCTTTCTCTAATGGATGCGGGTGTGCCCATTGAAGCACCCGTTGCTGGTATCTCTATTGGCCTGGTTAAAGACGACAACGACGACTCCAAGCGCGTGCTGCTGACTGACATTATCGGCATGGAAGATTTCTATGGCGATATGGACTTCAAGGTCGCGGGCACCCGCCAGGGTATCACAGCGATTCAGCTTGATACCAAGGCTCCCAAGTTGCCCCTCGATATGGTGCGCGATGTCTTCACCGCTGCGCGCGACGCTCGCTTAAAAATTCTGGAAGTTATTGAAGGCGCGATTGAGACCCCTCGCCAGACTTTATCGGCTTATGCGCCGCGCATTCTTACCGTCAATATTCCGGTGGATCGCATTGGCGAGATCATCGGCCCCGGCGGTAAAATGATTCGCTCGATTGTGGAGCGCACCGGAGCCAAAATTGACATCGAAGATGATGGCACCGTGTTCATCACCTCCACCTCGGCGGAAGGCGGCGAAAAAGCCGCCAAGATTATCCGCGATATGGTGAAGGAAGTCGAAGTGGGTGAAGTCTTCACTGGCACCGTGACGCGTATTCTCAACTTTGGCGCATTCGTCGAAATCATGCCAGGCCGCGAAGGACTGATCCGCATCTCCGAACTTGATTGGAACTACGTCAACGAAGTCGAAGATGTGCTCAAGATTGGCGATGAGGTCGAGGTCAAGGTCGCGGAGATTGACGATCAGGGCCGGATTAACCTCAGCCGCAAAGCGTTGCTGCCCAAGCCGGAAGGCTATCAGGAGCGTCCTCCCCGCGAGGGCGGCGACCGACCACGCGGTGGAGGCGGTTTCGGCGGTGACCGTGGCGGTGGCGGCGACCGAGGTGGTCGTGGCGGCATGGGTGGCTTCGGTGGCCCGCGCGGTGGCGGCGACCGGGGTGGTCGTGGTGGAGGCGGTTTCGGCGGCGACCGTGGCGGTCGTGGCCGCAGTTAGTGCTCTCACCCCCGGCCCCTTGTATGGTTAGCAGCAGGTGGTGAGGTATCCTGAGTTTAAAGTCACCAGCCCCCTGCTGCACCGCCCGCACCGTCCAGCTTGAGGCGCTGGCGGGTGACAGCCTGGGAGAGACGACTTAGGCTCTGGCCTCACCGCCGATGAAGAATCCTGCTGCTGGTCGTGTGCCATGCAGACCAGACAGCCGATGGACAGCAAGGGTGTGGGAGGCCCATATTCTCGCCGGGAGGCACATCATGTTAGGCATTGACGTGAGCAAAGAGACGTTGGCCTGCACTCTGCTGGATGCCCAGACGCAACAGCCAGTATGGAGCCGCACCTATCCCAACACCGCCACGGGTGTGACGCGTTTACTGCGCCACACGCCGCCCACCGCACCCTGGGCTTTAGAACC
>JAFAZH010000040.1 GCA_019239895.1 Abditibacteriaceae bacterium | reverse complement strand
TCCTAACTTACCCTCAGTGCCCACTTCCCTTGCCATTGTCGTCACCTGGTCTGCAAAGATACCCAGGGTGTCAGTCATGTTGTTGATGGTATCAGCTAACTCAGCCACTTCACCCTTAGCTTCTAAGACCAACTTCTGCTTAAGGTCACCGTTCGCTACTGCCGTCACCACTTGAGCAATGCCTCGCACCTGGGTGGTCAGGTTGCCCGCCATGACGTTGACGCTGTCAGTCAAGTCTTTCCAGGTGCCTGCCACGTTGGGCACGACCGCTTGTCCACCGAGGATACCTTCAGTGCCCACTTCTTTAGCCACACGCGTGACTTCACCAGCGAACGTGCCCAGACTATCAACCATCTGGTTAATCACGTCTTTAATCTGGAGAATCTCGCCTTTAACATCTACTGTAATCTTCTGGCCTAAGTCGCCGTTGGCAATAGCGGTAGCGACCTTTGACACGTCACGCAACTGGACGGTCAGGTTGCCTGCCAGCAGGTTTACATTGTCTGTCAAGTCTTTCCACGTTCCAGCCACGCCCGGCACTGTCGCTTGCCCACCCAGGACGCCTTCGGTACCGACTTCGCGGGCCACACGGGTGACTTCACCGGCGAAAATCGAGAGCCGATCCACCATCGAGTTGATCACATCTTTAATTTGGAGGATTTCGCCACCAGCTTCGACCGTAATCTTGCGTGTCAGGTCGCCGTTAGCGATAGCCGTTGCCACCGCTGACACGTCGCGTAGCTGCACGGTGAGGTTGCCAGCCAGTTGGTTCACATTATCCGTCAGGTCTTTCCAGGTGCCTCCCACGCCTTCTACCTTGGCTTGGCCACCTAACTTACCTTCGGTGCCGACTTCTTTCGCCACACGGGTGACTTCCGAAGCAAAAGCACCGAGTTTGTCCACCATCGTATTGATGGTGTCCTTCAATTCCAGCATTTCACCCTTAACGTCTACAGTCACTTTCTGCGACAGATCGCCATTCGCCACTGCTGTCGTCACAAGGGCGATATTACGCACCTGATCGGTCAAGTTTTTGGCTAAGCCGTTCACATTGTCGGTCAAGTCTTTCCAGGTGCCCGATACGCCCTTCACTTCGGCCTGGCCGCCCAATCGCCCTTCGGTACCGACTTCGCGGGCCACGCGGGTAACTTCTGCCGCAAAGGAGCTAAGCTGGTCCACCATCGTGTTCACGGCAGTACCAATGCGCAGGAACTCACCTTTAACGGGAGTGCCCTCAATTTCTAGGGCCATCTTCTGCGAGAGGTCGCCTTCGGCCACCGCTGTAATAACGCGGGCCACTTCCGTCGTCGGTCGGGCAAGGTCTTCAATGAGCGTGTTAATGGAATCTACGCTGACGGCCCAGGAGCCGGAAGCTCCTTTGAGATTAGCGCGTTCTGTCATGCGCCCCTCGCGGCCTACGATGCGCCCGACGCGCACGATCTCGTTGGCCATTTTCTCGTTGATGCCGATAACGTCATTAAAGGCTTTCGATATTTCGCTCAAAATCCCATTTCTGGGAGCGGGGAGGCGAACCGAAAAGTCGCCCGCTTGAGCGGCTTGCAAAGCTTCTAACAGCGGTTGTAACTGTTTCGCTGTATAGGTCGCTTCGGAATCGAAAGTCGCTGCGCGTTTAAGAGCCATACAATGCTTTCTCCTTCACGTTCCACGTCGGAACCAATGTAACTTATTGAACGCCAGAATTGCTGATAAATTCGAGGTGAATTAAGGTTGCTATATTGGAATCGTGCCAAACGACACAACACCCGCACCGGATTAATAAATTTGGGCGGGAATCTCAGGGAATCAGTTTAATACGTGAAGCACACTTAGCAAAGGGAACAGACCCAGCCATTAAGTCATGCTATCGAAATCTCTGCTGCAAGGTCTCTGCCTATTGACCGGGCTGCTAAGAAGTGTAAAGTGCTTTACGAGCGAGTTCTGTGCCAAGTGGCAGGGGGTAACAAGGTCAATAAAGCCAGGCTGAGACGCCTGAATTAACGACTGAAGCCTTGAGGTGGCCGGTGTCCCTGGCGTTGTTGACCCGCATTATTGGCTAATTCTTGCATTTCTTCGAGGGCGAGGGGTGGGCGCAGGGGTATTTCAAAGATAAAGCTGGAGCCTTTGCCTGGTTCGCTTTCGAGCCAGACGCGGCCTTCATGACGCTCCACCAGGTGTTTAACCAAATAAAGCCCGATCCCCGTGCCCCCGGCCTGACGCGTGTCAGCGTTATCAATGCGCTCGAACTTTTCAAAGATACGTGCCGCTTTCTCGGCGGGAATACCAATGCCTTGATCGCGCACCGCGACCCGCAGAAATTCATCAACTTTGCCAACTTCCACGATAATATCGCCACCAGAAGGCGAATATTTAATGGCATTGGAGATCAGATTAGTCATGATCTGGTCGAGCTTATCCGCATCGCCCAGGATTTCCGGTACATCGCCAATGGCAAGCAGCTTAATTTGATGTTTGTCCGTGTAAGAATGCTGTGCCTGAATCACTCGCTCGAAGATGGGGCAGGGATCGAAAGTTGACCAATTCATCTGGAGGGCACGCCCGGATTCAATGCGGGATACGTTTAAGAGGTCTTCAATCAAACGCCGCAAGCGATCACACTCGCTATCAATAATTTCGTAGAATTCGGTGCGGGTGGCTTTATCGTAGTAATCATCCGGGTCTTGCAACAGGGTCGAGATAAAGCCCTTAATTGAAGTCAATGGGGTGCGTAGTTCATGTGAAACAGTTGAGACAAAAGCGGTTTTCATCCGCTCCACATTACGGATTTCAGTAATGTCATTAAAAACTGCCACGACTCCAATCACGGCGCTGTTTTCGCCATCGGCGTGAACCATTGTCGTCTGTCCCTGGTAGATGCGTGGCTCTGGCCCCCATTCAGGAATGGTGATTTCGAGTTCTTCTTGCGTTTCCGTCCCATCTTTCAAGGCCAGACGGAGCATTTCAACAATAGCCTGCCGGGTTACGACTTCATCATAGCGATGCCCAATGACATCCTCACGGTGCAAATCACAAATTTCGCGGGCCACGGGGTTAATGAGCGAGATTTCGCCACTCGACTCAACCATAAGGACGCCCGCCATCAGACTATGCAGTGTCGCCTGTAACTGCTCCCGTTCTTGATTCAGCGCCAGATAGACCTGGGCGCTGGCCAGCACTGCTGTTACCTGGCGGGCCATCACCGATAATAAGCGCAGGTCATCCTGGTTAAAAGAGGCTTTGCCGCGCTTGTTCATGACGTGCAACACGCCCAATGTGACGCGATCCATCACCCGCTCTTGCTCGTCGCGTCGTTCCATCACAAGAGGGTAGGCAATCAAGCTGCGCACGTCCAGCCGCTTCATCCATGCCTGGTCTACTGGCAAGCCCATTTTCGCGTCTTGCACAATCACAGGTTCGCCGGACGCGAAAGCGGCACCCGTGACGCCGCGGTCTACGGGCAAGCGTAAGGTGCGCACCTGGTTAAGATTAAGCCCTAATGCGGGAGGCCGCGCCACCAACTCGTTACGCTCGCGGTCGTGTAGCAGAAAAACGCATCGTTCGGCCTGCAACAGCATGGCGACGCGATGCACCAGGCGTTGTAAAGTTTGCTCAAGTTCCGCTTTAGTAGGTAAGCCCTGCGTAAGATCAGCCCCAGCCGTCAGAGAAGAAGTGCCCGCAATAGGAGGCGAAGTGGTCAGGTCATTGGAAGTCGTAGCCGAGGGGGAGGAGACACCGTTCGCCGAATCGTGACTGGCACTGGAGTTTGAGCTGTTATTCATTGCAAAACTCTGTGAGTGGATAGAGGACGGCAACGAGTTCGGCATGTGCAAATAAGACAGTTTTAAAAAGGCAAATGTAAAATTAGCAAAGCAAGTAGGTAACATGAATAGTATTGCTACTATTTTGCCTTTTACATTTTTACTTTTAGCTTATATTAAGAACTGGCGGAAGAATCTTCCGAATGGGTTTCTTCGCCAGCCCCCGGCCTGCGTCGTTCCTCGGCACTAGTGCGGATGCGGTTGCTATGCGGTTCATCCACTGCGCCGGTGCTGCGCTGTTCCAGGTTGCGTTCACCGGTTCGGCCATTGGCATTAGATTCGATTTCTTTAGGTTGCGCTTTGCTGCGGCTTAACTCACTGACTCGCTCAATTTCGCGCAAATCGCAGTGGAATTCCAGCACTTCCACATCCGAAATTGGGGCTTTATCGAGGAATTGGTCGCGTTCCGCCTCTGTCATATCATTACGCACCGGTTCCAGAATACTCCAGTCCCAGCGGTTTTCTGCGACAAAGGCTTCCCCTAAACGCTTGCAACGTCGGCAACGGAATTTGACATAGACATACTCGCGCCCACTCGAACGTTCGTAGAGGTCGGTGCGCAACACCTCTTTAGCCAACACTTGATGCCCACAGCGACAGCGAACAATTGCTTTACTCATCAGCTTTTACGACCCCCACAGCAAAGTATAGGCTAGTGGGGATAGCAAGCACAATGCTACCACTTTAAAGCGCACCCGTTAATGCCCGCTACTGTGTCATAACGATGTCTCACTCAATTACATAGTGTACAGTTAATAGACACTTATGGATTGTCTTCTCAGGACTTGAGAATTATGTTATCCCATAAGTGATGATGTATTCTGGTGCGGTTAGAAGCATCAACAATTTACCTGAGCTTAACTTCGATTTAACTTTTCTAACATTCAACTTCGGCATAATTAAACGTGTTAATAAATTTACAATATTCACCTGTGACGTTAATTTAAATTTAGGAGTCATTATTATGCAAAGTCTGTGGCACCATCGCAGTAAGCACCGTCGTAAGCATCGCACAACTGGCTTTACCCTGATCGAACTGTTAGTCGTCATAGCCATCATTGCAATTCTGGCTGCTATCCTCTTCCCCGTTTTTGGCCGTGCTCGTGAGAATGCCCGACGCGCAGCCTGTCAGAGCAACTTGAAGCAGATTGGCTTGGCTATTGAACAGTATAAGCAGGACTATGATTCATTTTACCCAGGGGCACAAAACACTGTAGGCAGCGTCACATATTCATGGCCAACCATCATTTTTCCTTACGTTAAGAATGAACAAGTCTTCGTGTGCCCATCCGGTGAGGATAGTCCGATAACACCTACTGTGGTAACGCCTCAAACGAGTGTTGTTGGTATCACCGATAGTAATGCGTCCCCCAATAAATTTTCTTTAGATGGTGATGGCACGACCCTCGGTTCGGGTATGGTGCATAAACTATCTTACGGACGCAACCTTATCCCCATTAATGCCTGGACTACAACGGGCTTTAATAGCACCAGCGCGAGTAGCCCCGGCCCCTTGGGATTTAAAACTGGCTTTATCAAGCTAAATAGTACTAGCACTGTGGCTGCTCTCCCTGAAGCTGGTGTGGGAGATGCGGCTGGTACCATTCACATTGTAGATGCCTGGGCTGATTTTAATTATGACGGCAGTTCGATGCGTGGTATTCAACGGGAAAACAAGACGGACCATGATCCCTCATGGCAATCTTCTAAAGTAGCAAGCCGACATTTTGATGGCTTCAATGCTCTCTATGGCGATGGTCATGTTAAGTTTGTAAAGTGGGGTAAGACTACAGCGTGTGACTGGAGTATTCAGAGTGATACTTGCTAGTGGCATGAGTTGTGGTCTATGAGCGTGTCGTAAATTGCTGCCCCCTCCGTTACTTCGTGAGGGGGCACTGCACTTTTTAAGGCATACCATAATTTAACGTAGGAGCCAGTTAAGGTTATAAACTTTCAGTTATGAAACGTATATTTGTTGTATCTATACTCTGTCTGTTTTTAAAGTCTCTCCCTGCCAATGCGTGGTGGCCACAGGGACATAGCACTCTGGCAGCAGCAGCTTTAAAAGCATTGCCCGATGATGTGCCCGGTTACTTTCGCAATGACCCCGGCCAGGTAGCTCATTGTGCGCAAGACCCGGATGTTGCCAAAACCCCGGTGCTGCCGTTTACCACTGCCCACGAAGACCCGGAGCATTATATTGATTATGAACTGCTCAAGGGCAAGCCTTTGCCATCTACGCGGGATGCCTATTACACCATGTTGGTGAACATGAAACTCTCGCCCAAAGAGGTGGGAGTCGTCCCTTACACCGTGGCGGAATGGACGGAGCGACTCACTATCACCTTTGCGGAACAGCGTAAGTGGCCCAACAATCCCTATATCCAAAACAAATCTTTAGTCTATGCCGGACTCTTAGCCCATTATGCGGGTGACATCTGTATGCCTCTCCATGTCACCAACGATTATGATGGCCGTGCCAATGCCGATGGCACCTCACCTCACACGGGTATCCATGCAAAAGTAGATTCGTTGATCGAAAAAGTTGGCCTCAAGCCGGAAGATTTGGCCAGAGCGCAGAAAATTGATGTCATCAGCCCCCAGGTACCCGCGAAATGGCAGGCATTAGCGGAACAAATGGCACAGGATAAGGAT
The DNA here is from genome assembly GCA_019239895.1 of Abditibacteriaceae bacterium. Lineage (GTDB taxonomy): Bacteria > Armatimonadota > Abditibacteriia > Abditibacteriales > Abditibacteriaceae > JAFAZH01. The sequence continues at coordinate 15,886 of JAFAZH010000040.1, read as the reverse complement.
CAGCGGCGGTCTATCATTCGCGGCTTATTTCCGGCGGTATTAGATGAAATGGAGCGCAGCCGTACCTTCATTAACCGCACGTATGCCCTGGAACCGCAGTTGCCCCCAGCCCAGGGCGATTGGACGCCCTCTGCCGAAGTTATAGCCTTTACGACCGAACGTGGTCGTGAAGCCACGCATTTTATTGCTACCCTTTATCTCACGGCCTGGCGTCGTTCGGCGGCCATCCAGTTACCAAAATGGTTAGTGCGAGAAAATGAGCCAGCAAATGACGGAGTTGCCGCCACTGTTAAATAATTGAGAATGCCAAATGTAGATTATGCTTTATCCTGAGCATTGGGTTGCGGGTTAGCAGCATTACTTTCAGCCGCCGCTTTGGCTTCTTCTTTCTGCTCCACTGTACATTCAATCTGCTGGATCAATTCTTCAGGTTTTGTGGCCTGTTCCATGACTTCCACCTCGGTTTCTTGATCCAGGCCGATACCTTGTTTTTCACACAGCATTCGCAACAGTCGCAAGATTTCAGTGTTTTCTTGTTCTGAAAGAAGATTGATTTGTAGGTCGAGGTGATTGCGCCGCTCATCTAAACGTGCCTGGCGGTTCTGGCTCATCATGATAATCGGGCTGGCATAAGCGGCTTGGAACGAGAGCGCCAGGTTGAGCAGGATGAACGGGTAGGGGTCCCAGTGCTTAATCCAGGCAAAGACATTAAAGGCAATCCAGACCCCTAAAACAATGCTTTGTCCAATGATAAAGGGCCAACTACCGATAGTCGCGGCAAACCAATCCGCCACCTTTTCACCTAACGTGCGGTGTTCGTAAGTGGCTTTTTCCAGCAAAGCAATCGTTTCAACGTTTTTCTGAGTGAGTTCACCAACTGTTTTTGCTCTTCTCATAGTTACCCTTTATGCTGTGTGGTAGAGGCACGACTTGAATATATTCTAGCGTGATGTATTATGCCGTGTCTAATAACCTCTCTAAAATCATTGAAGCCGATAAAAGATGGGAATTGATGAATTCTTAATGCGCTAAAACCGGAATAATCCGGGGTGTAGGGCTACTGGCACTATATTCGCAAGGCCGTTCCACGAGCAAGCTACTCGTTAGCGGAATTTTACAGGCTTGGGCAGGGCACAAGTTAAGCCTCTATAATCACGCAATCATCTGCCATATACGCAAGTAGTTGGCCTTCAAGAGACAACACAAGGGGAGAAAAGCCGTGACGATGCTGTCCAGAATCCTGCGCTTTGAACTGGTGGACGCGCAGCAGCAGCGGGCTAAATTGCGTGACCTTGGCACCGCTGTTTTAGACAGTGAGTATCCCGCTATCACCTGCCTCCTCTTCCGCAACCAGGACAATCAAGACACTGCCTTAGCCTGGGAGCATGTCCGCTCTTTTGATCTGCGAGCAGGCCGCATCACCGTTGACGATCTTCAGCAGGGGCAGCCCGTGCTAGCTGATGCGCAGCAGGGTATTGTATGGCTCTGCCGTGACATTTTAGATGCCCTCGTGATTGATCTGCAAAATCGCCGCGCCACCAGAGCCAATGATCTCTGGCTGGAACAGGAAGATGGACAATTATGCCTTAAAGGTGCTGATACCAGTGCGCGGGCTATCTTGCGGCGTTTGAGTCGCGGGCGCTTTGGCCTGGTGCGCAAAAGCGGCATTTACGACTGGAAGTATATTGAGTTTCTGCGTGGCGACCCCCACGCGAGGCAATCTGGTACCGGTGAACACCTACGCATCCAACGCTTACCCGTTGGTGAAATTGCGCGCTTAACCGATCCCTTACCGTATCTTCATGCTGCCGAGCTATTAACGTTATTGCCCGACAAAATCGCCGCCGACACACTCGAAATCATGTCGCCCGAACGCCAGTTGCAAGTCTTTGAAGAACTGGATGAAGCGCAAGCCTTACGCCTATTAGAGTTAATGGCCCCCGACATCGCGGCGGACTTAGTCGGTCGCTTAGAGCCAGACACGGCCCGCCGTTACCTCAACCATTTATCCCGCAAGCAGAGCGAGCGCATTGTGGAACTGCTGCGCTACCCCGAAACCACGGTGGGCGGTATCATGACCAACGATGTTGTGAGTATCGCGGCAGATATGACGGTTGCCCAGGCACGCCGGGTGCTGTGTGATCGCTTGAAGGAGCCGGATTTCGTCCATTTTATCTACGTGGTAGCGGACGAGACATCGCGCAAGCTGCGTGGCGTGGTGAGCCTGCGCGAAATTTTCATCGCTGAAGAAACGCGCAAAGTCGAAGACCTGATGAACCCTTACGTGGTGAGCCTGCAACCTTTGGGTGCCGCGCGCGAAGCGGCTTATCAAGTCATTACCAGTGGTCTGGCGGCCTTGCCAGTCATCGGCAGTGAGGCGCGTTTGATTGGGGCGGTGACGGTGGATGCGGCAGTGGCTCTGGCGGCGCCAGCTACCTGGGGTTCCCAAGCGCCAAGGATATTTTCATAATGCAAGAAACGACACCGCATGGACTTGAACCGCTGGAAGAGTTAGACCTTAGCACTCTGCCAGTCCGTCCCCGCACGGTTTCAACCAGTCTACGGCTCAATATCCGAGGCCGCAGCGTGCGCTTGCGCGGTCTGCGTCAACCACCTACTGGCTTGCTGGGTTGGCTGCTCATCCTTGGTCCTGGCTTGATTGCAACTTCGGCGGGTAACGACGCCGGGGGCATTGCGACTTATAGCCAAGCCGGAGCGCAATATGGCTATGATCTGATCTGGGTCATGCTGATGATTACGCTCTCGCTGGCAATTATCCAGGAGATGTGCGCCCGTTTAGGCGCGGCCACCGGACGCGGGCTGCTGGATTTGATTCGAGAACGCTTTGGGCTAGGCTGGGCACTCTTTGCTGTCATCATTATTCTCATCGCCAATGGTGGCTTAGTGGTGAGCGAGTTTGTGGGCATTGGCGCGGCAATGGAATTATTGGGATTTGATAAATTCTTTGTGATTCCCCTCAGTGCGGTTGTCCTGTGGTATCTGGTTATTTTCGGCTCCTATGGCTGGGTTGAGAAAATTTTCATTTTAATGACCCTCGTTTTCTTTGCTTATCCGGTGGCCGCTATTATGGGACATCCCCACTGGAATCAGGTAGCACATGGCGCTTTCGTGCCAACCATCCATAAAGACAATGATTATATCTTTATGCTGGTTGGTTTGATGGGCACCACCATTACCCCTTATATGCAGCTTTTTCAGCAAAGCTCATTGGTCGAAAAAGGGGTCGCTCGCCGTCATTATGGGCCAGAGCGTATTGATGCTTATGTCGGCTCGATCTTCTCGAACTTAATGTCCATCTTTATGATTATCGCTACTGCCGCCACGCTGCATGTGGCGGGAAAAACGCAGATTGACACGGCTGCTGACGCTGCTAAAGCTTTAGAACCAGTGGTTGGCCATGCCGCTAAGTCGCTCTTCGCGGTGGGGCTTTTAGGCGCTTCTCTATTAGCGGGGGCCGTGCTGCCGTTAGCGACTTCCTATGCTATCAGCGAAGCGTTTGGCGTGCCCAAAGGGGTTAATCTCGATTTTCGCCGCGCCCGCATTTTCTTCGGCCTCTTCTCAGCCCTTATTGTGATCGGGGCTGGCTTAGCCATGATTCCCGGCTTACCAGTCATTCAATTATTGGTTGGGATTCAGGTGCTTAATGGCGTCTTAATACCGGTTATCCTCGTCTTTATCCTGCTGCTGATCAACGATGAGCGTTTGATGGGCAATCTCAAGAATACCCGCACCTATAACTTTTTAGGATGGGGCACCTGTGCCGTGATTACCCTCGCTGTGCTAGCCATGTTGGGAGGACAATTGCTGCAACATTTTGGAGTTATTGGCAGCAAGTGAGAATGAGGCTTAGGCAGCAGATGATGGTGCCTACCTGGGACAGCCTTGGACAATGGATTCGTTGCGTTTCAACTATTGTAGGCACTATAGAACACAACCTGATCCTCAGATGCGAAGCAGGTGGCGACAACCCTGTTGCTAAAGCTCATAGTTGTCTTGGTTTACTTTACCCCAGCCTTATGTAAGTTCTAAAATAGGACAGTTTTGTGAGGAATGCCATTAGTGATAAGGCATAATAAGCAGTAACAATAAATGGAACAGGAAATTATGAAGACATTATGTGTCCTCGCAAGTAGCCTGGTAACTCTCTTGATGAACATGCCAGCTTTTGCGCAGCCAAAAGCTGTGCTGTCGGCAAAGGCTATTCCGGCAACTTTAACGGTGACTCCCGGCGCAAAAACAACCTTGAAGGTGCAGTTAACTATTCAGTCGCCCTATCATGTTAACGCCAATCCTGCCTCCATGCGCTTTTTAATCCCGACTGTTATCACGCTTGACAAAGCTCAAGGTATGAGCGTCGGTAAACCGCTGTATCCCAAAGGCACGCTCAAGAAATTTACTTTCTTTCCTACACCCTTAGCGGTTTACCAGGGCAATACCGTTGTAAGTGTGCCCTTAAGCGCAGCTAAGACACTCAGCGCGGGGCCACATCAATTAACCGGGCTGGTAAAATATCAGGCGTGCAATGACCGCGTTTGCCTGGCTCCGACCACCGCTAAGTTTGCTGTCACTTTACAGGTCGCTAAGGGCCATCATTGATGGCGCGGCAAATTCTTCTTGCATCTAAGAGGCACCCGTTGATGAAATTTTTTCGGTTTGGCTGTTGGCTGCTGGTGTGGACGCTTTTTGCGTTGCCTGCCCTGTCCGCGCCAGACCGCGCCACCTGGAGCGCACGCCTGGAACCGGCTGAGGTGAGAGCAGGGGAAAGTGCCCAGGTGGTGGTGGTGGCGAAGCTTGAAGCACCCTGGCATGTTTATTCGACCACTCAGCCCAAGGGTGGGCCGATTAAAACTACGATCAACCTGCTGTCGCCATCCCCCTTAATTGCCACCGGAGCGGTGGTGCAGCCCCCGCCAATTCAGCAACTTGATCCTGGCTTTCATATTACTGTTGAGTTCTATGAAGGCGCAGTCGCCTTTGGCATTCCAGTTAAGGTCGTAGCGGGTCAGAGTGGAGCGCAAAAGGCGACGGTGCAAGTGCGCTTTATGATGTGTAAGGAAGGCTTATGCCTGGCTCCTAAGACCATCACACTCCCTGTTTCCTTCACAATTGCTTCTGGTGCGGCGCGACCTGACCACCTGGCGGCAATAACAAGCGTTCCCCCGCAGCCGCCTGGTGCTAAAAATGGGGTAGGGGCAGCAACAAGCGCGGCTGATAATCCTGATTTATTCTCTTCTGGTGCGGCTACGGGTTCTGGTGCCCAGTCTACGCCTCCCAATAGTGAGGGGGACATCGCTCATCGTGTGCAGAGCGCCCAGAATGCAGGACTGGGGCCATTTTTATGGTGCGCTCTCTCCGCTGGTTTCTTAGCTCTTTTAACCCCCTGTGTATTTCCAATGATTCCCATTACGGTCAGCTTTTTTGCCAAGCAGCAAGAGGGCGCAGGAGCCAGCCGTATTGCCGGGCCAGTCGCCTATTGTTGCGGCATCATTGGCACTTTCACGGGAATTGGCTTGCTGATTTCTGCTATCTTCGGGGCCAGTGGCATTACCAAATTTGCGGCTAATCCGTGGATTAATCTTGGCATGGCCGCGCTCTTTATCTTGCTCGCCTTGAACCTCTTCGGGGTTTATGAAGTGGTGGTGCCGCCTGCCTTATTGAGCCGGATTCAACCTCAAAGGATTGATACATCGCCTGGAGCCAAACGGCGCGGCAACCTGGCAGCACCCATGTTAATGGGCTTAGCCTTTACCCTCACTTCTTTCACTTGCACAGTGCCGTTTGTGGGTACTCTTTTAGTAGCGACGGCCAAAGGTGGGGCGTTGTGGCCTTTCCTGGGTATGTTAGCCTTTAGCACTGCCTTTGCCTCACCGTTCTTCTTGCTCGCGCTTTTTCCGCAATGGTTGGCGCGCTTGCCCAAGGCAGGTAGCTGGCTCGTTTCCGTCAAAGCTTATATGGGCTTTCTGGAATTGGCAGCCGCCTTAAAGTTCCTCTCGAATGCGGACTATGTCTGGCAGAAAGGCTGGCTGACGCGGCCTGTTTTTCTTTCCGTATGGTCTACCCTGGCATTAGTGGCGAGTTTCTATTTATTGCGTTGGTTGCGTCTGCCCCACGATGCCGATACTAGTAAACCGGGCATCTTTCGCCGCACCTTGGGAGTGGCAACAGCGGGCGTTGGCATCTATCTGTTAGCAACCATTGGGGGCGCCTCGTTGGGTGAGTTTGATGCTTACCTGCCACCGCGTGATTATGGCATAGGCGGGGCGTATGCAGCCACCGTTAGTGGACAACCTGGCAGTGTGCAGTGGATCAAGGATGATTATGAGAAAGCTGTCGCACTTTCTAAATCCAGCAACAAGCCAATATTAATTAACTTCACTGGTTATGCCTGCACGAATTGTCGCCTCATGGAAGAGCATGTCTTGCCACGCCCGGAAGTGGCGGCCAGGATTACCGACTTTGTCGCCGTGGAACTGCACACGGATGGACAGGATAAGGCATCGCAGCGCAACTTAAAATTAGAGCAAGAAAAATTCGGCACGGTGGCCCTGCCGCTATATGTGGTTGTTGCCCCAGGCGGAAAAGAGCTTGCTCGGTTGGAAGGTCTCAATCGTGATCCGCAAGCGTTTGTGGCTTTCTTGCAGAAGTCGGGGACTTCAGATCGTCTGGCTTTGACTCGCTAAGCCGGGCCTGTAAAAGACCCGGCAGGAAGGCTAAAGCCGACCGTCCTCGCGGACGGTACTCTCATTCAGATTCTATCCTCTGGCGTCCAACGGACGCTTGGCAGCAAAGCTGCCTTCCTGCCGGGTCTTTTATAGGCCCGGCTATCAGACAATCCCTACGCGCACTTTATAGCTCCAGCACCAGGGTTTTTGCTCATCGCCCAGGGTGCGGTTAAGGACAGCTTTCAGTTCGTTTAAACCAATGTCGCTTTCGTTGAAGCCATGCTTTAGCACTGTGGCGACACCTCCCTGGCTTAGGGCCAAACCGATTAACCGCTCGGCGTTGCCCTTTTCCCAGTGATGCACGCCAAGTTCCTTGGTATAACGGAAACAGCCACTCGCTTGCATACGAGATAGATGTTCCTCCTTGGCCCACTTTTGCAGGCCCTCTGAGAGATTGTTTGCTTGCTCGATTTGATGAACCCCATCAATAAAAGCTCTATAAGCCGTCTCCGCTTCCCAATGAGACGTAGTGGGCGGCCAGTCACAATCATAAGCCACAAAGACTCCGCCTGGACGCAGAATGCGGGCGGCTTCCTCAAAGGTCGGCTGTGGGGCCATCCAGTGTAATGCCTGGGAACAGGTCACAATATCAGCGCAGGCATTGGACAGGCCCGTCTGATGCGAAAAGCCTGACTGATAAGTGATGTTGGCTGCCCCGGTCTGCTCTGCTGCCTGCTGGCGCATATCGTCGGTCGGCTCGATGCCTATTATTTGCTTCGCCCGTTCGGCCCAGAAGCGCGTGGAAAGACCAGTGCCACAACCTAAGTCTACTAATAGATTTGGCATGGTTATCTGGGCCGCTTGCGTCAGCAAGTCGAGCAGCACTGGCGGCGGTTGGGGACGGAAGGTGTTATAAAGCCCGGCAAACCCGCTGAAACGTTCAATATTGGCTGTAAAATCGGCAGACTGACTCATTTGTAAAATCTGTGTTTAACAGTCTCCATTAAAATTAAGCTGAGTGTAAACAGAAGAGTTGTCATGCTGAACGCAGTGAAGCATCTGGTGAGCGTGTTCCTAGAGTGGCGCTTAAACTTGCAACTCTATAGCTCCGCAGAGTAGATGCTTCACTGCGTTCAGCATGACATTGGCGCTTCAATTCTCGCTCAAGTTCAATTCGAGCAAAGTCTTAAGTTACAACGCCAATAGTGAGCAGCAGGTTGGCGTAAATGCGCTGCTCTGCCGTGACAATGGTGAGAGCGACATCGGATGCTTCGGCTATATCGTAAAACGCGAACCGGCTATGCTCGGTTAGCTCAATTTCAGAGCGATCAAAGGTGGTGGCATTTTTTAACAGCTCTCGGAATTCTAAAAAAATCTCTGGCTCCGGCCCCTCGTCGGGCACCATAACCTCGGCGGCTTCGATGGGAATAGAAGCCACCAGGACTTTTAACACATCGGTGACGTTGACAAGGCCAGGGGCCAAGTTGAGATTAACTTGCGTGGCGTGTGGGCCGAGTTTGGTGCTGGCGGGGTAGTTGCCATCGGCCAGTAAAACCTTCGAGCCATGACCAGCGCGGCCTAATGCTTCCAAAATCTGCGGGTGCAGCAAGGGCGTTTTGAGCATTCACATTCCTTGAGAGCGTGCAGCCTAAATTTGATTGTCTGCCAGGCGACTAAAGTCACGGCAACACAACGCGAAGTCGCCCTGCGGCGACTACAAGGAGTCCGCGCAGGCGGACTTTGTGCTGTTGTAGGCGCGGTTTTAACCGCCTGCCTGGTAGCAATTACGGCTCAACAGGTGGCGAAGTTGGCGGCGTGGGTTCCTTGTTTAAATCTTCTTGCAGTTGCTTTTGAGCTTCCTGTGCCGCGCTCCGGCCCTGGGCCACGGCGTCGCTGATGATGGGGCCAGCAGTTTCGGCAGTGGTTTGAGCGACTTCTTTGGCGCGTCCCGCCAGCGACTTAACACGCTGAGAGAGGTTATTTAAACGGGCCATGAGCTGCTGTGCTTTACCCGAATCTTTAGCGCCACCACCCGTTATGCCTTCTAACACGGCATCTTCGTTGCTGCTACCGGGCAGTATTGGCCCCTTCTGGCTTTGCCAGTAGAAGACGGCACCTGCACCCAACGCCGCGCCAAAAAGCACAAACTTGATGGCTGTTCCGAAACTGGGGCCAGCGACGATGATAACCTTTTCGGGCTGCAATTGCTTGAGTTCTTTATTTAAAGAGGCCAAGTAAACCCCTCCTCTTTGGTTTTTCCGTGATAACGACTTCTTTCTCTTTACGACCACCCACCGCACGCGCCCCGGCAGCCAGGCCAGTGACTAATCCGACAGTCCGCACTAAAGGTGATTCCAAACGACCCGAAACCGAACTGACAACGTGCGATACTCGGTTCACGGTGCCCGTGACGTTATGCACGGCAGAGGTGGCATCGTCGCTCATCGTCTTCACGTTTTTCAAGGTGCCAGAGATGCTGGGCAGCATATCGCGCCGCACATCCTCGGATACCATGTTTTGCACTTCTTGCAGAATGGATATAATCTGGCCCACCATTTTAACCATAATACCCGCGATAATAATCATGGCCAGGGCGAACACGATTTGAGAAAGGGCCACAACATACATTGTCCAGGCGGGAAAATTAGTAACTGTGACTTCTTGCATTTAATTAATAGCTCCTCTTAAATTTCTGGTGTGGCGTATGTCATGACCTTACTGTCTCTGCGCGGCGCACATGCGCAAATAACGCGCCGATAGGAAAATTAAATGGGACGCCAAACTCCGTTACGCTATGCCTACGGCAACGCAATCTTACGCTATAAGAAAAATGGCGTTTCAATAGCGCATGAAATTAGCGTAGCGCAGCTTTGCGTCCCATTTAGATAAAGTCAACTGGCGGAAGTGCATAGGAATCGAACCTACCGGCCCGCGTCAAGCGGACACAACGGTTTTGAAGACCGCGCAGCTCACCAGAGCCGATGCACCTCCGAATGAGCCGCAATGAGCGTGCCGACTCGACAATGGCGCAAGTTTAACCTAAAAGTTGAAGCTGTGGCGGCCCAGCGGCGACTTGCCCGATAACAGCCCCTAAAGTGTCGCGTTGCTCTAACTCTCGGAGTAATGCATCAACGTGGGAAGCGGCTACGGCAATGAGCAGCCCACCAGAAGTTTGCGGATCAAATAGGACATGACGTAGATGATTGGGCAACACTGGCGGCCATTCAATAAAACCTTGTAAATGTTCCTGATTGCGTCCACCGCCACCGGTTATATAACGAACATCCTGCGCCAACTCCGCTACACCGGGCAGGAGCGGCACGGCAGAAGTTTGGAGTTGTAGGGTGACTCCTGATGCCTTTGCCATTTCTGCGGCGTGGCCCATTAAGCCGAAGCCCGTAATATCGGTGCAGCCATGAATGGCCTCGCCAATGCCCACAGCCAACATTGCCTCACAAGCGGCTCTATTAAGTGTTGCCATTGAATTGATAGCGGCCTCGGCCACCACCTCGGAACACGCTTCCCGCTTGATGGCCGTTGACACGATGCCAGTGCCCAATGCCTTGGTCAAAATCAACACATCACCCGCCTGCGCGCCTGCGTTGGTGGCAATGCGGTTGGGATGCACAATGCCTGTCACAGCCAATCCATAGAGCGGTTCGGCATTCTCCACGGTGTGACCACCCAGAATCGTTGCCCCGGCTTCCTGCACTTTGCTCAAGCCGCCGCGTAGAATCTCCCCTAACACTTCAAACGGCAAAGTCTGGCGGGGGAAAGCCGCGATATTGAGAGCCGTTAAGGGGCGAGCGCCCATCGCATAAATATCGGAAAGCGAATTGGCCGCTGCAATTTGACCATAAGAGAAGGCATCGTCTACGACTGGGGTGAAAATATCCACCGTTTGCACCAGTGCCATATCCTCGGCGATGCGATAGACACCGGCATCGTCGGCTAAGTCAAAACCCACTAATAAATTCGGGTCTGCCTGCTGAGTCACACCACGCAACACTTGCGCGAGGTCCGCCGGACCAATTTTGGACGCTCACCCGGCACAGGATGAGAGCGTGGTGAGACGCAGTTTCTGTTGTTTATCCATGATATATTTGCGCTATGGCCCCAACACACTCATTTAGCTCTTCATCGCGTAAGGTACGGCAATCGAGCCAAAAGGCACCCTCATGAATACGGCCCCAAATACTGGGGTCACTAATGCGCAGGCGATGAGCAAATTCTTCCAATGATAAGTGTGGAGGGGTAGTGGCAATGGCAAAGCTGGGCAATGTCTGTGTTGGCAGTGCCCCGGCCCCGGCTTGTGCTGTGGAAGCGACAGCTTGAAGTTGGGCAGTGGGTGGATTGCCACAGGCATCACGCAAAAGTCGGTGTAATTTCTGTGCTCGCTTTTTAACAGCTTCTAAGGGCGTAGCAATGGCGTTAAGAGTTGGGACTTCGCGCCAGGCTTCGGCTTCATCCCGATAATGGCGCAGGGTGGCTTCGAGTGCGGCCAGAGTGAATTTATCCACCCGCAGGGCGCGCATCAAGCTGTTCTTGCGAATGCGGGCTATTGTCTCGGCGCGACCACACAGAATGCCACATTGCGGGCCGCCTAATAATTTGTCGCCGGAAAAGCATACTACATCGGCTCCCGTTGCCACCGAATCCTGCACACGAGGTTCACCCTGCAAACCAAAGGGTCGCAAATCTACCAATACGCCAGAGCCTAAGTCCTCAATGACAGGCAGGCCACGCTCTTGACCCAACTGAACCAACTCTGCAAGGGTTGCCTCTGCCGTAAAGCCGACGACGCGATAATTGGAAGTATGAACTTTGAGCAAGGCCCCACTTGTCTCGTTGATGGCATCGGCATAATCACTAATGCGCGTTTTATTGGTGCAGCCGACTTCGTGCAAACGGGCACCACTTTGCTGCATCACCTCTGGCATCCGAAACCCGCCGCCAATTTCCACCAGTTCGCCGCGTGCGCAGATCACTTCATGACCCTGCGCCAGAGTGTTGAGGGCGAGCAGAGTAGCCCCGGCGCAGTTGTTGCAAACGGTGGCATCTTCGCAACCCGTAATCTGGCGCAGCAGCGCGGCTACCGCCGTGTCGCGCTGGCCACGTTCACCCGTTTCGACATCCACTTCGAGGGCACAGTGCGACACGGCGACTTGCGTCACGGCTTCGCTGGCGGCACGAGATAACAGCGAACGACCTAAACCCGTGTGGACGATAATTCCGGTGCCGTTAATGACTCGGCGCGGCGTGGAATAGGTTGCGGAGCGCAATATGTCGCGGGCGCGTTGCAAGACTTGTTCTCGGACTTCCGAAACCTCCCCGTCTTCCGAACCGTCCAATAAGCGTTGACGTTGCTCGGCAATGGCCTGCCGTGCTGCCGCTTGGGTTAAAACTCCCCCGGTGTGTGGCGATTCGGCTTTGAGGCGTGCCATAATATCGTCCACACGGGGTAGGAAGCGCAGAGCAGGCGAAGGTTTTGAACCGGGCGCGGTCATGAGATGGAGTTTAGCAAACGGCGGGTTTTATAAGTTTGGGGCATCCATAAATTTAGGTCATGGCACCATGCAGCAATTCGCTACTAATCGAAGTTTGGTGTCAGGGGGCCATGACAGTTAAACTTAATGGAACCGAACGACTGCACCCAACCTCAATTAAATAAAGATTTGTATTATTAAGCCTTTGTAGTTAGCCTGAATGAGAATCTATGAAAAAGAACGCTAATCGTCGCTTTGCTATCGGAACCCTGGTTATCGTAGTCGCGCTTTCTTGCCTGGTGTTGTCCAGTATGCGGGCCAATACCTTCCGCTCGGTGCCGGTGAGTGAATTACGCTCTGCCGATAAGACAGGGCGTTCTTTTGTCGGGCAACGTTTGCGCGTGGTGGGCTTTGTCAGCCAGCAGCCAGTGCAGAAGACCCCGGTGCAAACTCCCGCTGGCCTGGAAACCATTAACCGCTTTGTGGTTGAGGAAAAAGGCGCGACTCTGGAAGTTGAGTATCGGGATGCACTGCCCGATGTTTTCCGTGCGGGTGGCCCGGTGCAGGTGGATGGTGTTTATAAGGAGCCGGGTTTTATTCAGGCTGACCATGTGCTCAGCAAGTGCCCCTCAAAATACGACTCAGAATCCAAGTATAAAGCCACCGATGCCAAAAAGAATGACGGCATGGCTAAAGCCAGTATGAGCGGCGGTTGAAACCGCGTCTCAAGGCGTGCCGCCGACCGTCCCCCTGCGGGGACGGCAAGATTATTATCAAGTGTGCCGTCCCCGCAGGGGGACGGTCGGCCAAAGGCCCGGAGCCGTGACTTTAGTCGCCGGTCTTGAAGCTGTTGCCATTATTTAGAACCTCAATATTATGACTGCTAATTTTGGAGTGTCCTCGCTGGGGCGGCTGTTTCTTATCCTTGCCCTCATTGCCGCCGTTTATAATATTGCAGCTACGGGTGCCGCTTACGGTGTGAGCGAAAAGAAGCGAGTCTTATTTTTAGATTCAGCTTTTAATGCGGCTTTAGCAGTGTGGGGCTTGCTCACTGCTGCTGCCCTCACCCTCGTTTACCTCTTTTTTGCTGACGATTTCTCGATTAACTACGTGTTCGAGCACTCCACCAAGGCGCAGGCTCTGCCCTATAAGTTCTCGGCTTTCTGGGGCGGTCAGGAAGGCTCACTCTTGATGTGGGCGTGGATACTGTCTACTTATGCCCTCTTTGTGGCGTTTTTCTGGCGACGTTCCAAGCTGGAAATCGTGCCCACGGCAGTAGCCATTATTTCCGTTGTCAGCGTGTTTTTTATCGGATTGATTACCTTTATCGCTAATCCCTTCGCGCATGTGGCTGGCGCGGTACCGCCCGATGGACGTGGCCTGAATCCCCTCTTGCAAAACTATTGGATGCAGATTCACCCACCAACGCTGTATGCAGGTTATGTCGGCTGTACGGTTCCCTTCTCCTTTGCGGTGGCTGCCTTGTTGCACCGGCGCTTTGATAATGATTGGGTGGGTATTGTGCGTCGTTGGACGCTGATACCGTGGATCGTCTTAACAATGGGCATCATCATGGGCGGCGCATGGGCCTATGAAACACTTGGTTGGGGCGGCTACTGGGCCTGGGATCCGGTGGAGAATGCCAGTCTGATGCCCTGGCTCGTGGGTACGGCCTTTCTGCATTCGATCATGATTCAGGCGCGACGAGGAATGCTCAAAGCCTGGAATATGACGCTCGTTTCCCTCATGTTCCTGCTGTCGGTTTTCGGCACGTTCTTGACGCGCAGTGGCGTGGTTTCTTCGATTCACTCTTTTGCCGAAAGCGGCATTGGCGGCTATTTTCTGGGGTTTCTGGCCCTTGCCTTAGTTGCCTCCTTTGGTCTCATCATCTGGCGGCGTGATGACCTCGTGAGCACGGCGGAATTCGATTCACCCATCTCCCGCGAAGGTGCTTTCCTGCTCAATAACTGGATTCTTTTGGGAGCCGCTTTCGCTGTTCTGTGGGGCACTGTTTTCCCCTCGATCAGTGAGGCTATCGTCGGCCAGACGGTATCAGTGGGTAAGCCTTATTTTAACCGCGTGATGGTGCCATTAGGTCTTATCCTGCTCGCTCTGACGGGTGTCGGCCCCTTGATGGCGTGGCGGCGCAGTTCTCCTCGCTCCATGTGGAAGACATTCCGTATGCCCATTTTGGCCGCGCTTGTTGCATCACCTTTACTGTGGTGGCTGAGCAGTTGGCAAACCGGGGCCGGAACCGCCTTCTGTCTGTCGGTTTTCGTGGTGTTTGCCATTGTCTCTGAATTTGTACGGGGTGCCCGTGCTCGCCACTCCATGACGGGTGAATCGCTGGGCACTGGGTTTGTGAACCTGCTGTTGAAGAACAAGCAACGCTATGGCGGCTATATTGTGCATCTGGGCATTGTGATGATGTTCGTTGGCATCACTGGGTCATCCGCCTTTAAGATTGAAAAAGACCCCATCACCCTTCAACCCGGCCAGACTATGCAAGTTGGGGAATATACGCTGCGTTTTGATGGTTTGCTGAAACCGACTGATCTTCCCAAAGATATGGAGCAACAGGTCGCCGCCGGTGTTGCCATCTTGCGCAATGGGCAACCTCTGACCAACAGCGATGGCAAACCCTACCAATTGCTGCCTATGGTGGACTTTTACAAGCCAACGGGCATTATGGCCTCTGAGCCGCGCAATGGGCAGGACGGACAGCAAGCGCGTCGCCCTGCCATTATGTCGAATCTGTCCAATGACTTATACCTGGCGCTCACGGAATTCGATGCCGAGAAGAATACCGCAACCATTAAGGCTTATTTGAATCCGTTGGTCAAGTGGATTTGGTTTTCTACTGCTTTTTTCGTTGGGGGCACTGCCCTGGCGATGTGGCCGGAACGCAAGCGCAAGCGTGTCGCCAGTGAAGTCGCGGCACCCGGCAGTGCCTCCGGCACGGGTAGCGGGGTCTTGGGAACGGCCACCGCGCGGCCTCGTGTTATGGCCGCATCTTCCCCACGCTTAGGGTCTACGCCGTATGAGGAGAGGTCGTAATGCGTCATTTGTGGTTAGTATTGTGCTGTCTGTGCTGTTCACTCTGCTGCATCGGTGTGCCAGCCTCAAACGCGGCTTCCGAACCGACTGTATCGGACATTGGGCGTGAATTAATCTGTAGTTGCCCCGATTGTGGCAAACAATCAGTAGAGCAGTGTCCCGCCGGATGTGCCTATGGCAAGAAATATCGTGCGGAAATTGCTGGCCAAATACAGCAGGGCAAGAGCAAGGATCAAATTCTCAATTACTTCGCCGATAAATATGGTGAGCAAATACTGGGCAATCCGCGACCACATGGCGTGGGTCTCGTGGCTCCCCTCGTGCCGTGGTTTGGCGCATTGATAGGATTATTAATTGTGGGCGTAATGATGCGCTCTGGGCAGCGGGCGAAGCGTTCTCGGCGGTCAGGAACGGCAACCGTTACCTCAAGTGCGAATACTCCGACAGGGCCAGAAGACCCGCGCCTGAGTGCCGCTCTGCGGGACTTTGATTATTAAGTCGCTAGACAGCCCGGCCCTCACCCCCGGCCCCTCTCCCAATACTGGTAGAGGGGAGCACGAACTGAGACTTGCTGGTGTTAAATTAGATCAACCGCAGAGACGCAGAGATTGAGAGATTATTGCTGTCTTCCTCTGCGCCCTCAGCGTCTCCGCGGTTTAT
>JAFAZH010000030.1 GCA_019239895.1 Abditibacteriaceae bacterium | reverse complement strand
AATCGCATCTGCGTGAGCAGTAACGACTAAAAAAGGGTTTTGACCTGACCTCGCACTTCACTTTTATAGTAAATCATATTGCTATGATCCACTGGCTTATTCAAACGCTATTCAGTTCTCAATGTCCATTCCTCATGTCGTATGTATTCACAAAGTGAACATCTTTACGTCATCGGCAAAGAGTAATCTTACAGTATCCACTGACGCACGTCAAGCCCTTTGTAAAAGTTTTTCAACTTTTTCAAAAGGCACTTGCTGAGGACTATCCCTTTATTGGGAGCTAACTCCAGTAGTTTGCGTCGGGAAATTTAACTGCGTTGTCTTACGTTATTACAAACGACTCGACAAACTCAAGGTTCCAGGCTTTTTGCAGAATTTTGTAAGACTTAAACTGTTTTACATCTCTACACAAGCACGATTAAAAACAGCAATTATTATAAGGCTATTGACTCCTGGTGTCAAGAGGGATGCTGCCAAAAGGCTTTGCACAAAAAGTCTCTGTTAACCACACAATATTGAGGTCGAAGCTGAACATTAGCACAACAGCTTGCGGTAAGACCGACTTTTTGTGCAAAGCCCTGCCAAAATGCCTAAACCAGCAGCTTACCACTTAATCATCCACATAGACCTTGGCTCTGACAGCGGGGTCGGCCCGTCGCTGGATTTCTTTAAGACCAGTAAACAGCGAACTGCTGGCGCGGCGGAGTTGGCGATTGGCTTGCAGGCCCATTTCGTGGCCTTGGGTATCCGACCAGACCGCCAGCGATTCCACCCCCTGCTCCATCTCGATGCTGGCCGATACCAGATCATTATCAGCCCGCTTTAAAGAGCGCGGCACAGGAGTAATGGCACGCAACCGCTTCGCATCGGTTTTGATTTCTTTGATGGCATCAAGCAGTTCCGCTTTCAGCTTACCCATCTGCTCGACTTCCTCTGATGTAGAGGTGTGCTTGCTGCGGCGAGTTGGGGTTCCATAGAGCGCCTTGATGTCTTCGGTAGTCGTCCAGACCTTGGTTAAAAGTGGCTTTAATTCATTTGCAACGGTGTTGACCCGTGCTACATAAGTAGCCTGCACTTGAGCGACTCTGGCCGAATCTAGGGCATTCGATTTCGCAACGGATGTGGCAGCTTTAGCTTTGACGTTGCGACTTTTGCCTTGGGCATTAGCCAGTGTTGTCAACGAGCAAGCAGCCAATCCTAGCAACAGTGCAAGAAACAGTGGTTGAGTCCTTCTCATGGAGCCATCTCCTCAATAAGATTTCCACTATTTTACTACACTTGGATTTACAAGAAACGAAGAAGTCTGGATAAGGGCTTTATCTCTCGCCGGAGATATGGATTTGAATCCAATGCACGGTTTGGCCTGGCGTATTGGCAAAAGCGCCCTCGATAGCGATTTCTGGCGTGAGTTGGTAATTCAGTCCATAGACGTTGCTATGAAATTTGCCCAGCGTGCCAGCTTGGTCGTGCCAGGTATATTTAGATAGGTAAGGCTTCCATTTGCCCAACTTTTGATAAGTGAGCTTGCCAAAATCAAAGTTGAAGCGTTCCCCGGAGTGGCGCGTAAAAAGAAGATTCTCTGTCACAAATTGCCAGGCTTTACTGGTATAAGTTGCATCCAGACCAGCACCGCGATTCTGCACAGCCCCGAAAGTGACACCCCGGCCCGCACTTAATGATAGGCCAAGGTTGAGATGCTTGCCGAAGTTATGCCCCGCTCGAAAATAGCCATTGAGGTCTTGATGCCGTTCGGTGTTGACTGCTCCCGTATAGGAATTTTGGCCTACGGTGCGATCCAGCATGACACCATATTTGGTCTCATACTCCCATTCCTGCAAAGCAAAAGGCACATAGAATTTACCGACCGTCAGATTGGTTTTGCCAAGCGGTCTCTTATACCATGCTTCCACGGGCTGGCTGACCGTAACATTTGGCCCGCTGTAGAGATCGCCAACTCCTAATGAGACTTTGGCCTCTTGCCCATCGCCTTTGGTTGAATGAGCATACACCACAGAGGGATAAGCCGGGCCAAAGCCAGCCCAAAACCCATCTTGATAATGCCGCAATCCGGCTAAGTTAGAATAGCCCCGGTAGAAATCCGTGCCAAGTTTCAGTGTCCAGTCGGGGTTAGTAGGTTGGTTATCACCGGCGGCAGCCGAGGCCGCTTCGTTCTTATTGGGTGTCTGCGCTGCGGCTGGAGGCTGTGTAGTATCGGCAGGTCGCGCTCCCTGCGATGTAGTTTTGCCCGCGTTGTCACTTGCTGCGGCAGAGGAAGGGGAATTCTGAGCCGTAGTCTGTGCATCATCAGCATAAGCAACAGACAACCCGCAAAGCAGGCTGAGCAAGGGCATCCATAGTCGTTTACAAGAATGTAGCGGCTTCAATGGTGTTCCTTTCAAGGATGGCAGTATTTGTGCGTTTCTATTGCAACTAACCGTTAGGCAGCTTGCAGACCAGAATAGTGTTTTACAGCAGCATGGCTTAGGCCACGCGCAGATGCCGCGCCCCGTTAGAGTCATCATCTTCAGACTCATCCTGGTTATTGCGCGCAGTATGCTGGGCACACTGCAAATAGAGTTTGAGGATGGATTCAAGTAATTGCAGGTAATTCATCGGCAGCATATAAAGAAAGCGGGCTGCTGGTAAGCCTTGCTCTTGCCCGACAATCAGGCGTAGACGGTGTAAGGCTGGCCCCTTATGACTGCCCAGGCTATCAATGATCGCTTTAACCTTTTCTTGAAATTGCTCCCAGGTTAAATCAGTGCGTTGGCGTAGCGGCAACACACGATTTAATAACACATGAATCAGATTTAAGACTGCAATTTGTTCCCCTTCAAACTGTTCTGGGGTTGGCAGTTGCAAGCGCACTTCGGTGTCGAGGAAGTATCTACTAAACGATATGCCATGTGCGACTAACTCACGTTGATCAGGCGTTAGGGTCTCAGGAGTCACCAACCACATCGGCAGCAACTGCTTGATAAAATCGAGAAAGCTGACGCCTGGCATAACGACATAGCGCGAGGCTGTGGTAATCATCAATTCCTTGGAAATTTTGGCATCGCTGGCCGGGCGTTCTACGAGCAAGCTGCGAAAAACTGTGCTGGGCAAGGACGATAGTAACTGGCCACCAAACTGCTTTTCCATCTTAACCACACCATATAGCAAAGGTAGCACCGGATGGCCCCCGAAAAACTCCTGGCTTAATGCCTGGGCTACGACAAAGCTACCCGACTGAGGCTCCAAATAGGATTTGTTGAAAGGTTCTGCATCTATCTTGAACAAAGCCCATCGAGCGGCGCAATCGAGCTTCCAATTCAGCTTGCCTTCGATCTCATCAATGGGAATGAGTTGTGAGTGCTCGCAGGCATGGCAGTAAACGCAAACGTTGCCATCTTTAATATATTCAATGTCCGTCTCATGAATATATCCGCACTGCGGACAAAGCACCCAGAAGAGTTTTTCGGGTTCATAGCCCTGGAAACGGGTGCGCAGGAACTCTAAAATCTCGTCATAGCGTTCCAAGGCAGTACGCACATAAGGCTTATAGACGCCGCGTTCATAGAGTTTGGCAGTAGTGATAAGCGTTGGATGACAATCTAAGCGGTGCAACCGATCCATCAACTCTTCTTCAAAGTGGGCGGCATAGGATTCGTGGCAGCCCCACGGATCAGTTAAGCGGGAGATCGGCTTGCCGCAGCAGTCTTTGTATTTTTCAATAAGGGCTTCATCTTTGTTGACCGCAACCCGCAATTGGCGAAAGTTCAGTGGGTCCATACTGTCATCAATGAGCAAAAAAAGAGCGGTATGCCCAATGCGGCGTAACCAACGGACGGCTTCATCGGCCACTAAGAACTCGCGGAGGTTGCGTTCATCTCCTAAATAAGCGCAGGTGGCTCCAGTCGCAATTGTGACGACGTGTTTGTCTTCAAAGTGACTAAGCACTTCGGGATACGAGGACGCCATCAACATTTAATATCTCCCCTTATCAGACACTATTTGTTGCGTTTTACATTAACTTTCGGGCTTCTCCGTGCAAATCCAAATCCTACCCTGACCTCAAGAATTACTTTAGTTAGGATAAAGTTCAATCATTTACTTAACCTGGCTGAGAGAGTCTGGAACGTTAGTCTGATGCTGTTTGCCACTCAGTAAACTTTGTGGTTCTACGCTGGCACTGGCTACCTCAGTGATCTCGTCAGTGCCGCCAATCAGCCGCAATTCGGTGCGCCCATTGGGGCGTCGCTTATCCGCAGCGATGAGGAAAGCCTTAGCCATCTTAGGATCAAACTGGGTTCCGATATTCTTACGAATTTCGGCGACTGCGGCCTCCCATTCCAGGCCCTTACGATAAGCACGGGTGGTCGTCATCGCGCTAAAGGCATCCGCCACTGCCATAATCCGGCCTATGAGTGGAATATTCTCGCCTGCTAATCCATCAGGATAACCCCTACCATCCCAGCGTTCATGGTGCGAGCGCACCGCATCCACAATCGCCTCCATGCCGGGCACGCCGCTTACAATTAACGCCCCTAGCACCGGATGGCGCTTCAGGACTTCGTACTCTTCATTGGTCAGCTTGCCAGGCTTACGCAATATTTCATCGGGGACACCGATTTTACCAACATCGTGCAGCAGTCCACCAACGCGAATAATCCGCATCGTTTCTTCGGACGTACCCAATTCCTCGCCAATCCAGAGTGCGTACTCCGTAACATCTTCCGAATGGCGGCGCGTATAGCGGTCTTTATTGTCTACGGCTGTCACCATCGCATCCAACACACCGAAAGATTCCTCGGTGCGTAATTCACGATGGGAGCGTTGCGTGTCCGTGGTTCCGACAATGCCTTCCTTGGAAAGTTTCGCCGTGTATAAGTTCGCATCGGCGATGGTCAGCAACTCATGGCGATTGCTGCTATCGGTCGGATAAGTGGCAATTCCAAAGCTTAGGGTGACAGGCACCGTATTCTCTTCTTGTGAGCCACGGAAGCCTTCGCGCGTCATGCGGTCGCGCAAGCGTTGGGCCACGACCATCGCCATTGGCTCATCAGTATCGGGTAAGATAACCAGGAATTCGTCGCCGCCATAACGCCCTAAGACATCAAAGGCGCGGCATTCCGACTGAAGCACTTCAGCCACAGTTTTCAAAACCTGATCGCCCACTGGATGCCCATAGGTGTCGTTGAAAAGTTTGAAGTTATTCAAGTCCATCATCATCAGAGAAAGCGGGCGATTCTGCCGGGTAGCACGCTGAAATTCGCCTTCTAACCGTTGATGGATAGCGCGATGATTATATAATCCGGTTACGGAGTCGCGGTCTGCGGCCTCGACTGCGGCGCGATAGCGGCGAGCATTTTCATAAGCCGCGCCCACTTCCAGACCGATACTCTCCAGCATCTCCGGTTCAGTGTTGCCAAAGGCCGCATTCCAGCGGATAACACCAATCATACCGATCAGGTGTTGCTGAAAAAGCAGCGGCGCCCGTAAATAATGATTATTAACCGGTTCATGCGCCAATAATTCCCCAGGCAAAGGAACCGTTTCCATTTTCTCTCTGACCGGAAGTGCCGTGATAAATTCCACCAAGCCGCTTTGCTCTTCGAGGCCATGAGCCAGGGTTACTGGCGGATACAGATTAGGCCCTTCGGTTTCGTCTTCTCCTGCATCACCCTCTAATAAACGCAGAACCACAGCATCGGCTTGCAGCGCCTGCTGTGTATGCCGGAGAGCTGCCGCCAGCACTTCATCCTCAACCAGCGTATTATTAACGGCTTTAGTTAATTCGTGCAACTCTATAAGTTGTTTGGTGCGCCGATGCACCATTTGCTCAAGCTGTTCGTTGAACATCTGCAAAATAGCCGTTAAGTGCTGATTTTCCAGCAAGGTTAATATCTGTCGCACAATCACCAGGAAAATCAACCATACACCCAGCATAACGACGGTATTATCTAAGTAATGACCACCTGGTTTTTTGATGCTAAAATCGTGCTTGGCAACGTAACTAAAAGCAGCAATCGCCGCTATATAAGGCAAAAAGACGCGACTGGCCACTGGCAGCGAGAGCATTTTAAACACACTCGTGCGGCTGGGAGCCAGACTAATGGACTGCGGCGAAAAAGACTCTGGCGCTTGTTCCGCCGCCACCTGTGGCCACCAGAAGGCCAGCAGCGAAGCGAATCCTACCAGCAACCAACCGAAAGACCAGCCCCAATCGAACCAACTACCCGTTTGATAGCTATTCGTAAAATTCATATAAGAATAAAGGGAATCGGCAAAAGCGATTAACACGGTGCCAAAGGCTAAGAACAAAGAGGAGCGACGCAAAACCCGGTCGTTGCCAGTACCATAAAGCAGAGTAAAAGCGCAGAATAATACCACTACGTCGCTTAATGGATAAGCCACGCTAATCATTTTAGCCGTGAGATCAACGCCAGGCGTGTCTTGCTTCCATAGCCCTTGCACCAGGAAGTACCAACTCATGACCCCGGCACTACTGGCGGCTAATGCGCTATCCAATAAAAGGCGCGCGCGTCCTGCCAGATGGGTACTGCCGAAGATGAAGATCATGCCAAAAATCAGGAAGGGGTAACTCGCCAGATAGCCCATGTCAGGCCAACCATAAGGCGTTGGCACATCGCCTTTGATGCTTTCATAATAGGTCCAACTGATCTGGCCCAAAGCAAAAGAGAGACTGCCCAACCCAATCATCAGCCACCCAATACGGCGGCCAGGAGTGCTATGTTGCCCACGCTGGAAATAAAGCAGAGCGCAGATGCTAGCAAAGATAGGGGGAATAATCTGGTAAGTGTTCTGAAAAGCCTTGTAAATTTTAGCAGCGCGAACGTAAAAGCCACCATCTGCTTCCCCTTTGGCTAAGGGATGGTGATGAAAAAAGAGTTGATCGAACAGCGGGCCGCTGGGATGCAATGAAAGGACGAGAAGAAAGACCACCGCATACACTATGGAAGTGATAATGATGGCGCTCTGTAAACGTGTCCAATGTTTGGGTACCATATGGCAGTTCTCTACTTTCTTAACTTCTAACACTTCACAACAAACCGAGTCCGTCGTTAAGGTATGAACTAGCTTCAATATGTAGATTGGCTTTGGTATGATTTTGGCACGTTTAAGGCCAAGTAGAACAATTGTGAAAACGGCTGGTGTTAATGAAGTTAATATCAGTTAACGATTTTATAGGGTGCTGCCCGTTGTTTGTTATTAAATGCTGAACGCCATCACTTATATTCCCATATAACTATAAGTGAAGTGTGCGCTCCCGCACAATGTGCAAAATTTGTGCGCAGCCATATCAAACAGCGAAACATAGTCAATAATTACAAGCACAAGCATATTGCACTTATCTTGCCAAACAGTGATAAAGATCATCCTTGACATACTGCGCACGTTACGCTGCAGCATAAGATAACTTGTAATAGAGAGTCAAAGGGGAGTGGTATAGTGGTTACAGCAGAAACGAATGTTGAGTATGCGGACTGGAAGGAATGGGACCCGAAAGACTATAACAAGGAGTATTATTCTGAACTAACCTTGGACGGGCGCTATTTAATGGAATGGGTGGAAGAATCGGTGCGTCTCTCCCCACCTGTCCCGGTGGCATTGGAATTTGGCAGTGGGCCTACCGTGCTGCATACCTTTCCTTTAGTCACTAAAGCCAAGGAAATTCACTTAGCGGAATATCTGCCAGTGAATCGTGCGGAAGTAGAGGCTTGGGTTGCCAATGAACCGAATACCCATGATTGGAGTATGTTTACCAAAGCTTTCTTAGAAATGGAAGGCCATGTCAACCCGACGGATGCTGACATAGCCGCCCGCGAACAAGATGTACGTTCTCGAATTACGCGTGTGTTACCCGGAGATGCCGGACAGAAAGACCCCCTGGGGCCAGATATGCGGGGTTATTACCCTCTCGTGACCAGTCTGTGCTGTGCGGACTCAGCCACCAACAACAAAGGCACCTGGCGCTTATTTATGGAAAATATTTCCAGCCTGGTGCAGCCGGGGGGCATGTGGATTATCTCGGCCTGTGGTGAACATAGCTATTACTGTGTTGGCCAGCGTTGTTTTCCTGGGGCAAATATCAGCGGACGCGATATGCTGAATTGCCTGCTGGAACTTGGTTATCGTGATATAGACGTTCGTTTGCGCGAAGTGCCCGGTAGTTCTGAACATGGTTTTGGCTGCACCATTTTAGCGCGTGCCATCAAGCCCAAGGATGCGCCTGTTTAAGAGCAAAGAGTTAGCGTATAATGGAGCCGTAATTTCGTCCTATAACCTGCTGTAAAGTTTGCGAAAAACTGACAGAATCTTGACTGCACCTTGATTTGCTAACGCAGAACTCCGCCTTGTCTTTGACACAGGCGGAGTTCTGTCGTTTAGATAACGTCTGCTTCCGTAACACAGATTGCCAACAACACTGCACCCTCTATGGGAGTTATATTCGGCCTTATTGCGGCCTTTTGCTGGGGTTTAGGGGATTATTTAATTACCGCCCTGACACGTCGCGTCGGCACGGCCCAGGCTTTGGTCTTTATCCAGATTATGAGCCTCTTAGCCTGGATCTGTCTCTTGATGACTCATGTGGGGGTGCCTCATGTGGGTTTGAACGTTTGGGTATTCGCCCTGGGAGCAGGCATTTGCCACGTCCTGGGCTTGCTCCTATCTTACCGCGCCTTTGAAATTGGGACATTGTCTCTGGTATCTCCAATTGCCTCTGGCTTTGCTGTAGTCACCGCAGTTTTAGCCCTTTCCAGCGGTGAGCATCCACCCTTGCCTGCGCTCGGTGGCGCGGCCTTACTCTTTGTGGGAGTTATCCTGGCTACACGTTCGACAGGCCATCATGACGAACCTGCCCAGGCAGAACCTAATCTGACCAGTGCGGATGAAACTACGACAACTCCAAAAGCTACCATCAAAGGTGTCCCGGAAGCTCTGGGCTGCGCGCTGGCTTTTGGCATCATGTTCTGGATGATGAAGGGCGTTGAGACTCAGCTTGGCACCACCTGGGCGTTGATCGTGCTCAAAACAATGGCTTCTGGTTACGCTTTAATAGCCTTTGCTCTACAACAAAAACAGGCACAACCCCTAACCGCACTAGAAGTTGGTGTAACTTTACCAATTGAGGACGTTCCAAGTGGAGAGGCACCAACAGTAGAAGCCGAAGTTGTCACACATAAAAGCTATGTGGTATGGCTGCTGGCGTTGAGCGTTGCGGTAGTGGACACTACCGCGTGGCTCGCTTTTAACGCGGGAATTAGCACTGCCTTTACAACCATTGTCACAGCCCTGGCTTCTCTCTTTAGTGTCGTGACCATTTTGCTGGCGTGGCTATTGCTGCGAGAACGGCTGGCTAAAAATCAGTGGATCGGTGTCCTTATCATTCTTATTGGCGTTCTAATCGTTAGCGTTTACGGCGGCTAAATATTGCTTAAAGTAAGAGATTAATTTGAGTAACAAAGGCATGGTGTAACAGGCCATTACGGGGCATAGCAAGCTATGATTAAACCAAAAATTCCTGCGATTGGTGACGAATGGACATTTAGTAATCTAATCTGGGGGATGCGCGCTGGCCGAGGCCAGATCATGGAACAGCACTCGCCCATTGATCGCTCCCTGATTCAAGCCGTGAGCTTGTTAGATGACCACGAGTTAGATTTGCTCTTATTGCCTAAGCCTGCCTTAGTGCTCGATCACGATGAACTCTGGCGTTTTACGAGCCGCTTCCATAAATCTTTAAAGAGCCTGGCCGAACCACTCTTAGAAGCGATGCTGTGGGAAACCGCTTTTACGCGTGGCGATTGCGAAGAAGTGTTGCAGGGCAGTTTCGATTATGTCCACGACTTCCGGCATTCTCTGCGCAGTATTCGCCGTCCCTTAGTCGCCCCCATCAAATATCAAATTCCCGGACAAGAGCGGCAGATTCGTCTCGTATCCGCGCCGTGGGGCACCGTGGCGGCTATCCTGCCACAGAGTGCCTTTGTCATTACTGCTGTAACTTGTTTATTGAACGCGCTGGCGGCAGGCAACCGCGTGATTCTCCGCGCTCCCATTCAAGGGGCACGTTCGGCAGCACTGCTGGCCCTGGCCGTGGAAATCGCCCGTCCGCCGCATGACACCATCAGCATTGTACAAGTGCGCTCCCGCGAGTTTGTAACGGCCCTTAACCGCTCTACCCTACCCAGCTTGATTCACTACATGGGTAGCTCACGCTATGCTTCGCAAATCCATTCAGATGCCTTTCAGCATGGCAACGGGGTTATTATTGATGGCGAGGGTAATACCTGGGTGTGGGTTGGTGAGGATGCCGACTTAGACACTGCTGCCGAATATTTAACGATGGGAGCGGTGCGCTATAATGGACAAACTTGCACTTCGGTCAATGGGGCAATGTTGCATCCGGCAATTTACTCAGACCTCAAAGAGAAGTTAGTGCAGCGTTGGTGTGATCTTAAAGCAGGTAATCCGGCCACCGAGGATGTGCAAGTCGGGCCGTTGCTGGATGATATGCAAGGCGAGTGGTGCGAGCGACGCATCAAAGAAAGTGGCGGCAAGATTTTGTGCGGCGGAATGCGTGAAGGCAATCTTCTGCATCCCACCCTTGTCGAACAACCGGGGGTTGAAAGCAGTCTGGTTTCCGATGGTCTGTTCGGCTGTGCCATGTGGATCATGTCGGGTGACCAGGATGATTTCGTTTCTCTCTGGCCGCGCAATCGTTTTCCTCTGTGCGGCGGGGTTATTTCGCCGGCTGCCGATCCCGCCTGGTGGCTGGTGCGCCTGCCAAACCTGGCACGATTTACCGTCAATAGCGATCCCAGTGTCGAGCATATTTTTGAGCCTTGGGGCGGCTACCCCGAAAGTGGTGTCAATCCCGTTGGCACCTGGCGCGAAAAATACCAACGTATTGTTTCCATTGATGAGCCACTCCCCCACCACGCCACTTAACAATAAGTCACCTACCCATCGTCGAATTGATTACAATTGTTTATTATCAGGCCAGTAAAAGACTGGTGTTTCAAATCTTAATCTTACTGGGAGAAGTTCTTTGAGCAACACGAATACAATGCGCTATCGTCGTTTCGGGCGCACGGAATTACAAATGCCGGTCTTATCGTGCGGAGGGATGCGTTATCAGCAAAAGTGGGGAGAGTTTGAGCCGGATGATATTACGCCGGAGAATCAAGCTAACGTAGAAGCCACGGTGCATCGTGCTCTGGAATTAGGCATCAATCATATTGAAACAGCGCGGGGCTATGGCTCCAGCGAATATCAACTGGGGCGTATCTTGCCCAAACTGCCGCGCGAGCAGTTAATTGTCCAAACCAAAGTCGGCCCCAATGAAGACCCCAAGCAGTTCTTAGAGACTTTCAACAAGTCCATGAATTACCTGCAACTGGAATATGTGGACTTATTGGCCTTTCATGGCATGAGTACCATCGAACTGCTGAATCAAGTGGTGCTGCGCAACGGCTGCATGAAAATCGCGCGTCAGCTTCAGCGTGAAGGCCGGGTGCGCTTTGTAGGCTTTTCCACGCATGGCAGTTGCGGGATGATTCAAGCGGCGGCAAGGACAACAGAATTTGATTATATGAACGTTCACTGGTATTTTGTGAACGACCTCAACTGGCCCGCCATTGAAGAAGCCACCAAAGTGGATATGGGCGTTTTTATTATTTCGCCCAATGATAAAGGTGGCAAGCTTTATGAGCCACCTGCGAAGATGGTAGATTTGTGCCAACCGCTGACGCCCATGCAGTTCAATGACCTCTATTGCTTACAGCGTCCCCAGGTGCATACGCTTAGTATTGGCGCAGCACGCCCCACCGACTTTGACGAGCACGTTGAAGCACTTGCTTATTACGACCAAATTCCTGAAACCATCGGCCCTATTGAGCAACGGCTACGGGAAGAAATGATGAAAGTGTGGGGTGAAGACTGGACGCAGCGTTGGTCGGAAGGCTTGCCCGACCATCATGAGGTTCCCGGCGACATCAACGTATTAGAGATATTGCGCCTCTGGACTTATGCCAAATCACTTGACCTTGTGGAGTGGGGCAAAATGCGTTACAACCTGCTGGGTAATGGGGGCCACTGGTTTCCCGGTCAGACTGCTAATGGCTTAGATGAAGAAAGCGAGATTGCCTTGGCCCCGGCTCTGACACGCAGCCCTTTTGCAGCGCGCATTCCCCAAGTGTTGCGCGAGGCACACGAGATGCTGGCTGGGGAGGAACAGAAGCGTCTCAGCCAGAGTTAGACTTCTCTCCGCCCTCTCACTCCCAGACTAATAGGCGGCGAGGGGAACACTGGATCACTGTATAGTTAAGACTAAAACTAGAATTTAAACGATGCGTAGTCCTCTGACACCCCCTTCCCGGTTCGGGTAGGGCCGGGTGCCCTCTGGGCGGCGGGGGTTAGGTCTAGGTCATTAATTTTCGCGCAACCACTTGATTTTTATAGCGTCTGCATGTATGCTAAAACGCGCTGCAATGCAGATTAGCTGAATGTTACCTTGAAGTCATCTTAGTTGGATAAGTCTCAAGTCACACTGGGGGCCTAACTCGCAAGAGCGAGGATTAGTCCTGATACTGGTGTGACTTTTTCTGTGTCCGCACGGGGAGAAGTTTAAGGCCCCGGCTAAGTTGATTAAAAGTTAGAAAATCTTATTGCATAGCGTCCCTACCAGAACCGTTTAGCCAAGCGCATTCAATTAGGTTTGGGAATGGGTCAGGTATAAATGGTCGTTGGCGCACAGAGAGGATTTCCCGTCCGCGATGCGGGAAATTCATAAATTAATAAATCGCGGAAGGAGTGTGGCCCGGTTAACAACGAGTGAATTGCAGGGAATCTGGGAGCGAATGAGAGGCACGACGAGCTTCAAGATTTACATCAACTTGCACCTTTCACTTACGAGCGTCGGGCTTGATATGGCGAGGGGCCACAATGTCCCCGCCACTGCTAAGGAGGCAGTAAATGCATTTGGTAATTGAAGGACGCGGCGGCGATTGGCACAAGCTGCAAGACCTGCCCGCATTATATGAGTTGTTGGACACGTTGCCCGGTCGTATCAACATGACTAAAATCATGCCACCGATTGTCACCCGCTATGTCGGCGTGACACCCGAAGACTGGGGCATCAGCGGCTTTGTCATGATCGCCGAATCACACATTTCCGTTCACACGTTTCCCGAAAGACATGAGGTCTCGATTGATGTCTTTTCGTGCAAAGAGTTCGACCCCGCACTGACGTGTGAACTGTTGAGCCAAGCGTTTGGGCTTCAGGAAGTGGAAACCTGTGTCTTACGTCGTGGGTTGGAATATGGCAATGAAACTACCATGCTGCCCACCGCGATGGCCAAAAGCGTAACTGCTTTCACCCCCAATATCACCAAACCCGATCCGCAAGAGCCACAAGCTCCTTATACGGCTCTCAACGGTTATCACCCCAACGGTTACGAGACTAATGGCAATGTCTTGAATGGCTATTCCCATAATGGCCATTCCGCTAACGGCACTGCCACCAAGTAACTTCTGTAGCAATAGTGAAGGGCTGCGTCTGAAATTCAGACGCAGCCCTTTGTCGTATTCTCTTAATGACATCAGGAGATCAGGAGAAACCTCATGGACATCATTCAGCGCAATAAGGTAGAAGCTTTTACCACTATGGATGGCTCTGAAATTCGAGAGTTACTGCATCCTCGCCACTCGGTAGTCCGCAACCAGAGTTTAGCAGAAGCGACGTTGCCCGTTGACGGCGCAACTTGTGAGCACTTTCATCCTTTAGCCGAAGAAATTTATTATATCCTGCAAGGCGAGGCGAGGATGCGCATCGAAGGAGAGGAACGTCTTGCTGTGGTTGGAGATGCCATTGCCATTCCTGCTGGACAAAGACACAAAATCTGGAACACCGGCGCAATGCCCCTAGTCTTCCTCTGTTGCTGCGCCCCTGCCTATTCTGACGAGGATACAGTTTTAACTGAGCCACAGCCGGGCATTGAAATACCCGGCAGGGAGGCTAAAGCCGACCGTCCTACCGGACGGCTCTAACTCTTACTTTATCCTTACGGCGTCCAACGGACGCTTGGCCAACGGCCTTCCTGCCGGGGCTTTTATAGCCCCGGTAGATGGCTTCCCACCAGATGCTTAGCAAAGAACTCCTTTAAAGTGGCTTCATAAGCGGCTTGATCTTGCGGATTAATGCTGGCGTGCCACGAGTTCGGCAGCCACTGCAATTGTTTAGGCTCTTTTGCTGCTTCATAGAGGGCACGAGCATCGTTAGGACTAACAATCAGGTCACGACTGCCGTGGAAAAACAAAAGGGGACGAGGGGCAATATGCGGTACGGCATTCAGAGGCGAGACTTCGCTTGGATGGAGCGGGAACCAGCGGCGCCCCCACCAGGCTGTTGGTCTATGCATGGCCGGGCCAAGCGGCCCCAGATACATACGGCAGCGTTGGGCCAGGGCACGTTCTAAATTCGCATACGCGCCATGCGTAGCCACCGCCGTGATGCGCTCATCCTCTGCCGCTGCCATAAGTGCCACTGCCCCACCCATCGAAAGGCCGAGGACACCCAACGGTAACTGTTGCATTTCTGGGCGTGTCGTTAAGTAATCTACCGCACCCAGCAAATCCCCGGTTTCATAATAGCCTATGGAACATAAATCACCCTCACTGTGACCCAGAGCGCGGAAATCAAACAAAAGCAAATGATAGCCTTCCGGGTAGAGAAACCTTGCCCAGTGCATCATTTCCCAGCGGTTGTTCGGGAAGCCATGACAGAGAATAATGCCTGCCCACGCCTGCGGGGAGGGAATAAACCAACCGGAAAGTCGCACGCCATCTTTAGAGAGGAAGGTCACCTCTTCAAAAGGCAACTCGTGTTCCTCTGGTGTGCTACGCAGCCGACAGCGGATCGGATGTGTTGACAGATAGGCCAGGGCCAGCGACCAAAGTCCCAAAGCCGCGCTCCCCAAGGCCACACTCACACCTAAGCCCCAAAGGATACGCTTCCAGAACGCGGCCCCTGCCTGCACCTCTGTTTTACGTTGCTTCTTTAATTTGCATCCTATCACCTTGACAAGTCCATCCATAATACTTATCATCGCAGGTCAGGTAAGAAGCGAGTTTCATCTCACCTACAGCGCAATAAAATCCGCAATCCGAAATCTACAATCCGCAATTCAATATGCCTGGAATCGAAAGCGAGTGCCAAACCGAACGCAGTAAGACCATTGCGCGCTGGTGTGGAATCTTCATTCTGGCGGCGCTGGTTTATCAACAGCAGGTGCAAGGTATTGTCACGCTCTCACGCACCGGATTTCTCTCGTTGTTCGGGGCAGCCCTGTTGATTAACCTCTTTCACTCCTTCTATCTTTTTCGTGCGGGCGCGTGTTCATCCTTTTACAAGTATATTTCGGTCGGACTTGATCTGATGCTACTCACCTTTCTCATCAGCAACTCCGGCCTCAATCAAAGCCCTTACTTCTTTGTCTACTTTGTCCTTTTAGTCTCCAACTGCATCCGTTATGGCCTGGTGATGAGCCTCTATATTGCCGTCTTAGTGAACGTGTTTTACCCCATTGCACTTTCATTAGGACCGCACCAACTGCAACCCAGTGTGGTTGGCGGAGAAGGTCTGAAACTGCTTGCTTTCTGGGGCGTGGCATTATACGGCGGCGCGGTCTCAGCGCGTATTCGCAGGCAAGTCTATGAAATTGCCGCTTACGAAGATACCATTGCTGAACTGCGAGCCGCTTTACGCAAGCCAGCCGCTACCGCACCTGGTGCTGCACCGATGGATGAGCCGTTAGAACAAACGGACAATAACCCCGCCATAGCGGAACCAAAGCCGCAACCTGCCGAGCATCTACGACTGCTGAACAATGAAGCCGAGTGGATAAAAGGACTGGCTCCGGTTGGAGTCGTATTATTGCTCATCGCACTGGCCCTCACCTTTTTCGCGCCGCATGTGCTCTGGTTTCTGTTGTATCCCCTGCTCATTGTGGGAGCCTTCGCCGCCCTGGCTACGACTGCCGCCTGGTTACTGCGCTATCTGCGCCTGTAAAATCATGGCTTAGAATCATTCATAGTGTATAGTGAGCCAAAATCAGAATGCCAATGACCCCCGCCATGATGGTTGGCAACAGGCTGACCGACAGCGCATATTTTCTGGCAGCTTGCCGATCCTTGAGCAGCGAAATACACAACAACCAATTAATCGTTGCGGAAATTATAAAAACTAAAACCAGGGAAACACATTCGGCCATTAATCCGCTATTATTGGCGTGCATCTTATGGCCTGAAGCGAGTGCCCCTGGTTCGTCTGCGGTGAACAAAGTGATGCCAGTCGTAGTGACAATGACTAACAGGGTGATGACACCACCAAACGCCGCGAGGACAATATTGGTTACGATGAGGCAGCAACCAATCAAGATCGCTTGAGTCCCGTTTTCTTCCATGATATTGCGGCCTTGGACATACCCGTATTAAAATGCAGTTTTTCTTCTGCTTTGCGGTTGGCACGATTCAATGCGTTTTCTAATTCTTGCGTCTTATTCTCCAACACCTCATCTTTGGCATCAGCAGGCACCCAGATAGGTTCCTCAACAACAATGGTGGCACGGCTGAAGAGGTAGGGTATCTCAAAATAATCCCACTGATTCAGCCGCACGCCCTGCGCAATGGCAGACCCAACAGGCAACAGGGTGACGCCTGCTTTCTTACCCAGAAAACAGGCACCCGGCTTGGCTTCGTAAATTGGCCCACCAGGGCCATCTGCCGCAATCGCTCCACCACACTCCTGGCGTAGTGTCTGCACAAAATGCAACACGCCCCGCGATTCACTATTGAACTGCGCGGCGTCCAACACTCTATAGCCCATACGCTCAATCATGCGCAGGGTGAACCAACGAAAGGCTTTCGGAAAGCCGCCGTAATCCGGCTCGCGGCTATGACTGGCATACAGACATAACTCTTCATTATGAAAATAAGCAATGGGCACAAAACCTTTGCCGTGCCAGAGGACTAACAATGGATTCTCATCGGGATGTTCACGCTTCAAAAGGCGCAGATTCTCCATGCCCCAGGCGCGAATATCCATTGTGCTCTCAAACAGCCAGAACAGCCTGATGAGCGTCCCCGTGATGAGATAAGTGAGCAGCCCACTCAAGCGTAAGCGAAGGTCAGGGCAGAACTTGAACATGAGAATTTTAACGGGTTACTTCCGGTCTGGTTTACTGCGTGTGCTGTTGGTTTTAGGGATCGTAGGTCGTGAGGTAGAACCGGGTGGTGCCAGCCGAAACTCTTGAGGTTGATCGAACCGATTCCACTTCACATGCCCATCAGCATAGGTGTAATTAGCGCCTAAAACCCCTTCTACCTCATGGCGGAAGGTCAGGTCTTTGCCGTCGCCATTACGATTGCGTTGTAGCACATTGCTTTCATAAAATTCCGTCGTAGTAGCGAGCGATTCTATATAATTCATTGACCGGCGGCTGAACTTCCAGTTCATAGCATAGCCATAATCTTTTTGACCTGCTGCCGGACAGTGATTGACAGCCTCCGACTTCACATAAGGTTGAAGCACATCACTCCATTTATTCGCAGGCGGCATCAGTTCATCATAATCTTGGTTATACTGCGCTATTGCCAGCCCTAATTGCTTGAGATTGCTCTGGCACATCTTATTGATGACAGCTTGATTGGCGGGCACGCCCGGAATCACAACGCCTGTGAGGGTCGAAAGTTTCTGGAGGCCCTCTTTCTCATCCAAATTGTTCCAGCGTGCGTAAGTTGCTATCAGGTCAACGTGCCAACCATTCTCCTCGTGAGCGCAAATGACAGGCTGAATTTCATTGGCTGGCAAGAAGCGCACAGTGGCAGTGTCGCCTTTAGCGTCGAGTTTTGATTCCGCTTTCCACTGGGAGAGCCGAAATTCCTTATACATCTCTTGTAAGAGCCTATCTATACCTTCCCCACCCAATAAATCCTGGTTCTTTTTCGTCGCCACCCCGCGTGGCGACCAGTTCGGTCTCGGTTCTGCATAGGGCAGTGTTAAGAAGCCGATGAACTCTTTGGCTGCCTCTTCTGAAGTTGCGGCTCCAGCGTCCTCTGATTGGGCCTTCAAGTGCGCTCCGTAGAAGCTACTCAAGCTGACTAAACCTATCAGAATCAAGCCCCACAATGCTTTGTAACACCCATGCTTCACCTGCATAAGAAGGCTCCTTTAAACACAAGACAAGTTAAATAGTCAATAAACTCAGCTTGCTTCCTGTTAAAGTTAGCAAGCTTACATCCTACTTGCCTTATTTTATCTCATGTTCCACAAGATAACTTCCCGGGGCTTCAGCAGGGCACGCCAGTCAAAACGCTGGCGCATTGCATTGATTAGCATAGCTTTGCTGCTTGTCTGCCTAATCGCAGATTATTACCTCTATCCCCAGTGTGTGGTTACATTATTCCTGGTATTTCGGTCAGCGGAGTGATGCTGATTTAAAGCAACTTGCACAACGCCTGAAAGAGAATCAAATTCGGTATGCCTACTTTTGGGTGCGTTACATCAAAGCAGACGGCACGCTGCGTTATCATTACCCGCAAGCAGCACATCATTTAGTAACTACTCTACACCGAGAGGCACCAGGGGTTAAGATTATCGCGTGGGTGTATGTAGGTAATACGCGTGTGCAGGTGGCGTAGTTCTTAGTAACGGAACTATCCGTCACGATATGGTAAAAGAGGCGCAATGGCTGGTCAATACATGCAACTTTGATGGGATTCAATGGGATTACGAAATCTGTGATAATGGGGATCCACAATTAATAACCTTGCTACGCGAGACTCGTGCCGCCTTGCCTAAGACAAAGCTACTTTCAGTTGCGACTCCCATGTGGTTGCCCGCTCCGTTAGGGCACTGGGGATGGAGCGATGCTTACTTTGCACAAGTGGGAGCTACCTGCGATCAAATGACGGTTATGTGCTATGATTCTGCACTTTACTTACCACGCAGCTATGTGTGGCTGATGCGTCAGCAGGTTATTCATGTAACACAAGCCGGGGTGCGAAACAATCCGCGATGTCGAATTTTACTGGGCGTGCCAACTTACCGCAGAGGCGGGCTTTCCCATCATTACCATGCCGAGAACCTCTACCTAGCCCTGAAGGGCGTGCGCGAGGGCATAATAAACGCGTCTACTAACAAGTCTGGTTTCGCTGGTGTTGCACCTTTTGCTGATTACACCACAACGCCTGCGGATTGGAAAATTTATCGCCAATTATGGCTCGGCCCAAATGACTAAACAGCCTCAAAACCCCTCAGTCAGAGTGCCGTTTTACTTTTATGCTCTCGCGCTATTGCTCCCAGCACTGCTGCTGGGATTTTACCGCCCGCTGGCCATCTACTTCCTGGTTATCGCACCCGCCCTGCCTGTTATTGTGCTGGTGCTATTCGTGCAGCTACGGCAGCATTGGTCACAGCCGGAAATAGCTGTGGGCCTTTGCACCTTAACGGGTTTTGCTATCGGCTACCTGATCTTGTTCTTCCGCTTCGCTAACCTGATTACAACACAAGTGCAGCGTATCATGGGTAATTTGCCTGCTTCGTAAACCCCTTAGCGAACCCAAGCTTGAGGCCAGTGGTTGAAACGGGGGCTGCAAGACCAAGTCCGCGGGGCGGACTCCTCTAGTCGCCGCCGGGCGACTTCGTTTTGCAGGCCGTGAATTCATTCAAGTGTGGTGCATAGCAACTTAGGTTAGATAAAGAAAATTGCTAAGGCAACAGATTTGGACTTATCTATAACTTTTGTCGCCCGCGACTAGCCCCTTTCAGTTATCAGCTTTTGCACGTCGGCTGGTGTTGCGGCCCAATAATCTGGGTTGCTGTCACGCAAGCGTTCACCATAGTAGGAGTGCCACGCTGCCGCTATCGTTAGCATTCCAGCCGCTTTACCAGCTTCGATGTCGGAAGGCGCGTCGCCTATATAAACGCAGTGCTGTGGCGCGACCCCTAATTCCTGGGCTACCAGTAATATGCCATCCGGCGATGGCTTCTGGTTTTCGACCTCATCCCCGGTGACAACGCTCCCAAAGAACTCCATCCAGCCAAGAATGTGCAGCGTAATATCAGCAGTGCGGCGTCCCTTGCCCGTCATCACCCCCATCGGCAGACCCAGTTCGTGCAGAGCGCGCAGCATGGCCGGGACGCCTTCAAAGGGCGTAACGATGTCATGATATGCTTCATAGTGAGCGTGATAAGCTTCGTTGGCCTGTTTCCAGACGGGTTCGGGTAGCTCCTGTAGTTCGCGCCTTAGCATGGCTGAATCGGGGATACCGAAACGCGCCACGACTTCATCGGGCGTAAAGTCGCGTCCTAACGGCTCGCGCATGGCAGCGTTCCAGGAAGCTACGATAAGAGGAAATGTATCGGCCAGGGTGCCGTCTAAATCGAATATGATGGCTTTGATAGGTAAGGGAAGGGACATGGTGTTGAAATTGCGTGATCTATCAGCTATAGCGTAGGCTTTTTAGTCACCCGATGATCCCATCGTGCCTGAACCGGTGTCATCGGCTTCGATTTCATCACCAAAATTATTTATATCTTTTCCACCTTCAGAATCTGTCGCCGCATCCGGGGTATCCGTGTCAAAGAACCGGGGAGCCGCGCCAGTAGACACATTGCCGTCTTTCTCATCTGCATTATTTTGTTCGGGATTAGGGGTGTCTGACATATTTAGGTTCATCCTCTTTGTCATAATAAGTTGTCGTTACGGAATGCAGTAAGTATGCCACTTTGCAGGCTGAGTTCAAGAACCTCCCAAAAACTGGTAAGATTACATGCTAATTGTAGTTTTTAGGAAGCTTAAAAGGATGCTGCATGGCGCGGACGGGATTGGCTATCTGGTGTAACGTAAGTTTCGAGGCTGGGGCCGCAGAAATCTTGCGTGCTGGCACGGCCAAACACCAGTTCACCTTTGCTAACGGCGATAATGCTTCTCTGGCGCTGGCCTCAGCCGACATCGCCTTGGGGCAGCCCGATCCTGAAGCAGTGATGGCCTCTTCCCGTCTACAGTGGGTGCATATCACCAGTGCAGGATATACGCGCTATGATAATGACGAGTTTCGCAACGCCTTGCAAAGCCGGGGAGCGATGTTCACCAATAGCTCGCACGTTTATGACGAACCTTGCGCTCAGCATGTGTTGGCCATGATGTTAGCATTGGCTCGTCAACTGCCACAATCTTATGAGACACAGCGCACCGATAAAAGTTGGCCGGGAGGAGAGCGACGGGCTAATTCTTACTTATTAAATGGGCAAACGGTTCTTTTATTGGGCTATGGGGCCATTGGACGGCGACTGGTGGAGTTATTGGCACCATTTAAAATGAATATCATAGCGGTCAGACGTAATGCTCAGGATGCAGCAGGTGTCAAAGTCATAACAGAGGCGGCATTGAACGAAGTCTTGCCCCTGGCTGACCATGTGGTCAATATCTTGCCGGACAACTCTTCGACCATGAGATTTGTCAATGCACAGCGGCTAAGTTTGTGTAAACGGGGGGCACTGTTATACAACGTTGGCCGGGGCACAACCGTGGATCAAGAGGCGCTGATGCGGGCGCTGGAAACGGGACATATTGGTGCAGCTTATCTTGATGTCACCGATCTAGAGCCGTTACTGCCATCGCATCCATTGTGGAATGCACCGAATTGCTTCATTACTCCGCACACGGCAGGTGGGCACAAAGGGGAGCAAGAGCGATTGGTACGCCATTTCTTAGATAACTTAGCAGCCTTTGAAAACGATACACCACTTCAAGATCGCGTCATTTAGTCAGGGACGAGATGTTAACAGTTGACCAAACCTGTCTCATCATCGTTTATAGGGGAGGACACGAAGATTTTAGAAGAGATTAAAGCCGCCAGTGCAGACGGTTTAGTACTTTGCTTCGTTGGGGTTGGGTCGGCTTTTGCCAAGAAGCACGCCCAAACCTCGCTAATCGTCGCCAAAAACGGGATCACTCTGCTCGTGGATATTGGCACCACCATTCCTAACGCCCTGGCGCAGCAGAATATCAACATCACCGACTTTGACTACTATCACATCACGCACAGCCACGCCGACCATATCGGCGGCATGGAAGAGCTGCTTTTGATGTCGCGTTATGTGAAGCAACAGCGTCCTAAGATAATCATCACTGAGCACTATCAGGATTTGTTGTGGGAAAAATCCTTAAAGGGTGGCTGTGAATATAATGAGACCGGATTGCTTCGTTTCTCTGACCTGATGGAACCGATACGCCCCCTGTGGGTTAACAGCCAACCGCGCGAGAAATATAAAGTAAGCATCGGTGATATGGAGTTGGTGATATTCCGCACCAAGCATATCCCCGGCAATGTCGCCCTGTGGGAGCAAGCCTTCTGGTCAACGGGCTTGATGATTGATGGGCGCGTTCTCTTCACCGCCGATACCCGCTTCGACGAAAAATTGTTTGCCGACCTCAATATGTCCGGGGTCGAAGCGATTTTCCACGACTGCCAGCTATTTTCACCCGGTGTAGTCCATGCCAGTTACGAAGAATTGATGACTCTTTCGCCAGACCTCAAGAGCAAAATCCACCTGACACATTATGGCGATTCGTTTGAGAAATTCAATCCCTCTGCCGACGGTTTCCAGGGCTTTGCCGAGCCGTGGAAACTCTATAAGTATTGATTAATTTACCCGCCCGGCATTTTGTCTGTGGCCGTTCAGGGCAAAGATAGCCCGCCCCTAAAAGGAGCGGGCTGAGGGGAAAAGCCCCCTGAACGGGGCTATACTGGCGCATGAGGACACCACACAGCCCCGTTCAGGGGGCTTTCATGCTTCTAAGTTCAGCCCACTGCTTCAGCGGTGGGTCGCTCCAGTCCCGCGTTAACCTTATGCCAATTACCCTTATTTCTAACTGGGAATAGGCCGGTGCATACTCCGATAGATGCTCTCAATCATATCCTTATTCCGTCCCGCCTTTTCATTAGAGGGATCAAATTTGAGAGCCGTGCGGAAGTCCTGGAGGGCTGCGCGGTATTTTATCTTTGGTGAGGCTGGATCATCCATCATGCGTTCATAGCCGCGATCCGCATAAGCGGCAGCGATGGCTTTCTTGTCTTTGCCTTGCTTTTCCAGCGTCTTAATGCGTGCATCCAGTTGGGGCGTTGGAGTAAGATTGCCGGAAGTGCCAACCGACATACCCGGCGGCATGACAATCGTGCCCGAAGGATGGATACCCGTAGCCTGGCCACCAGTAGGGCCACTGACGGAGCCAGGCACGGCACCGGAGGCACTATCAGGAGCAGGATTGGCAGCCGTGGTAGCAGGCGCGGAGACCGCGACATATTCTGGTTGTTGGGAGCCACAGCCAGCGGCTATCCCGACCAGGGCTAACGAAGCCAATAATGAGATTCTGTTCATACTTTGAGTATAGCCACTGTTATGCTACCGGGGAAATTCTTCTCGGTGATAGCAGTTATGAATTCCAATTTTAACCCACCGCGCAACGCTCATCCGTGGCATACTCAAAAGCATCAATCAAAGGCAAGTTGCGATGGCTCAGATTAAAATTTACGGTATCAAAGAACACCTGAACCCAATAAAAGCTCAACTTTCAGATGTGATTCATGCGTGCGTCGTTGAGGCACTCTCCTTTCCACCCGATAAGCGTGCCCACCGCTTCTTTCCTCTCGACGCTTCCGACTTCTACTATCCTGCCGGGCGCACGCCTCACTATACCATTATTGAAATCAGCATGTTCGAGGGCCGCTCCATCGAAACGAAAAAACATCTAATTCGCTTATTGTTTGAGAAGGCACAGCAAGAACTCGCCTTAGCTTCTGCTGACTTAGAAATCACCATCACCGAGACTCCCAAGCACAACTGGGGTTTTCGCGGTTTACCGGGTGATGAAATCAGCCTGAACTATAAAGTCGAGGTCTAAAGAGAAATTTATTATGAA
Source organism: Abditibacteriaceae bacterium (assembly GCA_019239895.1). GTDB lineage: Bacteria > Armatimonadota > Abditibacteriia > Abditibacteriales > Abditibacteriaceae > JAFAZH01. The sequence goes on along the minus strand of JAFAZH010000030.1, from coordinate 28,637 downwards.
AATACGACCATTAGGCCGGACGGGTTTACAGGTCAGCGAGTTAGCTTTAGGTGGGCTTTTTGTCTCGAAGCATGGCGGCGAATTTGAACAGGGCAAAGCTGCCATTTTGCGTGCCCTGGAATTAGGTGTCAATTACATTGATACCGCGCCCACCTACGCCGACAGCGAAGAAGTGTTAGGCCGGGCGCTGGAGGATGTAACGCAACCGTTTATTCTTTCGACCAAACTGGGTGGGCGACCTCAGCCCTTCATGCCCCAGGATAAAGCGTGCCTGATGCAATCGGTGGAAGAAAGCCTGCGCCTGCTCAAACGGGATTACATTGATCTGCTGATGATCCACGAACCAGACCGTCCCGGCCAATATGATTGGTGGGCGGATACAGAGCATTATCACGGCCCGGTTTTGGAAGTGTTAGATGATTTAAAGCAGGCAGGCATTGTCGGGCATATTGGCATCGGTGGCACCACAGCGTATGAAATGGCCAACCTTATCCGCACTGGGAAGTTTGATGTGGTGTTAACGGCGTTCAACTATAGCCTGCTCTGGCGCGAAGCTGAACGGGTGGTTTTGCCTGCCGCCAGAGAACAGCACATGGGCATCATCGTTGGATCTCCTCTGCAACAAGGTGCCCTCGCACGCCGCTATGATGACGAAGTGCGCAGCGGCGCGAAGTGGCTCAGCCCGCCCCGTCGTGCCCAACTGCAAGCTCTCTACAATTTCCTGGATGAGATCGCTATTCCCCTGCCAGAATTAGGACTGCGCTTTGTCATTTCCAACCCCGATATTTCTTGCGTCTTGATGGGTGCCCGTTCGCCACAAGAAGTCGAGCAAAACATGCAAGCTGTAGAGAAAGGCCACCTGCCACCTGATATTCTGCACCGCCTGGATGAAATCGCTGCCACCGTGCCATTTCGCCCCTTCGATGAGCCAGCCGGTTTACCGTTGGCTGGGAACTATCGGGGGCCAGGTATGATGAGATAAATAACACAACGGCGGTTTCTACCGCGTCTCATCGAGTGCTGCCCATCCGTTTCTTACCAACGCTGATAACGGTAAGGGTTATCGGCCATGTCCCATTTATCCCACTGCGAGAAATCCATATCGTCCAGATAATCCGGGTGGTAGAAGTTCGTTGGCTCTGTCTTCAGGCGCAGAAAAATATGCTCCGGCTCACCACTCCAACCGCCATGAGTTTCCTGATCCCAACTGCGCAATGCTAAAATGTTCGCTCCGGCTTTGACCAGGCTGCCTGGGATAACATGATCGCGTGGCTTAAGCCAGTCGTGGCTGCGTCCGACTTCAACGCCATTAAAGAAGCTAATTTCATCTTCATCCACCCGGCCAAGTGACCAGATTAAATCTTTGCCAGCGAAGTAATCGGGCAAGCTGACTGCCTTGCGAAAAACCATGCCGCCATCAATCCAGCCTTTACCGTAGCTCTCCATATAAGCGGGCACAGGCACTTGCCTCCAACCCGTTTCGGGCGCATCAACGGAAACCAGCGACTTTTCCAGTTCTGACAAAGGCTGGGGCGGATGCTTGGGATCGCGGGTGAGACTTTCAGGGAAGGTTTGCGTAAATTGCGCATTCCAGATGCCCGCCAGGAAGAGAGCATGGGCCGGTTGACGAATCAGTTCCAGTTGACGCGTATCTTGTTGGAAAGTGGCTCCTAAATTAGAGAGCACCTGAGCCAAAGCGCGGGTCTGCCGCCAGCGCGTGAAGCGAAAGTAGGTCTGCTTATCGGCGGGTAAGGAAGTTGGATCAAGCTGGCAATGAATGATAACGCCGTTACCCACTTTCTGGCGTGCCAGCAATCCATCGGCACCGATTTCAATCCCGGCATCACCCGCCGTAATAACCGAAGCATCAGCAAAACTGCGCCAGTGCAGATCAGAAAGCGATAACCCGGCAGTTTCAGGCCAAGCCGGAGGATGGAGCGAGCCTCCGAAATTTTTAGCAGTGCCGATGGTCACTCCGCCACCGCTTTGGTCGCGCGGCAGATACAGCACCTTCCCGCCATGACGCACATACTCTTGCACACCTGCCTCGCTTGCACCGGGGCCAAGAATGACCAGACCAGCCGTAGGCGTTACTGAAGTTGCCTTGGTATAAACCACCCCCATAAAATCGAGCAAGCTGGCACCACTCGCATCACCCACGTAAAGCACGCTTTGCGCTTTAGGCGTCAAGGGAGCATTTATGACATAGTTCATAAGATTCGCGGCTAAGGTATGTGCCGCCGCATCATTATTGATGTGGTCTTCCAAATCCAGGGTGCAAAGTGTGACGCGCCCTTGACCATAGTCCATCTCCATCAGCGGAGCATACGCCAGGTCAAACTCGCATTCAAGGATGGGACGCCACGAGGTGCGATGGGGCTTTTCCATTGGCGCACTGCTGACTGCGCCGCGATTGCCCCAGTGCCAGCCATAGGCCGGAGTAAACCAAGGTTCTACACCACCAACCGATGGCTGCGCCCCTACCAGGTTGCTGCTACCGACCCAGTCGGCTAAATCAGTCGCTTGCAGATGGGCCATAACGGGATGATTGGCCACAACTGGAAAAACATGACGGGTGAGACTCTTCGTGGTGCGGATGCCAAGGGCATACTGCATCCAGCGGGGGTCTTGGCCAAAGATGATCAGTCGCCCGCCGTTGCGCACAAAGGCGGCTACATCAAAAGGCAGTTGTCCCAGGTCACTAACGGCGTTACCAGATAGGGCGCGGCGTCCTATCACGACAACGCCTTGCGGCAAAGCATTCGAGCGTGGGTTCAATGGCTGCACGGTGTAGCCGAGGTTTTTGAGCATGGCGCTGGTGTCACCATTCAGGTCAAACACTGTGAGTGTGCCACGGGCGCGAGTGGGAGGGGCCAACACATGAAAATCAAAAGTATCTTGATGGCGGTCATTGCCAATCATCGCCGTCATGGTGATCTGCCCCTTACCTGCGGCGACGGCTGCTGGTGCATTGAAAGTGATAGGCACAAAACGCTTTTCAGCTATCTCCAGTGTGCCCTGCGCCTGATTGCCTCCTACGTGATGGCCATCTACAGAGACTTCCCATCGCACATCGAAAGTCTGTGCCTTGCTGGCATCGTTGAGCAGCACAATGCTTTTATGAATTGTTGCGCTCGTCGAGAAATTGTGATCTTTTGCCGTAAACTCCTGTGGCGGCCCGGCAATGTAAGCCAGGGTCGGGCGGTTTACTGGCTGCACCAGTTCAGGGTGTCCGTTGGCGTTTTCCCACGGCACCATGCCACCAGAGATGCCCCAGGTGCGCCAACTGCGCCAGGTGTTGGTGATAAAGAGTTTTTGGGTCGCCAGGAAAGTGGGATCGTTGTGGAGTTCTTTATCACCAATCCAGGCGTTGTAGGTTTGGCCTTCTTTAAAGCGCGAGCGAATCGCTTGGCGGTAAGCATCACTTTCCATACGATAGGCTTCCGACCCAAAATACACTGCCGCCCATTCCGTTGAGAATGGCTCCGTGGCAATGGTGCGTCCATAATCGTTACGCCCCCGCAAATAGGTGGTGTAAAGTGGCGTCCCGAATTCCACAGAGAACAATGGCATCTCGGCATTAGCGGCCCATTGGCTCAGCCAGTCTTCGCGCTCTTGCAGGGGCAAAAAGTCGAGGTAGTTATTGAGCGTGTAAATATCTCCAACATAATTGCCCGCATGAGTGAAAGTAGGGCGAGTTGGGTCATAGGCTTTCAGCACTTTAATCGCCTCCATGCCCTTCTGGTTGCGCTCCTGGATTTCCTGGACGTGCGTCCAATCGCGCCGCCCAATCACCCGCGGGTCTTGGTCGTTGGCATCGAGATAGCGGTTGCCACTGGAACCCCACAACAGAATCGAAGGATGATTGCGCAAATCACTGAGTTGCTCTTCGAGCTTTTGGTGATAAGCTGCTGACCCTTCATCCTTAATAAAAGGGGCCGCACCCGCCACGCCAATGCCCAGTTGATCAGCCACCTCTGCTGTGGCCGCATTCATCTGATGGAAGTCGCCTTCACCCGGCCAGATTTCCAACAGGTTAAAGCCTTGGTCTTGTAGTTTTTTAAACTGGTCAACTGGCGCTTGGCCGGGGCCACCGCCATACCCAAAATTAATCGGTCTAAAATGCACTTCATGCCCATTCAACATAATGCGGCGACCCTCTACCCACACCTCTCGAAACCCAAAGCGCGTTGTGAAATCCTGGTTGATGCCAACTCCGGCTGAACTGTTAATATGCAGCTTGAGCGTATAGAGGTTGGGTTGGCCTAGATCCCACAGCCGAGGATTAGCCCAGTCCCAGGTGATAGGCACGACTTGATAATGAGTGGCCTGCACAGGCGCGTGTCCGCTAAAAGATTTCTCGACTTTGCCCTGCGCATCCAACACATCAACCGTGACCGACACTTCCCCGGCCTGCCGCACACCCGTTAATTCCACGTTGATCGTTAAAGCTTTCTGCTGCACACTTGGCTGCACCAAAACACCACTCAAACGAGCAAGTTGCAATGGCACTGCTTCGGCCAAGGTGGTCGCGCCGCGCACTTCGTCTATGACCATCTGATAGCCAAAGCCGCCAAAGCTCAACCCTGGCAATGTTGTCTCATCCGAAGTGAAGCGCGCATAGGCAGCAGCCCCACCCTGTCCACCTGTGGGGTCACTGGCCGGCAAGGTATTAGGCTGATTATAAAGCCACCATTCGCCTTTAAGTTGTATGCCATCATAATGCAGGCGGATGAGGCTAAACACCGTCTGTCCAAAGGCAATGGGTGCCGTCTGGTGTTCACCGCTGATATTGCCTAACTGCCAGGTGCCGGGATTGGGCGCGGGAGCATTCTGAAAAGGCGTTTGCACTGCTAGGGCATCATGATTGGGAGAGCGTCCAAGAGAAGCAAAGGTGTTACCAGTGGTAAATCGCTCGATGCGCGCCAGGCTACTAAAATAGAAAGTCTTAGTCGTGTCACGGAGATTGATAGGAGTCGTAAAGTTGCGCGAGGGGAAGCCCGCCGAGCCACCTGTGCGCTCCGGGAAAGCGGTATTGAGCGCGGCTCGCCCCGTTACCTGCAAGTCACCAAAGGCAAGTCCCTTCGCGCCAGGCGCGTCGTCACGCGCCACTTCCCATAAGCCATTGGTGCCAGCCCAGCCATCCCCGGCCCAGCCTGTGCCCGCTTTAGCATTGGCTAAAGGTGTTTCACCAGGATAGTCAAAGCCCTCATAATAAAGCAGCGTAGCATGGGCACTCTTGAGAGCCAACAGCATCAGCAGAAAGCTTACTATTTGGATAAGGGAATTTTTTAAGCAGTAACGGTGAGTCGCATGGCTCATAGCATGGCACCTTTCGTTGAGTAATGGAAGTGTTAAGCTTTGTCGGTTTAAATTCTTCTTTTAGGCTATGTAGATTTAGATAAAGACAGCGGAAACAGATGTGGAAGTTACCCTGTAGGGCAGGCACGAGGCTAACCGCTACAATTCCAATGTTAAACCCTAATCTCTATACGGTACCAGCCACCCTCCGCTTGCGGCGAGGGCTTGGAGATGTTGCCAACGTTCCCGGAGCGGAATAGGCAGCGGACTCCATTAAGACTGACCACCCCGACCGCGAGGTTAAGCGGGGCAGCAAGCACATCGGCACACGTTGATGCACGGGAGGCCCAATCAGAGAGCCATGACGCCGCTGCCACAACAGGTCTGCCGCCGCCCGTCCCAAACTGTCGGAGGGCAAGTGCAATGATGTTAAAATCTGGCCCTGCACCGACGCTAAGTTATCGAACCCTACCACAGCAGGCCAACGTTCTAAAGGAATAGCGGCAGATTTAAGGACATCAAAGAGGGCAAGGGCTGCATGGTCGTTGGCGGCAACCACAGCGGTAATATCAGGCCGATTAACCAGTAGTCGCGCCGCCTGGCGACCCGCCGCGAAACTGTCTGGCATTGGCTCTTTAAGTAAAGACCGAGGATGAAAAGCCAGCCCTTCACAGGATAGCCCTGCCATTGTCATCGTTCGAGACCAACCTATCTCACGCTCGGCTGACCATTCATATGACGCCGCGCGCAATCCTATGTCATGAACGGCCAGAAAAGCAATACCACGATGCCCCAGGCTGATAAGATGCTGCGTGGCCTGCATTCCCCCATCACGATCATCATAGGACACCACATCGGAGTAGCCTGCATCGGCTTTATCCACATGGCCAGCAAACGTAACGTGTGGCACCTCACGCTGACCAGGGTTGATAGTGGGACCAAAGATGCCAGAGAGGACAGGCAACTCGCCACGTTGCTGATATTCTCGCGCTGTATCAAGGGGCAAGGCAAGGCTGGCTCCGCCTAATTGCGCGATGCGTTCGGCAAAGCCGAGATAGCTCTGGTCGGCATCTGCTGATGCCGCATCCGTAATGCGCAGATAAAACTCCGAGACTTTAGTTTGCCGACGCCCGATGAAAGTACCAACGCCCGGCACCGTATACAACGTGCCATCTTCGATAAGCTGTTGCAGAGCTTGCCGTGCTACATTGCCGGAGATGCTATAACGCTGGGCCAACTCGCGCACCGATGGGGCGAGGGCACCTAATTTCAGTGTGCCCTCGTCGCAGGCACGCCGTAGGTCTTCTCTCAGTTGGATGCGGCGCAATTCCACTTCCCGGCGACTCGACAAAACAAAATCCCGTGTAACTTTGATACGGACGAATACAAATATAATACAGGAAAAAACAGTATAAGCGCAAGTGTCTTCTAAAAATAAAAGCCCCGGTTTAATTAAACCAGGGCTGACAGCTACTGACCGTTCTATTGCTTAAGCATCAGCTTTTACAATTGGAGGAGAGACAGGATCAAGTAATTGACCACTCTCGCCATAGCCCGTCTCGCCCGACGCAATACCAGTTCCCGTCGTACCGCTGACACGGTTGTTACCCGTAGCACTTGTGTTTTGGCTATTCTCACTGGCGGGATTACTTGTCTCATTACCCGTTGGCTGCGTTGTTCCGTTTCTCTCGCTACTCATCTTAGCTACTCCTTTAATCATCTGCGCGATACAGAGCATCATAAATCAAGCCAGCAACAACTGCATACACAACATGATGGATACTATCGGTGGCGATCTGCTTGGGTTTCTGTTCGGTTACGGGAGGTGCTACTTCCAGGCTGGGCAACATAACCATTGCCGCCCCGGAAAGTGCCAGGTCGTGCAAGACTGTCGCCACAGGCCCCCGGATACCCACAAGGGATAAGAGGCCGCGAAAAACACCCCAGATTGTACCATAGCCAAAATGCACCAAAGTCGAAAATCGCTCCTTTGATTCATTATCTATAGGTTTAACACCAAAGACTTTACCGGCGGCCTCGGCAGGCGCGGAACTGGGTTGGCGTCCCGTCAGTTTCATCTCGATCATCTGGGATGCTGTAATCGCCACAGTGCCAACAAATCCCGCTATCAACCCTTTGCCAATGGCAGTGGCGACTCGACTTGCACTTTTATCCATTTCCATTGCGCGGCCTCCTTCGCTCTTGTGCCAGACCTACGGTGCGGCTTGGTATAGCCATGTCTTTAAGCTGCGAGTCTAGTGCCATTCTAATGACTGGTACCGCTCTTTAATCCTGCCGTTGGGCAAACTGCTTCAAAAGCCAATCCCGCACCTCACGGTAAACGTCAGCAGCTACTTCATCCAGACCATGATTGGCTCCTTCATGCAGCATAATCCATTTTGGTTCACCGGCAATTTCATAAACGTATTCTGAGCAGGAGGGTCGCAACACTTTATCCACCGTGCCATGAATGAGTAGTAAAGAACAACGCGGCGACAGATCAGCCACTGGCGAAGTGCCGTAGCTTTGGGTAGCAAGGGTTACAATGGCACGCACCGATTTCGCAGCCGCAGCCGCTTGAATAACCACTGCACCACCAAAGGAGTGACCCACCAGAGCGGCGTCTGCGATGCCCTGTTGTTGGAGAAACTCCAAGCCAGCCAATACATCCAGGGTTGCCTCCCCCAATTGATGAGGATCACGAAAACGCACACGCAGCGATGCAACACCCTTGCCTGCCAACTCTTTACACAGACGGGGATATAAACCGCAGGCGGGGCTGTCCCAACCACCGCCTGCACCGCCCACAAAAATCACTCCACACTTGGCATCCTCAACGCGATAATGACGTCCCTGCACTTCGCCTCGATTGGTAACTATACGGAGGGGACAATAACCTTCAGTTTCCGCCTCCAGGAAAACGTCTTCAATAATCATCTTTAAGGTCTCATGCGAACGCGGCATAATGCAACTAAACCTCTAATAACATCTGGGATTAACTCGCGGTCAATTTCTATAGCAAGTATCATGCGCAAATAGATGGTCTCGGTGCGCTACCGCACATGATCCCAGCGTATTTGCGACCAGAGATTAATGGAGACCAGCGTTTAGAGGTTTAAATCAGCCAGGACAACTTGAGCCGCGTTATGCCCTGGAATACCAGTCACACCACCACCGGGGTGCGTGCCGGAGCCACACAGATATAGACCAGAGAGAGGGGTGCGATAATCGGCGTGGCCCTCTAGGGGGCGCAGGTTGAAACTTTGGTCGGGCGTGATTTCACCATGAAAGATGTGGCCGCCAGTAAGGGCAAAACGTCGCTCTAAATCTACGGGGGAAAGCATCTGACGCGCTATCACCGCATCGCTTATATTAGGTGCGTATTCCGCCAGCTTATGGAGCACGCGGTCTGCAAACTCCTCGCGCAAGCCATCATCCCAGCTACGGTCTTGCGGAGCATAAGGCGCATACTGGCAGAAGCAGGAAAGAATATGCTGCCCAGCGGGGGCCATGCTGGGGTCGGTGGGGGATTGAGAAAAGATTTCAATAAACGGCTCGCTTGCTGGTTGCCCCTGCTTGCAGTCGTCCCAAGCCCGCTCCACGTATGCCACACTGGGAGCAATATCTATCGTGGCACGGCTGATAACTTCTGGTGGCATATCCCGCGGGGCCGCCAGGTAGCGGGGCAATTCACGCAGGGCTAAATTCAGTTTATAAACCGGCCCTGAGCTACGATAATTACGTTCTATGCGTTGACGAAATTCAGCGGGCAAGGCACTCCCCGGGCAAAGTTGCAAAAACGTGCGCTTGGGATCGGCGTTGGACAACACCACACGAGAACGAATTTCATCTCCATTTTCTAACACCACTCCACACGCTTGATGAGCTTCAACTAACACCTGGGCAACGGGAGTAGAGGTGCGAATTTCAACACCCAGAGCTTGGGCGGAAGTTGCCAAAGCCTGAGTAATTGACCCCATGCCGCCCCGCACATAGCCCCAGATGCCGCGCTTGCCCAGGGCACGACCAATAGCATGATAAAGCCAGACGTAAGGCGTGCCGGGTGTCATTGGGCCACCGGCGGTGCCGATGATACCCTGGGGCAGCATCGCCGCCTTAACTTGCGATGATTCAAAGAACTCATCCAGCAGGTCAGCCATTGAGAGCAGCATGATACGCCGGAAATCGTCGGCACATCCTGCCCTCTCAAATCGTTCTGCCAGTTCACCCAGGGTAATGGGCGGCTGCATGAGCGTTGGCTCAATGATGTCCCCTACCCGATCCCAAAAATCTTCCCACGCATCATAAGCCAGCGCATCACGGGGAGAGAAACGCCTAATCGCCGCTTTACTGCGCTCACGGTCATCAGCCCGCAGCAGTAGATGCTCGCCATCGGGAAATGGCATGAAGTAGGAGGGAGTTTTCGGATAGGTCTCAAAGCCATACTCGCGTAAGCGCAAGTCGGCAATGATTTCCGGTCGTAATAGACTGCAAGAATAAGAGGCGACGGAGACGCGGAAGCCGGGGTGAATCTCTTCGGTAATCGCCGCGCCACCCACCGTGTGGTAACGTTCCAACACCAGAACTTTGCGGCCCGCTTGCGCTAAATAGCAAGCCGCTACCAGACCGTTATGACCACCACCGATAACAATTGCATCATATTCACGGCTCATGCTTCAAGTTTCTCAGATTTTACCGATAAGACGCTGGAAGCGTGACAATAATCTGGCCTGCTTCGACTCGCACAGGATAAGTGCGGATGCGATAAGCCGGGTCATGCTGGCAGACACCGGTTCTGAGGTTGAACTTCCAGCCGTGTTGGGGACAGATTATATTCACTGCACCCAGTAGCCCTGCGGTTAAAGCGGCCCCTGCGTGCGGGCAATTATGCTGCGTGGCATAGAGGGAGCCATCGCAGGTGCGAAAAACAGCCAACGTGCGCTCGCCCAGCGCAAAGGCCCGCCCTTCCCCCAGAGGAATGGCTTCCAGTGGGCCGAAGCAAGTTTCACCCTCACGAAGAGAAATCTCACTCGCTGCGGGAGGCTCGTTTGCTGGAAGTTGTGACACAGATGCCTAATGCTTAAAGTGGCGCACAGAAGTAAAGACCATCGCCATGTTCTCGCGGTCGCACAGAGCAATAGAATCCCCATCACGGTTGCTGCCGCCGGGTTGAATAATGGCAGTCACCCCTGCGGCGGCGGCTTTGGCGGGGCCATCATCAAAGGGGAAAAAGGCATCCGAAGCTAAGACCGCACCACGCGCATTGTCACCAGCTTGCCGAATGGCTAAGTCAACACTGGTCACACGGTTCATTTGGCCTGCGCCCGCGCCAATCAGCGACCTATTTTTCGCTACTGCAATCGCATTACTTTTCAAATGCTTAACGCACTTCCAGCAGAAGAGCAAATCATTCAGTTCAGATTCGGTGGGTTCCCGCTTGGTAACGACCTTTAAATCAGCAGGGCGCAGTTCATGCCGATCTACATCTTGCACCAGGAGACCACCGGAAACCCGCTTATAATCAAGATTGGCCGTAGCTCTCGCGCTTTGTTCGCCCGTCTTGGCGTAAAGTGGCACACCCGTTTCTAAGATACGCAGATCAGCGCCCCAACCTGACCGCTCCTGTAACAGACGCAACGCTTCTGGTTCATAACCCGGAGCAATGATGGCATGATACAGTGAGCCTTTAACGATAATCTGCTCGGCAGTCGCCGCGTCCACCGTTTGGTTACAGGCAATAATGCCCCCAAACCGCGAAATAGGGTCAGCATCGCGGGCTTTGGTGAAAGCTCCGGCCAGGCTTGGCCCTATCGCACAGCCGCAGGGATTGGCGTGCTTGACAATACAGGCGGCTGGCTCCTGCCACTCGCACACCAGGTTCCAGGCTCCGTCCAAATCGAAGAGGTTGACAAACGAGAGTGGGATGCCATGCAGTTGACGCGCTCGTGCCAGGGTGCCCTGTGGCGCAGTCGGCTCCGCATAAAACGCCGCCCGCTGGTGCGGATTCTCGCCATAGCGTAAATCTTCTACCTTCTCGAAAGCCAAGCGCAAGGAGCCGGGAAATGTCTCGCCACTGAGATAAGACGTAATCGCCGCATCATAGGCGGAAGTATGGGCATAGGCTTTGACCGCTAATCGTTTGCGCGTCTCTTCTGTTGTGTCTCCAGTGCGCAACTCACGCAGCACCGCTTCATAGTCCTTGGGATCAACTACAATGGTCACAGCCGCATAATTCTTGGCCGCCGAGCGCACCATTGAAGGGCCACCAATATCAATGTTTTCCACCGCTTCTTCAAGCGTTACGTCGGGACGCGCCACCGTCGCCTCAAAGGGGTAGAGATTAACACATACCACATCAATCGGCATAATACCGTGCGCTTCAATGGCCTCCAGGTGTTCCGGCACATCGCGCCGCGCCAATAATGCCCCATGAATGGCCGGATGCAGGGTTTTAACTCGCCCATCCATCATCTCAGGAAACCCAGTGACGGATGCCACATCGGTTACGGACAAGCCCGCTTCGCGCAAGGCTTTAGCCGTGCCGCCAGTGGAGAGAATCTCATAACCAATCTCTACCAGCCCAGCCGCGAATTCCGCCAGACCACTTTTATCCGAAACACTTAAAAGAGCACGTTTTTTCATAATCTAATTTAAGTACAACCGCAGAGACGCGGAGGACACAGAGAAAGACGAAGGACTAAATTAAACCTCTGTGTCCTCCGCGTCTCTGCGGTTGATCATCAAAGTTTAAGCCTTCTTTTTAACCCGCCGACCTTCAAAGCGCAATTGGTCTTGCACCACCCATTCAATACATTGCGGATAGAGCCGGTGTTCTTGCATCTGCACGCGGGCCATAAGGGTTTCGGGCGTATCTTCGTCCTGCACTGGCACGCACGCCTGAGCGATGATGGGGCCAGTATCATAGCGTTCATCCACGAAATGGACGGTACAGCCGCTAATCTTGCAGCCATGCTCTAAAACAGCGCGATGCACGCGCAGGCCAAACATACCCTGACCGCCAAAGGAAGGTAGCAACGCCGGATGGACGTTCATGATGCGGCGGGGGAAAGCCTCTAAAAGCACCTGCGTAATGTAGCGCAGATAGCCCGCATTACAGACGAGGGAGACGCCCTCTTCATAGAGCGCATCGGCTACGCGATGATCCCAGGCTTCCTGAGACTCAAAATCTTGGGGCGGCAAAACCAGCGTTTTAATGCCAGCCTTGCGCGCTCGTTCGACCGCACCATGCGCTTCATTGGTTGAAACTAAGAGGGCCACCCGCGCGTGTAACTCGCCACGATTGATGGCATCAATAATCGCCTGAAAATTGGTGCCGCCAGAGTGACCGGAGACCAAAATTCCTATATCAGCACTTTTCATTCAAATTAGCAGTGTGGGGATGATATGCCATCGCCGTCAAGGGGCAGACAAAGAAAAGGTGGGCTGACTCATGCCAACCCACCATCCTAACGGCTCCTGTTTTATCTTTAATGTTGGTTGGAGATACGAGTTAAAGCAGCGACTTTGACCTTCGCAGGAGTTTTAGCCTTAGTGGACACCTTGGCTTTAGACCCAGTGGACGCGGCAACTTTTACCGCATTAGCGGAAGTGGGACTTTTGTAAACGCCAGGAATTGGCTTGCTGACCCACTTAACATAATTGGGACGCTGCTCATTTTCATAATAAACCTGCACTCGTGACAGCATAATCCCATTGTTGTAAGTCCAGAGGGCGATCTGACCCATATCTAAGGGCTTGGGATCGTTATAGGTGAAGAGCAGCTTATTATCGAGCCAGCATTCCACACGCGAACCAATCTTGTTGATCTTCACATACCACCAGCGACGGTGGATTTCATTAGTATCACGCCGCCCGTCCGCGAAAGTCGGCAGCAACGCGGCTTCCTCATTGGATTGGGCCACAACTTTATCACCGCGCATGAGGATACTATGCTGGTTGTTATCAGCGCCCACAATAAAGGAGTAGCCGCTGCCAACATTGCGTCCATCGCCACAAATAGTCACTGCCGCATCGGAAGGATATTCAGCCCATGAGCGCGGCCCAGAGAGGCCCATCTTAAAGGCAAAGTAGAACTGCACACTGACATCACCAGCGAAGCGGCGCTTATTCCAAATTGCTGCGGTTTCTTCGCTGCGGCCACCAAACCAACTCCAGCCAGGGGAGCAACTCCAACGATTGGTCATCTCCCAGATACCGCTTTGCACCCACCAATCGGTTGGCGCACTGGTGAATGTGTAATCATAGACGTGCCCATTCTCCACTTCCACCGTCTTAAAGTCGGGCAATGCACCACTTAAGCCGATAGCTTCAGGCGCAGCGAGGGCTGGCCCAGCCAGAGCCGCACAGGCCAGGGGTAAAGCACATAACTTAGAAATTTTAGCGATTAAAGGTTTATGCATAGTTAAAGTTTCTTCCGTCCTCCCTAAGACAAATTACTGGTTCAAGGTAAGGCCGCTGTGCGTCGCGGAGATTTGGCAGCGGCGCGTATGGGCTTGCTGATGATGACAGGAGATATGGGAGCAATTGTCTTGCCGGAGTGAGTGGCAGCCCCACTGGTTGTGTTCATGTGGCTGGCCAACTTAATATAATCGGGACGCTGCTCGTTTTCGTAATAGATTTGCACCCGTGACAGCATAATGCCATTGTTGTAAGTCCACAATGCCACCTGCCCTAAATCCAACGGCTTGGGGTCTTTGTAGGCGAAAAGTAAGTTGTTATCGAGCCAGCATTCTACGCGTGACCCAATCTTGTTGAACTTCACATAAAACCAGCGGCGATGCAGGTCATTCAAGTTGCCCTGCAAGTTGCTGTCGGTCAATCGTGGCAGGGTCGCTTCCGGCTTAGTGGATTGTGCCACTACTTTCGTGCCGCGCATTAAGACACTGTGCTCATTGCCATCGGCTCCCACGATAAAGGAGTAGCCACTGCCGACATTGCGCCCATCACCGCAAATGGTCACCGCCGCATCCGCCGGGTGGTACAGCCAGGAGGGGGTGCCAGTTAAACCCATCTTAAAGCCAAAGTAGAACTGCACACTCATATCGCCGGAGAAACGACGCTTATTCCACACCGCTGCCGTTTCCTGGCTACGACCACCAAACCAACTCCAACCCGGAGAACAGGCCCAACGATTCGTCATTTCCCAGACGCCACTCTGTACCCACCAATCCGTCGGCGCGGTGGTGAATGTGTAGTCGTAAACGTGGGCATTATCAATTTCGACTGTCTTAAAATCGGGCAGTGCTCCACTCATGCCAATGGCTTCGGGGGCAGCGGACGCCCGCTGAAGCGGAAAAACCGCTAGCGATGGAATGGCCAGCAGCCCGCCGATGGCTTTCAGCAGTGACTTATGTTTAGGAATCATTAAATAGTAGCCTCAAAAGGGTAACAAGTTGAACCGCCAAATATCGCACGTCACTATCTGTGACATCTTAACTCCCTAAAGGTTGCTGGATACAGTGCGCTTTCTTAGCACTTAAAATCTTCTCTAACCGTGACAAAAGGAGCGAACTGGATAATACCAGTCCGCTCCTTAATGGCTTTAGCTATTTTGTTTTTGTCACAGCTTAGTGGCTCTCTGTAGCGCGGCTCAAAGCTGCAACTTTAACTGCCTTAGCTGACTTGGGAAATGCTGCATTAGCCCGCTTGGTCGAGATGGCTTTAGCGGCTTTGCTGGAAGCGACCTGGACTTTGCTGCCCGCAGGCTTAAAGATGGGAGACGCTGGCAGGGTATGGTTCACCAGCTTGACATAGTCCGGGCGCTGCTCATTGGCGTAATAAATCTGCACCCGCGATAGCATGATGCCGTTATCATATGTCCAGAGGGCGACTTGACCCATATCTAAAGGCTTGGGATCATTGTAGGTGAAGAGCAGCTTATTATCGAGCCAGCATTCCACACGCGAACCAATCTTGTTGATCTTCACATACCACCAACGGCGGTGCATTTGTTCGTCGGTGGGACGGCCATCGGTGAAAGTGGGCAGCAAGGCAGCGGTGTCGTTTGATTGGGCTACCACTGTATCGCCCCGCATGAGGATGCTGCGCTGGTTGTTATCGGCTCCTACGATAAAGGAATAGCCACTGCTGAGGTTACGACCGTCACCACAAATCGTGACAGCAGCATCGGAAGGATATTCGTCCCAACGGCGCGAGCCAGACAAGCCCATTTTAAAGGCAAAGTAGAACTGCACGCTCACATCGCCTGAAAAATGTCGCTTGTTCCAGACCGCCGCGGTTTCCTGGCTACGACCACCAAACCAACTCCAACCGGGGGAGCAACTCCAACGGTTGGTCATCTCCCAGACGCCGCTCTGCACCCACCAATCCGTCGGCGCGGTGGTAAATGTGTAGTCGTAAATGTGGCTATTGTCCACTTCCACCGTTTTGAAATCGGGCAAGGTGCCACTGAGACCAATAGCTTCGGCGGTCGGTGCAGTCGGGGCCGCAGTAGCTTGGCGCAGTGGGAAAAGAGCAAAAACGGGCACGGCTAAAGCAGCACTAATGGCGGGCAACAATGATTTACGAGCAGACACCATGAACATTCATCCTTTATGGCTGCATTATGCAGTTGCGTAAAGTAGCAAGATAATACGTGTGCTAATTAAACGTCTAAGCGTTCAGACACCTGAGATTTCCAAAGGTTGCTTGGAACTTGAGGCTTTATCTTCTGCTTGCAAACTATGTTCCGGTTCGCGCACGAAGAGGAGGGTTCCCACCAGGCAAATCGCAAAAACGGCTACCGACGCCCACAACCAGACACTAATGGGTAAGGTATCTTGCACCTTCGTCACGGTCTTAATGGCGATTTGAGAAATTTCTGGTGCGGGAGTGGGCAGTGTCAGCGGCACATGGGAAGGCACTGGAGTAGCGTTCGGGATTGCTCCATGATGGGGCAAGTGCGGGAGGTGGGGCAAATGCGGGAGGTGCGGCAGATGGGGCAAACGAGGGAGGGGGACATGAGATGAAATGACCTTGCGCACCCGAATAGATTCTGTTTTTAAATGAATCAAGAATGGCCCGGCAAAGGCCACTAACCCTGCCCCGACCACCACGCCAAAGCCCTGGGCGCTTTGCATCAGGGAAAGCGCGTGCGCCTGACGCTTATCATCCACCTGCAACGAAGTTAAGCCCAGCCAGGCCGGGGTGCCCAGGATATAGGAACCGACCAGCAACATCATACCCAGTCCGAAGATGAAGACTTCCGGGGAGAGAAGACTATGGGTCGGGCGCATCAGACTGGTTAACGCCACGACAAGCATTCCGGTCGTAGCCATTGAATAGGAAATCCACACAGCGCGGGCACGTCCGATGCCATCGGCCAAACGCCCCAGAGGGAGCGCGATAAAAGCCACTATAAAAGCAGGCCCGGCCACCAGGCGCGGCAGATCGGCTTCTTGAATATTGAATTGATTGTCTAGGTAAAGTACCAAGACATTCGCCAGCATTCCCACGGCGATCTGGGAAAAAGCATAGAGAATCATCATGCGTAGCAGCATAGGCCGCCCCCGCAGTAAAGAGCCATCCTTGGCCGGAAAATCGTTACCAATGTGGGTATCAACCCCCGGCGCATCGCCAATGCCCGACTTGAGGACGCTACGCGCTATGACAATACCAATCAGCAGCAATACGGAGCAGAGGGGAAAAACGTGCGCGTTACCAAAATGGTTGCCTAGAAACAGCCCTGTCATGGGGCCAACCGCCAGGCCCAGGCAGTAAGCGCCATTGAAGACGCTCATAGCGGCAGCTTTGGCATCACGCGACACACTGCGCGCCATCAGTGCGCTCATGGAGGGCCAGAGAGCGGCCGCGCCCAGCCCATCCATCGCCCGCAGCGGCACAAAGTAATACCACTTTGTGGCAAAGCTCATCAGAATCGGCGATATTGTCGCTATACCGAGCGCAAAGAAGATGACGCGACGTGGCCCAATGCGATCACTCAAAGCACCCATCGGCACTTTAAAAAGAGTTTCACAGGCGACAAAAGCGAGGGTGACAGTAGCGACGCGTGAACCAATAAGCTGCTTCGGGTCGCCCTTCAATAAGTCATCTTTGAAGTGGTATTGGAGCACCACAATCAGGGTGCCCCACGCGATTTCGGCACAAACACTAATACAGGCTAAACGCAGCAAAACAGGGTAGTCAAAAAAGACTCCCAATGGCCCATCTCGTCCCGACAGTCGCTTGAGCATTATGCACAAGTATGCCAGATTAACCAATAGAACGGCTATTAACCGCCAAGAGCGCCAAGAAGAATTAGAGGATTGAGGATTGAAGATAGAGGATCGAATACAACATGATCTTCTATTCTCAATTCAATCTTCTTTTCTCTTGGCGCTCTTGGCGTCCTTGGCGGTTTAACCTTCTCTGAGGTTAGTTTAACGTTCGCCGACTTTATAGCGGGTGAAGCGGGCGACCTGGATGTTCTCACCCAGTTTACCAATCGCTTCCTTAACTAATTGGTCAATGGTCTTCTTGTTTTCTTTGATGAAGGCTTGTTCCATCAGGCAAACGGCCTGGTAGAACTCTTTATTCAAGCGGCCTTCGGCGATTTTCGATTGAATCGCTTCCGGCTTGCCTTCTTGTGCGGCCTGCTGCTCATAGATGCGCCGTTCGGCTTCAAGTACCTCAGCGGGCACATCTTCACGACGCAGATACAGCGGCTTCATTGCCACGACCTGCATCGCCAGATCACGGCAAAGCTGCTGAAAATCTTCCGTTTTCGCCACGAAGTCCGTTTCGCAGTTGATCTCAACCAGAGCGGCCTGTTTGCCGTCATTGTGAACATAGATGCCAATGGAGCCATCGGCTGCCGTGCGCTCGGCTTTCTTGGCCGCCGAAGCGATGCCCTTCTCGCGCAGCAGCGTGGCTGCCTTATCAAAATCGCCGTTGGCCTCGGCGAGTGCGCTTTTACAATCCATAATCCCGGCGCTGGTCATTTCGCGCAGTTTCTTGACCGCCGCCGCGTCTACTGATGCCATTTCTCTTTCCTCACTTAGCTTCTTTAGAACAATTTTTAGCCACAGAATCACACAGAAGAACACAGAAAAGAGGAAGGAGAATCGAGGATAGAGGACTGTTGTAGCAACACGGCGTCAATCCAATCCTCTATTCTCTATCTTCTATCCTCAATTTCCGTGTTCTTCTGTGTGATTCTGTGGCTAAATTAAATTTATCTCTTAGCCCAACGTGCCTTCGGCTGGGGTTTGGGCGAGGTTGGAACGTTCGCTCTTGGCCTCATCCGAATTCTCGTCGGTGTGAATCTTTGGTGCGCCAGGGCCGACCGCATTGCCCCCAGCCTCAACCTCTTGCACCGACGCGCCATCGCCGCCGTTGGCTTGCAGGGTGTCACCGCTACGCTGGGTTGCCGAGTCAGGATCACTGGTGTCACCAGCCGGGCCGGGGACGCCCTCGCCCGTTTGCGCGCCATTGCTCGCCGGTGCGCCAGGAGCGGACGAACCATTCTGTGACGGGGTTGCGCCATCGCCAAAGGCTTGCAGCAACTCCTCGGAACCTTCGCCTTCACCCTCACCTGTATCTACAGGGGGAAGTTCAAAGGCGGGCGCACCTACATACTCAATACGGCCACCTTCGCCAATATGCACCGCGCCACCGACCGCGCCTTGCAGGGTGGCCGCAGCCGCCTGCTCTTGCGCCGACTGCGCCATGCCGCGACCTTCGTTAATCGCTTCGGCCATCTGCATCGCCATCAGGCGCACCGCGCGAATCGCGTCGTCGTTGCCGGGGATCA
The DNA here is from genome assembly GCA_019239895.1 of Abditibacteriaceae bacterium. Lineage (GTDB taxonomy): Bacteria > Armatimonadota > Abditibacteriia > Abditibacteriales > Abditibacteriaceae > JAFAZH01. The sequence goes on along the minus strand of JAFAZH010000030.1, from coordinate 9,565 downwards.
CATGATCCACTTCATCCGGGTCGCAGTTGGTATCCACCACAGCGACGAGGGGAATATCCAGACGGTGCGCTTCGTTGATGGCAATGTGCTCTTTCTTGCAGTCCACGATAAAGATGGCATCCGGCAAGCCGTTCATATTGCGGATACCACCTAATACGGCGGTCAGTTTCTCGCGCTCTTCCTGAAGGCGGGCCGATTCTTTCTTAGGCAACTTCTCCATCGTGCCGTCTTCGGTCATCTTGTCAAGCTGGTTCAAACGGTCAATGCGCGTCTGAATGGTGGGCCAGTTGGTCAACATGCCACCGAGCCAGCGGTGATTGACATAGAACATATTACAGGCAACAGCGGCTTCGGCAATCGAATCCTGCGCCTGCTTCTTGGTGCCCACAAACAAGAACCGGTTGCCATTGAACGCCATCTGGCGCACCTGCTCATAAGCCTCTTCCAACTTCTTGCGGGTCTTGTGCAAGTCAATAATATAAATATCGTTGCGTGCCCCATAAATATAGGGCTTCATCTTCGGGTTCCACTTGCGTGTGTGATGCCCGAAATGAACACCCGCCTCCAACAACTCTTTCATCGAACTAACTGGCATTACTGCTCCTTTGGGTTGCTCCTCCTCCAGCCACTGGCAAGCCAAATCGCGCTATGAGTAGACTTTCGTGCAACGGTTGCCCGCTTCAAGCGTCCAGCTATAGCGTTCATCGGCCCGACCCAAGGGGGCTGAAGTGAGTATTTGTACCAGTGACATTATAGCGACTTGGAACCTCTTCGGCAACGTTGCAGGCCATTTGGAGTTGACGCGAACCCTAAAAACTGGTAACATTTTGTGGGCGTTTTAGAATTAGCACCCAAGATAATTTAACAAGAGAAGCTACAGAAGGAAGAGAAACAATGTTCGCATTAATTCGCGTGAGCGGCAAGCAGTATCGCGTGCAAGATGGCACGGAGTTTTTGGTAGACCGTCTCGCGGTAGACGAAGGCACGGCTTTTGACGGCGCGGAAGTCCTGATGATTAGCGACGGCGACAACACCCAGGTTGGCACGCCCACCGTCGCAGGCGCGAAAGTGGCCGCCACCGTAGTGCGCCACGCCAAGGGCAAGAAGATTCGCGTTTTTAAATATAAGGCCAAGAAGAACTATCGCCGTCGCATCGGTGCTCGCGCGCATCAGACCTTGCTGCGCATTGATTCAATCACTGTCTAAGAAAGATTCACCACAAAGACACAAAGGGCACAAAGAAGAAAACAGGAAACAGCACACGGGTTCATGTTAGCGACTACGTTTTCTGTTTCCTCTATTCTGTATGCTCTAACTCTTTGTGCCCTTTGTGTCTTTGTGGTGAATTCAAGTGTGTTAAAATTATAAGGAGTTTGTAATGGCACATAAAAAAGGTATGGGATCGTCGCGGAACGGACGAGATTCTAATTCCCAGCGTTTAGGTATTAAAGCTTTTGGTGGACAGACCGTCACGGCGGGTAGCATCTTAGTGCGGCAGCGCGGCACTTTCTATCAGCCCGGAACTAATGTTGGCATTGGTTCGGATGATACCCTGTTCGCTAAGATTAATGGGGTCGTGGCTTTTGAGCCTTCGCATCGCGCCAAGAGCAGTGGCAAGCAGATTTCGGTGCATCCTCAAACCGCTGAATAAAGCACCCATTTCGGATACCATAAAAACGCCAAACCACATGGTCTTGGCGTTTTTGTTATTAAGAAGTTGCTACCTGTGGCTTGGCGAATAAATTCGCGGCAACCACGACACCAAGTCCGCCTGCGCGGACTCTGGGGCAGAGCATGAAGTTTATCCATTGGGAGCCTGCGCAGGCAGGCTTTGCGCCGTGGTTGCCGGCGGCTTCAGCCGCCTGCCGCCTGGCACAAAGTAACAGCTTGAGTTATTAAGAAGTTGTAGAGTGTAATAATGTTTGTAGATGAAGCAACAATTGAAGTAAAAGGCGGCGAGGGTGGCGATGGCTCGGTCGCTTTCCGGCGCGAGAAGTATATGCCACATGGCGGCCCCTCTGGTGGTGATGGCGGCGATGGTGGCCACGTCATTTTAAAAGTGCATCCCCACGTCAAGACGCTGCTTGACTTCTCGCGGCATCGCCACTATAAAGGCGAGCGCGGGCGGCATGGCGAGGGCGGACGGCGCAAGGGTAATGACGGCGCATCCGTCACGCTCAATGTGCCCATTGGCACTCAGGTTTTCGATGCTGCCACTGGTGCATTACTCACTGACCTCCTCGTGCCAGGCCAGACCTTTATCGCCGCACAGGGCGGCATTGGCGGGCGGGGTAACACCCGCTTTGTTTCTTCGGCACGCCAGGCACCGCGCTTTTCCGAGAAAGGCTCACACGGCGAAGAGCGCACGCTTAAGCTCACCCTTAAAGTCCTCGCGGATGTGGCCCTGATCGGTTTGCCTAACGCTGGCAAGAGTACCCTCATTGCCGCAATCTCGGCGGCGCGTCCCAAGATTGCAGATTATCCTTTTACCACCCTCGTGCCCAATCTGGGAGCCGTGCGTCTCGATACGGAAACCCAGTTCATCGTTGCCGATATTCCAGGGCTAATTCGCGGCGCGCATCGTGGCGCTGGCTTAGGCCATCAGTTCTTAAAGCATATCGAACGCGCCCCAGTCTTTATTCACTTATTAGACGCAACCCAGGCCCAGGGCGAGCATGGCGGCACGATGCTGTGGCGCAACTTCATGAGCCTCAACCGCGAGCTAAAGCTGTGGAAAGATGAACTCTTAGAGCGGCCCCAGTTAGTTGCCATTAACAAACTGGATGCGATCAGCGCCGATGAAGCAGCCCTACAGGAGATTACGCACTTAAAGCAGAGACTCCAGGCGCGAGGTTGCGAGGTCTTTGAAATCTCTGCGGCTACGAGTGAGGGCTTACAGCCGCTCTTGTGGCGCGTGTGGGAATTGGTCAAGGAAGCTCGCGAGAGCCTGGAGCATGAAGAAGTGCCACCACCAGTTGAAGTCACTCGTGTCAGTGTGGACAAGCCTTTTGTCATTAAAGAAATCGCCCGTTACGCCGATGGCATGAGCGAATGGGAAGTCGAGGGCGGTTCCTTGCAGCGATTAGTGGAACGCTTTGATATGGAGAACTATGAAGCCGTGCTCCACCTGCATCGCTTGTTAGAACGGCAAGGCGTCCTCAACCAACTCAAAGAAACGGGAGTCAGGCACGGCGATCTCGTGCATGTGGGCAAAGTCGCGTTTGCTTTTGAGGAATGAGATTCACCACAAAGACACAAAGGGCACAAAGAGTTAGAGCATACAGAATAGAGGAAACAGAAAACGTAGTCGCTAACATGAACCCGTGTGCTGTTTCCTGTTTTCTTCTTTGTGCCCTTTGTGTCTTTGTGGTGAATTAAATCTGCATGAAAACGATTGTCATTAAGCTTGGCACCAGCACCATTACGCGCAATGGGGTGGTGGAACAGGAATATCTCAATCAACTGGCGCGGCAGGTCGCCACATTACGAGCCGAACATTGGCGCGTGGTGATTGTCACTTCCGGCTCGATTCGTATTGGTCTCGATACCATCCACAAAGAGCGTGCCGTGCGCTTGCCCGAAAAGCAGGCAGCGGCGGCGATTGGACAAAGCCTGCTGATGCGGGCTTATCGGCGGGCCTTTGATGCGGTGGAGACGCACGTAGCGCAGCTTTTATTGACGCGCTCGGATGTAGCCGACCGGCGGCGTTTCCTCAATGCACGCCACACCATGACCCAACTTTTTAAGTGGGGCGTTATTCCTGTTGTCAACGAAAACGATACGGTCGCTACCGAAGAAATTCGCTTTGGCGATAACGATAGCCTGGCCGCCCTCACCGCTCTGGTAGCCGAGGCCGATCTGGTCGTTCTGCTTTCCGACGTGGATGGCTTTTATCTGCCGGGTGCCTCTGAACCAGTGTCCCGCATTGAGCGCATCACCTCAGAGATTGAAGCCGCTGCCGGAGGTGCGGGCACAGTTGGCGGCACTGGCGGGATGCGGACGAAAATTGAGGCCGCCCGCATTGCGACCCAGGCTGGTATCGAACTGGTCATTGCCCACGGGCGCGATCCGGACATTGTGGTGCGGGTGGCACACAGCGAAGCGATTGGCACTCGTTTCACAGCGCGTGCCGCTTTACGAGGCCGCAAACGATGGATTGCCTTTGGCCGCCACACGCAGGGCACGCTCATCCTCAACGATTGTGCCCGCGCCGCCATCGTGGATAAAGGTTCCTCACTGCTACCCATTGGTATTATAGGAGTTGAAGGACAGTTTGAACCTGGAGCCTTGGTCAGCATCCGCGACAGTGCGGGCGAATATGCGCGGGGTCTCTCCAACTATTCTGCCGACGACCTGCGTCACATCGCCGGTTTGCACTCTTCCCAGATTACCGAAGTCTTAGGCCGTGCTGATTTTAAAGAAGCCGTACATCGGGATAATCTCAGCTTAACCCACCCTCACACTGCTACGTCGCAGGAGCATCATGAATGAGGCGAACTCAACTGATGCCGCACCCTCGATTAATTACACTCCCCTGCCCCCGGTAAGCCTAAGCGAAAAACTATTCCTCTTATTGCTTGTTGTCGTGCTGGCTTACGTCTGGAACTGGCAATTCATCCGTTTTACATCTCTGCATGATCTCCTCAAGTTAAACGATATTGGCTTCATTTTAATGGGCTATTACCAGGCTCCCCATCTCTGGGCAGATGGCCTGAAGTGGTGGCATGGCACCTGGATTCAAGTCGGCATCCCAGCTTTTCGCCCACTCTCTTCTTATCTCTTCTGGATTGAGTGCTGGATTGGCCTGCACTGGGGCTTTCTGTGGAGCGGTTGGCTGGGCTTTTGGCTCTTCGTTCTTAACTGCTTGCTCGTTGCAACCCTCGCCTGGCGGCTGACGCAATCCAGGCTGTGCGCAGTGCTGGCAGCGGTGATGGCCACCTGGGTTCGCTTCATCAATGTGGGGCAACAAGATTACTGGCTCATCTGGTTTCCCGTGCATCAAGAATTGTTCATGCACGCCCTCATGATAGGCGCTCTACTTTGCTTTGACATCTGGTATGAACGAGCCGAGAGAAGATATCTAATTTGGTCCTGGCTTTTATTTTTGGCAGGCTGTCTGGCCAAAGAACATGTTTATATTTTCCCCCTCTTTGCTTTAACGGTTGTTATCACCCGCCGCCACATCGCCCATGTTCAGTGGCAAACTGCTACGACTCAAGCCGTCGCCATGCTTTGTGCGGTGTTGCTGCTCTGGCAATATCGCGCCGCTATCATTGCCGACCCACGTAATCCATCGTTAAAGCCAATTCAGTTCGTCCATAAGCCGCTTTTATTTATGTACAGCAGTGCCGGGCGTTATCTCATCACGGGACAATGGTGGTTCCCGGTTCTCTTGCTTTTAATCTTTGCCTTGTCTGGCACCCTGATAAAGCTTCACCATCTGGAACCCCATCAAAATACCGCCATTAAATGGCTCAACAAACTCTATATTAGCTTTCCCCTCGCTCTGTTGACTATTGCACTTTACTTGATGATAGTAGGATGGTCACTAACAGACGCGTTTTGGTTTATTTTCGATCAGCCAGTTAAGCAAGCACATGGGCGCGATGCCATTGATATGCTCGTTAACTTGTACGCCATTTTTCTGTTGTGGAAATATCGCAAGACAGAATCCACGGCAGCAGTCTGGCTGTTCTTATTTCTCTCTTATGCACCAGTGTTAGACTTCATCGGCTGGCATTACACTCTACCCGCCTCGTTAATCCGCAGCGTCTACTGGGCCTATTTTCTCAAGTTGGTCTGGCTCGATTTTGGTCGTCCCCAACCCTGGCGGAGGCTGCTCAATGTTAAGGTACATCACTCTGTGGGTTTGGCATAAGAACACTCTATTAGGCTTATGCAGGCCCGCCGCTCAAGCAGCGGGCTTTTACCCTCAGCCCGCTGCTTGAGCGGCGGGTCTGCATAAGCCCTGTTTATAACGCGACAATCTGTCATGTTTAGGGGAGTTATAGTGTGTCCAATTCACCCATAGTTATAGAGACGCTCATACAAGATTCTTCGCTGCGCGAAGCATGACAAGCTCCTATTTGGCTACGTAATCTCAAAATGAGATGCCACTTATTTATTGCTAATGCTGAGCATCCAAAGCCGCTAACATCTCACGAACACTCGGCTTAGCACTCAGTTTGTTGCTGTCACTTGACTCATTTCCGTGTTTAATCTTAGCCCAGTAGCGGGCAAAGCCAAGCTTGTGATATTTCGGGTCATTTTCGGGGTCGTGGCAATTGACGCAGAACTGCTGGCCCACTGCACCATAATCAGGCGGCTCATGTGTCTGGGTTGTTTGCGGCTTCTGATAATAGGCGACGTGAGCGGCACCGGGGCCGTGACAGCTTTCGCACTGCACGTTAGCCAGACGAGGTGTTTCTTTGAGCGTTTTAAATCCAGTCGGCAAGGCATAGCCAACGCTGTGGCAGCGCACGCACTCCGGGCGACCTTCATCATTATTCTTTTGCAGAACTGCCATCGCATGAGCATGGGGCGTCTTCTGCCAGATGGCGTGCGCCTGCGCATGGCAAGTGGCACAGGTGGTATCACCCACAAATTTCGCCTTGCTGCCGAAAAACGGAGAATAGGGAGCAAACTGGGAAGGGTCAAATTCTAGTGAGGAAACCGCTCGTTTATAATTATTCACTTTGGCGACATAATCGGGCGCTGGTTTGGTTTTAAATGGTATATCCAAAGTGGTGAGTTGAGGTTGACTTAAATGGTCTAATGCAGCCTGGGCTTTGAACGCCTTGCCAAAATCGGGGACTTTACCTTGCCAACTTAACTGGCCCGTTCGGTCGTAGACCATAACTTTGGCTGGGCTGTCTTGCAGCACCACCACTAAATCCACCTGACCCTTCAGTTGGCTAACAACTTGCTTGATAGCGTCGTCGCTTTTTTTAATCTGTAAATCCTGGGAAGCGCCAGCAGTGGTCACTCCGGTAACGCCTACCTTGAGCGTCGGGAGGGTCACTATTTGATATGGCTCAACCAGGCTCTTGCCCGTCTGGGCATCCATTACATTAGCCGAAACGAATTTGAGATGCGGGTAGTTATCTCGAAAATAGCGGATATGGGAGGCTCCCATTGTCACTTCATTCGCGCCAAGGTTGATGACTTGATAGCCTAAGTCTTGCATCCCTAAAAGCAAATACCGAAAGCGCGTCAGTTCAGGATCGTAGCCGCTGGCTGCTACGTTGCCACAATCTACCATCAGGGCATTTTTCAGGTGTTGCTGCTGAATAACAGTTGCCAGACGAGAGAGACCGCCCGGTTGATTGGGTGAACAGCCACAAGGTTCTATCTGCGCATCCCAGTTGGCAGTTGCCACGATGGTAAACGGAGCCGACTTGTCCACCGGGCCAGCGCCTTTACTCTTGTTAAACCACAGCACTCCGGCTCCGGCGAGCAGCAGGATGATAATTATGCTTAGAATGGAAGATTTCATGATTACAGTTCAAACTTCTGGCACAATGGACAAAGCATGACAGCTACTATCCTTCATCTCAACGCTTTATTCATTTTACACTTTAAGTATTAGCAGGAATGACTTCTACTTCAGTGCCCGGCTCCAATTTTACTTCGGCTTTCTCTAAAGCGGCTTTCACACTAGCCGGAAGTTTGTCCTTCAATAATTGCAGACGCCACGGCACAGCATAGAGGCGAAAGCGCACCCACGTCGCAGGCGCAGTAAAGTCTGTTGCTGTGCTTGGCTCCAACTCTTCACTTCCTGCCCCGGCACCTTCAACCTGATGGCTATTCTCAGTTGTAAGCTGCTCCACCGGGCCAACGGTAGCACTGAATTTCGCATCAAACCTTTGGATTGCTTCCCGCATCACGGTCGCCGCTTTCTCCTGTTGCGCAGCATCTTCCAAAGCCACAAAAAGCACCTGCGGCACGTAGCGGTAGGGATAGCGAGCCACCGTAGTGATGGTGCCGTTGGGAAAGAAGTGCAGTTGAGCCGCATCATCACGCAGGCGAGTCACGCGAAACCCAACTTCCTCAATCGTGCCTAACACGCCATTAATACTGACTACATCGCCCACAGCAAACTGGCCTTCAAAAACGATGAAAAGCCCGGCTACCATATCACGCACTAAATTTTGAGACCCTAAGCCCAGGGCTGCGCCTAAGAACCCGGCGGGCAATAGTAGCGAGCCAAGATTTATATTGACCTGTTCTAAAATCAGAAAGATGACTAGCGCGCAAAGCAGGTATTTGCCAGTGTTAAATACCAGGCGCAAGGCGGTGACGCGGCGTTGGGCTGCCGCCAGTTGGCTGCGCTGCTCCCATGAGTCAGGTTCAATATCGAGATACCGTTCAAAACGCTCCCGCGTCCGCCGGGCCGCGCGCCCTAACAATAACCAAACAACAAGCGCGCCGATGAGAATAATCAGCACGCTTATGGTTTTGGCTAGTAGTTGGCCTTCGTCAATTTTTAGCCAGGCAAAATTCATCTACAGTTAGTGTTGCGGAGTTTTGATACGGTTGCTTCAGGCAAACAGGATAGCTTTATCGCCTTGTACCTTAATGCCTTTAAAGCGGGGCTGGAAGGGCACATCATTATAGTCAATCAGCGGATTCAATTTTTGGCTAAATTTGTTCTTAATGAACCCAGGCAATTCTGCACCATTCAGCTTCAGCGATAACACATCCACATTGACCTTATAACCAGGGGCTAAGCGGAGACGGCCAACTCCCACTACCGGGCCGCTTAAGAGCGACCAATTCCAATCGCCCGCAACTTGCACGCGGTCGCCGCCCAGATATTTAACCTTCAAGTGCATGGAGGCGGTAGATTTACCGTGCGCCAACAGGTCGTCCAAGTCGGCTTCGGTTACCACCGCGCGCAGGGTGGTTGTGGACGCCAGGGTGGTAACTTTGCCGGTTTTTAGCAAATATGGCACATCCACATGCACATTGCGAGCGCGTAGAGCAAGATCAGTCATACGCATCTTTTTGATTTTGGCCGGATGTGCGGCGATATAGACTTCGGAAAAATATCCTTCACCGGCCCGCGTCGTGGGCTGCACCTGTAATTGCAGCTTACCACCGGGGCTGGAAACTTTATCGTGTAAAACTTTATTAAGAGCGGCTGTTACTTGCTGTCCCTTCGCATCTATCGTTGGCTGCGTTACCTTTTGTGGGGCCGCTTGAGCCATCCAAAAAGGTGTTGCGACTAATAACGCACTTAGAGCAGTCACACTCGCACCAACAAAATTCTGCCTAACTTTAGTAAAAATCAATAGTTTGTCCTGCATTAGACTTCTCCTACCACCTACACTACTATTATACTTTGCCTGTCATCTTCTCCGGTTTGGCAAGCAAAAGCAGCGACTGTTGATGGATAACAGCCGCTGCTATGGTTAATTAACCTAAGTTGCTACCGACACAGACAGTGAAAAGAGAAGGCTAAGAGAAAACACGTCAGTTTGAGCACAAACCCTTGCGGTGTGACGGCGTGGATGTGCTTAGGCAATAAGTTCGTGACTTGACTAAAGGTGGTTTCGATGCGCTG
>JAFAZH010000022.1 GCA_019239895.1 Abditibacteriaceae bacterium | reverse complement strand
GTTGCTGGCGCATGAAGTACGGCGTGCATTTTCGCGGGCTTTGGCAAAGACCGGGAACAAGATGGCCGCCAAGATGGCGATAATGGCAATGACGACCAAAAGTTCGATCAAGGTAAATCCACTTTTAAGTCGCTTCCAACGCAACTGTTTCATATTCTTCTCCTTTTGTAGTATTCACATCCTCATTATACCCATTAACCTCCAAACTTAAACCGCTACCATATCATCTTTTTATCCTTCTTAAATGTATTTTCTGCACTTCATCTCTAATCTAGTTCACGCAGGGTTACATAGTGGTCAGCGTTCACGTTATGGAGCGTGCTGCGTTGGCCCGTAGGCCAGCGCACGGTGACGGTTGAGGCCACTGTCGCGGTGTTTAGACCAAAGTGAACACGCGGATCGGACGCCGACAGGTAAGAGCCATCCGTGCCACAGCGACGCGTTTGTTTTAAGCCCCCAGCCTCCACCGCCACCTCCGCGCCAATCGCATCTCGGTTGCTACGCGAGCCAATTAAGCGCAAGCCTAGCCAATGTGCGCTGTTTGGGCTTTCATTATGCAGTAGGAGCGGCGGGCCCTCACTATCCACAATCAGCACATCCACCCGGCCATCATTATCGTAGTCACCGACGGCTAACCCACGTCCGACAATTTTGCGTCCCCAGGCAGCGCCTGCCTCCGCATCCACTTCCACAAAGCGTTGGCCGCCTTCGTTATGAAACAGTTGCGAAGGCTGACGATAGGTTGCATGGGGATTAACCTCCGTCGCATTGCTGCGGACATGTCCATTGGCCGTGGCCAGGTCGGGCCAGCCATCATTGTCATAGTCGAACCACTTGGCCCCGAAAGTTAAGACATTCAGTGTAGGTGCAGCTAAACCTAACGGTGCGGCCATTTCTGTGAATAAGTTTTTGCCGTTGTTGTGATAGATACAGGTTGGCTCATCCTCGAAAGTTGTGACCAGCAGGCTGAGTCGCCCGTGATTATCATAGTCGCTCCAGTCAATGCCCATGCCAGCGTGAGTTTTACCACTGAGGTCAAAAGCGACGCCCGCTGCAACGCCGATATTTTCAAAGTGCTGCCCGCGATTCAGCAGCAAGTCACCTGGCAGGCCATCATTGGCAATAGCCAGACTTTGGCGACCCGACCCATCCACATCCGCGAAAGCGACTCCCAGTGCCTTACCCGTCGCGCTACTGGCACCCCAGGCTTGCGTCACATCGCGGAAGTGTCCGCTCCCTGCATTGAGATAAAGCGTGCCTCGCTCCGCCGGGTAGAGAAAGGGTGCGCACGCACTGAGGATGTTGTCATATTGGCATAGCTGTGGCGAATTGGGGCCATATTGCAAATAATTGGCTACATACAGATCAAGCTTGCCGTCGTTGTTGATGTCAGCGAAAGCGCATGATGTGCCCCAGGGCTGCGCCTTCAAACCAGCCATACTGGTGACATCCCGAAAGTTTTTGCCACCCTCGTTATGCAATAAAAGGCCACCCTGATAAGCGGAGATATAAATGTCCGTGTAGCCGTCATTGTCATAGTCTCCCGTGGCGCAGCCTAAAAAGTGCCCGCTCAATTTATCCAGTCCGGTGGCATGGCTGACATCCGCGAAGTGCCCGTACCCGTCGCCCCGATAGAGCGCGAGCTTTGGCCCGACCAAGAGAATATCGAGATTGCCATCATTGTTGTAATCGAGAAAAGCGCAGCCGTTGCCGATGGTTTGCAACGTCGTAAGGGGCCGCTTGCCTTCAATGACCCATTGATAATGGAGTCCGGCCTGGGCTGCGACATCTACAAACTTTGCACCACTGGCAGCAGCACCAGTGGCGGCCCCAGGGATGGCTGCGGCAGGCGTGGCAGTCACAGTGCCATTTACTGGGGGCGGTGCAGGAGATTGGCGGCAGCCGCCGAGTATGAGGGCCAAAGTAAAGACACCAGGAGCCGCAAAAAAGCGCAAAAGGCACCAAAAGAAGATAGCCATAGGGCAACATTTTCGGTAACTTGGAAAAATGGGTATAGCATGTACCGCATTATTCCGTTTCTCTCTGCCCATGTTCCTCTGCCCCTTCGCCGTGCCTCTCATAAATATGTCCTGACCAAAATCGCCACCCAACAATCGTTAATAATCAACATCATCCCCAGCTATCAATCAACCACCGTGCTGGCTCACCTGATTCGCCTGTCGCATTGCCTCTTGCGCTTTGGCAGTTTGGCCGACAGAGGCATAAAGTTTTGCTAACTGACGGTAGATCTTCGCGTCGCCAGCGGTGCCCTGAGTCAGGTGAGTTAGCACCTGCAACTGCTCTACGACTCGCGTTAATTTGTCGGCTCGCTCAGTGGCGGCACGCGCTGCAGCAACCTGCCCTGACTGGCGTAGTGCCTCGGCCAGTAGGCGGATTGCGGTGGCATTGAGACCGTCTTGCGCGGTCACTTGACGCAAGAGAGGCAAGGCGGCCTGGGGCTTGCCCGTGCGCAGCAGGAGTTGGGCTAGTTCCAACTGGAACTGTGGTTGGCCTGGCCCATATTTTAGGGCCAACTGCAACTCCGCCTCGGCTTCCTGTTGGCGCTTGGCATCGGGCCGATTGCGCCATAAGAGATAGCCGAGGAGATAGTGGGCGTGCGCATCGTCGGGTGCGGCTTGCAAACGACGGCGCAAGACCTTCTCCGCATCATCTAACTGGTAACGCAGGCGCAAGGATTCGGCATAGTCATCATAGAAATCGGTGCGCTCCGGGGCCAGTTGTGCCGCTTTGACAAAAGCATTAAGTGCATCCGCTCCGCGCGAACTCCATTGAAGGTCGGCTTTTCCCAGCCCAATCCACGCCTCCACGGATTGTGGGTCTAACTGTGTCGCTCGCTCATAACTTTGAGTAGCCGGGACGACTTGCCCTTGTTGAAGTTGCACTCCGGCCAGGGCTAAAAGCGCAGGCGTCCAATTGGGACGGAGTTTGAGACAGATTTGATATTCCTGCACAGCGCGGTCTAGCCGCCCCAGCAGGGTCGCTGCTTCTGCCATGTCACGATGAGTTGGAACTGAGTCGGGAGCTAGTGTTAAGGCGATTTCTAAAGTGGCGACTGCCTTGGCTAACGCTCGATTGCGCAGTAAGGCTTCTCCCCAGAGGCGTTGCGCCTCCGCATTACGAGGTTCCTGGTTCACCCATGCTTCACGCGTGGCAAAACCGCTCGCTTCAGGATGGTGTCTGCCCCACCATTCGCTTAATGGGTTCAGAAAACTGCCCGCAGTTATACTGTCTACTAGGGGAGTGGGGCCTTCAATGATGGCTGCCCCCAACTGTGCGGGCCGCGCTGTTGCTGGCACTTGTTGCATCCGCTGTAAAGCTTCGCTTAAGCCGGGCACTCCCATTTGGATTCCCAGTTGCAAAACTTTCTGCGCCTGGGCTGCCCGCCCGGAAGCGGCCACCAAAGAGGCCAGGGTTTTCCAGCAAAGAGGATCATGGTTGCCATTTTGAACAGCGTTATGCAAGGCCCAGGCGGCTTGGTCGTAATAACCTGACTGGGCCAGGCGAGCACCCAGTACCGTCCAGAGACGAGAATTCTTGGCATCTGTCTTTGTCGCTGCCACTAATTCTGATATATAAGCTTCTCGCAGCTTGGTCGCTTGCCAGGCACGCTGCACGGCCAACCCGCCGCCAACAGCTAACAGGAGCAGCAACGCCATCCGTAAGACGCGCAATCTATTGGGCTTAGATGATTGAATTGAAGTCGTGGCAGGAGGCTGCTCAGTCATGATTTGAAACGTCATGGATGCTTAGTTTATGATCCTGGCAAAAGGAGCCAGACGTTGATGTAAGACCACTTATGATTGTACGATTAACAAGCCATATTTAGGATACTTTAATTGTACTATGAGCATTTGGCCCAAGCTAGCTGACGGGTAAAGCTTTAAGGAGACAACAAGATGAATGATGAAGCTCAAACTCCTACTGATACATCCTCCGGTAATAGTTCCGATGCGGAGGTGATTGTCCCCCCCGCAGCGACTCGTGATGCTGATAGCAGTGAGACGCTGCCACCACTGAGCATTCGTGGCAAGGGGCCGATGGATCAAAGTGTTCCCGACGTGGCCACTGGCAGCACGCCTGCGACCCGCCATGATGATTGAAGTGGGGCTGGGTGAGATACTGTGTTAGAGGCTGAAACGGGCGGTATTTCGTAGTATCCTGTAAAGAGAAGAGGGACTCCGCTATTCATGCCGACAACATCAGACCCCAAGCCGCGTCCCAATCATCGTCGCTATATTCAAAGCTTACGCCAGATGACGCCAGAACAGCGCCTGCTCAAAGTGTTTGAATTATCGGATTTCAGTAAAGCTCTTTTCCGGCAAGGCTTGCGTCGCCGCTTTCCCGATATGCCAGAAGAAGAGTTTAAGCAGCTATTTTTACAGCGCCTTCAGCGATGTCACAACAGGAACTATTAAGTGTCATGAACTGATGAGTGAACAGGATAGTATGGCACGTTGAACGTAGTCAAAATCTACTTGTAATTCCATACACAAAACTAAGACACTCTAACTCCGCAGAGTAGATGCTTCACTGCGTTCAGCATGACAAGCGTCTCAGTCGGTTAAGGTTTCCTTTTAGCCTTTTAGAGCGGGGATTAATTATCTGCCCCTCCAATATTTCTTGATCTTATTTAACTATGGCACAAGCAACTCCAATGATGCGCCAGTGGGAGCGCATTAAGACTCAGTATCCCGATGTCCTTTTGCTCTTTCGGTTGGGCGACTTCTATGAGCTTTTTGGCGAAGACGCGCAAATCGCTTCGCGCGAATTAGAGCTGACTCTCACCGGGCGCAGCGACGGTGGCGAGAAGATGCCGATGTGCGGCGTCCCGTACCATGCGGCAGAACGCTATATTGCTCAACTGGTCGCCAAGGGCTATCGTTGCGCGATTTGCGAGCAGATGGAAGACCCTAAATACTCGCGCGGCCTGGTCAAGCGCGAAGTGGTGCGCGTGCTCTCGCCGGGCACGGTCTTAGAAGACGCTTTTTTGCAAAGCGTGGGCGCGGCGCGGGGCAACAACTTCCTGGCGGCGTTGGCTGCCGATGCTTCGCTCACCCGCTTTGGCCTTGCCCTGCTGGATATTTCCACAGGCGAGTTTATGGCCGGTGAAGTCGAAGGTATCGCTCCTAATGATGGGGGCAAGCGCAAAGCAGGGGGGAAGGCCGCATCTAATAATGGCACGCAAGCTTCCACCGATGCTAGTAGCAATAACGGTGGGCAACCGGTGGAGCTTTGTGACACAGTGCCCTTAGAAGCCACTGAAGCGGGGGCTGCCGTGAGCGCCGACCAGACGCCCTTGGCTGCTGATGAAGCCTCATTACGCTGGGCGCGGTTGCGCGAAGAGTTGCTGCGCTTTTCTCCCTCCGAAGTGCTGGTGCCCCAGTCGTTGCGGGAATGTGCCGGTTTTCTGGACATGCTCAGTGCCCTGGGTCTCTGCACCACTGCATCTGATGCCACCGGGATGGAAAAGCCTTATCAGAAACTCTGCACGCAATTTCGCACCTCATCTTTGCGTGGCTACGGTCTCGAAGAATTGTCCTTAGCGCAAGAAGCGGCGGCCCTGGCGCTGGATTATGTCAAAGAAACCCAACTGGGTGCTCTGGGCCATATTCGTCGTATCGGATTACTTTCTACCCACGAGTGGATGCTGCTGGATAGTGCCACCCGGCGCAATCTGGAACTGGTGCAGTCGTTGCGCGATGGCTCTTCACGCGGCACTTTGCTGGGCCTGCTCGATGAAACCAAAACCGGTGCCGGAACACGCTTGTTGCGCAAGTGGATCTTGCAACCGCTGCTGATTAAAGACCGCATCCTACGGCGGCAAGAGGCCGTGAGTGAACTCCTGGAAAACCTCCTGGTGCGGCGCGATGTGCGCGATTTATTGAAGAGCATTGGTGACATTGAAAGGTTGGTCAGCCGCGCTGTAACCGGGCAGGGCAATGCCCGCGACTTGGTGGCCCTGCGCACGGCACTACAAACCCTGCCCGCCATTCGTATGGCCTTAGAGTCGTGTGCGGCCCCGGCCATCACCAAAATGCGCGATCATCTGGAACCTGCGCCCCAGGTGCTGCAATTGCTGGAAAGCGCCATTGCCGATGAACCGCCCGCCGTGCTGACCGAAGGTGGACTCATCCGTGAAGGCTATGATGAAGAGCTGGATGAAACGCGACGCGCCGCCCGTGAGGGAAAAACCTGGATTGCTCAACTGGAAGAATCGGAGCGAACGCGCACCGGTATCAAGAGCTTGAAAGTCGGCTTCAATAATGTGTTCGGTTACTACATCGAAATCACTAAGAGCAATCTTTCGATGGTGCCTGCCGATTATACGCGCAAGCAAACCACCGCCAACGCTGAGCGTTTTGTAACGCCGGATTTAAAAGAAAAAGAAGCTCTTATTTTAGGAGCACAAGATCGCATCAATGAGCGCGAAAAGCGATTATTTGAAAGCGTGCGCTCTCAGGTAGCCGCCGCTGCCGGGCCATTGCTCGAAACGGCACGCGCCCTCGCCCATCTGGATGTGTACGCCAGTTTTGCCGAAGTTGCCGCGCGCCGTGATTTTGTGCGCCCGGAAATTACCGATGACGCTTCACTCGCCATGCGCAGTGGACGCCACCCTGTGGTTGAAGCGGCCCTGCCGGAACCTTTCGTGCCCAATGACTGTATGCTAGATACAGAGGAGCAACAGGTGCTGATTATCACCGGGCCAAACGCCAGTGGTAAATCTACTTATTTGCGTCAGGTCGCACTCATTTCCCTAATGGCGCAAATTGGTTCTTTCTTGCCCGCCACGAGTGCCCGCATTGGTCTGATTGACCGCATCTTTACTCGTGTTGGCGCGCAAGATGACCTGGCCACCGGGCAGAGTACTTTCACGGTGGAGATGAACGAGACCGCCAACATTTTAAATAATGCCACGCCACGCTCCTTAGTTATTCTCGATGAAGTCGGGCGCGGCACGTCTACCTATGATGGCCTTTCCATTGCCTGGGCCGTGGCCGAGCATCTGCATGAAATCGGCTGTAAAACGTTGTTTGCCACTCACTATCACCATTTGAACGAACTGGAAGAGCGTTTGCCTCGCGTGAAGAACTACCGTATTGCAGTTAAGGAAGATGGCGAGCATATTATCTTTCTGCGTCGCATCATTCGTGGCGGCACTGACCGCAGTTTTGGCATCCAGGTGGCGCGTTTGGCGGGGTTGCCAACTCCGGTTATCGCACGGTCAAAAGAGCTACTGGAAATCTTCTCGCGTGAACGGTTGCGCGGAATTGAAGATGGGGCCGCTGTGCCGGTGCCTATGACACCATCACTGGCAGGGGGGAAGCCATCACTCTTCGATGGTGAAGCCTCGGCTCCCATCCCGCATCCTGTTGTCGAGGCACTCAGGACGTTAGATATAGATAACCTGACACCGCTTGAAGCGATTGTGAAATTGCAGGAATTCAGGAAACAAGCTTTACAGAATTAAGTTGCGGGAATGTGCTAGCATCTTGTGCATGATGGCATTTAACCTAAGCGGAGGATTATCATGCAGCAGCCAAACCAGCCTACGGCTGTGCCGGACAGAGACGTTGCCGGAGTTTACGCAGTGGTGCTCTTTTACGAGCAGTTACCACAAATCAATAAAGCGGAATTATTAGAGAAACTGCGTGCCCACTGTGGTAATGTCATCCCGTTGGATGGTTCAACGACTTCCGATACCCTGGCCTTTGCCTATGCGGATCATAAAGTTCGTTATCAAAATGGCGAGTTGCCTGCTCAGTGCTTAATTGCTCCCGCTAAGGGGCCATTAGAGATGGAGCACTATGAAAGTGCCTTTCAACAAACCTGGGATTGGCCGCAAGCGCGGGCTGTGGTGGGCGAGTGTAAAGCGACTTTACTGCTCACCGATATGCTGGCAGCCGGATTAGAACCGCACACCCGTCTCGACCTGTTCACGGGGGCACTGCTGGCCCTCTTAGAAGTGGCTCCCTGCCGCGCCATCTACTGGCAGCCCAGCCAGCAATTCATCGAACCGTCCGCTTATATAGCAGCCCATCAAGTCGGTGAGAATTACAATCCGCTGTATGGCGCTATCAACGTGCGGCTATTTGAAGTTCAGGGTCGTCTTCCTGGTGAGAAACTAATGGATACAAGAGGATTGGCTACGCTGGGCTTACCGGATTTGCAATGTCACTTTGTCAAATTAGACCCCAATGAAGTTGGCCATGTGCTCTACAACTCAGCCTTTTTCACTTTTGACAGAGGGGACATTATTGAGGACGGGCATACCATTCAAGGCATCAAAAGCGATGACAAATGGCGCTGCCAACACGAGGATGCCCTGGCACCACCAGAACGTGTTGTCCTCGATCTTGACCCCGGCCCGCCTTACGCCGCAGGCGATAGGAACTAATAGAAATAATAAGAGCATGATTACTTGAGTTAGTAATCAGGCTCTTGATTGATTCACGATTAAGTAATGTGCTGCTTAGTTTCTAACACTGACAGGAGCGGGCAGTCCAGCGCGTTCGCTGCGAATGGCCTGGGTAATTGGCTCCGGTGCAAGGTGAGGCAGCAGCAGTGAGGCTAAGACGAAGGGGCCAACGACGCCCTCCACGCCATCTATCACAAAGTCTCCGGCAAAACCCAGAATCGGCAACATCAGGGCAAGGAGTGCCTGCAAGGGCAGTTCCAGATTAATCAGCACAGCCACTCCCACAGCGCCCAGAGCTAGAGCCATAAGCTTTGAAGTCAACGGCACGCGACGGTCGCGCAGCATCGCAAAACCCAATTGCACATCCAGCACGCCGCCGTGGTTCGTGTGTTGGGCGACAGCTTTATGAAACATCCGATGGCCGAAGAGACGCATTAATAATTCTGACATGGTATCAGCTACCTCCAACTCTCAGACGCCTATCTTTAAGGAGAGTTTCAAATAAGAAGAGACGAGGATGGAAGATCGAAGATGGAGGATCGAAGATGGAGGATCGAAGATGGAGGATCGAGGATCGCCACGGCGCTGAGAGGACAACTGGCCTCTGCTTAGCCTTTTCTATCCTCAATTCTCTATCTTCTATCCTCGATTCTCCCTCCTCTTTTCCGTGGCTAAAATCAACTCAGCTCTAATTTGCCGAAGAGTCCATGCTTTTCGTCGCCTGTCCCGGCGGTGAAGAAGAGGGTGCTGCCAGAACCGCCGTTAGCATTGGCGAAGGCCAGAGACCACAAGCCGGAAATGGTGATGGGGTTGCCTTGAGCATTTTTAAGCGTGCCAAGGAACTTACCTGTGTTCACATCAAACGCGTTGATGCGGCCATCGCCAAAGTTACCCACCAACAGGGCATTGCTGAAATTACCGAATTTGGCGGGAGCCAGGGCCAGACCCCACGGCGAGTTAAGCTGGCCTTGAGAAACCAGCCGCTTCAATAGGTGCCCGGCGATATCAAAGACATCCACAAAGCCATTGCCTGCTCCGGGCTGGTCATCTTCATTTTGCGGCGCTTCCTGTTTGGCATAGGTTACATAGAGTCTGCCATTGATATTCTGGATGTTGAAAGGGGCAAAGCCAGCGGGAATAGTGGAATCGCTAAAGGAGCGAATATAGGTAAAGGTATCATTAAAGATGTCAATCGCGCCGCTATGGAAGTTAGCGGCATAAAGGGTGCTGACCGTGCCGCTACTGGCGATGGCCAAGCCCTTGTAAACCGCGCCCGTATTTGACCTATCCACCGCACGCGTTGCGGTTATGGGATCAATAGAGGCGTTCCAGACCGAAATAGTGCCATCTTCGCCCGCAAAAATAAAGGTGCCGGGGGCCGATTTGCTGCCGTTGGGCACAAAGAAGCGAGAGCTATTGTTGACCACGATACCGGTGGGTTTACCCGCTCCTGTTTGCCCGGCAGCCGTGGGAATTCTAATCGTCGGCGTGCTCAAGTTCCCGGCACTGGTATAAGCGGTGGCGACTCCGGTGCCGTTATCGGCGACTTGTAAATTGCCCGACGGCCCCACCACCAAGCCCCAGGGATTAACTAAGTTGGCATCTCTTCTGGCGGCAACTCCGGCCTGGTCGGAAACCAGATTGGTCTGCCGTAAAGATGTCGTCACTACGCCAGGAGTGGGGGTCGGGCTGACCTCCAGATTATTGCTGCCACCCCCGCCGCCACATCCCGCTACCATAAGACCTAACGCCACGATTCCGACCGCTGTCAACACTCGATTACTGGTTTTATGCCGTATGGCAGAAAATTTATTATCCATGAGACATTGCCTCCGCAACCTGCCCGTATTATGCGCCTCTATCGGAATTTTGTCAATCCGTGACAACACTCCTTAACCCCCATTTTAACAGTCTCTAATTGTTAGAACACGAGCGGCGTGTTATAACTGCTTTAGATCATTTATACGACGAGACCTAACCGCTATTCCCGCCAGAAACGAGAAGGGGCAGGGTAGAGCACTCCTTTATGGTTAGACCTCGTACTATAGAGTAGACCTGTGTTCCCCGCCGTTACGGATAAGGGCAGGGGAGAGGTTCGATTAAAACTGTTCCCACTATGGCCATTTTGATTGGGTTGGTGCTGCTTGCAGTTGGAATTTCACTGGCGGTTAATCAGTGGGCAGCTTTTGTGGTGACGTTACAAGCTTTGATCACGGTTGGGCTGCTCTTCTGGGGTGGCGTGGCGGTGCTGGTTGGCTATTCAGAAATGAAAGCGCGTCGTGAATATGAGCAGGCCAAGAGCAATGGTGTAAACAAGTCGCAAAAGCTGAATGATGCTCTGACGGATACTGCTGATGCCCTGCCTGCTAATAATAAAGCCTCTAACGCGGCTAGGCAATCCGAATCTGCTACGGATGTATCTTAAATATAAGCAGCAGCCCACCAATTATTTGATAAACTCTATTTATGTCAGTAATAAATAAAATTTAAGTAAAGCCTCTTGACAAGCACCAGGTTAGCGATAAAATCACGCATTGGAGTGATATGAATTTTCGCTCCTCTTAACATTGAACGACCTGGACACGCATAACTCACAAAGCCTGAGCAAGACCTGGGCTTGGTTAACGGTTAGCCCTCTGCTCCGTCCTACCCCTGCAATTGCACTTTTGGCGTGTCGCCTCTCCTTTTTCCCTAAGTCGCAACAAGGAAGTGACATATGAATACTGTGGCTGAACTCGGCCAGTGGTGGAACTTGATCTATGTGATCCCGTTCTGCCTGGGTGTGGTGTTAGTGCTGCTCTCTGTCCTGGGCGCGGGGCGTCATGGCATGGGCGGCCATCATGCCGGGCATGGAATGCACTTAGGGCATGGCCATGTCGGGCAGAGCGTCGGCCATAGCTTGGGACATGGGGGTCATGTAGGGCATAGTGCAACGCACGGTGGCGGGCATGGCACAGCACACGGCCACGCTGCCACGCACGGACAGGCCGCTCATTCCCATGCGGCGCATGGACAGCATGGCAGCCACGCGCAGGGCCATTCCCATCATGGAAATTCTCAGCATGGTCATTCCAGTCATGGGCAAGACGGGCGCTCTGAGGGGATAGGAGATATGACACAAGGGATGGTGCGTGCTACTGTCCATCCAACACCCTGGAGCCTGGCCGCAGCACTGCATATTCAAAATATACCGCCCCTGATGTTGGCGCAAAACTTTATGCTCTTCTGGGGCATTTTCGGGTGGGCTGCCAACCAGTTTTTTGGCAAATCGGCCCATGATCCGGCCCGCTTTATTGTGCCATCGCTGCTGGCGACAGTTGCGGGTAGTCTGGTAATAACAATTCTTCTTTCGGCGGTCATGTCCCGCTTCACGCCGAGCGATGAAACATTTGCTGTAACGAAAAGGGACTTGGAGGGACGCTTAGGGGAAGCCGTGTCAACCATCACGGATCGCATGGGTTCCGTGTACGCACGCGATGCAGTCGGCACCCTGCATCATTTGCCATGTCGCATTGCGCCCGATGGTGCGCCTATCGCCAAAGGCGAACAGGTGCTCGTCATTGAGTATCACCCGGAGGGAGATTATTACCGGGTGAAAAGTTGGAAGCCGGACACCGAGTAGCAGGACTACCCGGATTCGGCAAAGGAGAAGCCAAAATGGCTGCGTTAATCGTTTTGCTGTTCGCAATGGGGGCCGCTCTCATCGGCTTTCCCATCGCCAATCACATGAGTGAGATCGTTGTGCTTGTGCTGAGTGTGGTCGGGATTCTGTGTTGGTCGCTGGCGGCGTGGATGGCGTTGTTTATCGCCTTCTATCAGCGCACCAGTGCTAATGAAGCGTTTGTTCGTACTGGACGCGGTGGCGCAATGGTGGTGCTCGATTCCGGCGCTTACGTGATTCCGCTTTTTCACCGCAAGTTGCCCGTCTCGCTCGAAACCATGAAGCTCGGCGTGGCCCTGAACGGGCGCGATCATGCGCTGATTACCAAAGACAACTTGCGCGTTAATGTGAATGCCGAGTTTTACATCAAGGTCAAGCCCGACCAGGATGGCATTTTGCAGGCGGCGCGCAGTCTGGGTGATAAATCGGTAGACGCTCAAACGGTGGAAGACCTCGTGCGTGAAAAATTGGTTTCGGCGCTACGCCACGCGGCGGCCCAGATGGACTTGTTTGAAATCCATGCGCGCCGTGATGAGTTTGCCCAGGTGGTGCAAGAGCATGTGCGCCGTGACCTCAGTCCCAACGGTATTGATCTGGAATCGGTAACGATTTCGTCGCTCGACCAGCTTGATCCGAGCGAACTCTCTCAAGTCAACGTCTTTGACGTGCAGGGACGCCGCAAAGCGACGGAGATTACCACCGCGCAGAATGTTGAAACGACCCACTTAGAGCGGGCAGCGGAACGGGCCATTGCCGAAAAGAATGTGCAAACGCGCCAGCAAATCCTGGAGCTGCAACGCCAGCAGGCCGAGGCTGAAGCGCAGCAAGCGGCGGAAGTGATGAAGTTCCGCGCGGCCCGCGAACGTGAGCAGAAAGAATTCGCCATCGAGCAAGAACGCGCCGTGAAAGAAGCGCAGATCGCTCAAGACCTTGCGGTGCAAAAGCGTGCTGTGGAAAAAGAGCAGATGCTCATCCACACCGAGCAGCAAAAGGAACAAACGCGGATCACCAAAGAGCAAGCGGTGCAGGCAGCGGATGTAGTGCGCGGCCAGACCGTGGAAGTAGCCGAGCGTGACCGCGAAATTGTGGTCGCCGAAAAAGAAGCGGCGCGGGCCAAAGCCGAAGCTGAAGCTTTAACGGCGCAGGCCGAGCGCGAGCGAGCGAACCAGCAGGTCATTACGGTGCAAGCCCTGGCAGCGGCGGAACGCGACGCCGGGGTAAAGCTGACCGGAGCCAAGCAGCTTATTGAGCAAGATCGCATCAAGCGTCAAACCGATGCCGAAGTTGCCGCCTTTGCCCGCCTGAAGCAGATGGAAGTCGAGCGCGAAGTCGCCGCGAAGCAAGCCCAGGCGCGCATCACCCTAGCTGAAGCCGAAATGAAAGCCAAAGAGTTGGAAGCCCAAGGTCAACAGGCGTTGGAGATGGTAGACGTGTTGGTGGCCCGCGAGCAGGTGAAGGTCAAAGAGTTAGAGGTTGAAATCGAACGACGCGCCCTGGAGAACAAGCAGACCTATGAACGGGCTGCTATCGAATTTGAGAAGGCGAAGCTGCAAATCGAGGCGATGAAAGAATCGCAGATTGCGATGGCCCAGGCCATTGGTAACGCGCTTTCGCACGCTGACTTCAAGGTCTATGGCGACCCGAACACAATGGGCAACATGATTGGCAACCTCAGCAAAGGCTTGGGCGTAGGCGCACTCTTCGATGGTGTGATGCTTAGTGCCCCTGAAAGTGTCAAGCAAGTCATTTCCCAGGTCGGCGATGCCGCCGCCTCGGTCGCTAACGCAGTCGTGGAAAAGCAAACCGGTAGTAATGGGACGCTCATCACCAATGGTGCCAATGGTACGCATATCACCATAGAAGAGGATTAACCTCTCTCCTGTCCCCTCTCCGAAACGGCGAGGGGGACAAAGGACTACTCTACAGTAAAGGTTTAAAATAGAAAGTCATCCTCTGACACCCCCTTCCCGGTTCGGGAAGGTTGGGTGCCCATCAGACAGCATCAATATGCTGTCTGATGGGCTGGAGGACGGGGGGTAGGTCAAACGGGACAACGCTTCAATGTTGTCCCGTTTTCTATATTCAATTTGCAGTAAGGTAAAATCATGCCGACACGACAAGAGCGAATCGAAGGTGCCATAATAGGTCTCTTAGTAGGCGATGCCCTTGGGGTGCCTTACGAATTTCATCCACCTGAAGAGTTGCCACCGTTAGAGCAGATCGAATTTGATCCTCCGGTTGGTTTCCACCGCGCTCATCAGGGTGTGCCACCTGGTACCTGGTCGGATGATGGGGCACAGGCACTTTGCCTTTTGGCATCGCTGTTAGCCTGTGGGCAATTTGATGCTGAAGATTTTGGGCAGCGAATGCTGCGCTGGTACGAGGAAGGTTACTATGCCGTAGGTAACATTGTGTTTGATGTCGGGATTACGACCGCTAAAGCATTACGCGCTATTCGTGCCGGAACTCCAGCCTTGCAAGCAGGGCCTACGGGTGATTACGATAACGGCAATGGTTCTTTGATGAGGGTGTTGCCGTTGGCACTCTGGCACCAGGGTTCTGATGCGGAATTAGTGCGTGATGCACAACTGCAATCCAGAGTCACGCACGGCCATTTACGCTCACAAGTTTGCTGCGCGCTGTATTGCCTGTGGGCACGACGCATTATGGAAGAAGCTAGTGATCCCTGGATAGCAGCCGTCTCGACTTTGCGTGAAATATACACCCATGATGAAGCAGCCACGACTGAACTCGAATGGTCTATTCGCCCCGATGATGAGCCGCATGGAACTGGCTCAGGCTACGTGGTAGATTGTCTCCGCTCGGCCCGTTTAGTTATGAATGCAGGGTCTTATGAGCAAGTCGTCAAAGCCGCTATTGCGCTGGGCCATGATACGGATACCACCGCTTGTGTCGCTGGCGGCATCGCCGGGCTGCGCGATGGTATTGAGGCGATTCCTCAACGCTGGCGGACGCGGCTTAGAGGTATGGAGTTAGTAGAAGGGCTAATACAGCAGTTATAGCTTCCTTATTTCTTTTCAACACAAAGAACACAAAGATGGCACAGAGGGCACAAAAGGGAGAGAAGGTCAAAGCAACGCCTTCTCCACTTCTACTTATCCTCTGCGACCTTTGTATTCTTCGTGTTCTTTGTGTTGAAAGACTGAATAGTGAGGGCTTAACGTTCCGCCACTTTCACACCAGCAGGGAGTTTAGGAGGCGGGAACATCGCTTCTAAAATCTTTTTAGCGACGGGTGCGGCGTTTTCGGAGCCGTGGCCAGCGTTTTCGACCATACAGGCGATGGCGATTTGTGGGTTTTGGTAGGGTGCAAAACAGACAAACCAGGCGTGAGGGAGGGCATGGTGACTGTCTTCGGCAGAACCGGTTTTGCCTGCCACTTCCACCTGGGGGAGATTGATAACCTTACCCGTGCCATTGGTCACCACTAGGCGCATTCCGGCGCGCACCAGGTCTAGGTAACGGCGCTCAACCTCAACGCTGCGGCCCTGTGGTTGCACTTGTTTGATGATTTTATTATTGCTGTCGCGCACTTCTTTCAGCAGATGTGGTTTCCAGAGGGTGCCGCCATTGGCCACTGCGGAAGCGACGAGCGACATTTGCAGTGGAGTTGTTAAGACATCGCCCTGGCCAATGCTCATGTTAAGCGTGTTGCCGGGATACCAGTGCGCCATAGAAGGATTCCCCGCGTGATATTTTGCACGCCATTCCGGGTCAGGGATTAAGCCTGCGGCATCTACGGGTAAATCAATGCCAGTGCGTTGACCCAGACCAAAATGGCGGGCAACTTGCGCGAGATAGGCGGGGCCAGTGCTTTCCGGGTCGCCCATTTGCAAAGCGGCCTCATAAAAGTAAACGTCACACGACTTCGCCAATGCGGTCATGAGATTAACTTCGCCATGCGTTTGCCAGCAACCGAAAAAAGCGTGGCCCAAGTGATAACCGCCACCGCAATGTCGCACGATGCCCGGTGTGATGGTGCCCTGCTGTAAACCTGCCGAAGCCGTCACCATCTTAAAAGTTGAGCCAGGCGGGAAGCGCGAAGTCACAGCGCGATCCACGAGGGGATGCTGGCTATTTTGCACTAGGGCTTTATAAGCTGTGCGGAAGGCTTGAGAGCGCGGCGGTAAGGAAAAGATATTCGGGTCGAAGGTGGGCCGCGAGGCTAAGGCGAGGACTTCGCCATTGCGCGGGTCAACTGCTACCACGGCACCACTATTGCGGGCTGCGCCCAGGGCTTGTTCGGCGGCGCGTTGCAACTTCGCGTCTATGGTCAGCACCAGGGTGTGCCCCGGCTTTTCCTTAATACTGCCGAGCGGCTGCACCGGACGCAGTCGGGCATCCACCTCATATTGTTCGCTGCCATCTATGCCACTCAGTTCGTTGTCATACTCTTTTTCAATCCCGCTCTTGCCAACAATATCGTCGAACCGCAGGGCACGCGTGGCAGGGTCTCTGGCATGGGCGTCTTCCGAAGCATTAATATCCTCTTCATTTACACGGCCTGTATAACCGAGGATGTGCGATGCCAGTTGAGCATTGGGATAGGTGCGGGCTATATCATCGGTGATAAGCACTGCCGGGGCCGAGCCATCGGGAGCCAACCGCCGTTTGTTTTCTTCAATAAGCGTCAGAGTTGGTAAGTCAACGCCCTCGGCCACGCGCACCGGATCATAGTCGTGACCTCCGTGTGCATGGGCTTCCTGAAGTTGTGCCTCGATTTCTGAGGGTGCCGCGTGCAACAGAAACCCTAGCGTTTTTAGAATATTGCTGCGTCCATCCGGGTCGCGCTTGGCCGAAGGAAGTGCCGCAGGCACCACGGCCACGGAATGCGAGGCGCGTGAAGTCGCCAACACTTCTAAATGCCGATCCAAGACTAAACCGCGCGGGGCGGGAAGGGGCACGCGCTTGATGCGGTTATGCTGAGCCTGCGCCAACATCTCCGCGCCTTCAACCACCTGCAAATACCATAAGCGAGCTAGCAGGCCACCAAAGGCCAGGCACAGAATGCCCACGCACAACCAGGCCCGCCGCCGCACCTGCGAGGGGTCGGCAATGCCCCAGCCACGCTTTTCTTCCAACGGAAACGGACGATGAGTTATAGCCATTGGAAAGACCTAACCCCCCGTCCCCCTTCCCGGCACGGGAAGGGGGTGTCTGAGGATGACTTTATAGCACCTTTATAGGTTTTGGGTTGTTTTAGGTCAAAAGGGAAATTGCTCATTCAGGCAATCAAAGCGGAATAATAAAAGAGAATGGTTGTCCTGTGACACCCCCTTCCCGTGCCGGGAAAGGGGACGGGGGGTTAGGTCTCTACTCTTCAATCGGATCAAGCAGTGCGTCGGGTGGAATATCAGTATCCGAAAGGGCGTCTTCGTCCAGTTCTTCGATGTCTACTTCGCCAGGGGCGTTCAGGTCGGATAGTTCCCCGGATTGTAGCCCTGCGCCCATATTTGCATCGGCCAGATCGGTCATCGGAATTTCCCGAATGTCATCCGCTATTTCCAAGACATTGGCTCCTGCTACTGGTTCGCCTCCGAGTTGATCTATGGTGTCATCGTCGAGACCCGCATCGGTTTCAGAAGAAGGTGAGTCGGCTGGCAAATTTTGTTTGGCAGGCTGCATCGTCTCCATTTCATCGCTATCACTCTGCTGGTAGTCATGTTGAAAGTCTTGCATGGTTACTTATCCTCTTAACAACGTTCGTTTACTTCTCCTTGTGACACTGTGCAACCTATAAATTAAATTCGCCAATGATAAATCAGCCAACGAGCCGAAAAGCCAAGGCGGCTGTCGAGGCGGCTAATGAACATTAAGCATTATAGCCAATCCGCTGCCTGCTATCGGCAGCAATCGCTCGCAACAGTGTCAAAAATAAAGAAGACCACGCGTGTGGTCTTCTTTATTTTAATTGTCATTTAAAGGCGATTTTAAAAGACGGTTTAGTAGCGTTCCCGGCGATTGCCGCCGCTACCGCCGCGTCCACCGCCGCCACCGCCACGACCGCCACCGCCACCGTAGCCACCACCGCCACCGTAGCCGCCGCCACCGCCGTAGCCACCGCCACCACCGCGACCACCACCGCCGCCATAACCACCGCGACCACCACCGCCACCGCGACCACCGCTACGCTCTTCGCGTGGTCGGGCTTCATTGACGGTTAGAGGACGACCTTGAAACTCCTTGTCATGGAGAGCTGTGATGGCGGCTTGAGCTGCTTCGTCTGAGTCCATCTCCACAAATCCAAATCCCTTGCTGCGCCCGGAGCCATGCTCGCTGATGACCTCCGCGCTGTTCACCGTGCCATACTGCGCGAACAACTCTTCCAATGCCTGGTTGTCCACGCTATAGCTCAAATTGCCAACATACAACCTCGTACCCATGAAAATCTCCTGTTGCAGACATTTACCCGCCTGCTGTTTCGGCCATGCCGGATAACGCTATATCAATCCCCTTTCGAGGGCTGATATTTATAGCTTTGGTTACTCCCAAAATGGTGGTTGAAGGCGGGGGTGATTGAGAGAATGCTGGCAGCGATTTGAAGTGAGAATACGACGCATTGAACTCGTTCGACGAACCAACCTTTCCCCCTATTTTAGCAAAACCACCTAACGTGGGGCAAACAAGTTGCCACCCTTCCAACCTCCGCTGAATTATTCTTAAATTTAGCACAAAATGTGCCAATGTGTGCCACGTGTGAGGAAACAATCATGGTACAATATCGCACGACGCCCACAAAAAGTATTTAAGGAGAAGCAACCTTGCCAGTACGCATAGGATTTGTGGGGGCCGGTGGCATTGCCGGTGCCCACTTCAACACACTCTCGCAGATTAACGATGCCCAGTTGGTCGCTTTTAGTGACGTGGCGACCGACCGTGCCGAAGCCGCCGCGCGCCGCTTTGAAGGCAAAGCCTACGACGACCCGCGCAAAATGTTGGAAGCCGAAACTCTCGATGCCGTCTACATCTGTCTGCCCCCCCACGCGCACACAAATGCCGAAATCCTGGCTGCGCAAAAAGGATGCGCCCTCTTCGTGGAGAAGCCCCTCTCCAATAATATGAAGACTGCCGAAAAAATCGCTGCTGCCATCGAAGATGCGGGCGTGACCACGGCGGTTGGCTATCACTTCCGCTACCACGAGGCCACGGATCGCACCCAAAAATTACTGGACGCTAAAAATGCGCCCCTGGTTGCTATGGCCTATGGCCGCTGGCTGGGCGGGTTTCCAGGAGTCGCCTGGTGGCGGCGCATGGATCAAAGTGGTGGTCAGCTTGTGGAACAATGCACCCACATTGTGGATTTAGCCCGTTATCTCATTGGCGATATTAAAAAAGTCTATTGTTGTGCCGCCTTGCGCGAGATGGGCAAAGTGTATGAAGGTACTACCGTACCGGACGTGACCGCCCTGACGGTGGAGTTTGACAGTGGTGCTATCGGCTACATCTCTACAGCAGCCCTGTTAGGCGGCGTGGGTGAGACAGGTCTCGACCTCATGGTGCGCGATGCCATTTATGAACTGCGTGGCAATACCCTCACTATCCGTCAAAGCGGCGAGACCAATACTTATCAGCACCGCAACAACCCCTATCTCGACGAAGACCGCGCCTTTATCAAAGCGGTTAAGACCGGCAAGCGGTTGGGCATTAAGAGCAACTATACCGATGCTTTGAAAACTCTTAAAGTGACCTTAGCCGCGAATCAATCGGCTAAAACTGGTAAGCCTGTGACTTTGTAAAAGCAAGCGCAGTTTCGATTTTCAACACAAAGACCACAAAGGTTGCACAAAGACCACGAAGAAGGACGGTATTGTCTCCTTTTGTGGCTTTTGTGTTCTCTTTGTGGTCTTTGTGTTGAAAAGATGAGTTTCTGCGTGATTATGCAATATTTTGATTAAATTTGTGTAAAGTTGTTGACAAACGCGCAGAGTTGCATTATCATAGAACCAAATGCTCCGCGCTCATCGGTTTAGCAAAATTGAAGATGCCTTGGCCCGCCAGCCGTTTTTGGAGGTCAAAGCCTTGGCTCGTCAGCTTCATGTCTCCGATGCAACCGTGCGCCGTGACCTCGAAGAACTGCATCGCACCGGGCGGCTCCAGCGCACGCGAGGCGGGGCTATTAGCTCGCATGGCTATTCCTCCGCATCCGCTAATGGCAAGAGTAAATCACCCAATGGCTCTGTGGTGGGCTTAACTGAAGTAGCAGTTTCTCCAGTTGATACGCTGGACCACGTAACTTCTTTCTCGCAACGGGCCGAATTACGCGCCACCTCTAAAGCGCGCATTGGTGAAGCGGCGGCGGCTTTAATTGAGGACGGGCAAAATGTGCTCTTAGCGGGCGGCACGACCTGCTATGCGGCGGCGAAGCATCTGCGCCAGCGACGTGTTTCCGTAGTGACCAACTCCCTACCGGCAGCATCTTTATTGGGCGAAACCCTGGGTGTGGATGTGTTGGTGACGGGTGGCATGGTCTACCCCAAGCACGACATCTTAATTGGCCCTCACCTCAAGCAGACGCTCGATCATGTGCGCGCTGGCGATTGGTTGTTAATTGGGGCCGGTGGTGCGGATGCAGAAGGGTTTTACGATTCTAACCATTGGGAAGTCGAAGGGCAGCGCGAATTGATGGTGCGGGCGAATCGCGTGGCCCTGCTGTTGGATGCGGCGAAATTCCAGCGGCGCGATATGGTTTTTGTAGCCGATTGGGCAAAGATTGATGTGCTGGTAACGGATGCAACGCCTCCGGCTGAAATTGAGGCGGCCTTGCAACGGGCTGAAGTGCAGATTATTGTGGCGCAAGCCTAAACGGTATTTACGGATAATTTTATGGCAGAACAAACTTTTAATGAACGCACTATGCGCGAAGAGATTTGCGAGATTGGCCGCCGTATCTGGCATCGTGAATATGTGGCGGCCAACGATGGCAACATTTCCGTGCGGCTAAACGCGAATGAGATTCTGGCCACTCCGACTGGTGTCTCGAAGGGGTTTCTGACGCCTGATATGCTGGTGGTCATTGACCGAGCGGGCAATAAGCTGCGCGGTACCATGAAACCCTCCAGCGAACTGAAGATGCATCGCGCCTTTTATGATGCCCGGCCCGATGTGCGCGCCGTGTGCCATGCCCATCCTCTGACGGCGACCGGTTTTGCGGTGGCGGGTCTCAGCCTTGATCGTTGCACCTTGCCAGAAGTGGTGATTACCCTCGGCAGTGTGCCGTTGGCGAAGTACGGTGTCCCTGGCAGCGATGAGTTGACCCAGGACATTCTCGACAATTATGTGCAGGAATACGATGCATTCTTGTTAGCCAATCATGGCGTGGTTACTATCGGGCAGACGGTGATGAATGCCTACTACAAGATGGAAACCGTTGAGCACTTCGCCAAGATTTCCCTGGTCGCCCGCCAGCTTGGTTCAGAAAATGTGTTCTCGCCAGAACGGGCACAAGAACTCATGGAAGCGCGAGCGCGTTATGGAGTGCAAGCCGGGGGCAGTTGCCGCATAGAATATAAAGACAAAGACAAGAACGTGAACTACGCGCCGGATGTGCCGCGCACCGGCTTTGGAGCGGCAGCTTATGCCGGGGCCAGCGATGATAATGCCAATGCGCGTCCATCGGCTCAATCGAATAACGCGGCCAATGGTAGCAATGGCAAGCCAGCCGAGATTGAGATCGGTGAAGAAGAACTGCGCCGCATCATAGGCGAGGTAGCCCGTCG
Organism: Abditibacteriaceae bacterium; assembly: GCA_019239895.1. GTDB lineage: Bacteria > Armatimonadota > Abditibacteriia > Abditibacteriales > Abditibacteriaceae > JAFAZH01. The sequence continues at coordinate 232,748 of JAFAZH010000022.1, read as the reverse complement.
AGTAGCTGAAAGCTTACAAAAGTGAACGCAGCTATACGAATTTGAAGAATCAGTAATGCCCTGGAAACAGAGGACAAGGAGAGATTATGCCGGGAGAAGCTTTAGGACTTGTGGAAACGAAGGGCTTAATCGCCCTGATTGAAGCCGCCGATGCGATGGCAAAGTCGGCCAACGTGCAACTGGAAGGTTATGACCAGGTAGGGTCGGCTTTAGTCACAGTGACGGTGCGTGGCGATGTGGGCGCAGTGACGGCGGCTGTTGATGCCGGAGCCGCTGCTGCACGTCGCGTGGGTGAAGTGATTTCGGCCCACGTTATTGCACGGCCACACGCGGACTTAGAAAAGATTTTGCCCAAGGGTCATGGTAAATCGCCGCGCGCTTTTGGTCACTACATCGGCGCCCTCAATGGCAGCGGCCCCGGCAAGGGCTTGCCCGCGGGACAGGACAGTGCCAACGACGGCGAGCCTGCGGAGCGTGCTACCAGTCAGCGCGGACGCCGTTAAGCTTTAGGCAGAGACAAATAAATTGAATTAAGAGACGTTCGATGAAAAATAGGAGAGTACAATGGCAAACGGAGAAGCGTTAGGTTTAGTGGAAACAAAAGGTTTAGTCGGCGCGATTGAAGCCGCCGACGCAATGGTCAAAGCGGCCAATGTGGAATTGCTGGGCAAGCAGAGCATCGGCGGCGGTTTAGTCACCGTCATGGTCGCAGGCGATGTAGGCGCTGTGAAAGCAGCCACCGATGCCGGTAGCGCCGCCGCTCAGCGTGTGGGTGAACTGGTCAGTGTTCATGTCATTCCCCGCCCACATACTGATCTTGAAAAAGTGTTTTAACCACGAATGAACACAGATGGACACAAATAAAAGAGGATAGAAGATCGAAGATAGAGGATCGAGTATCCAGTATCTACTTCATTTGTGTTGATTCGTGTTCATTCGTAGTTCCACCTGTTCTGCTATGAAGATTTCATACGAAGACTTGGTGCGGCTGATTACCCAGGAAGTGGTAACTCAATTGGGGGGAGCCGGGGGCGTGGGCAGCAACGGGCATGGTAGTGCGAGGCTTACACCGGGTAGCCCCACCACGCCGTTTGGGGCTGAAGCGAGTGCGCAGCAACCTTCACCGGAGCAGATTGCGCAGGAGGGGTTTCCCTGCAATATCTCGGCGCGGCATGGGCACCTCACGCCGGAGCATGTGGAGCAACTTTTTGGCCCCGGTCAGCGGTTGACGCCCTTTAAGTTTCTGTATCAAGAAGGGCAGTTCGCCAGTGAGCAACTGGTGCAGATTGTGGGGCCGCGTGGCTCGATTTCCAATGTGCGTATCTTAGGGCCGGAGCGCAGCAAGAGTCAGTTTGAAGTTTCGCGCACCGATGCCTTATCGCTGGGCATGATGCCGCCGATTTTACAATCGGTTAATCATGGCACAGGTTCACCTATTACAATAGTCGGGCCACAGGGTAGCATTCACCTGCCGGATGCGCTGATTCGCGCTAAACGCCATGTGCATCTGCATCCCGACGAGGCCAGCTTGCTCGGTGTCAAAGATGGCGATGAAATTCCGGTTGAAATTCCGGCAGGGGATCAAGGCTTAGTGTTCTACAATGTCTTAATTCGCACCGATCCAGCCTTTAAAGCTGAGATGCATATTGATACCGATGAAGGCAATGCCGCTGGCGTGCAACCCGGCGCGAAAGCTTTAGTGCTTTCCCCACGCGCTGGCATCTGCCGGATTTGTAAATGACAGGGGTTATAGGTGATAGGCCAAAGGAATTTGCGCTTATCATTGTTCATAGGTCAATTATTACCTATCACCTATAACCCATCACCTATAACCTAACTTATCATGAGACTTGGCAAAGTGGTCGGCACCGTGGTCGCAACGCAGAAAGACCCTAAACTGGTCGGCTGGAAACTGCTGCTCGTGCGCGAGATGAAGATGGACGGTAGCCTGACCGATACCTATGTGGTGGCGATAGATACCGTCGGGGCGGGTATTGGCGAAACCGTTCTCACCGTGGCTGGTTCTTCCGCGCGCCTGGCCAACCGTGCTGAGCAAGTGCCAGTAGATTCTTCGGTCATCGGCATCGTGGATTCAGTCGAGTGCGATGGCAAACGAGTGAATATCTGAGGTTAGATTCCCACAAAGACACGAAGGGCACAAAGGTTTTAGGGACAGAGGCTTGCAAATAGAAGATCAAGAATAGTCAGAGATTGTTAAATTCACAATTCCCTATTTTAGTCGTCCCTTTGTGCTCTTTGTGTCTTTGTGGTGAATAAACAAGCTATGGACTTTGGGAAAATTATCGGGCGTGTGGTCTGCACCATCAAAGACCCGAAATTAGAAAATATCCCCTTGCTGATTGTGCAGGGGTGTGACCATAGCGGGCAGCCAGCCGGGGCGCAAATGATTGCCGCTGATGCGATTGGTGTCGGAGCGGGTGAGTTCGTGTGGTATGAAACTTCCGGGGAAGCGCCCCTGGCCTGGGAGCAGCGTCCCCCGGTAGATGCCTCTATCGTTGGCATTGTAGATAACGTACGAGCCAATGCTGCATCGGCTAAGGAACATTAGATGAAACTGGGGCGCGTCATAGGAAATGTTGAAGGCGTCATCAAACACCCGGCTTATGCCAATACGAAATTGATGGTGGTACAGCCAGTGGATGAACACCTGAAACCAAATGGCCGCACTCACCCAGCGATAGATACGGTGGGGGCAGGCGAGGGCGATTTAGTGCTATTGGTTGAAGAGGGCAAAGCGGCCCAGGATATGTTAGGCATGAAACGCATTCCGGTGCGCACCTTAATTGTTGGCATTATAGATTCTGTGGACGTAATGGCGCGGGGAAATACCGGACGGAGCCGAGTCGCGTGAGTGGAAACGAATTGCAAAATTTAGAGGAAATCATCAGCCAAGTTGTGCTGCGTCTTTTGCAGGAACGCGGTGTGCGAGTCAACGGATCTTCAACGCGTCAGCAAGACGGCCTTGCCCCTAACTCCTTAATGCGACAGCCTGGTTCGGTTAAAATTGGTAACGCGGTGCAGTTGGGGCGTGGCACGGCCATTGAGGGCGTGGAGGTGGCGGGTCGTATTTTAGTCGCGGTGTGCTGTGAAGAATGTTTAAACGACCAGGCCCGAACTGCTTTAGATGCTTTACACGCCGCCCATTTCGAGATTACTCAACCCGCCGAAGACGAACTGAAGCAGCGAGTTCCCCGTGAAAGGCTGATTGCCGAACATGATGTTGTACTCTTGCCCGCTGTCGGTGATGACGATGCGGCGAAAATGGCCCTAGGTATCTTTGATGAACCCGTAGCGCGAACAGCCCTTTCTGCCATCGCGTTGGGCAAGCCCCTCATTGCGGCCTTACACGCGCCTTATGATGAAGCCCTGAAAACACGTAGCCCGCTGCTCAAGCGCATGTTTGAAGGTCATCGCCGCGCCCTAGCGAGCTATGGTTTTGAAATTGTTCCTGCCACGCAGCTTGTCCCAATCATTACAGCCCGTTTTGGAACACAGTCCAATGCCCTCAATGGTGGGGGGGCTGTAAAGCCAGCAGGCAACGGTAAAAAGCAACTTATCACGGCGCAGGACATTGATCAGCTTGCCCGTAAGGGCCAACCTTTACAATTACCGGCTGGAGCCTTAATTACACCTTTAGCCCGCGACCGTGCCCGTGAATTAGGCTTAGATATTCAATAAGAATTAACCACCGATGAACACAGATAGACACAGATAATTAGGATGCTGGATACAAGATACTGGATACGTAAATTGCGATCCTCAATCTTCTATCCTCGATCCTCTTTCTCATCTGTGTCCATCCGTGTTTATCGGTGGTTCCAAACTAGGAAGTGAATTATGCAGATTAACGAGCAGCAAATTGAAGATATTGTGCGTGGCGTGTTAGATAGCCTGTCCCTGGGCAGTAATGGGAGTGGCAACGGCGCGGGTGCGATTTCTGGGAATAATCTCAATCAGTCGCCTGGCGCTTATGGCGGGCCTTCGGCACGGGGCGGGGGGCGCATTGATGATCCTCAGAATCGGCCTGCCGCCGCGCATCCGCAGGGCAATCCCGCCGAGTTGCTGGCACTGCATGGTGTCTTCGCCACGGTGGAAGAAGCTGTTGGCGCGGCTCAGACTGCACAACGGGCCTGGGTCAAGATGCCTTTGGAGCGACGCAAACAGTGTGTCGAAGCGATGCGGCGACGCGCCTGTGATAACGCCTTGCGTTTGGCACAGATGGCGGTTGAAGAAACCGGATTAGGCCGGGTAGCGGATAAAGAAGTCAAGAATCGCTTATGTGCTGAAAAGACACCCGGCTTCGAGATGCTGCCGTTACAGACTTACCTCGGCGACTTTGGCCTGACCATTGATGATTACTTTCCTTATGGTGTCATCTGCGGTATCACGCCGGTCACGAATCCAACTTCTGGCCTCATTAACAACGCCATTATCTTTGCCGTAGCGGGTAACTCAGCCGTGATTTGTCCACATCCTTCGGCTAAGAAGTGTACGCTCACCACTATGGCTTTGATGAATGAGGCGATTACCTCGCATGGTGGCCCGGCCAATATGTTTACGTCCGTGGCTAACCCCACCATTGAATCGGCTGAAGCCACCATGAAGCACCCGGTTGTGCGGTTAATCAATGCCACAGGTGGCCCCGCCGTCGTCAAAGCGGCTTTGGCTGTCGGCAAGAAGGCCGTCTGTGCCGGGCCAGGCAATCCCCCGGCGATTGTAGATGAAACGGCTGATATTCCCAACGCGGCTCGCTCGATTGTGAATGGCGCTTCTTTCGACAACAATCTGCTGTGCATTGGCGAAAAGGTGACGGTCGTGGTGCAGGAAAAAGCGGACGCCCTGATTGCCGCGATGAAAGAAGCAGGAGCCTACTTAGTGCAAGGCGAGGAAGCCCGCCGCCTGGCCGATTATGTGGTGCAAGATGGGCACATTAATAAAGAACCCATTGGCTGGGATGCCGCGCGCATTCTGCAACGTATCGGGGTCAATGCGCCCGCCAGCACTAAAGTCGCCCTCTTAGAAGTGCCTGCCAATCACGACCTGGTTGTGGAAGAGCAATTGATGCCAGTGATGCCATTAGTCCGGGCACGCGATTTTAACGAAGCTCTGGAAGTCGCGCTTAAAGCCGAAGCTGGACGAGGCCATACTTTAGTCATCCATAGCAAAGACATCATGCGCATTACTGCGGTGCGCAACGCTTACCAATGCACGGTCTTCGTTGCCAATGGTTCCTCTTCGGCTGCCGAGGGTATCAACGGTGAAGGCTTTCTGGCGATGAGTCTGGCTGGTCATACCGGCGAAGGCTTTACTTCTCCAGCGACTTTTGTTAAGCGTCGCCGTGCCGCTTTTGCGGGAGCATTAGGTTTTACCTCCGGCACCTGAACGAAACCGACGAGCCGTGCTGCTCTTTAGCAAGATCAACGACCTCTGTTTTGGAACAGAGGTCGTTTCTTTTTAGCTGAGAATCGCGGTGAGGCTGGATTCATCTGCTGTAAAAAATTTTACACCTAATTTATAACAATTTTTATGTGCTTCTATTGATAGATGCTTTATAATAGCTCCATGAAACTGCGACCGAGTCACTTATGCATGTATGGTGGATGGTTAATAGTTTTATGGGGCATGCAGGAACAGGGGCGGCAACAAATGCTGCTACGCCAAGAACACCAACGAGCACAACAGGTATTGTTAGCTCAGGAAGCCTTGCAGTGGCACCTCAATCTGGCACAGCGGTTGCGACTCAAAGGCCGTAGACATCCGCTTCGCATCCCTCAGTGTGTTACGGGTTGGCCGACTTGCCTTGGCATTACGGATACAGATGAGGCTCAGGGGGATGTGCCGGTACAAGTCGTGGATTGTCATGGGCATCGGGTGGCTGATGCGCAAGTCGGGATGCACGGTTGGAAAATAGAGTGGCGCGGTAATTTCTTTATAGTTAAGCCACCGATTAATACCCAGGGCACTCACTATGAGATTCGTTCTGAAAGTGGGTATAGTGCCGTTTTTGATGTCATAGACGGAAATCGGCTGCCGCGTCAGGTGTCTCGTTCCACAACTGCCCCACCCATAACTCCCCGCCGCCTGTAGACAATGGGGAAGTAATAACGATTTTAAAACAAAGGCACCCTGAGAGGTTCTCAGGGTGCCTTTGCATTTGGCTATGACAATAGGTTAAGCTTTTGGCCGTGCGCCATTGGGCGGGCCGCCATTACCGCCGCCAAAACGGGCACGCATTTGAGCTAGCATCGCTTCATATTTCGGTTGTTGTTCTGGGGTGAGGATCTGCTTAATTTTGGTTTGCATTTCGGTGCGGAGGGGCTGCATTTGCGCTCGCCTTTGTTCAGGCGACAGAGAGGTATTCTGTCGAATCGCTTGCATCTTGGGCATCATTTCATCTTGAATTGTCTTTACCTGGGCCTTCTGTGGCTCAGTGAGACTTAGCGTCTTGGCCATCATCTCTAGTCTTTGCGCCGGGCTGAGTCTACCGCCCCCAGGGCCACCCGCGCCGCCCGCCGTGGCGCCGCCACGATCAGCCAGGCCAGACAATATATAAGGCCACGCCGTGACCGTGATAGCTAATAATGCTACCCCGAATAATATCCAGTGCTTAACTGTTGCTTTGCCCTTTTCCATGATTCCTCCATTAATTGAAGCTGATTAACTTAACAGATTAAGTGATAACCATTAAAAAGTCATTAATGTGCTGTAAGTCGGTGCGGTTTGACAAGTCACGACGCTGCCGGAGCTATCCAGTAGATTGCTCCAACGCAATAGCACGGCATCACCAAGCTTTAAGGCTTATATTGGCCCCAATCTTAATAGTAAATGTAGATAGGATGAATTGGACGGATGATGCTTTGTGACAGCAGTGGGATGGAGCGGGGCCGAGGCAAGTCGAGTGCTCAGGACAGGGCCATTGAACAGCGGTAGCCAGAGCGCCAACAGCGCGAGTGCCATTCAAGATTAGAGGTAATGCCCCCGGGGCCAGCAGGAATAAAGCTTTTTCATGGATACTCGTTTTTAGCAAAATAAGATTAAAGGGATATGGATATTCTTCCCTAAAAGAGTGATTCCTAAACCTGGTCGCTGTCAATAGGACTCTGAGTGGTCAGCGTTAAACAGCACCAAATGCCAACAAGTGCGGTGCGGCCCTCTGTTAAACGAACTGGTGACAGATTGATGAGGCGTGGGCGAAAGTGAAACTTAAATGATAATTACCCGATATTCCACAGCTTTATGATGCTATCTGTGCCGCCGCCAGCCAGGGTTTTGCCATCTCCGGTAAAGGTGAGGGCGTCCATTTCTGTGCCGCTTTTGATGGTGCGGCGTAGCTGGCCAGTCGGCACGTCCCAGAGTTTTATGGTGTCATCGCTGCTGCCGTTGACCAGGGTCTTATCGTCTGGTGCGAAGGCGAGGCAAGTCACTTGTGCCCGGTTGCCGTTGAGCGTGGTGATGAGCTTGCCAGAATTGACATCCCAAAGCTTGATTTCCGAAGGGTTAGGGGCTTGAGCCGCGACGCCGCTGGCTAACATTCTGCCGTCAGGAGAGAAAACCATGTTGGGCACCATATCGGTATGACCGCGCAAGGTGTAGAGCAACCGTCCCGTCTGGGCGTTCCACAAGTGGATGATCGGAACCTCTTTGCGCTCCCAGGTGCTACAAGCGATGGTGTTACCGTCGGGGGAGAGGGCTAAGGCATTGATGCTGTCGGTGTCCTTAATGTGTCGAATAGGCTGAATCTGCCCTGGCTCACGAGTTTTACCCAGGGCCACATTGTTGTTGAGGCTATGCAAGGTGACTAAGCAGCGATTGGGCAAGAAGTTCAGAGTATGAATCTCGGCTCTGGTGCCGGGAATGACGCGTAATAAGGCTCCCGAACGTACGTCCCACAGGCGAATGCTAAATAAACTTTCATCGGCTCGCCCATTATTCTCGCTGTCTGTGTCAACTGGTGCGGTGCCATTGCTGCCCCCCGCCACCACACGGCCATTGGGTGAGAAGGCGATGCATTTTAGTTCTCCGCTGCGTCCTTTTAAGGTGTGCAACAGGGTCGCGGTCTGGGTGTCCCACAGTTGCACTTCGGTGCCCTCCCAGGAAGTGCCGTTATCATCGCTGTCGGAGGCGCCCACAGTGCCACTCGCCAGAACCTTCCCATCGGGAGAAAATGCCAGCGAGACCACGTTGCCACTATTATGGCTGCGTAGCGTGTAAAGCGGCGAGTCGGCTCGTCTCTTGGCAAGCCAGAACACAAGCAGGAGGAAAATGGGAAGGCCCAAAAGCCATAAAGGGGTGAGCGATCTTTGGGGTGCGTAAAGAGGCTGCGGAGTTTCAGTTGTTGGGAAAGCCACGAAGGGTACTGCTCCTTAATATCATTATCATCTGACTGGTTAATGGACGCGCTAAGTCGTATTTCCTTGTTTTATCACAAGATGAATCTATTGCGGCAAGCCAGAGCCATTTCTATTTTACCCTTTTCATCATGTCAGGTCTTCCTTAAGGTTTCCCGGCGACGCGGCCACGTATGATTGCCTTTAACATGGGGAGTTCTGGACACAGGTATAATAAAGACTCATAAATGTTGAAGCAGGGCTAAACGGCATTCATCGCTCAGGAGATTTTCATGCGCCTAACGGGGTTAGGTAAAGTCGCTATTCTGATTCTAGTCGCGGGCCTTGCCATTGGTGGCATGAAATGGTGGCAACAGCAGCAAGGGGCGGGACGCTCTTCCGGGCCGGGTTGGAACTTTAAACTCCCAAATATCGGCAAAGGCGCGGGTGGTAGCAACGGTTCATCCGGCAGTGGCAGCAATAGCGACATTGAGTTTGTCATCACGGCGGCGAAGAAAGACTGGGTGCAGGATCAGGTTGACCACTTTAATGGGGCTAATAGTGGGAAATGGCACATTGTCACTAAGGCTATTCCTTCGCGTGAGGCGATGCACGCCATTTTAGAGGGCAAAGAAAACCCATCCTCTGGAGTCCGGGCAGCCCCATTTGGCCCACACGATTGGCCGAAGCCTGGACAGAGAAGCATCATAGCACGCTGTTGGATATGAGCGACCCCAATGCTTATCGAGTCTTTTTGCGTTCACCCTTAGTCTTTCTCACGACTCAACGCAAGGCGAAGTTCCTACGTCCCCTGTTGGGTGGATCCAACCCCTGGCTGGCACTGCGCAAGCTGAGTCTGCACCAGCTTAAGACGCCCTGGACGTGGTTTCGCTTTTCCCATGCTGACCCCCTCACTTCCAGCAGTGGGATGCTGACACTGGGCTTGATACTCTATGATTATGGAGAGCGCACCGGGCAAGGTGGCTCTCTGGCTCGGCTCAGCACTGACCCTAAGTTCCTCCAGTATTTAAGTGAATTAGAGCGCAGCCTGATCTATGATAAACCTGCCGAGCAGGGGACAACCAAGCTGACGCAGGCATTTTTAGAAGATGCCTCGCGCTATGACGTTATTACGGCTTATGAGAGCGCCGCCCTCGAAGCCGCGCCGCATAATCCCGATTTAGCCGTTATCTACCCGCATCCCACTGCGGTCTCGGAACATGCTGTTAGCCTGCTTACTGGAGATTGGGCCACTCCTGAGCAACGAGAAGGTGCCCTGGCTTTCATCAATTTTCTGGGCAGTAAGGAAGCTCTTCAGAGTGGGCTAAAATATCATTTCCGGCCTGCCCAACCGAGTAGTGCATTATCTTTAGCTAATGAGTTAACGCGCTACAACGCGCAGGGCTTTCAGCAAAGCTATTCCGCTATTGACTTGCCGCCTTATGAAGCCCTCAATTCGGCAGCCTATCAATGGCACCTGCATATCGCCAAAAAACCGCCCGCCTGAGTGGTGGCCTAATCTATGGCGTCGGGGCCTGGAGCCATTCAATCATCTGACGCAGTGCCTCGTAAGCTTGCAGCCGTGCCGTCCCTGTCCCTATTGCTTCCGCGCGTTCAATGTGCTGGCGTATCTGTTCCAGGGCGATGGGTGGCAGTGCTAATAATGCCTCGCTCCCGGACGCGGCCCATTTAACGAGGACATAGCGAATAAGGCACGGTACAGGGATGCCAGTAGCCTGGCTCAAGTTCTCGAAAGTGGGCAAGGGATCACTAACTGTGTAATTAGCCACTTCTGCTTTGAAGTTGGCGTGTGGGTCATCCTCATCCCAGGTGGCGTGGTAGGCATAAAGTTCCATAGCTGCGGTATTTATCCTCTTTGAAATCAGATTGTGCAACATAATTGCAGCACAAACAGCGGCCAAGTATAAATGAAATACTTGACAATTTACCAGCCGCCAGAAATTTTTACTGAAAGTCCCGCTGTTTATGAGTAAACTGCATGAACAGGTTAGGACTCTTAAAGGGTTAACACAACTGTTGTTAAGCTTGAACTGCCGTTATGCTCGCTCAAAACCGCTATCTATCTGCAATCAAAGAGAATTTTAATGTTGTGGGCATGACAGCGGCTGTCGCCTTGTCAGCAGCGACTCTCAATCCTTTGCCGTTTCTGGCGGGTCTGGTCGTCGAAGCCGTGTATCTGGTATTCGTGCCCGATTCTAAATGGTATGAAGCTCGCTTGTCTAAACGCTTCGATGCCGAAGTTAATCAGCGCCGCGAACGGCTAAAGCAGCAACTCCTGCCGACACTGCGCCCTGTTTTACAGGCCCGCTTCATGCGACTGGAAGAAGTGCGCCAGCGGATCGCGGCCCAGTCAATGGATGAGCAGATCTGGTTTCGTGAAGTGCTGCGCAAGCTAGATTATCTCCTGGAAAAATTTCTCCAATTCGCCAGTAAGGAGATGCAATTTCGCACCTACCTGGAAGCGGCCTTGCAACAGGAGCGCAATGACCATCGAGGCAGGGGCGACGATGGGCCAGGATTACGATCACCAAACGACACTTTGAAAAAGCGCCGGAGTCATGCTCGTGCTTCCACCTATGGTAGCAATGGTTTCGACGACAATATAGTCAATACTGCGCCGCATGGGGGAGACCACGGGGTGCAGGAGACAGTGCAGGAGTTACAGGCCAGCTACGATGAGAATTTAAATGGCATTCGGCGTCTGGTTGAGCAAGAGCAAGAACCCTCGACCAAAGCGGTGCTGGAAAAGCGCCTGGATGTATTACAGCGCAGGCGCGAGTTTGTTGGTAAAATGGGCAAGATGCTCAGCAACTTAGACCATCAGTTAGAGTTGTTGGAAGATACCTTCGGCCTCATTAGTGATGAAGTCTGTGCGCGTTCTCCAGAGCAAGTGTTAGCTGATATTGAGGATGTTATTACCCAAACCAATACGATGACAGAACTGCTGGAAGAATACGCGCCGTTCGAGCAAAGCATGGCGCACATGTCGTCTTCAATCTAAGCAATGGTTGTATTCAGGGTTAGAAGTCGTGCAGTCATTGAGGTTATAAATGAACTTACGGGATGCGATGCGTAAAGCGGCGGGGTTGGTCGTCGAACTACCCCCCGAAACGGTAAAATCTGAAGGGGACGAGTTTGCAGGCTCGTCTGATTTAGACGATGTTTTAGCGCGGGTGGAGCAGTCGGCGCAACATAGCTCTGCTGTGCCGGATGCCGAGCCGAATATGGGCGGGCCAACCAAGACCGTCGAGCAGATCGTGCGCGATGCGGAAGGCCCCAACTTAGATGAGATTAAAGTGGCAACACCCGGCGAAGCGGGGGCGGCACCTGCCGGGGAAGTGACACCTGCTAAGATTTACGAAATGGCCCATTTGCCTGCGACACCCTTTACCGCCGAACAAATGTTGGATATGCTGGCCTCCTTACCGTCTGAGTTGCCCTTGGACACCAAGCGGCAGACGGTTAAGGTGACGCTGGGTTCTTTAGGCAAGAGTTTAGGGGCGACGCCGGAAACCATTGTCACCGACGCCTCGCGCAAATTGGCGGCGTTAAATGCCTATATTGAAAATCTTTCCAAACAGGCTGATGGGTTCGTCACTCATACAGAAACGGAAATCGCAGCATTACAAGCGCAAATTGAAGAAAAGCGTAAGGCGATTCTCGGTGCCCGGCAGAAGGTGCAGCGCATGACGCAAATGTGCGACCAGGAATCGCATCGGATAGACGATGTATTAGAGTTTTTCAGCCTGGATGTGCCGCCATCAAAATATGCGGCACCCGGTAGCCATGAAGCGGAGCATAAACCGCAATAAACTATCTAACTGAGGTTGCAACTTAAGAAGTAGTGTCATTCCGAGCGGAGCAAAGCGCAGTCGAGGAATCTTTGAATCGTGGCTGTTGCGTTCAACAGCAAGATTTCTCGACTGCGCTCGAAATGACATACTATTAGGGATAGCAATCAGAGGTGGCAACTTACATTAGCTAATGACGAACCGCTCTTAAAGATAAACTTGTACAGACAATAATAGAGGACGTTACGGTAAAGGAGCATAGGAATTATGTTTAAGCGACTCTCGAACCTGGTTCGGGGATTTTTTGGCCTCTTCATCTCCGGCATGGAAAGACAGAACCCGGAAGCCTTGCTGGAAGTGGAGAAGGAAAATTTGCGCAAGCAGATTGCTCGCTATAACCAGGGTTTAGCGACTCATGCAGGAATGTGCGAGCGGCTGATGGCGCAAGTCAAAAAGCTTGAAACCGAAGAGCATGAACTGCGCGCTAAAACGGCGGCTAACCTGCGTGCTGGTAACAATGAAATTGCGGGCCAGCAAGCTTTGCGGCTCCAAACTGTAACCAGTGAATTAGAAGAGAACCGTAAGCAGCTTGAGCAGGCTGAAGCGACTTATAAGGACTTGACCAAAGCCCGTAATGTGACAGTAGATGCGGCCAAGTCTAAAATTGAGGCGCTTAAGTATGCCATTGACGACTTAAAGATCAAAAAAGCCACTGCCGAAATGACGGAAATGGCGACGGGCATGATTTCGTCCATCGGCGGCTCCGGCGATACACTCAACCGTTTGCATGAGATGGTCGAAGAAGACCGCCAGAAAGCTGCCGGACGCGCTCGTGTGGCCCGCGACAGCCTGAATGTCAACGACTTTGAACTGAAAGAAAGCGAGCAACGCGCCCTAGCCGATCAAGCCCTGGCCGATTTCGCCGCGAAAGAGGGTATGGCTCTGCCTGCGCCTGCCGCTAAAACGACCAACGAATCGGCAGAAACCTTCAAATCTATGGGGCCAGCCGAAACCACCTTGCAGTAGTGCTGCATTAACCAGCCTTACATTCTTCCCAGCGTCTCCTCTAACCGCTATTGATAAGAACCTCCGACAGAATCCGGGGGTTCTTATCTGAATTCTTCAGTGGCCGTAGTTGGTGCCACTTTCTTCGCTTTCCAAGTTCTAAATGGGGCAAGCCATTAACGAACTTTTTGCCCCAAATATGCATCCAAATGATGCCCAATGCTCACTCAGTTCAAACCAGGAGACCGGAATGTTGAAGCGTGCCCTTTTTCTCTTTTGTTTTTTAGCCCATTGCACACTTGCGCACGCCGTGCCGATAACGGCCAAAGTGGTTGGCACCGACGGCAAGCCTATCGCTAAGGCGCAGGTCTTTGTCTTTACCAGTCTCAACAGCTACCCGCCGCCTGCTCCGCTCACCTTTGAAACCGATCAGGATGGTGTCTTTAAGGCAGACTTAAATCTCACGACCAATCCTCCCAATAGTTATGGAATAGTGACGGTTTATGTGCCGGGTCTGGCGCTAAGTGGCGGCCTCTTAAAGCAGGGGCAGAACATTATTAAAATGGAGGCTCCCGCCGAAGCGCATGGCAGTGTTAAAGATGGCACGGGGAAGCCTATTGCTGATGCCGTTGTGACCTTGATCGCCGCTTTTAAGAACATGAACAACCTGGATGGGCTTGCGGCGATTGTGCCAGAACAACTTAAAAGCCAGTTCAGCGTAAAAAGCGGCGCTGATGGCAATTGGACGCTGGGTGGCGTACCTGCTGCTTATCACGGCATGGTGTTGCTGAATGATCCCCGGTATATCCATGCTTTTGCCGAAGTTACTCCCGGTGGTACGCCCACGACCTTGACAGCGCAGGTGGGCGCGTCGGTCACGGGCAAAGTGGTGCATGAAGATGGCACTCCCGCCGCGGGCATTAAAGTGAGCGCAGTGGGCGGTAGTGGTGGCCCTTTTGGAGCTAACGATACAACCGATGCCAATGGCATCTACCATTTGACCGGGCTGACGCCGGGGCCAGTGATAGTGGTCGCCGCTGACCCTTCTGGCCAGTGGGTTACCCTGCCGGTTTCTGACATTAAGGCAAAGTCCGGTGAGACGGTGCAAGCTCCTAATCACACTCTCATTCAAGGCTCCTTTATCACTGGTGTCGTGACTGATAAGGCTACTAGAGCGCCCCTCTCCAATGTGGCAGTGTGGGCTGGCGCGGAGAGCCAGCTCGCAGTGGGTGGCATTGAACCCGTGCGCAGCGATAAAGAGGGTCACTATAAAATACGGGTGACTCCTGGTAAGAACACCGTGTCATTGTTAGAGCAGCCGAAAGGCTACTTGCCGCTGGCAAAGCCATTGGAAGTTGAAGTCGGCAAGGGTGAGACCAAAGAGCTGCCCATTGAACTCAACGCGGGCTTAACCGTTGCGGGCATCGCTTTGGATGCGCAGGGCAAACCCGCAGCGGATGTCGAAATTAAGGCTACCATTAAAGACCCTAACCAGAACGGTGAATGGATCCAGCCAGTTACCACCAAGACGGATGCAACAGGTAAATGGGCGTTGGATGGCCTGCGCAAAGGGCAATGGTCGCTGTCCACTAGTGGAGCCTGGAATGTGGTGGGGCCGCTGGAAATTTCTGTGCCAGCAACTGACGCGCAGAAACTGACCCTGCGCAAAGTGAACTTATTAACTCTTAAAGGTCGCGTGGTCACAAAAGACCATAAACCTCTAGGTGCCGTCACGATTAAAGCGCATGTGGAGGTGCCAGACGGTCAAAATTCGACACAGCTTGATGAGCAGGATGCTGCTACGGACGCGACTGGTCAATTCACCTTAAAAGATTTGCGACCCGATGTTAAAGTCTCTTTTACCCCGGATGCGGCAGGGTATAAATTCCTTGCTGGCGGTAAAGTCACCTTGCAAGGGCAGGGGTTCGAGGTGCAGGATATAGTGCTCCTGCCACTAGCAGCCAAAGTCACGGGAGTCGTCGCGGATGCTGAAGGTAAGCCAGTGGCGGGCGCTAAAGTCATGTCGCCCGACGGTGATCCTAAATTGCAGGTGACTACAGATGCCGATGGTAAATTTACCCTGACTTCATTACCCGCAGGCGATGTTATGGTGATAGCTGGCTATAAAGGCGCGGTTGGCGAGGCCCGCGATGTCAATGGCAAAGCGCCAGTGAGCTTGAAGTTGCAGCCGGTGCAGCCGGTGCCTCCCAGTGACATTCAGCGGGCGTACAGCTTGCTGGAAGAATTGTGGGCCACCACGGAAGGCACCCAAACTTACCGGAATAACATTCCCGTCACCCTGGCTGCTTATGATCCTGACCTGGCCGTAAAGCTGGCCTCGCGCAAGGATGGCACTATCAATGATTCGATTTTAAGCCAGATTATAGCCGTTGTAGCGAAAACCGATGCGGCTCGTGCTCTGGAGTGGGCCGTGCCAAAAGTAACCCAGATTAAAGATGGTTATTCGTCCTATACTGCCAAATCAAGCCTGGCGTTTGCTCTGGCTGACCTTAAACCTGACGTGGCCAAAGGCTTCTATAATGAGGCAAAGGCATTTGATAAAGACCAGACCGCCCAAAATCCCAAAGAATACCAGGGCATTTCAAGCCGTGCGACGCTACTGAGCCGGATAGCCGCCAAATTGCACTTGAAAAACGAAGCGAATCAATTCGCGCAGGTGGCGATTAATGCCATCAATGCGACCCCCGCTGCGGAGCGCACCTGGATGATGGGGCCTGTGTTGGCGCTTAATCCTGATGGGGACGGAAAAGCGATAGCCTTTAATCCTGATTTGGGTGGGAAACTATTGGCCGATTTGTCTGCTGAACCGCGCAAGCAGGTGATCTCCAATGCGATTACTTCCAGCATAAGTTATGGTGATCTGCTAACTGCCCGGAGTTTGCTCGATAACCTGCTGGAAATCGAAAAACAAAATACCAATGGCGGCATCTATTCCGGCTCGGCAAAGCAAAGTTTGGTCGAGGCGCTCGGCAAGCGTGATCCCGCAGCGGCGCTGGAGTTGGCGCATAACGACTCGACCCGCGACACTTATAATCGCGCCATCACCCTCGCCTTAGCCGCCCAATACCAGCCTAAAGATGTGGCCTTGCAGGTGTTGCGCGAAGCCGCCGATGCGGCGGCAGCCTATCCGTCTCTGGATGCCAATTCCAGAGTAGCTGCCATCGCCTATGGAATAGACCCGAAAATCGGTGCGGAAATTTTCGAGACGGCCCATACGCGCCTGGAAGCAGAAAAGGCGCAGCGTGAGAGCAGCGATATTTATGGCGGGCAAAACACCAGCATCGCCGACTTTGCCTATTACTATAGCCGTTTAGACCCTGCCGAAAGTCGGCTCCTCCTGGAAGCCGAGTTTACCCGCCAGAAGCAGATACCGAGAACCACCGATAATCGCTGGCAGTATAGCAACAACCTTACTAATCTCATTGCAGCAATGGCGGCGGTAGATATTGACCGGGCGATGGAACTAACCTATCTGCTGCCCCCACCCGATAAAGACGACCAGTGGAATAATCCCCAAACCGAAGGCCAGCGCCTGATTGCCCAATACGTTTTACTGTCCGATGCCGAGCGACGCAGCAAGTCCTTCAGAGATTGGGATAAAAGCAACGGCTGGCAGTAGCACCAGTTAGCGGCCCAAGAAATAATTTTTCTTGCCGCCTGTCCTTTTTGAACGGTGACTGTCCATATATAGAAAAGGGTGTGGCGCATGGTATTGTGCTCTGCGCTAACAGGAATATATCGCCCTGGCTCTTTATAAATCCTCTCAGAACCTCTGCCATAACGAGTTGGGGTGGGCTGAGGCGGCTAAGACAATAGGTGCAACGGAGGTGATAGAAATGACTATGGCTCCTGGTATGGTGCAATGGCTGCCATTGCCCTATGGCACATTGCAGGAATTTTTGCATGATCCGCTCGCTTTTCAGATCCAGGGCCGAGCACGGTGCGGGGACGTGATGCGCTTGCGTATTGGCCCTTTGCTGCTTCATTTTCTGTTTCACCCCGATCATATCCGGCGCGTCCTCTTTACCCATCAGAAGAATTATCTGCGGGGTTGGCATTATCGTTTGCTGCGCCAACTATTCGGGGACAATCTGCTCGTGTCTGAGGGCAATCATTGGCGGCGGCAACGGCGACTGGCACAACCCGCTTTCCAACACCAGCGGTTAGCCGCCTACGCCGCGATTATGGTAGATGCCACGGCCCAACTCTTGGCCCGCTGGCGGGACGCCGCCACGTCAGGGCAAGCATTAGAGATTGGCCCGGAGATGGCGGGTCTGGCTTTGACCATCGCTGGTCGCACGCTCTTTGACCGTGATGTGGGGGGTGAAGCGGATATGGTGGGAAAATCATTTGATGTCCTGAGCCAATATCTGAGATACCGCTTCGATCATCCCTTCACGGCGCTGCCCACAAGTGTTCCGACCAGAGCCAACCGTCGCTTCCAGCAGGCCGCTACGACCTTGAATCAGCTTGTCCTGTCGCTGATTCAAGAGCGGCGGCGCGAGGGTCGGGATCATGGTGATTTGCTCTCTATGTTCATGCAGGCGCGTGACGAGGAGACAGGCGAAGCCATGACGGATGACCAACTCCGCAGTGAGGTTTTAACTTTCTTGATAGCAGGGCATGAGACTACCGCCACGGCTCTCACCTGGGTGTGGTATTTATTGGCCTCCCATGACGCGATCCAGCAGCAGGTGCGTGAAGAAGTCGCGGCGGTATGCGGAACCTGCACCCCGCAACTCGCGGAGGTTTTGCAACTGGACATCACGCGGCGTGTCATTGAGGAAGCGATGCGGCTCTATCCACCCATCTGGGCCGTGTCGCGTCAGGTTATAGAAGAGGATGAAGTGGGTGGCTTCTGTATTCCGGCCAACTCCACAGTTATGCTGTGCCCTTTCGTGACGCACCGTCATCCTGATATTTGGCAGGAGCCAGAAGTATTTGATCCTGACCGATTTAGCCTGGAACAAGCGGGGATGCGGCCCAAGGGCACTTATTTTCCTTTCTTGGGTGGCCCGCATCAATGCATTGGTAATGAGTTTGCGCTGCTTGAAATGCGTCTTATTGTTGCTATGGTGCTCCAACGGTTCTGCCTGGAGTTGCTGTCCGACCAGGTTATTCGGCCAGTGGCGTCACTCACGCTGCGGCCCAATAGTCCGGTGTGGTTAAAGTTGTCGCATGTGAACTAATTTAAATGTAAATAATCTGGGGTCTTGACACCATAGTTAAGCCAGATGTGTTGCATGGCACAAGAATCTATGAGGTATTTATGCTGAGAAAACTGCTCCCCGTCGTTTATGTTGTATTGAGTGTGGCTATAGTTCATGCGGTGCCGATTACTGGCAAGGTAGTGGGGCCAGATGGTAAACCGGTGGCTGGTGCCCAGGTGGTTATCATGACGACTTATGATGAGACCATAAAGAAACCATTAAGCCTCACCTCCGATCAGGCTGGTGTATTTAAAGCCGATTTAGAACTGAGTCCTACCTGGCCGGATAGCTTTGGCATGGCCACGGCCTATGTGCCTAATATGGCATTGGGCGGCACGGTTTTGAAGGCTAATGCTGGCGACAACATTATTAAATTAGATAAATCCGTTCCCGTTCAAGGCATCGTCAAAGATAAAGCGGGGAAACCAGTAGCCGATGCGGTGGTGAAACTCGGCAACGTGGGCTTACCGGGGGTGGGAAATGGGCAGTTCACCTACACGATGGTGCCGGAAGCATTAGCCGACAAATTCACCGTCAAGAGCGATGCCAATGGCCAGTGGAAATTGGACGGTGTGCCTGCCAATGGCCTGGGCGCGGTTCTCCTGGAAGACCCCCGTTATATTCGCACGTATGCTCAGGTTAAAGCCGGGTTAGCGGCGTCAGTGACCTCTATCGTGGCGCGGCCTGGTGCCAGCGTCACCGGACGCGTGGTACATGAAGATGGCAAACCGGCTCCCGGCATCAGGGTGCAGGCAGGAGGCTCAGGCTTCTTTGGGGCGGCCACAACAGCCGCTGATGGCACCTATACGCTCAACGGCTTAGGTGATGGCTTAGTGGCGATCAGCTTCGGTGACCCGGAGAAGAAGTGGATTGCCTTGCCCGTGGAAAATGTCAAGACCAAAGAAGGCGATAACGTCAAAGTCACGGACGCGGTGCTCACCGAGGGTGCCCTGATTGAAGGCACTGTTACCGATAAGGACAGTGGCAAACCCGTAGTGGGGGCACCGGTCAGCAGCTATAGAACGGATCAACCTCAGACCAGCGGTATGATAATGCCTGAAACTTCTGATAAAGATGGGCATTACAAATTGCGCGTGCCCCCCGGCAAAATTACAATTGCGATCTATCAGGCTCCCAAGTATCTACCCCTCGATAAAACGATTGAGGTCGAAGTGCAAAAAGGCGAGACCAAAACTGTGCCGATTCAGTTGTCGAAGGGTCTCACCGTGACGGGCACCGCCGTTGATGCCGATGGCAAACCAGCCGCCAACGCTGAGATGCGAGCCTCGCTTTCCTGGGAGTCGAATCGCGGTGCCTACGTTCAGCCAATCAATTTCAAGCCCGATAACGAAGGCAAGTGGACACTGGAAGGGCTGAAGCCTGGCAAATGGAACCTGGTGGGTGTTGGAACCTGGGACGTGGTAGGCCCTAAAGAGTTGACAGTGCCGCTCGATGCTCCGGTTAAATTAACGGTCCGCAAAGTGCAACTCTTGAACCTTACCGGGCACGTTCTGACCAAAGACCATAAGCCACTCGAAGGCGTGAGAATCAAGGCGTATCTCCAAATTCCAGAGGGTGCAAATTCCTATCGCGGCGACCTGCAAGAATTGACCACGGATGCTAAGGGGCAATATACGGTTGAGAATCTGCGCTCTGATTATAAAATCTCGCTCTCCACGACGATGCCCGGCTATAACTACGTTTCCGGTGGCACTGTGACGCAAAAAGATAATGCTTTCTCGGTGCAAGACATGGTGCTGGTGCCATTAACGGCCAAGATTGAAGGCCGTGTCGTGGATGCGGCAGGTAAGCCCGTGGCCGGGGCACAGGTGATGTCGCCCAACGGCGATGTCAATTTACAGGTGCCCAGTGATGCGACCGGTAAATTCGTGTTGACCTCGCTGCCCGCCGGACAGGTGATGGTTGTGGGTGGCGTTAAAGATCGCATTGGCGAAGCGCGCGATGTAGATGGCAGTAAGCCACTAACCCTTACCGTGAATCCGGTCAAACCCCTGCCCGGCAACGATGTGCAGCGGGCCTATGATATTCTCGATGAGTTGTGGGCCACCACCGAGGGCGGAAAATATTATCGGGATAATATCCCAACAGCTATCGCGCCTTATAATCCTGACCTGGCGGTGAAACTGGCGTCCCGCAAAGATGGCTCCATAGACGATGGCATCTTGAGCAACATTATCACAACCTTTGCCAAAGCGAATCCCACTCGTGCCGGGGACTGGGCACCGCCGAAAATGGAGCAGATCAAGGACAAGCGAATTGCTTTCTCCGCCTGGATTACGTTTGCTATCAATATCGCAGCTAAGCAACCTGATCTCGCCAAGCAGTATTACCAGAAGGCCAAAGATTACGACAAAGAAGAGACGGCTAAGAATGCCAAAGATCAGCAGTCTATTTTGTCAAGAATCGTGCCGCTGGCACGACTGGCCAGAAAGTTAGGTCTCAATGATGAAGCCGAGCAGTATATCCAGACCGCTCTCACGATCATTAAAGGCATGAAAGACCCGCAGCAATGGACACTCGCGGGCGTGGCGACCCTGGAGTATGATCAAACGGCGAAATTAATTGATGGATTGCCCACTGACCAACGCAAACAAGCTCTCCAGCAAGCCGTGACACAGACGGCTGCCTACGACACCAAGTTGGCCCGTCGTTGGTTGGATAAGCTCAAGGAGGTCGAAAAAGCCGATCCTAATACGGGTAGTTATTCCGGTTATGCCGCGCAGACCTTAATCCAGGTTATGGGCAAAACCGATCCGGCAGGCGCGCTCGAATTGGCACGCAGTGTGACGGAAATGTGGTCAAAACCGGCTGATCTGGCTCTCGCGGCCCAATACCAGACCAAAGAAGTCGCGCTTCAAGTGCTGCGTGAGGCAGGCGATATTGCCAATGGACAGCAATACGGTTCCGCAGAGCCTATAGCCAGGGTTGCAGCACTGACTTATGAGCTTGATCCTAAAATGGGGATGGAGTTTTTTAATGATGCCAAAGACCACTGGGAGGCGCAAAAAGCGCAGCGCGAAAATCAGATGTGGTATGCTGGTAATGACGGCACGGCGGAGTTCGCCTTCTACTACAGCCGCATTGATCCGGCAGCCAGTCGCCTGATCCTCGAATCCGAGTTTGCCCGCCAGTTGCAAGCACCCAAAGGTGATGATTCCTATCAGCGCAGTTACACTATTCGTTCCATTGTAATGGCGATGGCTGCCATAGACGTAGACCGCGCCTTAGAGATGAGCTTTCTCATGCCGCCACCCGATAAGGGCCAGGAATGGAACAATCCGCAAGCCGAAGCCCAGCGCTCCATCGCCCAATACATTCTGCTCCCGGAAACTGACCGCCACACCAAGCAGTTTCAGCAGTGGGATGTTGTCAATGGTTGGGATTAAAGGCTATAGATTCACTGTTCGCTAATGGCTGAATAAATGGAGGGACGGGTAATATACCTGCCCCTCCATTTTACTTGTGCTTAGACCATTGAAAGTGTTAACATCCAACTAACTCTGTGGGATTAGCCAAATGAACAAGTGAATGAGTTCAGGTGGCACTTTAAGGCCCGTATTAGCTATTCATACAGCTAAGTGAGGTATCTATGTTGAGGAAATTATTCCCCCTGCTGTACCTGGCGTTTAGCCTGTCGGCTGCCTGGGCCGTGCCGATCAAGGGTAAGGTCGTTGGGCCGGATGGTAAACCCGTTGTGGGGGCGCAAGTTCTCATCCGCCAAGACCCTTTTCAAGATAAGACCCTTACGTTGGCAACCGATCAAGATGGCCTGTTTAAAACCGATTTAGAACCTCTTGCCAATACAGCTCAGGCTTTTGGCACGGCCACGGTCTATGCTCCGCCTCTTGCCCTGGCCACTGTTTCATTAGCGCCCGGCGATAACCTCATTAAGCTGGAAAGCGCAACCCAGGTGCAAGGTGTGGTTCGAGACCGAGAAGATAAACCCATCAGTGATGCCATTGTCAAATTGCAATATACGCAGCCCGTTCCGCCCCCAGAAGACCACTGGAATCTAACAACAGTACCAGAAGCCTGGGACAGTAAGTTCACCGTTAAAAGCGGGGCCGATGGGCAGTGGAGTATTACAGGCATTACGCCTTCCAGTCTGGCCGGTATCGCTTTAGATGACCCTCGCTATGCACATCAAGTGATTCAAGTTAAAGCCGGGGCACCCGCTACAGACGCGGTCATCACTGCGCGTCCTGGCGCGATAGTGACAGGACACGTAGTCTATGCTGATGGTAAACCTGCACAGGACATTAAGGTTATTGGCATCAAGCAGGGTGCCTGGGGCCATGCTCAAACAGCGGCAGATGGCACTTATTATTTAGCGAGTCTACCTTCTGGTGCGATTACTGTCGCCGTAGTTGACCCTTCCGGCCAGATAGTGGCTCCGGCCATTAGCGATATAGAGCTTAAAACGGGCGAAACCACCAAAATCGCTGATTTTAAATTAATGGAAGGCGCACTGATTGAAGGGACAGTCACAGACAGTGCTAGTAATGCCCCTCTCGCCGGGGTGCCATTAACCTGTTACGGCCCTCATCAGCCTGCGCGAGGTGGCGGATTCCGTATCGTGAGGACGGACAAAGCCGGGCATTATCAGTTGCGGGTAGCACCGGGGAAGAATATTATTTCGGTCTGGGCACAAGTGCCTAAATATCTACCGCTAACTAAGCCGATCCAGGTGGACATTAAGCAAGGTGAGACCTGGCAAGCTCCCATTCAGATGGTCAAAGGCTTATCGCTGGTCGGAACTGTCGTAGATAAAGAGGGTAAGCCAGTCGCTAATGCTAAGTTCAAAGCGACACTAGACTATCAATCCAATCATGATGCTCAGTGGATGGAAGAATTAGAAGCTGATGCGGACAACATGGGTCAGTGGACAATGGACGGCTTAGCTCATGGCAAGTGGCATCTCAGTAGTGCCGGGGAGTGGGACGTTATATCACCTAACGAAGTTACAGTGCCACTCGACGCCCCGTTGCATGTAACCGTACAAAAAGCAACGTTGTGGACGCTCAAGGGGCGCGTTATAACCAAAGGTCAACAACCATTGGCGGGGGTTGATATCAAGGCTTCCGTCGAGATTTATAATGGCTATTCATTGCGTTCCACAGTGCGAGAAGTCCAGACAGATGCCCAAGGACAATTCACCATTGATAAGCTGAGACCTACAGTGAAGTTGTCGCTTGCCACCAATATGCATGGCTACAACTATGTATCTGGGGGCCAGGTAACGCAGCAAAACGCTGGGTTTGTGGCACAGGATATAGTTTTAGTGCCGCTGACTTCACGCATTACAGGCCGGGTCGTGGATACGGAGGGCAAACCAGTGCCCGGCGCGAAGGTGATGTCGCCTGATGGTGAGATAGATGTCCAAGCGGTTGCTGATGCCGATGGCAAGTTCGTGCTGTCCGCTGTGCCTGCCAGTCAAGTCATGGTTGTTGCGGGTTATAAAGGTCGTATTGGCGAAGCCCACGGTATTAGTAGTAATACAGCCGTTAATATAACTTTAGCTCCTCCCAAACCACCCGTTGCGTCGGATGTACAACGAGCTTACGATTTGCTTGAAGAAGTGTGGGCTGATACGGAAGGTATGAAGTTTTATCGGGAAGACATCCCCATCGTGTTAGCTGCTGATGCTCCTGACCTGGCTCTTAAAATAGCTCGGAAGAAAGATGGCTCGGTAGATGACTCCATGATGAGCCAGATTATAAGCAACCTGGCACGATCTAATCCGGCGCAAGCCGCAGTATGGGCACCTCCCAACCTCCATCAAATGCAAAACGCTGGCGCTATTTTTACGGCCAGCATTAGCTTAGGCTTAGCTGTGGCCGATATAAACCCAGCCTTAGCCAGAGACTTATATAACCGGGCTAAAGCCTATGACAAGGGCCATACCGATAATGCCGCCGTGGATCAGCAGAGTATTATCATGCGTGCCGTTAGCCTGAGTAAACTGGCTCGCAGGATAGGTGCTAAGGATGAAGCCAAGCAGTTTGTCGCCAAGGCGGTAGAGGTATTTAAAACAATTAAGGATAAGAATCAGGAATGGATACTATGCTGGATAGCTGCGGTTGATTATGACCAAACTAGCAAAATCATAGATGAGCTACCAAGTGAACAGCGTAAGTCGGTGTTAGAAGAGGCTGTGATGAGAGGTGCCAACTATGATCCGCAGATAGCCAGGCGTTGGCTGGATCAACTGATTGCCCTGGAAAAGACTGATTTACGGAGTGGTGGCGCTGCGGGTTTGGCGGCGCAGGTTCTCATTCCAATCATCGGGAAGACTGATCCTGCTGGGGTTCTAGAGATTGCACGTAGTATCCCGGAGCGATTTTATAAAGCTGATACGCTCACCCTTGCGGCCCAGTTTCAGCCGAAAGATGTGGCCCTGCGCGTGCTGCATGAAGCCGCCAATGCCGCCAGTAATCAACCCTTTGACAAGGTAGGCAACCTGGCCCGCATTGCGGCCCTGGCCTATAATCTTGATCCCCAATACGGTTTAGAAGTGTTTGCAATGGCCAGAGAAGCCTGGGACAGCACCAAAGCGGAACGTGCGGATGGGCGCGGTGCTGGCCCTAATGGGGACGATGGGACTGCGGCTTTGGCTTATTACTACAGTCGGATTGACCCTGCCGAGAGTCGCCTCTTGTTAGAGACAGAGTTCAGCCGTTGGCGGCGCAGCCTGGCGGGAATCTTAGATGGGCAGGATCGGAACAAGCAAATCGGCAGTATCGCCACAGCGATGGTGGCCATAGATATTGAGCGGGCCATCGAGATGTCCTGGATAATACCAACAGCGGGCCGCAATAATGGCTGGAGTCCACCACAATTGGACGCTCAACGTGCTATTGCGCAGTATCTATTGCTCAGTGACAACCAGCGGCATGAGAGACCTTTCAATCAATGGACTAACTCTAACTTTTTCGATTAGACCACTGCTCCTCTTACCGGCCCACTTTCTACCGTATGGAGCATCAAGCAAGTCCTGCCCCACTGCCGTTATAATTATCACTAATGAGCACCTCAGAGTTGGCCCCCATTGCCCCGCCCAATCTGCCCACCTGGGCGGCGGATTTAATCACGCAGTATCAGAGTAGTGCGACCAATCAATTCATCTTGTATGGTAACGTCTATGACCGCATGGTATTGCCACTCGGCAGCAAAGGCGAATTAGGCAGCTTGAATGATTTTCTGCTGCGCGTTTTGATGCCGCGCTTCGATGTCATCTTAAGCTATGACCTGGGCAATGGCATCCGTATCGAAAAGGGTGGCGAGTTCTTTACCCAGTGGCCAGCTTTCAAAGAAAACCCGGAACTGCCCAACGCGCCCCGTCCGGCCATCGAAACCTTGACCCACTACTTCCGTTATGTCGCTAACCTCGCCCGCTTAAAGGGCACTAAAACCCCTGTTGGTTGTCTCTTGAAAACGGCGCACTTAATCGCACCAGCCTTGCCAGGGGCATTGAACTATGACCTGAACGCCCTCGCGCTTTTAATGCGCGATTGGTCAATTGATAGCCTGCTCACCGAGCATGATTTAGCCACTTTTCTTATCACAGAAAACCTGAACGACTTGCACCCGCTTTTAGTCAATAACCCGCGCGTGGCGCATATCAAAGTGCCATTGCCAGCAGCCGATGATTTACAGTGTGCCTTTGAGTTAATGGCCCCGGCTTATAAAACGGCATTAAGTGATTACACCACTAACCTCGCGCAACCCGCCCAGCAACTTACTGGCGCGACCCTGAGCGCAGTCGAGAATATGCTTAAAACGACTGAACATCGCAGGCAAAAACTTAAAGCCGATGATTTAGTGAGTCTCAAAAAGCAGTTGGTCGAAAAGGACTGCAACGGGCTAATTGAGTTTATTGAATCAAAGAAATCGTTAGATGATCTTCATGGACAGGACAAGGTAAAAACATGGCTGCGCCAGGACATCGCACTCTGGCGGCAGAATGACCTGCAAGCCATGCCAATGGGTTATCTGCTCTGTGGGCCAGTCGGCACGGGCAAAACATATATGGTGGAATGTCTCGCGGGTGAAGCTGGGGTGCCGATTGTCAAGCTGAAGAATTTTCGGGATAAATGGGTCGGTAGCACCGAAGGTAATCTGGAAAAAATCTTTCGCTTATTGCAGGCATTAGGACGCTGCTATGTTTTCGTAGATGAAGCCGATCAAGCCCTGGGGCGGCGCGATACGGGCGGCAATGATTCGGGTGTTTCGGGCCGCATTTACTCCATGCTGGCCGAAGAGATGAGCAACACCGATAATCGTGGCAAGGTTGTGTGGATTCTGGCTTCCAGTCGCCCTGACCTGATCGAAGTTGACCTGAAAAGACCGGGCCGCATTGATGTGAAGATACCACTTTTCCCGACCACCACACCCGCTGAAGGATTTCACCTCATCCGCGCCCTCTGTCGGCGACGCGGGCTGGAAATCAATGAAGCGCAGGGCACGGAATTAGAGGCATTTATCCCAAATTTGCTGACACCCGGCGCGGCGGAGGCAATTGCCATCAAAGCCTATCGCCTGGTGCGAGTTGAATCGTTGGATGCAGCGGCGGCCCTCAAAGAATGTCTGTCGGATTATCAGAACCCGGTGCCACCAGAAGTCTTAGGCGTGCAAATTGAACTGGCCGTGCATGAGGCAAGTGACCTTGATTTTGTACCATCTGCGTTGCGGGGTGGGTTAACCTAACCCCGCCCGCCTTTCAGGGCCGGGAAGGGATGGCTGAGGTTTGCGGCAGATTTCGGGGTCTATCTCGAATTAGAAGGTACGTAAGAGCGTGTCATGCTGAGCGAAGCGAAGCATCTGATATGAGTGTTCAGAAAGCGATGGTTAAACCCGCCACTCCATAGCTCCGCAGAGTAGATGCTTCGCTTCGCTCAGCATGACACGCCCCTTTATGCATTTATTATTGTGGAGTGAGAGGACAAGAAGAGGTTCCTATGAAAATTATCATCAGCGATAGCAAACAAGAGTTGGGGCGACAGGCGGCGCAGGCGGGCGCGGAGCTAATCCGCCAGGCATTACGGGAGAATGGAGAAGCGAACATTGTCGTCGCTACGGGAGCCTCGCAGTTTGAAATGCTGGGGGAATTGGTGGCTGCCCCCGACATTGATTGGAGTCAGATTACAGCGTTTCACTTAGATGAATATGTGGGAATGCCGATTTCGCATGGGGCTTCGTTCCGGCGTTACCTTAAGGAACGTTTCGTAGACCAACTGTCCCAGCCATTACGTGCCTTTAACTACATCAACGCCGAAACAGATGCCCCCGCCGAATGCGAGCGCCTCAGCCACCTCATCATGCAACATCCCATAGATGTGGCTTTTATTGGTATCGGCGAGAATGGGCACCTCGCCTTTAACGATCCTCCCGCCGACTTTGAAACCGAAAAGCCCTATATCGTTGTCAACCTGGACGAAGCGTGTCGCCGCCAACAAGTGGGAGAGGGCTGGTTTCCGTCGATGGATGATGTGCCGACGCAGGCGATTTCGATGTCCATCCGCCAGATTATGAAATCTCAGTCCATCATTTGCAGTGTGCCCGATGAGCGCAAAGCCGAGGCGGTTAAAGGTGCCGCGGAAGGGCCTGTCAGCGAGGATTTGCCCGCCTCCATTCTGCAACAACACCCTGCCACTAAGCTTTACTTAGACCGCGAGTCAGCTTCTCTCTTGAGTCAGTCTTACTAGACATATCGTGGGCCAGACACTCTTGTCTGGCCCACAAATTCCCATTACACTCCTACCGCACGGTGCGGATTTTCTGCCGTCAGTTTATGAGCATCCGCTTCGGATAAGTCCAGGTGATCCATTAAATTCTGCACGCTCTGGGGCATAGTGATGGCTGAGCCAATGAGATGCGAGCCATCAGGGGCACGGGCCACCATGTCGGGGCCAATGGTTAAATTCCAGCGACTGACGGTATAATCCCCTGGCCCCAAACCAGCGGGCGCGATGGCATCGGTGACCACTACACAACGTTTTATCCCGGCGGCACGAAGATAATTACCAAGAGCGGGGAACGGGACATGAACGCCATCCGCGATAAAGCAGAGCCAGAGTTGGTTGCTCAGGCTTAAAGCGCGTTGAATAATGTTATCGTGGCGATGCATCTGCATCGGGCAGCCATTACCCAAGTGAGTGAACATACTCAGGCCAGCATCAATGGCGGCTTTTAGTTCATCCAGACTGGGATCGCAATGCCCCGCAGAAACGGTAACGCCTTGCTCTGTCAGCATTCGGGTGACTTGCAGTTGTGGATCACGTTCGGGGGCTAAGGTGACTAAACGGGTTAGCCCACCTGCGGCATCTAAGAGACGCTTCATATTGTCTGTGTCGGCGGGCCGAATGGCATCTGCGGGATGAGCACCACGATAACCTGGTGTTTCATTTAAAAAGGGGCCTTCGATGTGGAAGCCTGCAATGATTTGCTGGGCCAGGGCATCCGCTTGTCGCAACTTCATCAGGTTCGAGAGGCGCAGCGCCATTTTGTCTACTTCTTCGGTGATAACTGTTGCCAGAATTCCAGCCACGCCTGCCTCTGCTAATGCCGCGCAAGCTGTATGCAACTGCTCGGCGGTTAAATCGTCCTGATTAAAATCAACACCACCATAACCATTGACTTGCAGATCGAAAAAGCCCGAATTGGTATGCATAATGCCCCTTAAAGTTGGTACTAATGCCCTCTTTATCAACTATATCAACTGCCAGGCGGGGGGCGGAGAAGAATCCATGAAAAAGCGCGGGTTTGCCCTCGTTGAAATCCTTGTGGTCGTCGCCATTCTCACAATTCTCATGGCGATTTTGCTACCCGCATTCAGTGGCGTGCGTGGAGCTGCGCGGCGCACCCAGTGTGCCTCGAACTTGCGTCAATTAGGTGAGGCCATCCAACTCTATGCCACCGATAATGAGCGTTATCCACGCGGTTTAGACCCTGCCGATAAGTATACGCCGCAAATCTGGCCGCCTGAGTATCAGCAGACAATGGCCGATACACCTCTCTTGCCAGTCGTGATGGACCCCTATGTTAAAAATAAATCGCTGTGGGAGTGCCCTTCGGACTATGGCTTTGATGTTTGCGATACCACCGGCATCCCTTTACCGACACGCCCCTCTTGCTATGAGAAATATAGCATGAGCTACTTTTATCGCACAGAATTAACGCTGCTTAACTTGGCGGATGAGCACCTGTCTCGTCCGGTGGAAACCAACGTGCTGGAAGATGGCTCTGGCGATTGGCATGGCACTGGTGTGACAAGTTTCTGGAGCAGCAAGCGTTACAATATCCTCTATGCCGATGGTCATGTGAAAAACGTAGACCGCGATGGCTTCAATGCCGCCTGGTCGGTTCCTCTCCGCTAAAACCCGTGTTGCCAAGGAGCGATATGGATAGCTATAATCCCAAACCCCGCGACAGAACCCGGATGCTGTGCCAGTCTTGCCGCTACCGCATGGTGCTGCTCGAAGATTTTGATGGCCACTCCAGCCAGGACGCCCCCGACATTGGTGGCTATGGAGCACTTGGCTTTAACCTGTGGGGCTGGCTCTATGATCTCGTGCGTGGTGGATCACGCTTGCGCTATCGCCAGAGCGAAGCCAAGCGGTTGCGTGAGGAAATCCTGCCCGAATACCCGAACAGCCAGATTTGCCCGCTCTGTATGTCGGTTGTTATGATCAATTGAGAGCTGGATAAGTAAGCCGGGGCTATAAAAGCCCCGGCAGGAAGGCTAAAGCCAAGCGTCCGTTGGACGCCACGAGGATGATATTTTAATGGAGGTGTTGCCTAACGGGTGGTTTCATTGTACTTCCTCATCGCTTTCTTCCCAATCCTGCCACACACGCCCTGCTGCATGATGTTGTTTTTGATTTCGCACATAAGCAACAACTCTCTTTAGGTGGGAGCGACTGATGCTAAAAGCCGCATAGTTGTCTTGCCACTGGAATGGTTCCTCTAATGTCAACTGATCACGCGCAAAAGTAGAGGAGACACCTTTAACTTGTTGAGCTAACTTCGCTACTGAAATAGTTGCCGGGGTTTGCACTACCAAATGAATGTGATCAGGCATTCCACCCAGGGCTAATACAGTGCATCCCAGGTGTTGCACCTCGTTTTGAATGCAGCGGTAGAGAAGGCGCTCGACTGGAGTGGTTATAATCTGCTTGCGCTGAGCTGTAGCCCACACCAAATGCAAGTAAATCTCAGTCTTGCTGCGCCGCATACCGAGATTATATCAATGATGTTTACGGGGTGACTTGTGCTATGTCAGGTAAGAAGGATAGGGCCAATCATTCTATAGGCAGCATAGATATTAAACCTCTACTCTATTACTCTATTACTCTATTCTCGTGGCGTCCAACGGACGCTTGGCTTTAGCCTTCCTGCCGGGGCTTTTATAGCCCCGGCTTACGTTGTCTCGGCATCAGTGACGGAGCGGGGGCGAACAGTCGGCGTAGTCAGGGCACCATCGCTGGGGGTAAGGGCGGCGGTTCCATCGCCGTTAAGTTCCTGTCCAGACGGGCCTAAGAGGGTTTGCTGGGATTTTTGCTCTTCGAGGAGACGAGCAATGACCGCCAGAAAAGCATTGGCCATAACCGGGTCGAATTGGGTGCTTTTGCCGCGCTCAATTTCGCTGGTGGCTTCGTGCCAACTGAGGGCTTTGCGATAGGGACGCTCAGTTGTCATGGCGGAAAAGCAGTCGGGGACGGCCAACAGGCGACCCATCATGGGGATTGTTTCGCCCTTGAGCTTATCGGGGTAGCCTTTACCATCATAACGCTCATGGTGATGGCGAATACCGCCTAACACTTCTTCCAAATTTGGCACGTCTTTGACAATCAGTGCCCCGAACACGGGGTGCTGCTGCATGATGTTGAATTCGTCGTCATTTAAACGGCCTGGTTTGCGCAAAACGGAATCCGGGACGGCAATTTTTCCCACATCGTGCAGCAGACCAGCGATACGGACGGCACGCTGCGTTTCCTCCGAGAAATCAAGCTCACGCGCCATTAAAGTGGCCCAGTGGGTCACGTCTTCGCTGTGGCGGCGGGTATAGTGGTCTTTGTTATCAATCGCTGTCACCAGGGCATCCAAGACGCCGAAAGCGCCGCCCACACTGGCATCTTTCAGGCGGCGCAACTCCTGCGCTTCTTCCACCGGAGTGCGCTGCACGAGGAGCGGCGCGTTGGCGTTCTTGGCTTCTTCCAGGTTGGAATTCGCCGCTGCTAACAGTTCCAGGGCCGAGTCGCCATCTTGTGGAAAAAAGGCGGCCCCAAACGACAGGGCAATGGGGATACGGCGGCCATCATTCGCTTGCTGGTAACCTTCTTTCTCGACCCGTGCCGCAATGCGCGAGCAAACGGTTATGGTGCCCTGAATATCGGTATCGGGTAGCAGGGCAATGAATTCGTCGCCGCCGTAGCGCCCCAAAATATCAGTGACCCGGCACGCGTCGCGTAAGCAGCGTGACACGGTTTGGAGTACCCTGTCGCCGACCTGATGGCCATAAGTGTCGTTGAAGAACTTGAAGTTCTTCATGTCCATGATAATGACCGCTAAGTCGCTGGAGGAGCGTTGCGCGCGGGCCAGGTTGACGCTGAGTTGTTGTTGAATGACCCGGTGATTGAGCAAGTCAGTCAAGCCATCTCGATCCGCCAGGCGCACCGCTTCCTGATAGAGTTGGGCATTTTGCAAAGCTGCGCCGACTTCGAGGGCTAAAGCATCTAGCAGTTCACGCTCATCGGGTTCCAGCAAGCCGCGCAAGCGCACGATGCCCACGGCCCCCATTTCCTCACCTTTCCAGCGTATGGGGACAATGTGGGTCGCTCCATTGGGAACTCCGAGGGTGTCGCTATGGTCGCGGCAAAGTTCGGTGCAGTAAGCCATGCCGCCGTTTTCTAAAGCGTCACGCATGGTGCTGAGCGCATTCGCCTGGATGGGGTTTTCGTCACCCCTTGCCGCGACTAAGCGCCACATCCGCGAGTTGGCATTAGAAGCGGTCTTTTGTGCCCCAGCCGCGTGCGCAGTGCCCGCCGCTTCCGCCTTAATGCGGTCTAAGATGCTGCGCTCCGATTCGCTACGCTCGATTTCACGCAACAGAGAATCGCTATTGATAATGCTGCCTGGCCCATCGTCTTTAGCCGCGTCCCCAGTTTCTGTCAGCCCCACAAAATCAATGCGCACCCAGATAGCGCCAGCATCCGCCTGCACCGATTCGGTCATGCGCTCCAGGCCCGTGCTGAGAACGTGTGCTCCATCCAGGGTATTATTCAGATCGGCTGTAATCGCGTGCAGGGAAGAAAGTTGATGGGTGCGGCGTGCGACTTCATTTCTCAGTCGCTCGATTTCTGTGGCCTCCCCACTACTCTGGGGAGGATGCGTGCTCTGGAAAAAGGACAGGGCCAACAGCGCAAAGCCAGCACAGAGCAGCAGGGATTGCAGGGCCAGGGAGTAACCACCTGTAGCCAGAGCGACTAAGCTTTTCAGCGAGCCGGTAAGCGGTGGCTTGGTGTGGAGTGCCGCGTAAATGGCAAGACCATCATTGACACTGCGACAGATCAAGCCTAAAGCTAATAAAAGCCAGCCCTGCTGCCCACGGTGCCCGCCATAGTTCTGGCGACTGCTCATCACCCAGCAGATGATGGCACCTATGAGGGTAGCGATCAGCCCAACCATCCTGACTGCAATCATAGAGTAGCTGCTCCCCGCAACTTCATGTTCTTTTACTATCCTTAGTCAGAATGCTCCACTAAAAGCCGTAACTTCGCTCAAGCTGGTGTGGACGTTTTTCAAGTGGTCTCTTTGAGCGGTCTCTTTTATTGTGTGCTTGAAATTCAAAGAGGACAAGTCCTGACGCGCAAATGGTGCCACATCGCACCTATTTTAGTTGAAATCCAATCTTTTAAAGGCTAAACCGCAATGACCTGACTGCGTGAACCGAATTTGCCACTGTTCGGTAAGAAACTAAAATTCCGTGCTTATTTGATGCCAAATACATAGGATGGTGGCGGTCATGATTCTCTGTATAGCCATAAAGCCCATAAACCTGAAAATTTCTTGATGGTTCGGTTCTTGCTCTAGTTAACGCCTAAGCTCTAGGGGAAGGATAGAAGCATAATATGGTGAAACGTTATGGCGATAGGCTGCCCCGGCGACGCCTGGGGCGCAGTCAATTGAGAGTGCCTGCTCTGGCATTAGGGGGTGCTGGGTTAGGTGGCGCAGGATTAGCCACACGGGGTCATGAAGTTAACGATAAGGATGGTATTGAGACGGTTCGTTATGCCCTTGAACAAGGCATCAATTACATTGATACTTCGCCGCTCTATGGCGAAAGTGAGCGACGCATTGGCCTGGCCTTGGAAGGGGTGCCACGCGACAGCTATATCCTTTCGTCTAAAACGGGCACGCACCCGCAGCGGCGCGGTGACTATTCCTGGGATGGCACCCTGTGGAGCGTTGAGAACAGTCTTAAGCTGCTCAAAACCGACTTCATAGACCTGCTGTTGGTGCATGACCCCAACGATATTGAACCCGTCTTTGCTCCGCGTGGCGCGTTGGAAGCTTTAGAAGAGTTGAAAACACAAGGCGTCATCAAGTCTATTGGGCTGGGGCAGCGTAATCATGATTTCCATCGCCGCGCCATCGAATCGGGGCGCTTTGATGTCATCTTAACCTACAACGATTACCACCCTCTGCGCACCACTGCCGCCGACTGGCTTTTGCCTTTAGCGGCCCAACATGACGTGGGCGTGCTGAATGGGGCCGTGCTCGAACATGGGATGCTGGCAGGTAATAATGCGGATTACCTCAACAACCCGACCTGGCAAAACTTTCCCGCACGAGAATTAGCCGCCGCCCGTCGCCTCTATGCCTGGTGCAACGAACGCGACATCCCCGTGCAAGCCCTCGCCTTTCAGATGAGCCTGCGCCAACCCCTGATTCACTGTACCCTGACCGGAGCCAAAACCCGTGCAGAATTGGAACAAAATCTTGAGGCAGCTACTATACCATTGCCGGAAAATGTCTGGGAGGAATTAGAGGCATTGAATCTGACAGCCGGGCAGCAGAGTAGTTAATGTGATGTGTGTGAGAATCATTCAGTTGTTTCGACGACACAAGCTATCGCCTGAATCCCGGTTAAGGCTTCTCCAGTTAGCTTTAGCAGTTGCCAGGAATCACCTTTATCTTTACTGAGGTAAATGCGACCATCGGCCAAGCCTGCGAAGAGGTGTCCAGGGGCGCTGGCGAGGGCGTAAGGAAATTTGTCTATGGGGTCGGGGAGTCCGCCATGCAATTGTTGCCAGGGGCCTTCTCCTTGCCAGCGATAGATATGCGCCTGGGCATTGCCGTTGGGGTTGTGGGCTTCACGCGGGCCGGAGCTGGCGGAGATAAACCAGCAATCGGGGTCATCAGGATCAACGGCCAGGCCCCAGGTGTAGTGACGGTCTAAACCTTCATCTACGCGCTGCCAGAACCAGCCACTATTATGGCTCCAGGCTGGGCCGCCACCTCCAGCTTCATAAACTCGCCCCGCTACAGTCGGGTGCCAGGCGAGAGCGTGGACATCAGGCTGTGCATTGGGGCGGTGATCGCACCATGTCTCGCCACCGTCATCGCTATACATGAGGCCGCCTAATTCAATGCCCACTAATAAGAGATCAGCCTCATAGGGGCAAGGCGCTATCCAGCGCACATGGGAAGTCCAGGGGCGGGGCGGAAAGCTCCAGGTTGGGGCGGAGGGAATCGTGAGCAGCGATTCTAATTCTTCCCAGTCGCGCTCCCCCTCCATGCTACGGAACAGCTTGCTCGGTTCAGTGCCCGCATAAACCGCGCCATCTGCCGGACTCACTGCTAAAGAGAAGACATAGCCTTCAGGTAAGGATAAATTGCGCCAGCGCACTCCGCCATCGCTACTTTTCCAGACACCCTCTCCAGCAGAGCCAGCATAGACAACCTGCGCATCGCGCGGGTCAAGCGCCAGGCATTGCACGCCACTGCCCGCCAGTGAATGCCGCACTTCCCATGCATCGCCCTGTCGCGTTGCGGTGGCCAGAGTGTCTCCTGTTGCGATAAATAAGCGTGTTACCAAACCAAGGCTCCTCTTACTCTCCGTCTAGCCGACTTCTGCCCATTAAGGACTGCGTGCGGAGGCTATTGAAAGTTATACAACAACTTGCAACAGTCAAACCAATCAATCTTGCTATTCCAGTGCAGGAACAAATAAAGGCGCGACATGGAAGATTCCCCATGTCGCGCCTTTATGAACGACTTTAGGCTGATGAATCGCAAGCTATTGCGGCTGGCTGGTTTAAGATTCGGAATTCTGGTTATATTCGTCAGTGGCAATCTCAGCAATCTGGCACTTGAGAGCTTTGGCGAGGCGCTTCATAGTGTCAGGCTTCATCCGACGCCAGAAACCGGTCTCTAATTGTGACAAGTGCGTGGGGTCCATGCCCGCTTTTTTGGCGATGGCCTTTTGCGATTGCCGCAATTCCAGGCGACGCTTGGTGAGCTTTTCCGCATCTAAGGGAATGGTGCTCTTACTGGCAAACTGCGACTGGCGCGTGTTATGGGCCGGAATGCCCATCCTGCGCCGCCACATGCCAACCGCTTTGAGCGTGCGCCCCAACTTCTCCGCTGCCGCCGGGTCGGGCATAGTGCCGAGGATGGCTTCTTCCTCCTTAGTCCACACCCGTTGGCTGTGTTGATAAAAGCCACGGGCGCGAATCTTGGCCGTCATCTTGGCGCGGGATTCCGGGCTGGCTCCCTTGCGTTGACCCCTTCTCGCATCGGCGGCGGAAATCTTCTCTGGCTTCCATTCCCGGTGCAGGCGCAGGGTACCTTCATTATATTGATCGGTGCCCAGCGTTTTGCGCCAGCGGTGTACGGTTGAGGGAGAAACCCCCCACCAGTACTGGATGGCCAGGGACGATTCGTTCTTAACCGCCTCGACTAAATCCCCGGTCAATACAAAGGCGCTGCGGCCTGCCGTGCGAATGCACGGCCAGGGAATCTTGCCCTTGCTCCAGGTGCCAACCACTACCGGGCCACGAATCTCATCCACCATCTGATCGCCGATTTGCACCTTGGGCGACTTGTAAGGCCCGAACAACAGTTTGTAACGTTCTTCATCTTTCATAACGATTTATTTGGAAAAGTTATTAAACTTCCCTCTGATTACCTCCGATTTACGTCTTAATACCTCCTACACAGTTATGCCCTAAACCGTCTGAACTTTGAGATATTACTAAAAATTCTTTAAAAGATACAACAAATCAAGATGTATTCAGGTCAGGTTTGCTATTGGGTGGAAGCTCTTCAAGAGGAAATAGAGGAACATCTCACTTAGACCAAGGGACGGCAACCAGGTTAGTGAGATTCTCTTTAATTATTCATCGCACTCATTGCGATAAATAAAATAGAGTGCGGCAGTAAAACGGCTTAACGATTGCGGTTAGTGGGACGTAGCACTTCATCGTTACTCATCTTGAGATAACTGTCGTAACGAGCTTGGGCAATGGCACCGGATTCGGCGGCGGCGCGCACGGCGCAACCCGGCTCATGGATATGGGTGCAGTTATTAAAGCGGCATTCTGGGGCCAGGCGCGCAATTTCGGGGAAACATTGTGGTAAATTAATCTCCTGTTGTTCCAGGAGAGTCACGGTTTTGATGCCGGGTGTGTCTGCGATATAACCGCCACTGTCGAGTGGATGCAGCGAGACTTCTGTGGTCGTGTGGCGACCTTTGCCCATGTCCATGACATCCCCAACCCACAAATGCAAGCCGGGTTGAATGGCATTGACCAGGGAGGATTTGCCCACACCAGAAGACCCCAACATGGCCGATACATGCCCGGCTAAAGTCGCCCTCACTTCTTTGATGCCAGTATCTGTCTCGGCAGAAACCGCCAGGGGGATGTAGCCCAACCCCCCATAGAGTTTCATCAACGGCTCTACTTCGGTCTTAAATTCGCGGCGTCTTAGCAAGTCGCACTTATTAAAGCAAATGACAGCTTGCAAGTCGGAAGCTTCGGCGAGGACTAAGAAGCGGTCGAGGCGATGCGTGTTGAGTTCCGGTTCGCGCAGAGACATCACAATCACCGCCTGATCCAGATTAGCGACGGTAATCTGGTTGGTCTTGCCATAGCGTGACCGTCCCAATGACGAGCGGCGCGGGAGGACTTCCTCAATATAGCCCTCGCGCAAACGTCGCCCCCGCGCATCCGGGCCAAAACTGGAAAGAGGGCGTACCCGTACCTGGTCGCCCACCGAAACGGGCTGCGCTGCTTCCCGCTTGCCAAGCTTTAGCTTGCCCCGTAAGGTGCAGAGCAAGATCGCATGACCTGCCGGGACGCCTTCTGGGACATCTTTGTCGGGAACTTCACCCTGACTAAGTGACACCTGCGCCAATTGCTCTGCTGGCACATCCACTTCATACCATGCGCCACTGGCCCGCAACACGGTGCCTGTCACTAACTCGTTCTGCGTTTCAATCATGAATAACTTGACTTCTACTTCTCTGATAACCGTTTCCGGTCTGATAACCGTTTCCAGGTTCGCCTTGCTCCATACAAGACATTCACTGGCAACATCTCTCTATAGAATTGGCTACCCTAAATGATAAATACTCATCAGGGTAGTAACAACGCTGTGGTTTAAAAGTTATATGACTTTCGTTACGGGCAGCTTATGCTAAAATGCTACCAGAATTCCTTACACGATGGTCTTTTTAAACTCTAACCATATATCGTAATCTTGCTCTTCTAACCTTCCTATTTGTCATGCGGTTTTTTGGTTCATCTTCCTCGCGGACACAGCACTTCCTCACTGGCGTCGGGTTACTCCTATTGCTGACAGTTTGCGCGCTCAGTTATGGTCTTTGGTTCGGTTTAGCGCGGGGTGCAGTGCGGCGTCCAGTGCAAAGTGTCGTTACAGTTTCTACGGATACAACTCAGCCTAACAGCAAGCAGACGGCGCAGATTACCACAACAACTCCAGCACCTGGGGCCGCCAAACCTGGTGCCGCCAAACTTGCCCCACGTCTAACTCGCCGCAATATAGAGCCGGTTGCAACACCACGTCCCTGCTCCCCACTGACTCGTGTCGGCCTCACCACGCGGGGTGGCCCAATTGTTTTGTGGTCTAATGGGGCCATGATGGTGACTGATGCGCTTCAGCCAGGTCGTCGCCTTGCGGTGCGTCCAGCCGATGCTGTTACCTTTACTTTTAACCCCAATATGCATATAGCAGGCAAGGGGCAAAATGGAAGCGGGCCAATTCAAATTCATACGTCCA
The DNA here is from genome assembly GCA_019239895.1 of Abditibacteriaceae bacterium. Lineage (GTDB taxonomy): Bacteria > Armatimonadota > Abditibacteriia > Abditibacteriales > Abditibacteriaceae > JAFAZH01. The sequence continues at coordinate 194,027 of JAFAZH010000022.1, read as the reverse complement.
GCGGAACTTATGGTGGCTGGCAGTTAGCCCTTGTTGTCGTGAGCGGTGCGCCGACGCACGTTGCCACCAATGGCGATAACCCGCGTTACCAACGGGCTTATCGTGGTTCGTTTGAAATCGCGCCGCAGACGTATTCCTTTGAGCCAGCTCTGCATAAGAGTCCGCTGCGCCTGGTGAATATCTTGCCCTTAGACGATTACTTGAAAGGCGTGGTGCCGTGGGAGATGAATCGCTCTGCACCTTTGGAAGCCTTGAAAGCGCAGGCCATTTGTGCGCGCTCCGAAGCGACTTCCAAGATTCAAGCCGGGCGGCATCGCGCTGATGGCTATGATATTTGCGATTACGATCATTGCCAGGGTTATGTTGGCACTGAGAATGAATCGGCGATAACCTCGCGCGCAGTAGATGAAACCGCTGGACAGGTCATCCTTTATCATGGACGTGTTGCGGATGCGGTTTATGGCACTAATAGCGGCGGCATTACGGCGGCAGCCGAAGATGTCTGGCACGGTCGGCCCGAACCCTATTTACGAAGCGTCCGCGATTTCTCGCCCGCCGAGCATAAGCTAACGGCGCAGCTTTGCAAGAGCAGCATGAGCGAGGCCGATTGGGTGCGCTACTGCACACTCGATTTACCCAGCTATGCCCAGCCATCGGCAACTCAGACGCGCACCCTGGCATCACGCCGCCGCACTTCGACCGGCACCGCTGCTCTTTTTCAGGATGGGGACTTGCCCGAATTCTACCGTTGGACACGTATCGTTAATCCAGTGCAGTTAGCCCAGGCCATGACACCCCATGCCAAGATGGATTATGCGACAGAGATTCGCGTTTTAGAAAGGTCGGCCTCCGGTCATATCAAGCGGTTGATGGTGCAGGGGGTAGAGTTGCAAAAGTCAGTTGAGGGTAAGGGTGGCGCTATGGTGGCTGTGGCGGCTCAAAAAATAGCTACTGTGGTGTTAGATGGTGACTCGCAGATTCGCGCTATGCTTTCTGGTCGTTTAGGCTCTACGACAGCCCTGCCGAGTTCGACTTTTGTTGTGTTGCCTCAACGTGATGCCAAAGGCACCGTCACGGCGTTTGTTATCAAGGGGGCGGGCTGGGGGCATGGGGCTGGTATGTGTCAGCGCGGCGCGGAAAACCATGCCCGTGAAGGTTGGACGGCACGCCAGATTATTCAGTTCTATTTTCGCGGCGTCGAAGTGCGTAAAGTATATTAAGTTGAAGCTATGCCAATGCCATGCCCGCCGCTAAAGCAGCGGGCTGAACTTAGAAGCCCCCTAAACGGGGCTATGGCGGTGTCTCCAGCCCGGTTCACCGGGCTTTTTCCCTCAGCCCGCTGCTTTAGCGGCGGGCCTACCTGTTAAGCTTACTCTGGCTCTACTTATCCAATTGCGAAAAAGAAACCATAATGGACTTATTACAACGACTGCAAGACGAATTTAAGGAGGCTCTACCCGTGCGGGCTGCGGCTCCCTCCGATGCGGTAGATGGCGTCACGTCTCAAGCAGTGGCAGCGCCTGCTGATGCAACGACGGCGCAAGCTCTGGTCGCCTGGTGTGGGCGTGAGAAAGTGAGTTTTATCCCGCGCGGCGGCAGCACCAAGTTGGAGATGGGGGCGCGGCCTCAATCATGCGACTTAATAATTTCTACGGAAAATCTCAACGCCATTATTGAGCATGATGAAGGCAATGCAACCATAGCGGCCCAGACAGGAATAACCCTTGCCGCACTCAACCAGGCGGTGGGAGAACAACGTCAATTTGTGCCCCTCGAAGAGACTGGTTTGCAAAGCGGAGCAACTCTTGGCGGCATTATAGCGACCAATTATGCGGGCATGACGCGCTTGAAATATGCTGCGCCGCGTGATTTAGTGGTGGGGCTGCACGCGGTGCTTTCCGATGGTCGTCTGGTCAAAGCGGGCAGCAAAGTAGTGAAAAATGTCAGTGGCTATGACCTCAATAAAATCTTTATTGGTTCTTTTGGCAATCTGGGTTTAATTACCGAAGTCACCATTCGCCTGCGACCTAATAATGCAGCTTCGGCAGTGTGGCGGGGCCAATTTAAGACCTGGCAGGAGGCCATCGCACAGGCGCGGGCCATTTTTGAAGGCCCCTTTGAACCGACTGCACTCCGCATCCATGCCCACTCTGCCACTTTCTTTGTCCTGGCGCAGTTTGATGGTGTGGAAAAAGCGGTGCAGATTCAGATGGAGCGTTTGCCTGCCGCGGTTAGCCAGGATGATATTGGTCATCAGGCCGGGGCCGATGGAGCAGGGGAATTGAGGTTGCGGGCTGTCCTGCCACTGCAAAGCGCCGCAGCCTGGGCGCAGCAGGCACAACAACTGGGAGCAGATCAGATTGCCTGGGACTATGGTCTGGGAATTATCTATGCGATCTACTCCAAAGTGCCTGATAATGCCGTTGATGTGGTGACAAAACTACGCGCCCAGGCACAAGCGGAGGGAGGCTTGGTGGTTGTCGAACGCGCTCCCCATGATCTGAAGACTCCCGATTTTGTCTGGGGTGCGCCACCTTCGGCTTTTGCCCTGATGCGGAGCTTAAAAAACACCTTCGATGCCGCCCATGTCTGCGCTCCAGGCCGCTTTGTCGGGGGCTTGTAATTCTGCTAAAATAAGGACTGCCAGCTTGAGCTGGGAGCGGAACCGCTGCCGGTTGCAACCGTCTTGTTACTTGCTGATGCACCTTACACAATTAGTTTTCGCAGCACCCAAGCAAAGTGGCTGCAAACGTGATTAGAAATCAAAGTTTGCCCTGCCGCGTGCGTGATGTCTGAGAAAGTTCTGAGCCTACATTCACACATGAGGGAGTCCAACTCTTTTGCCGGGACGCCGTCTGTTGAGGCCTTCATCGGATTTTCCAGGTTTACCTGGATAACAACAGTGGCGCGAGGGCGAGGAGCGGCACCCACCTGCGCTAAGCGGGTTCAGTAACTTGACGATACACGGCGTAGCGGGGCATTTTTATTGACGATTTGTAGATTGACGATTGCGGATTCGTTAGAATTTCTACAAACTCAGGCGGAAGGATAATTTCGAGTGATTTAATTCGATTTGCCTTCCGCTTTTGTGTTTGTTGGCATTTGAATTATCTCCGCTCCTCTGCGTGACATAATGTTAGATTATGAGCCTCTTCGATGGTGAAGCTGATAACATGAGCAGTGCTAAAGGGAGTCGCAGGCGCGGCGCGGCGGAGGCGTCATCTAGTCCTCCTGTTGCCGTGCCGTTGGAGCTTCAGCCTTTAGCGGCACGCATGAGGCCGCGCACTTTCGATGAGTTTGTCGGACAACAGCACTTGGTTGGCCCACAGGCTCCTCTGCGTCGAGCGGTGGAAGCCGACCGCATCCCCTCTTGTCTTTTCTTTGGCTCCGCCGGAACGGGTAAAACAACTTTAGCCCGGCTTTGCGCTACGTTGACTCAGGCGCACTTTGAAGATTTTTCGGCTGTGACGGGTGGCGTCGCGGATGTGCGGCGCATTATCGGGCAGGCACGCGAGCGGCGTGGTCATGGGCAACGCACGGTGCTGTTTGTAGATGAGATTCATCGTTTCAACCGCAGCCAGCAGGATGCCTTTCTCCCTCACGTCGAAGATGGCACTGTGATTTTAATCGGTGCCACCACGGAAAACCCGTTAGCCACTGTCAACACTCCATTGCTGTCGCGCTGTCGCCTGTTTCGCTTTGAGCCGCTGGGTGATGAAGATATTATTCTCTTGTTGCGCCGCGCTGTAGAAGATGAACGGGGATTAGCTAATCTCGGTCTGCAAGTTGAAGCGGCGGCTCTGGAACACATTGCTCGCAGTGCGGTAGGAGATGCCCGCACAGCATTGAACTCATTAGAGATGGCGGCGGATTTGGCCCGCGAAAGTAGCGCTCTCACCTTAACTCTCGCTGAAGAAGCTATCGGGCGTCGAGCGTTGGATTACGATAAGAGCGGAGACAATCACTACCAGATTATTTCAGCTTATATTAAATCGTTGCGCGGTGGTGACCCGGACGCTGCGCTCTACTGGATGGCGCGCATGTTGCACGGTGGAGAAGACCCACTTTTCATTGCGCGGCGGCTCGTAATCCAATCGTCAGAAGATGTGGGCAATGCCGATCCGCGCGCGCTTTTAATCGCAATGGCGGCATTAACAGCAGTAGAAAAAATAGGCTTGCCCGAAGCGGCGATTCCACTCGCGCAGGCTACGGTTTATGTGGCGACCGCGCCCAAGAGCAATGCCAGTTACGTGGCCCTGCATCGTGCCCAGGATGCGGTGGAGAATCAGCCGCCAGCAACCGTGCCGATGCACTTGAGAGCAGCCAGTTTACGCGGGGCACGCACCCGGTTGGGCGAGGGTGCAGGTTATCTTTATCCGCACGATGCCCCGGGCCACTTTGTGCGGCAAGATTATCTGCCGCCGGGTTTTAAGACAGAAGCTTATTACGAACCGACGGAACAAGGCTATGAAGCGCAAATCGCGCGGCGTCTGCACCAGTGGTGGCAAGAATATGAGGCAGGCGAAACAGAAACATAAGAATGCAAAGGGAAAATGTAAAAGGCAAAAAGCAACCCGTAACTGTTACCGGTAACAGTTATAAGATGGGGCCGGAGGAGACACAGTGGTGCTGCGCCAGCCCGCTCAAGCGGGTTTTTCGGTCATCTTGGCTCAGCCCGCTGCTTTAGCGGCGGGTCTCAGTTAGCCCTAGCCCATAGTAGTTAAATTTTTGCATTTCCCTAACCCGATCAGGAGGCATGGATGGATCTACAACTGCATACTCTTTCTTCCAATGGCACCACGATTATCGCCGTTGCAGGTGAAGTCGAGTTGCACTCGGCAGCGCAACTGCGGGCTGAGTTGCTCCAGGCTTGCGACAAGGAGCGGCCCTGCATCGTGATTGATCTTTCGGGTGTCAACTTTATGGATTCATCGGGCATTGGGGTGATTGTGGGAGCCTTGAAACGCGCCCGCGAGCGGGGTGGCACGCTCTCCCTGGTGGGGCCTCAGCCGCGTGTGCGACGTATCTTTGAGATTACTGGGCTGTTGAGTGCTCTCCCCTTTTTTGAAACGGTAGATGATGCCGTTACCGCGTGCGCTGCGAATACTTCAGAAGTGACAGCGCAGGACGACCAAGACTCCCCAGAGGCTAATGGGAGGCCAAACCCATGACCAAGCCACAGCCCCGCAAAACTGCTCCTAACAAAACGGCTAAAGGGGCCACCCAGCCAAAAGCTAAAGCTATGGGTCAGCCAGATGCTCAATCCTCGGCTGAGGCGGCTGTTGGTCAACCTCAAGAGGCCAGCGTCCAACTTCATATTCCTGCCAGCACCGAGTATGTGCGTGTGGCGCGGTTAGCCGTGACCGGAGTTGCTAGTCGCATGGATTTCTCTTATGAAGAGATAGAAGATATTAAATTAGCCGTTTCTGAAGCCTGTAATAATGCTATCCTCCATGCTACGCCGCCCCCGACTGCGGCGGCTCTCCCCAGCCTTCCCAGTGTTGTTATCACCGTGACGCCATACCCTGATCGCATCGAAATTAGCGTAGCCGATGAAGGGCAGGTGCCCGTGACTACTCTGCAAAATGCGGCCCGCAAAGCTTTAGACGCCCGCATTCAAAGTGACCCCGATTCCCTCGCCCACTTACCAGAGAGCGGCTTTGGGTTGCTGCTGATTCAGTCCTTAATGGATACCGTCGAGCATCAGGCCGATGCGGACTCCAATACCCTCATTCGCATGACCAAATATCTGCGTGGCCGTGGCAATGTTTCAGCCACTCTTTAAACCATAGTTTGAGTAAGAAGGTGAATTGTCTTGGCCCGTCCGCCGAAAAAGAAAGTTGCTGAAGAGTCCCCCGGCGTCTCTGCGGAAGTGCCAAACTCTGGCAAAGCCCCAACGCAGCACTCTAATTCCTCCTCAAGGCGTCAGAATGCTAAGGGCAAGACCCCGGAGAGTATACCTGCCACCGAGCCGCAATCATTGCTGCCCACTAAGCCATCCCATAGAAAGACTAAGTCTAAAGTGCCAGAGTCAGCTAAGGATGTGGCGACTGACGCAGCAAAAGAAGCCCCCGCAACCGAGGCAGCAGAGGTAGCGCCAATTGAAGCGGAGCGTGGCCCATATACGAGTGACCAAAATTTGGAATTTGAACATCTCTTTACGACCTGGCGTGCCACGGGTGACCCGCAGTTACGTGAGCGCATGATTCTGATGCACCGGCCCTTGGTGGCTTATGTAGCACGCCGGTTCATGGATCGTGGTGAACAGTTTGAGGACATTGTGCAGCAAGGTGTAATTGCTCTGATTCATGCTCTGGATCAATTTGACCCGGAGCGTGGCGTGCGCTTTGCCACCTTTGCTACTCCTACCATTGTGGGGGAGTTACGGCGCTATTTTCGCGATAAAAGCTGGAGTATGCGGGTGCCCCGTCGCATTCAAGAATTGTCTCCCATTATCAGTCTCAAAATTGAAGCTCTCACCCAAGAATTAAACCGCTCCCCAACTTATGCTGAAATCGCCCGCTCGTTGAGTCTGGACGTTGAAGAAGTGGCTGAAACCCTGGAGTTGCCCCATCGTATTGACCCCCTCTCCTTAGATGAACCGGTGCCCACGGAGCCGGGGACGGTCAGCACCGTAGCCGATCAGGTGGGAGGGGCTGATCCTGCTTTAGAGGAATGGGTGGAATATACATCGCTTAAAACGGCGCTGGAAAAGCTACCCGAAAAGCAACGTCAGGTTTTGCAGTTGGCTTATTTTCAGGGCTACAGCCAAACCGAGATTGCGCGCACCATGAAAGTATCACAGATGCACATTTCCCGCTTGCAGCGTAAGGCCCTGAGCCAACTCCGGGAGCTAATGGAAGGCTAAGCCTGCAACTGTGTCGGTAGATTCTTGCCCAGACAGTCCATTAGAGATAGACCAAGGCGGATATAAGGCGGATATAATGATATTGCGGGGCTGCCGCAGATAGCGAAGGGTGCTATCGCCTCTTAGTTGAAAGTGTCCTTGACTATGCTATCTTTCTGCTCGACCTTGAAGGCCATGTCATAAATCCCCTTTAAGATCCAGGTGTCCTAAGAGCACCGTGGCAGCGCCGCAGGGATGGCAAGTATTAGACAGGTGCCACCTGGAGCGCCACCAGCACCGTCCTCAAAACGGTTGTCTCCAGCACCACCTGGACGCGCAGTAGTGGTAATCCAACAGGGGCGTTGCTGCTTAATGGCAGCTATAACCTGATTGCCATTGCTTATGACAAGGCACTCAACTCAACCCGTGCCCAGATTATGGTGACAGTGCGTAAATCGGTCTCCATTGCCCGGAGTGATGCAGCTTCCGCTGCTGTGCGCTTGTCTTCCGCCAGTGCCAATGCTGCGGCGGCCAGTATTCAACTCAGGTTCATTGGAGCTTTAGATGCCGATGCTGCCAGTGATCCGGCCAACTATGTCGTGACTGTGAATGGTCAGGCTATTATCGTCGAGAGCGCAGGCTATAATGCGAGTAATAACAGCGTCAGTCTGTCCTTACCATCTGGTAGTTTGCATTCCGGTGACCAAGTCAGTGTCCAAACCTCTGGCCTCGCGGATGCACAAGGTGTACTAATCCATGCCCAGAGTGGAGCATTGACGGTGCGGTAACTTATATCCGCTCATAATACCGGCCCTTCCTGAACGAAGGGCCGGTATTATTTTAGCCAGTGCTTTTGGTGGCAATAAAGGGCACCCGTGCCTCAAAAGCATCTTGACGTGGAAGCTAAAAACACATATCCTAAACCATGCTGCTTCTCTATCCAGAAGGTAGAGGTTGACAGCTTTTTGACGCTGTTTGCCGGTGTGGCGGAATGGTAGACGCGGCGGACTTAAAATCCTCTGTCCGTAAGGGCGTGCCGGTTCGAATCCGGCCACCGGTAGTAAAATTTAACTTGGCTTTTACACTAAAACATTATTTTAGTGGGGAGTTGTCCTATAACTGTTGCGTTGTGTGCCTGGCTTGTTGGTAGAAGTTGAATATTGTGCGTGAGCAGACCCTATCTGATATAATTCCATCCCAGGCCACAACCTCCCTACCCCTTTGCGGCATTGCGCAATCTTCCGCTTCCCAACCACTGCTGATTCTGGCCTCCACTTCCCCCCGGCGTTCCCAACTTCTCAGCAGCATTGGCTTACCTTTTCGGGTGGTACCGCCTTTAGTCGAAGAGCCTGATCCTACACCTGAAGACAATCAATACCCGGCTCGCTATGTCGAACGCCTGGCACGGGCCAAAGCCGAAGCTTGTGATATTGGCCCCATTGCAGCGGCAACTTCTGCCCAGGGCAGCATATCCGGTATCATTGTCTTAGCGGCGGATACGGTGGTGTGGCATGAGGGGCAGATTCTCAATAAGCCACGCGATGCCGGGGAAGCGCGTGCTATGCTGCAAAGCTTGCGCGGTCATACGCACCGGGTGCTAACGGGCGTCTGTGTGCGTTATGGCGCGGGTGGGCAAGAGTATCAGGTGACACATGAAGTCACGAGAGTCACCTTTTATGATGTCAGTGACGCCTGGATTGATTGTTATGTCGCTACGGGCGAGCCAATGGACAAAGCCGGGGCCTATGCCGCGCAGGGTTTGGGGGCGTTGATTATTGAACGGATCGAAGGCGACTTTTTCAATGTCGTCGGTTTGCCCCTCGGTCTTTTAGGGCGAGTATTAAGACAAATTGGCGCACCGATTGAGACGTGGTGGGAGAAGCCTTGAGGATGGAGAATTGAGGATAGAAGATGGAGGATGGAAGATCGAGGATGGAGAATCGAGGATAGCACATGGAGGACTATAACCCTCCATGTTAAGTTGCTACTTTCCTTAGCTTGTTTCGATCCTCTATCTTCGATCTTCCATCCTCGTTTCTTCATCTTCGCTAAAAGACGGGAGTCATTGTGCTTAAGAGGATTTTTGGACGGTTTTCGCAGGACATGGGCATTGATCTGGGCACAGCCAACACGCTGGTGCATGTCCGGGGCCGTGGCGTGGTGCTGCGTGAGCCGTCGGTGGTGGCGATTGACCGGGAAAATAATAGTGTGCGCTCGGTGGGCGAAGAGGCCAAGCAGATGGTCGGGCGCACCCCCGGCCATATTGTCGCCATTCGCCCCCTTAAAGATGGCGTGATTGCTGACTTTGAAGTCACCCAGCGCATGTTGCAGCACTTTATTCGCCGCGTGCATCGTGGGCGGGTTTTCGCTTTTCCGCGTGTTATGGTGGGCATTCCCTCTGGCATTACGGAAGTGGAAAAGCGGGCTGTCATTGAAGCGGCTATGACTGCCGGGGCACGCGATGCGCGCACCATTGAAGAACCGATGGCGGCGGCCATTGGCGCTGGCCTGCCCGTTTGTGAACCCACCGGTTCGATGATTGTGGATATTGGCGGTGGCACGACGGAAGTGGCCGTGATTTCTCTCGGCGGCATTGTTACCTGTAAAAGCTTGCGGGTGGCTGGCGATGAAATTGACGAATCCATTATGGCCTATGTGCGGCGCACCTATAACATGCTGATCGGCGAGCGCACAGCGGAAACCCTGAAAATGCAAATTGGCTCGGCCTATGCGCTGCAAGAAGAGATTTCTTACGAAATTAAAGGGCGCGATTTGGTTAACGGTTTGCCGCGTAGCGTGCGCATTAATTCTGCCGATATTCGGGAGGCCATAAAAGAACCGGTTGCCGAAATTGTCGAGACGGTGAAAACGACCCTGGAACAATCGCCACCCGAATTGGCTGCTGACATCATGGAACGCGGCATTGTCTTAGCCGGTGGCGGTGCGCTGCTGCGTGGTCTCGACCAACTACTGGCCCATGAGACGGGCATTCCCATTCACATCGCTGAAGACCCCTTAACCTGTGTGGCCCTGGGCACGGGAGAAACCGTCGAAGGTTGGGACACCTGGAGCCAGACCAATCAATCTATCTACGGAATTAGTTAGTTTTGAATTTTGAGTTATGAATGTTGAATTGACGCTGGCACAGCAACAATACGGCTATAATTAAGGTTGCCCCTAACTCAAAACTCAAGATTCAAAACTTAAAACTCCTCATGCACCGGCCTTCACCTCTTATCAGTCTCGTTGTGCTGTTAGCCTTATGCCTCGGTCTGGTGTTCTGGTATAAAGCGGCGCAGGGACGGGGTGGCATTTCGGTGCCGGAAAGCGGCGCGTTTCTGGTGCTGCGCCCGGTGCAGCGCACTTTTAGCGGGGTGGGGGCGTGGGCGGCTGATGTCGGGCGCACAGTATTTCATCGTGGCAGCATTATCAGTGAGAATGAAAAGCTCCAGGGACGCATTGCCGATTTAGAAGGCCAAAATCAACGCTTGGTGCGCTACCGGCGCGAGAATGAGGAACTCCGTCGCCTGCTCAATATGCCTAAGCAAACAGCGGGTAAGCTGATTGCGGCGGATGTTATTTCCTTTGATTTTACTGACTATAAGCGCATTATGATGCTGAATGTGGGCACGCGCCAGGGCGTGCGCCCCAAAGATGTGGTATTTACGGCGCGTGGCGTCGTGGGACAGGTGATTTCGGCTACGGCCTGGCCTCCCACCTGTAAAGTGCAGATGCTAACCGACCGCATCTCCGGGGTTGGAGCCATGACAGATCGCACGATGGCCAAAGGTGTGGTGCAGGGAACCGGGGAAGGCGTCTGCAAACTGGCTTACCTGGATTATCAGGCTGATGTGCGCGAAGGCGATTTAGTTTTGACTTCTGGCCTCAGCCTGGGACGGGGTGCTATTTTCCCCAAAGGTCTGGTCATTGGGCGTGTGCTGAAAGTGGAACGAGATAAATATCGTTCGGAAATGACGGCCTATGTTGACCCTTCCGTGCCGTTCGACCAGATTAATGCGGTTTATGTGCGGGTGCAGACGGGAACATAATTTTTGTAACTTTCGTCTGATGGTTACTTTTGCCTTAAATTATCATGGTGCAAGAGCGAGCAACCTGGCGGGCCTGGTTAATACTCATTGTCGTTATAGCTCTGCAAACGACGTGGCTATCCAGACTTATTCTTTTCGGCGTGCATCTGGATTTACCGCTGTTAAGTGTTATTTCCGTATCCCTCTCATTAGGGTGGGAAACTGGCGTGGCCTATGGTTTAGTGGCCGGACTGCTCACGGGCTACTGCTCGGATGCTTATGTCGGTTCTTTTGCTTTCTCGCGGGCGGTGGTCGGCGGGGTTCTGGGTGTGCTAAACACGCACTTCGCACGCGATAACCCGCTCGTGCCACCCTTATGTGCAATGGGTGGCGTGCTGTTGGCCAATGTCATCTTTCTCATTATGTGCCCGACCGAATTTTCGGTTAGTTGGTGGGTTGGCAATACCATCAATTCAATGTTCCTGCATATGTTGTTCATCTGGCCCGTGCATTTCGTGATTGGACACTTAGTGCTGTTGCCAGAACGTTCGATGTTTGCCAGCAACCGTTAACGAATTCAACCTAAACTTTTTTGAACAAAGTTTTCTCAAAAGAGTCCTCAATGAACCCCATTTACTGTATTGCAAAGGATTCATGTGCCAAGCTTCTCTAGAGGACGCCAATCTGCCGCAAGCTTCTACTCCATTAACTGGCTGTTAGCTATTCTCTTAATCGCTACAGTTAAAAGTGCCATTGCTGCACCCAGTGCAGGGTTTCGCATCATTCAGAACGAGCCATTTGGTGCCATCGCTACCGGTATTGCCGGGGCTATACCGCTGGAAATTTCAGGAAGTGCCGGGGCGCGTTACCAGGCTCGCTCGGCTGCGTTACAAGAGGGCCAGATTAATCCTGCTGATCGGGCGCGTGCTGAGCAATTAATGCGCAGTCTCCACTTCCTAGGGCCAAATGCCCAGCTCACCCGCATCCGCATTGTGGCCCCGGTGCGTAATGGGGCTTTAGCCGTGTCGCACTCGATTATCACGCCGCGTGTTGGCGGACGCTCCGTTGCAACACGGGTTGCGCCGTTAAAGTTTCAATTTCAGGGTTTCGCCACTGACCAGCAGGCGCAATTGCAAAAATTTGTGCAGGTTGTGTATCCCTTAATGGTGCAAGTCTATGGCAACCCTGCGCCGCAACAGCAAGGCAAAACGGTCACCGTTGTTTCTGATGCCAATGCGGGCGATGGCGTTTATAACTTACCTGACGCTAAAGCGACCACCAGTGGCGGCGAGATTGATATTGCATTTGATTTGCGTAACCCCGACAGCAACTACTATAACCTGACTCGCCAAATGCTGATTGCTTTTCATGGCCCATTAATCTTTGGGTTCGATGCATGGGAATTAGGCTTTTCTGATGCGGCAGCCTTAGTGACCTATTACTTAGTGACGGGCAGCCCTAAAGATTTTGATCCCTCCAGTATGGGCGTTTATCTGTTGCCTGCTTACGATTTTTTCAATCGCCCGGAATTAGGCAACCCTGTCTTTTTTGCCAGTAACACTTCAGTCAACCTAGGTTACTATCGCGCTGGCATGGCGCAATCAGCCTGGCTTAAAGTCTATGTGGAGAACCCAAACTTTTTCCGCCAATTTAATGCTATCTATTACACGCAATTTAATGCGATCACAGCCGGGGTCCCTTTGGCGGGCAACACGCCCGCACTCAAGCGCATCGCGGCCACCTATGCTCCCACGGTAGAAGGCTTAAACTTTAATGACTGGTACCGTCGCCAGTATGTATTAGATACGGCTATTACTGCTGGCGATAAATTGTGGTTAGGTATTGTGCCGCTGGCCAGTTTTACTTCGGGCGATACACGCTCATTTTTTGGTGGTATTGTGCAACGCTATCATACCCTCCCCAGTGGCGCTGAGACGCCTTTAGGCGGCACTGGCACTATCACGGCGCTGGATGAAAAGGGCCGTGATATTACGGCATTATCGGCTGAATTGAATCATGATAAGCGTGTGATCTTTAACTCCTATGGTGAAGCCGAGATTGACAAGCAGAACCAGCCAGGCACTGCATTGCCAGTGGTTGGTTTTAGCAATACTGGCACGCCAGACCAGGGGCGGATCGCCCTCGTAGTTCGCGTGGCTAATGCAGAAAATGTAGCCTATTTTCCGTATGGTGTGGCGGGTACCGTAGATCAGCCATCAGCCTTTTATGGGGCCACTGTCGGCACTGATACAGGTCGCATTGCCATACAAAACAGCGGCATTTCTTCCACTGTCGCAACGCTGTCGCGGGGTGCCTTTGCGACGGCGGCAGCGGTTGTTTATCCTTCCGGGCCGCGTGTCAAGACGACGTTTACGCTGACGCCCACCGATGGCGGTGCTCCTAAAACTCTTTATCGTAACTCGGCCTGGGCGATGGCTAGTGGTCAAGCCCAGTCGTTAGGAGTGCTGTTAGAGACCGCGCCGGGCAATTCCGCCTTTCCCCTCAGCGTGCGCCCCACCGCCACCAATCGGCTGCGCATGATTTCATTGCCTCTTTTCCCCATCCAAACCGATGAAGCCGCTGTCTTAGGGGTGGATCCCAAGAAGTTGCTCCTTGCCCGTTATTGGCCTAACCTTGCGCCTTATCGCACTGTTAGCAACGGCGTTGTTTATGGTGTCACAGCGGATAAATACGAGCTATACCCCAATATCAGTGAACCCTTTGCGCCAGGGCGTGGCTACTGGCTGAACCTCGCGGGGAATTTATCCACGACCGTGCGGGGCGGTCAACCAACGCGCAGCCAACCTTATGAGGTGCCCTTACTAGCGGGATGGAACCAAATCGGCGTGCCTTACAATCTAACCTTCAGCTTGAACGCGATTAAGGTGCGCTTGCTTAACGGTACTCCCGTCTCTTATGCGGCGGCAGTGGCTAATGGCTGGATTTCTCCTGGTGTGTGGCGCTGGCTGCCGGAAGGCGGCTATGCACGAGTGGATAGTGGAGACGCCACCAACCAAAGGTTGCTGCCGTTCGAGGGTTACTTTATTTACACCCGCCAGCCGCGCGGGATAAAACTGGTGTTTAATGCGGCATCTCCCACTGCGGCGGTTGTGGCTACGCGTAACCTCCTGTGGCAGTTGCCAATCGCTGCGATGGCGGCTACGGCGCGTGATGCGGATAATGCTTTTGGCACCGTAGCCGTGCAAAAGGGCCAGCCCTTAGTGATGCCCGCGGCCAAACCACCTGCCGCTACACGAGCTTTAACGTTAAGCTTCCTCAGTGGTGGTACCCCGGCGGCAGATGCCACGGGTGCCGGTGCCGAAAGCGGCTGGGCTGAATCGTTAGTCGCACCCTTTACCTCAACTGCCTCCTGGAGCTTTATCGTGGATGGAGCAACGGCGGGGGAAACGATGCGCCTGGAATGGGGCGATCCAAGCCGCATCGCTGCTGCGATTAATTTAACCCTTGTAGATGAAGCGATTGGGCAGCGTGTAGCGATGATTAATGCCAACCATGTGCAAAGCTACTCTTTTGTGGCGGGGACAAGCGCGCGGCATTTCCATATTGAAGCGACTGTGTTACCCCCCGCTATTGCTAATCTGACCGCTAATCCTCTGGTTGGTTCACATAGTGCAACAATAGCGGCTAAGCTTGGGGTTGGCGGCACCGCCCAGGTCGAGATTCAAACCTCTGGCGGCGAAACGGTCACTGTATTAGCCCAGGAGCAACCAGTGCAACCTGGCACCACCCATTGGATGTGGAACGGACGCAATGCCCAAGGTCACAGTGTGGCTGCTGGTCATTACGTGGCGCGGGTAAAGTTGACTGACGAACGCAGTGTCGAGTATGAGCGCAGTTTATCGTTCGATTTGCCATAAGGACAGAGACCTGCTTCTGGGGCCAAAGTGCTAAGCAATATGCGTATAACATTCTTTCAATTCATGGCCGGTGTCGCAGTGGGTGCGTCACTTAGTGGTTGTGGTGGGGGTGGGGGCAGCGGTAATCTCCAAAACTCACCCGCGCCGAATGTGGCTGCTTCCAGCCGCGTGAGCGGGCGCGATGGGGTGAGCGTGCCCGTTGTAGGAGAGCGTGCTGCCACGCCTGCTCCTACCAAAACTCCAAGTGGCCCGGCGCCTGTTGCTCCACCCTCAGTGGTCTTTGATCTGCGCGGGCGCGTTCTCTTGAATGGCGTAGCGCAAACAGGGGTTCAAGTGCGAGTTACCGGCATCACTGGAGCAGTAACGGCTGCGGACAGTACGGTCTCCGGTGCAGGTGGATTCTATTCCTTCTTTTTAGGAGGTGGCACCTACATCGTCACGGCGTCTTCGGGAAAACATACCGTCACGCAACGAGTAACTATTCTTCCTGGCGGTCAAACAGTTGACAATTTCGATTTAAACCTGTAAAATCGCCTCGTAACAGGTCTCTCCATAACCTTTTTGAAAGCTTTAAAAACTGTCCACTGCCACACAAGATACTACTGATTTATCTGAAATATCGGCTACGGGTGCGTATCTGGTATGGAAGGAATCAGTGAACTGTAACAGAATGTCCGCCGTTGTCTCAAGTCATTCTCATTGAGCCTATTCGCTTAGTTGTATAGAAGTCATCTTTAAGGAGAAATGCAGATGGTCAAGTGGTTCCAAACCCAACGCGAAGCCGTGCGCACGGGTGCCGGTTCGGGCGGAGCGTGGCGCTGTGCCGGTGTCGCTGTACTCACCCTGGTAGTCTTCATCGGCTTAAACATTGCCGGTTGTGGCGGTGGTGGCGGCGGTGGCAGCAGCCCGGTAACTCCTGCCCCGCAATCCCGCTCAATTACCCTCGCGTTGCGGGATGTCAATGGCAATGCAACCAATGGTGCCATCACCTTGAAGGGTGGCAGCGTCAATACCACGCTTAACACAGTGAACAGCCGCGCCACCTTCCAGAATGTGCCCGCCGGAACTTATCAGGTAACGCTCAATATCAACGGCACCGTTTCGACCACCTCGCTGGCCGTGACCAACGAGGCTGGCCAAGTCTTCGTGGTGTCACCAAGCGGATCGGGAACCATCACCATCTCCGGGCGCGTGCTACTCAACCCCAATAATGGTTCCACTGCGCAATGCAGCACCGGTGGGCAAGGCGTGACCGCACGGGTAATAATCCGCGTGCGTGATCTCAATCCCACGGCTGGCAATGCGATTGTATTCTCTTACATTAAGCCTGATCAGAGTAATGTATCTGCCCAACAGCAGGGCTTTTATGTGGTGCATCTGTCGCGCCCTGGCACTTACCGCGTGGAAGCTCGACCCACTTCCGACAACGTGGGCGCTCCCTTCTCTGGTAATAGTGCTTCGTTTACGGTAGGCCCATCGCAGACAGTGGTGGCCAATCTGGACATTTGTGCCAACCAATGCGCGGTTGGTCAAAGTGCCTGCGCTCCTGGAGGCACGCCACCGGCACCTCCCGGCACACCAACACCTGGCGCGACGGGAATACCGGGTGGCCCAACGGCGACACCGGCCCCAACGGTGACACCTGGTGGCCCCGCTACACCGACACCCGCCCCGACGGCGACACCTGGTAGTGGCCCAACGGCAACACCTGGTGGTGGTGGCCAACCGACTCCGACTACGGCGGCAACCAGCACACCAGTGCCGACTAATACGCCTGTCCCAACGCCAATACCTGGCCAGCCGACTTTCACACCGGCTCCCACTAACACTCCTGTGTCCGGGCCAGTGCCAACGCAGCCGGGTGGTAGCCTGCGGGCCTATCGGAACCACAACAGCCACTAAGCCTTTTATCATCGGGCTTTGAGGTAAAAACCACAGCGCGTCGCTGTTAAGCTAAACTTCTTAAAGAAGCAGTGCTGACAGCGACGCGCTGTGGTTTTGTTGAGATTGAGCCTGATGGCAAGCATCCAAAAATACGGCGACACGCGCCCCCAGTTCGGCTTTAAACGCCGCCATCAGGGACGAGTGTCGCCGTATTTTTTGGGGGCGGCAGGCTTTGTTGCTCTGGCAATTATCTGCTGGCCCCGCTGGGTGCGCTGGCTCACCCAGGACAGCGATGCTATGACGGCCTCCCTCACCAATGATCCATCCTTAGTGGGCGAAGGTGCGCAAAACATCATCATGCGTGATGAAAAGGGGCAGAAGACATGGGAGTTTTCGGCCAAGAGCATCTCGCTCTCGCCCGACCGCCAATTCTATACGGCCACTGACGTGAACCATGCCATCCTTTTTCGTGCGGGACGCCCCTACTTGAAACTTTCTGCGCGACAGGTTCGTCTCAATCAAATAACGCAGGATTTAGCAGCCATTGGCACTGTCAGCGCCACTGGCCCAGACGGTTTTAGTGTGCGCACCGAGCAGGCAAGTTGGCAGCACCAGGCTGAGCGGCTAGATTGCCCGATTAAAGTTCATGCCACCTTGCGCGGTTTTACCTTCGATACGCCAACGCTCTTTTATGACATGAAAAAAAGCCAGTTGCATTGCCCCAAACAGGTTGAGATTCAATCGGCGCGAGCCACTATGCGTGGCTCGAACGCAGTGGCCGATGCCAAAACGCGGCAGGTGGCATTTCAACAGGGCGTCCAGATTGATATTACGCTGCCGCCAAGATAATTCTCTGCTGGGTTGAAGTGTTAGACTGTGGCGTAAGCAGACTTTATGAGCTTGTGATGGTTAATTAAAAATGGTGGTGTTATAATGCGAAAACTTTATGCGGTTTTAGGCAGCGCATTGGTGTTGAGCAGCGCGGTCATTGCGCAGCAACCGGCTGTGGTGGGTAAAGGCGCAGCGCCTAAAGCTGCGGCACCTAAACCAGTTCCGGTTCCTGCCGACAATGCAGAGGACGGTAAGGTACATATCTATAGCCCGCATGGCGTCACCTGGGACGACGCCAACAAAATTGGTCATGCGGTCAAAGATGTCACAATTACCCAGCAAGGCGAAGATTTTATTCTTTATTGCGATGACTTGACGTACAACCAGACCACCGATCAAGCCTTGGCGCGGGAAAAGCTGCGCGTCGAAAGCCGTGACTCCACCATGACTGGCAACCTTATCCATGCCGATTTTACGAATAAGGTCATTACCATTACTGGCAATGTGATTATCAACTCGCATGGCACCGATGACGGTATCCGGGGCAGCGCGCCGAACAAGAACCAACACAAGCGCAAATTACCCAAACGACTCGCTGGCAAACAATCAACCATGACTTGTGACCGCATTGACTATAACTATGAAAACAAGGAAGCGGTTGTGACTGGTCACATCCACATGACGCAAGAAGGTAACTCCGGCACTTGTGATCGTATTGTCTTTGACGAAGAGAATAACATTGCGCATCTAATTGGCAACGTGCAATTTAACAACAAAGACGACCAGGCTTTCCAGTGTCCTGAAATGACCATCTGGATTGATGACAACCGGATTCAAGTGCCTGCAAACGCAGGCATTATCATCCCTCGCAATAGTAAGCAAAATAATAAGCCGCGCACTCCTAAAACGTCTTTTCCAAAAGCACCGGACTTAAACATTGATGACGCCACTCGTCAAGCTTTAGATCGCCCCATCGAACCGGTGCCCGCTGCCCCAGGTGGGGGAGGCGCGTCGCCCGCAACTGGCCCCGGGGGCAACTCTGAAAAAGCGGCCCCTGACACGCCGGATGCTCCTAAAGATGACAAACCAGCAGACAACAAAGAGGGCAAGCCACCCACTTCGTCGCCCGTCAATGACGATAAATCTTCAAATTCAAGCGGAACCGGAGCAACTGGAACTAAAACGGCGGCGCGTGGCTGAAACAGTTTGATTTCCAGGTGTAAAGGCAACGAGATGGCCCGCTTCGTTATAAGAAGCGGGCCATTTTGTTAGGCTGCTGTACCAACTTAAACGGGTGCCCGGGCCAATCCACTGATGTAAAATGAAGCTCAAAGATAGTTAACCCATATCTGTTGCATCTGTGTTTGCGGGGCAACTGTGTAGATGAAGGCTTCGTGTCTAAGCCAAGTTGAGAGGAGTTGTTATGGGCTGGTCGTTTGATCGCAATGAATCAGAGGAGCAGCCTGCGCTAGAGCAGGCTGCGCCGGAGCAGTCTCCGCTAGGGCAACCTACGGCTGCTCCAGCGGAGAACGCCGAACTTGTCGCGCTTATCCACGACATGAAGTTGGACACGCTGATGGGCGATATGCGCCCAATGCACCGTGCGATCTTGACTTCCCCCCTGCTGTTGCCGCTGCACGAGCCGCCCCACGATGGGCGTCTGCGTTACATAACATTCAACGACGATTCCACCATGTGCGTCTTCACGGATGAAGCACACCTCCGTGCCTTCTGTGCTGATATGGCCAACCTGCCAGCACAGGTGGCGGTTGTTCCCGTGAGCGGTGCCATGCTGTGCGCTATGGCGATGCGGGGCGAACTCGCGCTGTTAGCCATCAACCCGCACTCAAACGAGCACTACGCGATGCCACCGCACGTTTTTCGCGTGCTGGCGCACGACTATGTGCCTTCCAGCGTGGCCGATTCGGAGATTCGTTCGCAGCAAATGGTCGTCGCGCGCCCACTGTCGGGCCTGCCCTCTCAAGAAGAACTGCAAGCATGGCACGTTGTCCTGGCGCAAAACGGCGCTACGGCGGCCTTCTGGTTCAACCTGCTCCTGGAGGACGTGCAAGAATTACGTTATGCCATCGGCGTGGAGTGCGCGCCGGAGCAGTTTGAGACGTTGCAAAGCAAACTGGTGCAAGCGTGGTTCGGAAAATGGCCAGTGAATACGCCGCTGTGGGTGCAGCATTTGAGCCTCGACGAAGTTTCACAAGGTATCCGGCAAGGCGGCACGCCGATTTATCCATAAGACGGCACACCCCCAGGCCATTATGCTCAAACCGTCAATAAGATGGTAACAAGCTTGACCACATGGCTAAGCCTTTAACCGATTTAACGGATCTTCCCAACTTTAACTGCTCCTCCCAGCACTACAGCCACCCTTTCCAGTTTCGCTCCACTTTCGGGGCGGCTGATTTTAGCGTTATAATTGGATGTACAAGTAGCACTTAATCTGCTCCACAGTCTTATGGATCAATCCACCGAAGAAATACGCGAAAAAGCCGACATCGTTGATATTGTGAGTCAGTATGTCGCTCTGCGCCCGGCGGGGCCGAATCGCTGGAAGGCGTGTTGCCCCTTCCACGACGAGAAAACACCTTCTTTCAATGTTTCGCGGGACAAGGGCTATTATCACTGCTTTGGCTGCAAAGCTTCTGGCGATGTCTTTAAGTTCTTGATGCAGGTCGAGAACATTCCCTTTCCCGAAGCGAAAAAGCAACTGGCTGACCGCTATGGGGTAGTGCTGCGCCCTAATAAAGAACTAACGCCTGCCCAACAAGCCGCTTATTCTGAACGCGACCGCCTCTTAAAAGTGATGGCGGCAGCGGTGGCTTTCTTCCGAGAGCAGTTGGCGGGCAACGGGGGATTAGCCGCTCGTGACTATGCGCGGAGTCGTGGGCTGTCACAGGGCACTCTAGATCGCTTTGGCATTGGTTACGCTCCCGACTCATGGGAATCCCTGCATCACCATCTGGTCAATAAATACGGCTTCAAGGTGGAGGATACGGTAGCTGCGGGAATGCTCATCGAGCGCAACGACGATGGCCGCTCCCGTGTTTATGACCGCTATCGTCACCGCCTGATGTTTCCTATCTGGGATCAGCAGGGACGTGTTATCGCCTTTGGCGGGCGTGCCTTGGAAGGTGGCAATACTGGCACGCCCGAAGCGAAATACATTAACTCGCCTGAAGGCACTCTCTTTAAGAAGAGCCAGGTGCTTTATGGCTGGCACATTGCCCGCTCCGAAGTGGGACGCCGTGAATCGGTAATTGTCACCGAAGGCTACATGGATACTATCGCCCTCCATGAAGCGGGCTTCGCCAATGCTGTCGCCACGTTGGGCACTGCATTGACCGTGCAGCACGCGTTAGCTTTGCGCCGTCTCTCGCCTAAAGTCGTCTATCTTTGCTACGATGGTGACTCTGCTGGAATGCAAGCTGCCTTGCGCGCCGGGCCGATGTTTGCGGCCAATGAACTGGAAGTGCAAGTTGTCACCTTATCTGGGGGCGATGACCCCGATACATACATTCGCAAGCATGGCGATGTAGGCTTTGAAAATGCTCTGCGCGAAGCGCGTCCCTTAGCCCAATATCGTCTGGAAATGGCTATTGCGCCGTTTGACCTGAGCAATCTCGTGCAGCGCACAGAAGCCGTGCGCGCCGCCGCCGAAATCATTGCGGGTGTGGCCAGTGAATCCGAACGCAACGGCTACATTGATTGGTTAGCAGATCGCTGGGGGCTGGCCGAAGGCTCCAATGACCCGACGCGTATCAGCCTTGCCCAAACCGCTATTCGCCGTGAAGTGGAGGGTGTTGGTAAACGCCATGCACCGTCTGCGCCACCCAAAAATATCTGGCAACAACGTCAACAAGCGGCTGAGGCCGAGAAAGTGCAAACGAGCCAGACCATTTCCGAAACAATGGCGGCGGGTGCCAGTGGCGTTGCCAAAGCGGAACGACTGCTCTTGTGTTCGCTGCTGGGTAGTCCCTCGTGGCGGGCACGCATTCTTAACGACCTACCACCAGAACAATGGACGCAAGAATTGCATGGGGAAGTGGCTATTGCCTTGCGCCAGTTCTCCGACAACGAGCCGATCAATCCGGCAGAACTTGTTGAGCGGTTATCTCCCGAAGCCGGTGCTCTTGTCAGTGAGTTGGTATTATCGGACGAGGCCCAGACGCCCATTGACGATTTAGTCGTGCAGGACTGTATTCAACGCGTGCGCAATCACTGGAACCGGCAACGCGAACGGGAAATGCTGGATATGATTCGGCTGAAATTAGAGCGTGGTGAAGAGATCAGTGAAGAAGAACGAGCGACTTATTTGAATAATCTCAAGAGCGCCCTGGTTAGCACGAAACGAATGTCGAACCCGCAGAATGATTTAAGCACCGGGCATTGAAATACCCGGCGGGAAGGCTAAAGCCAAGCGTCCTCGCGGACGCCACATGAATAAAGTAGTGATTTGCGGGCCGTCCGGTAGGACGGTTGGCGGCTTGACCGCCTCCCCGCCGGGTATTTCAATGCCCGGTGCTTAACCCCGTGCTGCCTCTGTCATCTCGCCCCGTGCCTTGGCGGAAAGTTCAGCTAACTGGCTTTCATGCGCCATGACTTGCTCTAAGTGTTGCATCCGCTCCGGGGAAGCCGTGTTACGCATAACGTCTGAGTGTAGATGGTCTAACCAGAAGCGGGCGTGGCTATTGATGTAGTCTTCCAAATCTTGGATTTCGTCGGCTGTTTCGCAGTGACGACAAAGATTGAGCGTAAACATGCGCCGCCGCGTACTGCCCCCAAAGGAAGCGTGCATCAGGTTGTGGTTGAAAGCTACCACATCGCCCGGTTGCGATTCTAAAGCTACCGCAGGCACCTCGCGTCCTGCAATGCCCCATAGTTGCTGCGCATTCGCCGCGCGGCGAGCGTCCCATTTATCTACGATTTCTGTGCGATGGGTGCCAGGAATAACGCGCAAGCAGCCAGTGTCACGTTTTACCGGGTCGAGGTAAAGCGCAACCTTAAGGAACTTGCCCACGGTATGCCAGCCATCGCTATGCCAGTTAGTATCGCCAGTATAATAGTTGCCATCTCCGCCGAGGTAGTTGAAATCATCCCCTAAGATACCTGCTGCGATGGCTTTGAGCTTGGGATGGTCGAGCAAGGTGCAAAGTCGCTCGCGCTGGTCAATGAAAGGCACCACACAGGAGCGTTGCGTGCCGTCGTGTTGTACCTTACGATCCTGGAAGACCGCTTCAAACTCGTCTAAAATCCACCCAATCTCCTCCGCCAGCAAACCGGGAAAAGTCAGATAGCCGAACGTCTCGAAGCAATGTTTCTGCTGTTGGGTAAGTTCCATACCTTAACACCTGTCGTTTAAGAGTCATAGCTTGAGTTTATGAATGGGTCGTACAGCCGCTATGCCATGATGCAGCGTAAATTAACGCTACTTTTGATATAGCGTCAAAATAGCGCATGAAATTAGTGTAGTGAAGCTTTGCGTCCCATTTGAACATCTTATGCATGAGAAATTGCACTGGCCAACTTATCAATGTCCTCTTCTGTATTCATAAAATGAGGTGAGACGCGGATACAGGGAGTGCCGTTTTTATCCGTGCGCAGGGCGAGGGCAAAATGTTCATCCAGCTTATTATATAGGACTGTGGCATCGCCAGAAGGAGGATAGAATGTCACAATGCCAGCGTGCAGAGCCGGGTCGGTGTTCCAGAGCAAACGACAGCCCTGTTTACGGAGCTTTTGCGCGGCATAGTTGCGCAGGTGGGTCACACGGTCTTCTATAATTTCGGCACCAACGTCTTGAAGCAACTCTAAGGCAGCATGGAAGCCGACGATGCCCAGATAATTGCGGGAGCCTGCCTCGAAGCGTTCTGCTGAGTCAATAGGGGTCGTATCGTAAGCAAACCAATCATCACGGTTTTGGGGAGCCAGCCAACCGAAGATGGCGGGACGCATTTTCTCTAAAACACCACGACGCGCCCACAGTACCGCGATTCCATTGGGGCCAAGCAGCCATTTGTGGGCATCGGCGCAGATAAAATCTACGTGCTCGGCATTGAGGCGAATAGCTCCCAGCGTTTGGATGGCATCCACACAGAAGAGAATGCCGCGCTCGTGCAGCCAGGCTCCAATGGCTGCTAAATCAACCGGGTAGCCGCTCAGGAAGTTAGCCGAAGCCAGGCTGGCAATACGGGTGCGCTCATCCACTAAAGCGGCGACATCATCTAAGGTGATGTTCATCGCCGGACGATGGGGAATCATCCGTACTTCCACGCCATGTGTGTGGGTTAAATTTTTCCAGGTGATGACATTGGCCGGGAAGTCGCCATCGGCCACGATGCAGTTATCGCCCGTTTGCCAGTCTAAGCCAGTCGCCACCATGCCCAGGGCATGGGAGGTTGAACTGGCAAAGGCGACTTCATCGGGTGCTGCCCCATACCCAATTAGCCGCGCCAGCCGCTCTTTGCACTCTTTGTAAGTGGTTTCATGGGCTGGCTCGAATTGGCCTTCGCGGGCGATTAGTTCGGCATAATTTACAATGGCCTGGCTGACCTGGCGGGGCAGGGGAGAGACGGAGGCGTGGGTGAGGCAGATTTTATGCTCGAAAAAGGGAAACACGCGGCGTCGCCACTCGGAAAAAGCGGCAGCGTCGCGCGTTAATTCGACGAAATTCATCGCTCAGTAAAAAATAATGAAATTAGTTCGCTGTGGTTAGACCTGCGTTGGGCGGTCGTCATCGTCACGCGTCGCCTTTTTGAACTCGCGCATTCCCTGCCCCAATCCTTGCATCATTTCCGGGATTTTCTTGCCGCCAAATAAAATTAATACAAGAAGCAGTAATACGACTATTTCTGTAGTGCCGAGTCCTAACATTTAATACTCCTTTAAACTGCCGCCAAGCGCCCGTTGATGGCTTGGAAGTACAACCTAATCACCTATCACGAATCGGAGACCTGCTGGTTTCCGCATCCACTTTTAACTTCAAGTCGAGTATAGTGCGGGTCGCTTATAAAGGACAAGCGAGACCTAACCCCCGTCCTCCTTCCTGTGCCGGGAAGGAGGACGGGGGTTAGGTCATCAATTCATATTATCTCTACATTGTTTAGGAAGAGTATCGCTGTTATAATGACATCATAATAGAGGCCACCCGTTTATAGCCCCTAAGAACCTAATTAGCACATAATCATCACAGCCGACGCATCCCACAGATGTCACCTTCGCTCCTGGTAGACGAACTCGAATCCACTTCCTTTTCGCGGCCCACCTGGGTCGAAATTGATCTTGAGGCACTTCGCTCGAACCTGCACGCGCTCCAGACTACGCTTGGCCCGGCGCAAGTCCTGGCTGTAGTCAAAGCTAATGCCTACGGGCATGGGGCCGTTCCCATAGCCCATACGCTGCTTGCGCCCTCATCAATTCCTCCCGTTAGTCCAGGCAGAGACGCCCGCGCAGTGGACATGTTAGGGGTGGCTTCCGTAGATGAAGGTTTGCAATTGCGCGAGGCGGGCATCTCTGTACCAATTCTGTTACTCTCCGCTATTTTGCCCGGTGAAGCGCGCACGGCAGTGCGCAATGGCCTGCTACCGACCGTTTTTACCCGTGAAGTGGCCTTGGCCTTGAATGAGGCGGGGGCTGCCGAACACCGCGTGGCCGAAGCCCATTTGAAAATTGATACCGGCATGGGACGCCTGGGCGTGTGGCACCAGGAAGCTGCCGCGTTTTATCACTGGTTACGCGCATTGCCCCATTTGCGCATTAGCGGCATTTACACCCATTTTGCCTGTGCGGATGCGCCTGATGATGCCATGACGGAAGCGCAGGCGCGGGCTTTTGAAGTGGCATTGCGGGAGTGTGGCGATCTTTCCGGCATGACTATTCATGGTGCCAACAGCGCGGCAGCGCTGCGCTATCCTCAAGCCCGCTGGGACATGGTGCGGCCTGGCCTGACGTTATATGGCGTGTCTCCCCTGAGAGAAATGATGCCAGTTCCAGTGGAGTTGCGCCCGGTAATGACCTTTAAGTCTCGCATCACCCATATTAAAACCGTGCCTGCTGGCGCCACCGTTTCTTATGGCGCAACATGGCAGGCTACGCAGCCAACCCGCATTGCTACCGTACCAGTGGGTTATGCGGACGGTTATCCCCGCCGCTTATCTAATCGCGCTAAGGTTTTTATTAACGATGTCTGTTGTTCGGTGGTCGGACGCGTGACAATGGATCAAATTTTAGTGGATTGCACCCATCTTGGGGTGAACCCACAGGTGGGAGATAACGTCACGCTATTCGGCGCAGGTTTGCCGGTGCAAGATGTGGCGGCCTGGGCCGAGACAATTCCCTATGAAATTCTCTGTGGCATCGCGCACCGGGTGCCGCGTGTTTACCTGCATGGGGGTGCCCAATTTAAAAGGTCAATTCCTTGATTGCATCTTTTGAGATTGTAGGCCGGGCCTATAAAAGACCGGGGCACCCTTTGGGTCTGGAAGGCCGTTGGCCCAGCATCCGTTGGACGCCATTTATAGATACAGTCTTGCCAGTGTACCGTCCAAAGGACGGTTGGCTTTAGCCTCCCTGCCGGGTATTTCAATGCCCGGTTTAGAACTGAGGCCAGCGACAGCTATTTAGTAAGAGAGCAATGCCTAACCACATTTCACATCCTGACATCTGGTGGTCATTCCTCCATCTCTATCATCAACTTGATGTGGTGGCGTTGCTCGACATCTGCTTGGTGGCGGTGGCGATTTATTATCTGTTAGCCCTCGCGCAAGGTACCCGCGCCATGCAGCTTTTGAAGGGTCTGGCGATTTTGCTGGTGATTATGAAAGTTGCCCAGTGGTCGGGGCTGGACACCTTACAGTGGGTGATTGGGCAGTTAATCTTTGCTTCTGCCGTGGTGGTTGTGATCCTCTTTCAGCCGGAATTACGCGCCGCGCTTGACCAATTGGGGCGTGGGCACCTGGATGTAGTCGGCTTGCAGTGGCGCAGTGAAGCCAGTACCGAAACAGTGCGTGATGTGAACGTGATCTCCAAAGCGGTTGAGCAATTGGCGGTGCAACGGGTTGGCGCTTTAATCGCCGTGGAACGCACCACTGGCTTAGATGACATTGCGGCCACCGGTACGGCCCTCAATGCACGCCTTTCCAGCGACCTGTTGCTGTCCATCTTCTATCCAGGCAACCCGTTGCATGATGGCGCGGTCGTGCTGCGCAAAAACACGATTATCGCGGCAGCGTGTATTCTCCCCCTATCCCAGACGGAAACTCTACCCCGCACCGTGGGCACACGGCACCGCGCTGCCCTCGGCCTGAGCGAAATGACGGATGCTATTATTGTGGTGGTCAGCGAAGAAACGGGCAATATCAGCCTGGCGCATAATGGTACCATGAACTCAATCTTACAGACACGGCTGCTGAATGAGGAACTACTCTCGCTTTTAGGTGGCCATCAGGGAGCCATCCGTTTGCGCCCCTGGTCTGTCACCAAAGCCGCCCGCGCCCTGCCCCGCAACACACTGGGCACGCTCAAAGCGGCCTGGAAAAGACATTGAGAGAATTTCGAGTTTTGAGTGTTGAATTTTGAGTTATAAAACAGATAACTGCAAATTGTGAGAAGATACTATGCCTTCAAGTTGCTGGCGCTAATTCAAAATTCAACACTCAACACTCAACACTCAAAATTAAATTATGCAACGCATTACCAACAACTGGAATCTCAAACTGATGGCCCTGGTGCTGTCCATCGCATTGTGGAGCCATGTGCGGGGCGAGGTGAATCCTTGGGAGAAGAAGGTCTTTAGTGTGCGCCTGCCGCATAACCCGCCAGCGCGTATGATGCTTGTCAACGAAGCGGCTTTGCCTGCAACAGTTACCGTCACTTTGCGCGGGCCGCGTCACACTTTGGCAGAAATTAAAGGTGGCGGACTGCCTGAAGCACTGCCATTAAATGATGTGTCCACTGTGGTCAATGGAGACATCAGCGCGCAATTCGATTACTCCAATGTCCATTCCGGCCAACAGATGGTGCCCGTTAAAATCAAGGTTGCCCCCAGTATCGAGGATTTAGTGGATGTAGTGGACTGGAAGCCGCGTACCGTCAACCTGGCACTCGACCAGGCGACCAGTGCCCGCTTTCTGGTGCAACCACAGTTTACGCTGAACTCCACTTCCGGCTATCGCGTCGAGAACGTAACCTTGATGCCCGATTCGGTTGAGCTTTCTGGCCCCTCTAATAGCCTAGGGCGGGTAGCTAAAGTGCGAGCGCAGGTTAAGCCCCAAGGGTTAGCTTTAGACACCACCCGCACCGTGCGTGCTCCTATCGTCGCTTTAGATGCGGATGGGCAGGCCGTCCAGGGTATAAGCATCGAACCAGAGGAAGCGCAAGTCACGGCCACTCTGTTAGAAAACCTGATTACCCGTAAAATGCGCGTGGCGGCAACCTGGCAAGGCACGCCTGCTGCTGGCTATCATGTCACTGATATTGAAATCCTACCCCCTCGCGTTACGGTGCGTGGCCCGCAACGGGTTCTCGACAAAATGGCCTCTATTACGGCCCCGCTCAACCTGGAAGGCGTGACGACCACGGTGAGCCGTCGTGTCGCGGTTGCTTTGCCAGCCGGAGTCACGCCAGTGGGTGCCAGGCAGGTTTTAGTGCGGATTCATATTGCCCGTGCTGTCCTCAATGAACCCTCGCCCGCTATTAGCAGCCAGAATGCCGATCATGCTCCCGCACGGCAGACCTCAGATCAGCCAGCCAAGGATGCTAAGGCCGACACTGCTGCCAGTGCCACAGGACGTGGAGCCGATGAATCGGCGGCACCGCATGAACAGGCTGCTCCCTCTGCTGGTGCCGCGGCTTTGCCACCACCAGCCGGGAATCGCTAAAGATAACTGGTGAGGGAGCAGCCGCTACAGCAGAGTTGAACCCGCATTATACTATTGTCACCATAAAATCGCTTACAATAAGTCAGGACATTCTAGGTCTCATCTCTACAAATCCGTAGAGGAAATAGGAGCGGATACGATGCGTCTTACCCCAGTCGGTAAAATCGTTATTTTGGTTTTGGCCATTGGCTTTGCGTCAGGTGTCTGGCGCTACTGGAACAGAATTGCTCCGGTGGCTAAGGAATCCCAATCGGTCGTACCCAAGAAGATTGATTTGCCCTCAAGTTCCAATGTCTCTGCTATTTCCAGCAACTCTGGTGGCGGTTCAGTGCCGACAGGCGACGCTGCTGGTTGTACTGGCAAGCCGGAAGTGCGCTTGCTGGGTTATGCCTGGAACGCCCAAATGGGAATGCTGCTGGCGGCGGGTGGCCCGCAGGCGACGGTGGGCAGCCTGATGTGCAAGCATGGGGTCAACTTCAAGTTCAGCCGCCAGGATGATAACGGCAAGCTACAAGAAGCCCTGGTTGCTTTTGCGACTGATCTCAGCCGGGGCAATCCTAATCCGGCGCGGGGCGCACACTTTGTGACGATCATGGGCGATGGTGGCGCGGCCTTCTTACAGGGTTTGAACACGACCCTCCGACGCATTGGCCCTGAATATCAGGCGAAAATTGTGGATGCCATTGGTTACTCACGCGGCGAAGACAAATTCATGGGGCCAGCCGAATGGCGCACTGACCCATCGGCCTCGCGCGGCGGGCTATGCGCGGGCGTGGTGCGCGATGGCGACTGGAATATCGCACAAAAGTGGCTGGGCGATAATGGCTTGCGCACCAACCCCGATGAGAAGACCTGGGACCCGGACGCCCTCAACTGGGTGAATGCTTCCGATTACATTGACGCCGCGCAGAAGTATGTCGCAGGCTATTCTGAGACCCGCCCGGTGGTGCAAAATGGCAAGCGCACAGGGCAAATGAAACAAGTTACAGTCAATTCTGTGGTGACGTGGACGCCCGGTGACGTGACGGTGGCGCAGAAGAAAGGTGGCCTGGTTTCAATTGCTTCAACGCGGGAATACAGTTCGCAAATGCCCTGCGTGGTGATTGGTATTGATAAATGGATGCGCCAGAATCGCGGCACGGTGGTCAACATGATTCAGGCCATTGCCGAAGGCAGCGACCAGGTTAAATCTTCGTCTGCTGCCCTTCGCCGCGCTGCTGAGATTAGCGATGCCCTGTACAAAGAACCCAAAACCGGGCCGGAATACTGGGAGAAGTATTTTAAGGGGACACAAGAGCAAGATGCGACCGGGCAGCCGGTGGAACTGGGTGGTTCCTCCGTCAATAATCTGGCGGACAGTTTGTTGGCTTTTGGCCTGGTGCCGGGGTCGGCTAACTTAGTGGCGGCCACTTACACCGTTTTTGGTGATTTGGATGTGCAGCAGTTCCCGCATCTGGTGCCGACTTATCCCAATGCGAATCAGATCATAGATAGGTCGTACCTACAGGCAGTGGCGGCTCGGCTGACGCACGACAAGAGCATGGCACCGCAGATCGCCAAAGCGAAGCCGCCTTCGATGCGGGGCAAGCCGATGCGGAAAGTGGTTAGTCGCAAGGCAGTCTATATTCATTTCAATCCTGGTAAGGCTACCTTCTCGCCCGATGCCCAACGCCTCTTGCAGAAAATTAGCCGTGAGTTGCTGGTGGCCAGCGGCACGGCGGTGGAAATTCACGGCCATACCGACAACGCGGGTGATCCACGCAAGAGTGTCCCGCTATCCGAAGCCCGCGCATTTGCTGTCAAAAATTGGCTGGAAAAGCAGTCGCCCGTGAACTTCGCTCCGGGTCGTATCCGTGTCTTCGCGCATGGCGAGAGCCAGCCGTTGGCTCCCAACACGACCGCCGAAGGCCGCGCTAAGAACCGGCGCGTAGAGATTGTGTTAGGTACCACCGGGGCTTAATAAACTTGCTCGTTTACAGGCAAGTCCCAATTTAAAAGGAATTATGGCCGCACCAGATAATGTAGCTACCAAGGATGTCGCCACCAAGGATGTAACCCCAGACCCTACAGCCGCCGATGGTAAAACGGTGGATGGTAAAGCTGCAACACCGGATAAAGTAGTGGTAGCGGGCGCTGATGGAAGTCAAGCTCTCAAGTACGGCGATGTTAGCCCACGGCAACGGCCCAAGCGCAACCCGCTCCACGCTTTTGCGGATGTGTTTCTGCCCAACCGAGCCGTTTCGCCTATGACAATGCGGCTGATAGCCGTAGTCGAGATCGTCATCGCCCTGCTGATCTGGCTGAATTCGCCATTCAAGGTTCTGCCCCGCCCGGATGAAGTCTTTGAGGCCCTTAAATCATTGTGGATGACGCAAGGGCTGGGGCAAGAACTGATGACGAGTTTCAAGCTGAACCTGGAAGCTCTGGGCTGGACGGCTGTGATTTCGTTGCTGCTTTCCTACCTGACGGTTATTCCGGTCTTTCGCCCTATAGTTGCCGCTATCTCTAAGGGCCGGTTTCTCAGCATCGTCGGCTTTACCTTTATCTTCACCCTCATTTTTGTGGGTGGTCATGCCCTCAAGACCGCTCTGTTGGTTTTTGCTGTGACAGTCTTTTATGTCACTTCGATGGCGGCGGTGATTGCTAATATTCCCAAGGGTAACTTTGACCATGCCCGCACCTTGCGCATGAGCGAGTGGCGTGTGGTGTGGGAAGTCGTGGTGTTGGGCACTGCCGATCAAGCCTTTGAAGTGCTGCGCCAGAACGCCGCGATGGGCTGGATGATGCTAACGATGGTCGAAGGCATTGTCCGCTCGGAGGGTGGCGTGGGCGCGATGCTCTTAGGAGAAAGTAAGCACTTCTTGCTGGCTGATGTCTTCGCCATTCAGATTGTGATTCTGCTCGTTGGCCTCTTTCAAGATTATGCGATTGGTGTGCTACGCCAACTGGTGTGTCCGTATGCTGACCTCACCTTGGAGCGCCGTTAAATGCCAACGATCCAATACGAATATAAACAGACAATTCTCAAAGTAGCAGGGGTGTCGGTGACGCTTGGCGGCACGCCCATTTTGCGCGATGTCAACCTGGAAATCAAAGACCTCTACCGCCCCGGCTATACCCAGGGGCAAGTCGTTGGCTTGCTGGGGCCATCAGGAGTTGGCAAAACCACTCTCTTTCGCATCTTAGCGGGCCTGGATGTGCCAGATGAAGGCACTGTCTTAGTGGAGCAAGAGCAACGGCCTGTGCAACGCGGCATGGTGGGCGTCATCGCGCAACACTATCCACTCTTTGCTCACCGCACCGTGCGCGGCAACCTTTTAGTCGCGGGAAAACAGGCGGGCTTATCCAGTTCCGAAAACGGTAAAAAAGCCGATGACCTGCTCAAGCGGTTTGGTATGGAAGAGCATGGCAGCAAATACCCGATGCAGCTATCGGGTGGCCAACGCCAGCGCGTGGCGATTGCGCAGCAATTCATGTGCAGCGAACATTTTCTCCTTATGGACGAGCCATTTTCAGGCTTGGATTTAATCGCTGCCGAGCGCGTGTCGCAACTAATCAAAGAGATGGCACAATCGGATGAGTTAAAGACTTTTATCCTCGTCACCCATGACATTCCAGCCGCCCTGCAAGTCTGCGACACCATCTGGCTCTTAGGGCGTGACCACGATGCTAAAGGCCAAATCATCCCCGGCGCACGCGTGCAGGCAACTTATAATTTGTGTGAACGGGGTCTGGCCTGGCAAGACAAGATTAACACCACCCCGGAATTCCTCGAATTACTGGCAGAGATACGCGAAATATTCCCCCGCTTATAAATCGGGAGCCAACGGGTAATTTGACCACGAACCACAACAGCATGAGGCACCGTGAGCAGCAGTTTGAAGATTTATGTGCAGTTATCGCAAGATAACAATTATAAAGGTTTCCGAAACATATAGGAAGTCTTAGTTAAGGTATAGCCAATGCGCTGGTAAAACAGGTGCGCTTCATGGCGGTGGGCGCCAGAGCGGAGGCGCACTTCTTGATAACCATGCTCTTGTGCCCACTGTTCTGCTGCCTGCATCAGCGCGCGACCTACTCCCTGGCGGCGTGCTGTGGAGTCAACCACGAGTCCGCCAATCTCAGCATAACCCTCGGTTTCTAATAAATGGACGCCATAAATATGAACCCAGCCCAGGGCTTTATTATTCTTATCGTGTGTAGCGACGAAAAAACCATGACCCTGGTTATGCGATAGGGCCTGGAAACGTTGTGCAATATGAGCCGCAGTAGTTGGATAGCCAAGTTGCTCACTGAGAGCCGCTACCTGTGCCACATCCGCAGTATGCATGATTCGTACTCTCATTGACTGGCTCTATTGCTTATCGTGCGGTTATTTGTAGCATCGTAGCTGCTCCTGCTTATCATTGCTTAACCTTTAGCATCGCTTAACCTAATGATCCTCAGATTGATGGCGTTGTTCGGCGTGGTACGGTTCGGTATGCAAAGTAACTTCCGTATTGGGCAGGGCCTCACGGATGCGATCCTCGACTTGCTCGGTTAGATCATGTGCCTGGGCCAAGGAGAGTTCATCGTCCATCAGCACATGGGCGTCCACATGCCGCACGGAGCCAGCGATGCGCGTGCGTAATTTGTGGTAGCCCAAAACGCTAGGGTCATCGTGCAGGACTTGCCGCACCATCTCAACGTCCTCGGCGGGCAAGTGGGTATCCATCAGGGTGGCAAGCGCCTCGTGCATCAACCGCCACGTTGTATTCATAATCAATAAGGCCACGGCAATGGCTAAAAGCGGATCGAAAAAACTATAGCCCGTCAAGCGCACCAGGAGCAGACCCAGCAGAACCCCGGCTGCCGTGTAGATATCAACGCGGTGGTTTTCGGCATCGGCGGCTAATGCCTGCGACTGAGTCTGCCCCGCCACGCGCAGCATATAACGCACCACTCCGATATTAGCCAGAGCGGAAACGGCCATAATCGCCATGCCCAGTTCAACCCGTTGCGGCCCGGCGTGCTGGAGCAGCCGCGCAATGGCCTCGTAAATAATAAGGGTGGCGGCTCCCAACAAGAGTAAGGCTTGGGCAAGGGCCGCCAGGCTTTCGGCTTTGCCGTGGCCATAGGGGTGTAGTTCATCCGGTGGCAGGTCAGCGATGCGCACGCTAAATACGGCAATGCCCGAAGCTACCAAATCGCTGGCGGAGTGGGCGGCTTCCGAGAGCACGCTGACCGAGCCTGAAAGCACGCCCACCGCTACTTTGAGTAGCATCAACAGCAGGTTGGTGTACAGGGAGAGCAGGGCCGCTTTTCTTTTGTCAGTTGGCGAGTGTGCAGCGTGTGAGTTCATCCGCAGGGTAAAGCTTTAAAGAGAAGAAGTTTAATGCTTGTTCAATTCAGTGTCTTGATGCAATCTGATGTCTTGATTCCCTAGTTGCGAGTTCCATTTTAGCAAAGCCAGGTAGAGCCAAGTTAAAGGGCGTCAATGGTGGGCAACTTTGTGGTTATGGCTCGCCATATTATGGTTCTCCATCGTGCAATAGAGATCAGTGTCCTCTTTCATGCCACACCGCCCTTCGATTTCAGTCTGGATGGTGGCGTGACCGATATTAAAGTCGTCGTGTAGCTTCTGGTTGATGGCTTTAATGACAGTGGCACAGTGATCGAAACTGCATGTAGCGGGCAAAGCCACATGGCAGGAAAGGCAATGGAGACCATCACCTACTGTCCAGACATGCAGGTCATGCACATCACATACCGGGTCAACGCTTTTAATGCCAGTCACAACCTTATCTATATCTACATCTTTAGGAGTGCTTTCCATTAAGATGTCCGTGGCATCACTCACAATGCCCCATGCAGAGTAAAGGATAAAGAGAGCGATTAAAAGCGATACCGCCGGGTCAGCATACACCCAGTCCGTAAAATGCACGATCACCCCGGCAATAACCACCGCTACACTGGAAAGTGCATCACCTGCCATGTGGATAAAGGCCGCCCGGCTGTTGAGGCTGTGCTTGGCATCGTCCATCAGGGCATAGGCAATGACGGTATTCATCAATACCGCAACCACCGCCACGCTGATCATGAGGTTGCTGCCCACCGGCTCAGGATGCCGCAGATGATGATAGGCTTCAACCATGATCCACAGCGCCAGCACCACCAGGGACACCGCATTGAAGAGCGCCGTCAGGATAGCAACGCGATGATAGCCAAAGGTGCGAGTGGCGCTCGGAGGCCGTTGAGCCATCCAGATGGCAAAACCCGCTAAACCAAGCGCCAGTGCATCACTCAAGTTATGACCAGCATCCGACAACAGCGCGAGCGAATGCGACACATAGCCCGCCGTGGCTTCGCCCGCCACGAAGACCAGTGTGACTAACAGCGACAGCCACATTTTACGACCACTGGTGGGGCCATGCACATGGCCAGCGTGTTCTGCCATAGAATCTCTTAGATGTAACGTAGCTGATTGAGTGCCAGGGATGCCCAAGCCCTTTATAATATCTTAGTGTAATGGCTCTGCCCGCAACTCTCATCCTTATAGTCGCCATCGTTTACATAGTTGCTCATCTGATTGCCGATAAGCTAATCTTTCAGCCCCCGGTCTGTTGCTATGGCGAATTTAAAGTCACCATGTTGAAAACGGTGACAGGCAATGATGTATCTGCGCTTTATCTGCCCAACTCCCGTGCCTGTTACACCATCCTCTACAGTTATGGCAACGGTGCTGATCTTAAAGGCATCTACTGGTTATTAGAGAAGCTGAAGAGCCTGGGCTTTTCTGTTTTCGCTTTTGATTATCCTGGTTACGGCAAAAGCACGGGTAAGCCATCTGAAAGCAGTCTCTATGAAGCCATAGATGCGGTTTATGCCTATCTAACTTCTGAACTGGGTATTGCGCCCAACCGCATCATTGCTTATGGCCACTCTTTAGGTGGCGCAGTCGCTTTAGACCTCGCCTCTCGTCAACTCTTGGCCGGGCTAATTCTCGAAGGCGCTTTTGTCACGGCGTTTCGTGTCCTCACTTACTGGCCGATTTCACCTTTCGATAAGTTTCAAAATCTGCGCAAAATCAAAAACGTGCAGTGCCCCATCTTAGTCATGCACGGCCAGTGTGACTCCATCGTTCGCCCCTGGCATGGGCAGCAGCTTTTTGCCTTAGCCCCGGAGCCAAAACGCTCGCTGTGGGTTGAGCACGCCGGGCATAATGATTTTATCGAAGTCGCAAGCAACCTCTATGACAAGGCCCTGTTAGATTTCGGTGAGTCACTCAGCCGTCCCTCGTGATTTTGTAAGAGGCATCTGTTTTTCGTAAAATTCCTGACAATGACAGCTTCCCAAACTCCAACCAAAAAACGTATCCTGACCGGAGACCGCCCTACTGGTCAGCTTCATTTAGGCCATTATGTCGGCAGTTTACAGAACCGCGTCAAGTTGCAGCACGAGTATGAGACTTATATTCTCATCGCCGATGTGCAGGCGCTTACCGATAACTTCGAGACGCCAGAAATGCTGCGCGCCAATATCCGTGAGGTGGTGCTGGATTACCTCGCCGTTGGTCTTGACCCTAAACTCTGCGCCTTTGTGGTGCAATCGCTTGTGCCCGAAATTGCCGAGTTAACGATTTACTACCTCAACCTCGTCACCCTGTCGCGCTTAGAACGCAATCCTACCGTCAAAGACGAGATGCGGCAGAAAGGCATGGGTGATGATGTGCGGATGGGATTTCTTTGCTATCCGATTTCACAGGTAGCCGATATTACCGCTTTTGGCGCGCACCTGGTGCCAGTCGGCAACGACCAACGCCCGATGATTGAGCAGACCAGGGAAATCGTGCAACGCTTCAATCAACTCTATGGCGAAGTGCTGACTTTGCCCGATGGACTCTACGGCGAGTTCGGACGCTTACCCGGCACCGATGGCCAGGCCAAAATGGGTAAGAGCTTAGGCAACGCCATCAGCCTGGCCGACGATGAAGCCACCGTGACGAAGAAGGTCATGTCCATGTTCACCGACCCCAACCGTATTCGCGGCACTGAGCCTGGAAACATTGAAGGCAACCCTGTCTTCACTTATCACGATGCTTTTAACCCCGATAAAGAGCGCGTGGCGGAGTTAAAAGAGCTTTATCAGAAGGGTGGGGCACAGGAGAATGGCAAACCCATCTTAGGCGATGTACAAGTCAAGCGCGAATTAGCCACCGTTCTTAACGCTTTTCTGGAACCGATGCGCCAGCGCCGCGCCGAATTTGCGCGTGACTCGGATTATGTGTGGGATGTAGTGCGCGATGGCACCGCCCGTGGCCGCCAATGCGCTGGGGAAGTCATGGAAGGCGTGCGCTCAGCCATGAAGATTGATTATCCCATTGAGTAAACTGTGAGTAACGTAATAACGTAAGTAACACTAACGGACGGCGGGAACTATGGCAAATCAGACTAAAAATCTAAACTCAGGCAAAAGACCTGCTAAAAGTTTGCGTCCAAAAACAAATAAGAATGGCAGTGCCAAAGTAAAACCTGTTGATGCGAATAACGAGATTAGTGAAGCACAAGCATTGGAAGAACTGACTCGTCTGGCTTGGTCAATAAACACCCGCTTGGAACGTATCCATGACGGTCTGCAAGATGTTATTCGGGATATGCGTGCGATGCGGGGTAGCGATAGCCCATGAACATCCCTAATCCCGCAGGCTCCATTGCAGAGGCACTCCGCGCTTTCTATACAGTGGATAATACTCTCAAACGAGTTGAAGAAGATATTCGCAGCATGAAGAACGAGATGTCTGCCATCCGTGAGGAACATAGTGACTTAAAGAGTCGCGTGGCTGTATTAGAAGAATCGCGTAAAACCGTTGAGGCGCAAATGCGCGCTATCGTAGCAGAAACTGTAGCCGATTTAAGAGTAAAATTTGCAGAGTCGTAATTGGCTACAGCCCAAGCTTCACGGCAAGGTTTGCCACTGCCAGAAGATAAGCAATAGGTTGCATGATGTTCCCGCCTTAATCAGGGAGCGGCTTACCCTTGAGCGTGGGCATGAGGCCGCGCCGACGGCGATGCACGCTGAGATAACTGAACCGCTCGGAGTTGTTAGCAACGCCCCGCTCACAACCCTTGGGGATTAACAGGGCACAGCCGGGACGAAGTTCATGTTTTTGTCCGTTAATAACGACGGTGCCAGCGCCTGCAACCCCAACCCACACCACATCCACTTCCTGGTTAAGATGTGGCTCAATACCCTGATCAGCTTCCCACGACAGCAGCGTCACGTCCAAGTCTTCACTTTCGTGCGCCCATTGCGGCCCAGACTGCGTAGCTACCTCGCTGTGAGCCAGTAAATCCACCTCTACGGGCGATGGCACAGCGGCTGGCGGACTTACACCAGGCGCGGTAGCAATAGTAGAAGGCGCCGTAGGCGTTCCCAAATCTTGCGCTGTTGGCAGACCAGGTATCATTGGCAGGTTGCTTTTCTTAGATTCAGGTCGCTGCCATCCAGCAGGAGTCGGAGCGCGGCGCGTGAACTGAAGGCGAAAAACCTCCGGCCCTTCTTCGAGATAGCGCCACTCAAATTGCTGACCATAAATCGCCTCGACTTGCCCGCGCAAAGGAATCGGATTGTGGTCGTTTTTTATGACCACGCTTTGCCCAACGGATAGCGGTTCCATTGCATCAAAAATTAACGGGTGGCGCTGTGATTTGGGAATCGTGCGCACATCAATGACCAGGGGTTCGGCAGCTTCCACGGAGGTGGCAGCAGTAGTTTCAGACATTATAAAAACTCCCTTACGGCGTGATGGGTGTTAGGCGTTTTAACGCCCACAAACACGCCGTGCCCGCGGCGAGCAGGCCAATCATTTTGAGCAGTTCTAAGACAACGTAAATAATGTGATGAGCAGCACGCGGCGGTGTCTGCCCCGCCAAAATCATAGTGACGCGAGCGTCCAGGAGCGGCAGCAGCCACCATGTTTGGAGCGCCACAATGCCTACCACTTCACTCAACGGTAACCACACGGCACGCCCAACGCGTGAGTAAATCATCAGGCCACAGATCACTATCGCCCAGCCAACTTCGACCTTGTTGAACATGGCAAAGACATGCCGCCCGACATCGAGTCCAATGGGTAGGGTGACACTGGGCGCGGTGAACTTGACCGGGGTCCCCAAAAATGAAATGCCTAACACCATCCCTGCCCACATAAAACATAACGCTGTCAGTAACATCGTCTCACTCCCTGCAAAATCACAAATTATAGGCCGTAGGTCATTAGCCAGATGTCATAACTGTTAGATGGTGCCTTTATGCTTCCTAATGGCGTATCAAATTTTCCAGTTCCCCTTGCCCTCCTCGTGGCTGGCAGGCTTCAAATTATATTCTAATGGAATATAATACAGAGTGGAACATGATACCGATAAGCTGCGTCCATTATCATTTGGGTCACAAAAGTCCCAAGCCTGTTTGTCACTTACCCTCATTGGTTACACCGTTTCAACACTGAATACTGTTCCCCAATATGAACTTCCGCCGTCTCAGAAACTTTCTCTTCATAACGCGCAGCCTGCTGTGGGCCGTAACGTTAGCCCTGGCCATAGGTGGCGCGGCAGCAGTGGCTTCCGATTATATGGGGTCAACGGAGGTCATACCCTTAGATGATCCTCCCTTTAGCTACACCAGGGGCGTGCCGTCTGGGTCAGTAGCCGAGTTGCAGGAGCGTTTGGATCGCGGGCAGATCACGCTGCAACATGAGCCGGAACATGGCTACTTGCTTTCCCTGCTGGCGGCTTTGAAGGTGTCCAAAGCCTCGCAGATGATGGTCTTCTCTAAGACTTCTTTCCAGCGCGACCTGATTTCTCCCAAAACGCCGCGTGCCATCTACTTTGGCGATGATGTCTATGTCGGTTTCATCCCCGGTGCGCCGCTGCTGGAGATTGCGGCAGCCGATCCAAAATTGGGTGGTGTGTTCTATACGCTCGATCAGACTCAATCTAAGAAGCCACGCCTGGTGCGCCGTAACGATTGCCTGGAGTGTCACGCGACCTCCAAAACGATGGGTGTGCCAGGCTTTGTCGTGCGTTCCCTGACTACCGAAGCGGATGGCAGTGTTGAATATAATAGCGGCACGGGCGTGGTGGATCACAGCATACCCTTGGCCGAACGCTGGGGCGGATGGTATGTGACTGGTAAGTTTGGTGGCCAAGCACACCTGGGCAATCTCATTGGTACCCCCGCGTTTGAGCGGTACCGCAAGCGGCCAGGATTGTCCAATAATGTGGCCAGCCTGCATCCTTACTTCAACACCGCGCGCTACCCCTCTGCGCACAGCGATATTGTGGCGCTGATGGTGCTGGATCATCAGACGCATATGCACAACTTCATCACCCGATTGCGCTATGAGGCTCTGCTACGAATCGCGCGTTACGGTGAGGTAAAGTATTTAGAAAGCCAGATTGATTCGTTCCTTCAATATTTGCTCTTTACCGAAGAGGCCCCCTTGACCGCGCCGCTCCAGGGCACCACCGACTTTGCGACCCAGTTTGCAGCACTCGGCCCCAAAGATACTAAAGGGCGCTCGTTGCGCGATTTTGATCTCAAGACGCGGCTGTTCAAATACCCATGCAGTTTCCTGATCTACTCACCAGACTTTGACAGCCTGCCGCCCGCTCTCAAAGCTAAGATTTACCAGCGCCTCTGGGACATTCTAACGGACAAAGATCATAGCCCTGATTTCCAGCATCTGACGCCGGAGAGCCGCCGCGCCATTTTGGAAATTCTCGTTGACACAAAGCCGGATCTGCCAGATTACTGGAAATCAAAGCTCCCGTGAGTTTGTCACTTGCTGTAAACGCTTATCAGTTGCCCTGCATAGGCTGTGCTGAGATGGCTAAAGGCGAGTTGATGAGTGGAAATTAGGATGGCCTCGGTGGGATCGTTACTCACCAACTCGGCTTTAACTACTCCTTGAACTAAATTCGCCTTGCACTCCCACGGCATTGGCGGTATAATTTGTAGGCGGCGTTTCTTTTAACTGATTCCATTATTCTTGTCCGAAATTGCAGGCGTGCCCGCCCTTCGCACGCATAGCGCTTTTTGCAGGAATTGCAAAAGGTGACTCTGGCGAAGGGTTTTTTATCGCTATCTGGGCGTGGCGGAAATTCACCCCGCAGTGGACTAAGACGTTGATGGGACTGGAAGTTGCACCGTTGAAGAGCGGATTAAGAGCGAATTTGGCAGCGCCGAGTGCTAAGTGGGCCATTGACAAGTTGCAGGAAAAACGTTATATTTAATGTTTCGTGAGCCATGTAATCTGCTGTGAGGCGGGACTGTCTCATTCAGGCATTTTGTGTAAGTGTTGGGGCGACGGGGTTCGTCAAACAGTGGGAGCCTTTATCGTCTTAATTCGTAATTGAGGAAGTTTGCGATAAAGCTGGCACAAACGAGCTGAAAAAGGCGAACGCTGTCTGGCGCAGCCGAAAAAATAAGAACAGATTGTAATTAAAACGGACTCTAAAAGACGACAGGTTTAAATTGAAAACTGAATCGTCACAGAGTAAAGACTACCGGAGGAATTTTACAGATGGCAAGGCAGAAGTACGAGAGCACAAAGCCCCACGTTAACGTTGGAACCATCGGCCACGTTGACCACGGCAAGACCACCCTGACCGCCGCGATTACCAAAGTGCAGGCGAAGAAGGGATTCGCTCAATTTACGGCGTTTGATCAAATTGACAAAGCCCCTGAAGAGCGCGAGCGTGGTATTACCATCGCCACCGCGCACGTCGAATACGAAACCGACAACCGCCACTACGCGCACGTTGACTGTCCCGGCCACGCCGACTATGTGAAGAACATGATTACCGGCGCGGCGCAGATGGATGGCGCGATTCTCGTGGTGAGCGCCGCTGATGGCCCGATGCCCCAGACCCGTGAGCACATCCTGCTCGCCAAGCAGGTCGGCGTGCCTTACATCGTGGTCTTCCTGAACAAAGTGGACATGGTGGATGACCCGGAATTGCTTGAACTCGTCGAGTTGGAATTGCGCGAGTTGCTGAGCAAGTATGATTTTCCGGGCGACGATGTGCCCATCGTGCGTGGCTCCGGTCTTAAGGCCCTCAACGGCGAGACCCCCGAAGATGAGGCTCCCATCCAGGAACTCATGGACGCGCTGGACAACTTCGTGCCTGAACCTGTCCGCGACACCGACAAGCCTTTCCTGATGGCGGTTGAAGATGTGTTTACCATCTCCGGTCGCGGTACCGTGGCCACCGGTCGTATCGAGCGCGGTCAGGTCAAGGTTGGGGAAGAAGTTGAAATCGTCGGTATTCGTGACACCCAGAAGACGGCTGTAACCGGTCTGGAAATGTTCAAGAAGTCGCTGGATGTGGCGGTTGCTGGCTATAACTGCGGTGCCCTCCTGCGCGGTCTCAAGCGTGAGGACATCGAGCGTGGCCAGGTTATCTGCAAGCCGGGTTCGATCAATCCGCACACTGGCTTCGAGGCCGAGGTGTACGTCCTGTCCAAGGACGAAGGTGGACGCCATACCCCGTTCTTCAAGAACTATCGTCCGCAGTTCTACTTCCGTACCACCGATGTAACTGGTTCGGTAGACGAATTAGCAGGCGGCGCGGAAATGGTGATGCCGGGCGATAACATCAAGATGACGATCAACTTGCTCGCCCCCGTCGCTATGGAGGAAGGTCTACGCTTCGCTATCCGCGAAGGTGGCCGAACCGTAGGCGCTGGCGTTATCACAAAAATCCTGAAGTAAATTGCAGTTCAATCGGGCCGGTGGGTCACGAAGTATCCAAGACTCACCGGCCTTTTTGTCGGGTAAATAAGTCCTGAGTGGCGAGTCCTGAGTGCTGAGAAGGAACAGCCTTAACGCTCAGGACTCAGCACTCAGGACTCATGACTGAGGAGAATATGGCTGGCGATAAAATCCGAATTCGGTTGCGGGCGTTCGATCATAAGTTGCTTGATCAGTCGGCGCAGCAAATCGTGACCACGGCGCGACGCACTGGCTCGAAGTTGAGTGGCCCGGTGCCGTTG
The DNA here is from genome assembly GCA_019239895.1 of Abditibacteriaceae bacterium. Taxonomy (GTDB): domain Bacteria; phylum Armatimonadota; class Abditibacteriia; order Abditibacteriales; family Abditibacteriaceae; genus JAFAZH01. The sequence continues at coordinate 151,636 of JAFAZH010000022.1, read as the reverse complement.
CCCACAGAAAAAAGCATTTATTGCGTGATTCGCTCGCCGTTCGTAGATAAGGAATCTATGGAGCATTTTGAGATGCGCACCCATAAGCGTCTCATTGACATCCTGGAACCCGATCCCCGTACGGTAACCGAGCTGATGAACTTAAACCTGCCTTCGGGCGTGGATATTGAAATTAAGTTGTAAATAGAGAGTGTCGAGTAGGTACATGTCTACCCCATGCGACTTCATTATTAGGCGAGAGCACGGAATGACCTCTAACCGGAGTTAAGAAAATGGCAACAGTCAGTGGACTTTTAGGACGTAAGGTCGGGATGACCTCGATCTTTACCGAGCAGGGCAATAGTGTGCCTGTCACCGTTATCGAGTGTGGCCCCTGTTCCGTCGTGCAGCGCAAGACCAAAGAGCGTGATGGCTACGAGGCCGTGCAGCTTGGGTATATTGATTTGAAAGCGCCGCGCCGCAAAGACAAAGTGGCGCGTGGCGAAGCTGGCCACCGTGGTCGCGGCGAGGCCAATGGCCCCACCCGTGGACACTTTGAGAAGCATGGTGGCGCGGCTCCGGCGCGGCATTTAGCTGAGTTCGCCCTTAATGCCGAGGGCGATGAGCCAGCCGCCGGTAGCAGCCTGACCGTAGATGGTCTTTTTAAGGCTGGCGATAAGATTAAGATTCAGGGCAAGAGTAAGGGGCGTGGTTTTGCCGGTGCCATGAAACGGCACAACTTTTCGGGCCAGGGTGCCAGCCACGGTGCCAAGATTCACCGCAAACCCGCTTCGGGTGGTGCAACTGATCCGGCCCGCACTTTCCCCGGCGCGCGTCGTCCCGGTCGTATGGGCGCGGAGAACGTCACCCAGTTAGGGTTGACGGTTGTCGAAGTGGATGCGGGTCGCAACTTGCTGGTGGTCAAGGGCGCTGTGCCCGGTGCTCCCGGTGGCCTGTTGCGCATTGAGAAAGCCAAGCCGTAAGTTGTTATTAAAGCTGTGAGTCAACCCGCCCTCCAAAACAGCAATGGGGAGTCGAGGACGGGCTAAAGAGGTGTTGACGATGAAGTTTTTCTTAGATACAGCGGACATTAAGGAAGTCAAAGAGGCGGCTTCGTGGGGCATTCTGGATGGAGTGACCACGAATCCCAGCCATATCGCCAAGAGCGGCAAGCACTTTAAAGATGTGGTGTGCGAGATCGCCGCGATTGTGCCCGGCCCGATTTCTGCCGAAGTCACGGCCACCGATGTGGATGGCATGTTAGAGCAAGCGCATGAGTATGCGGCGTGGGGTTCTAACATTGTAATTAAGATTCCGCTGATTCTGGATGGCCTCAAAGCGGTTAAGAAGTTGTCCGAAGAGGGCATTAAGACGAATGTGACGCTGTGCTTCTCGTCCACACAGGCTTTATTAGCGGCCAAGGCAGGCGCGACTTATATCTCGCCATTCGTCGGACGCTTAGATGATATTGGCACCGAAGGCATGGAAGTGATCCGTGAGATACGCGCCATTTATGACAACTACGACTATAGTACGCAGATTTTGACGGCCAGTGCGCGTAGTCCACTCCACATTCGTGATGCCGCCATTGCTGGCTCCGATGTGGTAACGATGCCGTTTGAGACATTCACGAAATTAGTGAAGCATCCTCTAACCGACATCGGTTTAGCGAAGTTCTTGGAAGACTGGAAAAAGGTGCCCCAGGACAAACAGCCTGAAAGTGGCCCGACAGTTAAGTAATAAGTGGGACGCTAATTACATACGCTAACTGCGTGCGCGATTTTAACGCTATTTTATAATTGCGATGAAATTGCGTTGCGAAGCATAGCGAACAAAGTTAGCGTCCCATCAAAAGAGTAGCAACGGCCTGACAACGAGGCTGAGATTAAACCGCGTCCGTTGGCAGAGAGGCGCGCGAAGGATTGAAATGGCAGAGATTAAATTATTTAACGGGAGCGGTCAAGCTTCTGGCACGGTGGAAGTGCCGGAGAAATTGGCCAGTGCCAAATCGAAGATGGCTCTCGTGCATCAGGTGGCGGTCGCTGAATTAGCGGGTCGTCGCCAGGGCACGGCCAGCACTTTGCGCCGTGATGAGGTGCAGGGTAGCGGCGTTAAGGTGCGTCGGCAAAAAGGCACGGGGCGCTCGCGTCAGGGCGATAAGCGCGTGCCGCATTTTCGTGGCGGCGGCGTGGTGCATGGCCCCAAACCACGCGATTACCATCAGAATACTCCCCGCAAGATGCGCCAGGCGGCTTTCCGCACCGCGCTCAATTCGCGGGTGCAAAACGACCTGCTCTTTGTCTTAGATGGCTTCCAGTTGGATGCACCCAAGACCAAGCAGGTCGTAACTTTGCTGGGTAGCATGGGGCTGGGCGAAAAGAAGTTATTGTTCTTGACTTCTGAGGCCGATACCAACGTGCTGTTATCGGCGCGCAACCTGCCGAAAGTGCGGGTGCAAGCGGTCAATCAGACTAGCCTCGTGGATGTGCTGTGGAGCGAAGCGGTGCTTTGCACGCGGTCAGCATGGAATGAGTTGAGCCAGCGCGTCGGCGGCGACAATGGAAATGCAGCATCCTCGACTGGGGACGCTAGTGGGGAGGCAGCATGAGTAAGCCGTTATATGAAATTATCGAGCGCCCGCTCATCACCGAAAAAAGCGTGCGGATGAGCCAGCAGGGGCGCTATACCTTCCGGTGCAAGACATCGGCGAATAAATTAGAAATTCGTGACGCGGTGCAGCGGGCTTATGATGTGAAGGTCGCTGAAGTCAATACCCTCACGGTTAAAGGTAAGACCAAGCGCGCGGGTCGGGCGCGTCCCGGCAAAACTGCCGACTGGAAAAAAGCGATTGTGACCCTCGCGCCGGATGCTAAAGCGACGCGGCTAAAAGAAATCTTTGAAGGAGCGTAGGCGATTGACGATTGTTGATTGACGATTGACGAATCAGTTCTGGTTCTCTAATCGTCAATCGTCAATCTAAAATCGTAAATCGAATATGGCTGTTAAACAATTTAATCCAACCAGCCCGGCGCGTCGCAGCATGACGGTGTTGACGACCGAGGGGTTGACGAAAAAGCGACCGGAGAAGTCTCTGACCGAGCCGCTCAAGCGTAAAGCAGGGCGCAACAATCAGGGGCGTCTGACCATGAAGAATCGTGGCGGCGGCCACAAGCGGCTCTATCGCATTATTGACTTCAAGCGCGATAAAGATGGCGTGCGCGGCGCAGTCACAGCATTGGAATATGATCCCAACCGCACCTCGCGCATTGCCCTGGTGCAATATGAAGATGGCGAGAAGCGTTATATTATCGCCCCGACGGGCTTGCAGGTTGGTGATTCCATTCTCAATGGTGAGGATGCCGAAATTCGCACCGGGCACGCTCTGCCCTTAGACCGCATTCCCGTTGGCACCACCATTCACGCCATTGAACTGTCGCCCGGTAAAGGTGCGCAGCTCGCCCGTTCCGCGGGCACCTCGGCTGTATTGCAGGCCAAGGAGGGCAAGTTTGCCCTGTTGCGTTTGCCATCTGGTGAAACGCGCCTGGTTTTTCGGGAATGCCGCGCCACCATTGGCACGGTAGGTAATGCCGAGCACGAATCCATTATCTGGGGCAATGCTGGCCGGATGCGCCACAAGGGTATCAAGCCGCATGTGCGGGGTAAAGCGATGAACCCGAACGACCACCCGCACGGTGGTGGCGAAGGCCGCGCCCCGGTTGGTCGTCGTAAAAGCGGCCCGGTGTCGGCAACGGGTGTCAAGGCCATTGGCTTCAAGACACGTAAATCGAAAAAGACGAGCAACAAGATGATTGTGCGCCGTCGGGGACAAAAATAAGGGATGAGGCACGAGGGATGAGGGATGAGTAACACTTCCCTCTCATCCCTCATCCCTCGTCCCCCATACCTGGAGAAAATATGGGACGTTCACTGAAAAAAGGGCCGTTTTGTGATGCCTCTCTGATGAAGCGGATTTCGCAGATGAATCAGGGCGGCGAGAAGCGCATTGTTAAGTCATGGAGCCGTCGCTCCACCATCTTCCCGGAGATGATTGGGCACACCATTGCGGTTTATGATGGCCGCAAGCATGTGCCGGTATATGTGCAGGAGAATATGGTTGGGCACAAACTGGGCGAGTTTTCGCCCACCCGTGCCTTCCGGCGGCATGGCGCGCACACGGAGCGGGCTGGGAAGCATTAATTCGGTTGTCGGTTATCGGTAGTCGGTGGTCGGTGGTGCTACACAAAGGTAGTAGTCACTGAATGACCGACTACCGATAACTGGCCACCGACTACCGAGGAAACTATGGCAAAAGCGATTTTACGAGATTTACGCATGACGCCGCTCAAGGTGCGCCGGGTGGCGCGTCTGGTGATGGGCAAGCCGGTGTCAGAGGCGCAGCAAATTTTGGCGCTCGATACGCACTCGGCCTCGCCCGTGCTGTCGAAAGTCATTAAGAGCGCAGCGGCGAATGCGACCAACAATGAGGGTGCTGATGAAGATCGTCTCTTCATTAAGACCATCATGATAGATAAGAGCACGACGCTGAAGCGTTACTTGCCGCGCAGCCGTGGCCGTGCCGACCAGATCAAGAAGCGGATGAGCCACATCACTGTGGTCGTGGAAGAGAAAATCTGAAGAATTGACGATTGTTGATTGACGATTGACGATTTTAGTTCCCACGAGCTAATCAACAGTCGCCAATACAGGAAGAGGAGTTTGCGTGGGACAAAAGGTTCACCCTTACGGATTGCGACTGGGCATCATTAAGCCGTGGCAGAGCCGTTGGTATAGCAAAGATAACTATAAAGAATATCTTCTCGAAGATGAGAAGATTCGGCGCTTCATTATCAAGCATTTGAAGAGCAAGCCCGTCCGCACGACAGGGCGTGACCGCAGCAATGACCCCGCGCTCTCTCGTATTGAGATTGAGCGCACGGCCAACCGCGTGTTGATTAAGCTGCACACGGCCAAGCCCGGCGTCATTATCGGTCAGCGTGGTCAGGATATTGAAAAGCTCCAGCAGGCGCTAAACAAGCTCATCAAGCGTGATGTGCGCGTGACGGTAGAAGAAATCCGCCAGCCCAACCTGGACGCCCAATTAGTGGCCGAGAGCATCGCGCAGCAGATTGAGCGCCGCGTGGCCTTCCGCCGCGCCATGCGCCAGACCTTGCAGCGCACCGTGAAAGAAGGTGCCGAGGGCATTCGCATCCTCGCTTCGGGGCGCTTGGCCGGGGCCGATATTGCGCGCCACGAGCAAGTCCGCGAAGGCAAAGTGCCGCTGCACACCCTGCGCGCTGATATTGACTATGGCTTTGCCGAGGCTGTCACGACTTATGGCAACATCGGCATTAAGTGCTGGATTTATAAGGGTGACATTATCGGTAATGTGGAGGCTCCGGTTACGGGTCTCAGTCGTGGCCGCCAACGCTCGCGCCGAAATTACGACGAAGAGTAGTTAAGGGTCATCAGTCCTTTGTTATTTGTCCTTAGTAGAAGGGCATATGCCAAGGACAAATGACAAATGACAAAGGACACTTTTAGTTATGTTGATGCCTAAGCATACAAAATACAGGAAGCAGCAGCGCGGGCGGCGACGCGGGGTGGCGACGCGAGGCAATACCATCGCTTTCGGCGAGTATGGCTTGCAGGCCACCGAAGTCGGTTGGCTCACTTCGCGCCAGATTGAATCGGCTCGTATTGCGATGACCAGTTATGTCAAGCGTGGCGGCAAGGTGTGGATTCGCGTCTTCCCCGATAAGCCAGTAACCCAAAAGCCAGCCGAAACCCGCATGGGTTCGGGTAAGGGTCTGCCGGAATACTGGGTGGCCGTGATTAAGCCGGGCCGCGTGATCTTTGAAATGGGCGGCGTCAGCCCAGAGTTGGCTCAAGAGGCTATGCGCCGTGCGGCCCAGAAGTTGCCGATGGCGGCCAAGTTTATTATGCGTGAGGAGGAGTCCGGTGGCGGATCTGAATAAATATCTCAGTGGCAAACTGCACGAGCAGCGTGGACGTATCCGCGATGCTAGTGAAGATGAGTTAAATGAATTGCTGCGCGATGTCGAGCCGGAGTTGCTGAATCTGCGCACTCAGGCAATGCTCCAACAGACGCCGAATCCGATGCGCCAGCGCCAGGTTCGTAAGATGGTAGCGCGCATTAAGACAGAGTTGACGGCACGGGCCAACAAAGCGGCCTCAGCCTAAAAGAGGGTAGAAAGAATAGCGGGCGGTTCTCCAAGAGAATGTGCTCCGCGTTGAGTGAGGACAAAAGAATGGCGGAAACAACGGGACACAATGAAAACGACCGTGCGGCACGCAAAGTCCGCGAGGGTTTGGTCGTGAGTAACAAAATGGAAAAGACCGCGGTCGTGGCCGTGGTGCGCTTGAAGCGGCACCCGCTGTATGGTCGTGTGCAGCGCGTGACGAAGAAGTTCCAGGCGCATGACGAGACCAACGAGTGCAATGTGGGCGACCGCGTGCGTATTATGGAAACACGCCCCATTTCTAAGCATAAGAACTGGCGCATCTTGGAAATTGTCGAGCGCGCGAAATAGTTGTCGGTAGTCGGTAGTCGGTTGTCTGTAGTCGGCACTTTCTTTAGCCTGCTAGCCACTGTCTACCGACCACCGGCAACCGACTACCGACTACTGGAGGAAAAGTGATACAGAACGAAACGCGGCTACGGGCCGCCGACAATTCGGGAGCGCGCGAACTGCTGTGCATCCGTGTCTTAAAAGGTAGTAATGCCAAGTATGGCAACATTGGCGATCAAATTATGTGCGCCGTGAAAGAGGCCATTCCTGGCGCGGGCGTCAAGAAAGGCGACGTGGTGCGCGCCGTTATCGTCCGCACCGTGACGGGCGTCAATCGCAACGATGGCAGCCATATCAAATTTGATGATAACGCCGCCGTCTTAATTAACCCGGACGGCAATCCGCGTGGCACCCGCATCTTTGGCCCGGTGGCCCGCGAACTGCGTGACAAGCGTTTTATGAAGATTATCAGCCTGGCCCCGGAGGTGCTTTAAGATGTTTCGCTCCAAAAAGCAACAAAAGGTGCAACGTAAGCCACTGAATATTCGTACGGGTGATACAGTTCTTGTGATCTCCGGCGAAGGGCGCGGCAATACGCCGCGCAAGGTTTTGGGCGTGTTGCCCAAACAAGGCAAGGTTATCGTTGAAGGCGTGAACATTATGAAAGACCGCCAGAAGCAGCAGGGCGGTAGTGGTCGCGCCTCCGGTATTAACAATCAGGACTTTATTGAGAAGCCAGTGCCGATTGATCGCTCGAAAGTCGCTTTAATTGATCCGCAGACGAAGAAGCGCACGCGGGTGAAGATTAAAACAGAAGCCGACGGCAAGCGCGTGCGGGTGGCGGGTAAGAGTGGCGAGACTATTTAATTAATTTTGAGTTTTGAGTGCTGAGTTCTGAATGTGGTTGCATTCAAAATTCAAAATTCAAAACTTAGAATTCGAGAATAAAAATGACACCGTATTTGAAAGAACATTATCAGAATCATGTAGTCGAGGTCTTGCAAAAGCAGTTCGGCTATGATAACATGATGCGGGTGCCCCGGCTGGATAAGGTCGTTATCAACATGGGTGTTGGTGACGCCAGAGACGACGCCAAGTTGGTTGATGCCGCCGCCGCTGATTTAGCGACGATTAGTGGTCAGAAGCCAGCCATTCGGCGTGCGAAGAAATCCATTGCGAACTTCAAAATTCGTGAAGGGATGCCGATAGGCTGTATGGTCACCCTGCGGGGCGACCGTATGTGGGAATTTGTGCATCGTTTGGTTCACACCGCTCTCCCGCGCATCCGCGACTTCCAGGGCATTCCCGACAAGAGCTTTGATGGGCGAGGCAACTATTCGCTGGGTATCCGCGAACAGTTAATCTTCCCGGAAATTGACATGGATAAGGTCGTCAAGACGCGCGGCATGGATATTACTTTTGTGACCACTGCGCACAGCGACGATGAAGCCCGCGCCCTGTTGCGCGAACTTGGCCTGCCGATGAGGAAGGCATAGGAAGAATAAAGTAGACAGAATACAGGAAACAGGTTTGCTCAAACTCTGAGTGCCAGTGTTCTGTTTACTGTTTCCCGTATTCTAAGGTAAAGAAGCTATGGCAAAGACCAGTAAAATTGCGAGAACTAAACAGTTGCAGATTAAGTCGAAGTACAGCACGCGCGTGCGTAATCGCTGCAATCTGTGCGGGCGTCCACGCGGCTATATGCGTCGTTTCGGCATCTGCCGCATTTGTTTTCGTGGCATGAGCCACCGTGGGTTAGTCCCCGGCGTCACCAAGAGTTCGTGGTAGTGTTAGTAACAATAGAGAAATAGCAAGAGATTAAGAGGAAATCGAAGTATGCAGACTGATCCCATCGCGGATTTTTTGACATCCATCCGTAACGCAAATACCGCGCGCCATAACGAAGTGACGATTCCGTCATCCAAGTTGAAGGTCGAGATTGCGCGCATCCTGAAGGAAGAGGGTTATATTCAGGATTACGAAGTGCAGCCGGATAACAAGCAAGGGCATATCAAGATCACCATGCGTTATAACGATGGCCGCGAGCGCGTCATCCAGCATATTGAGCGTATCTCGAAACCGGGACGCCGCATCTACGTTGGTAAAGCGGACATTGATCGCGTGTTAGGTGGCCTGGGTATTGCCATCCTGTCAACCCCGCGTGGGGTGCTGACTGACCGTTCTGCACGGCGGGCCGGTGTCGGTGGCGAGTTGTTGGCGAAGATTTATTAAAGATAGTGTTGTCTTGTTAGCCGGGCGAATAAATCCGCGGCAACAACAGCACGAAGTCCGCCTGCGCGGACTCACAACTGGTCTAAGGTTCGCTTAGGGAGCCTGCGTAGGCAGGCTTTGCGCCGTTGTTGCCGCGAATTTATTCGCCCGGCATGAGAAAGCAAGTTAATTAAAATAAATACCTCGTTCGCTAAAACTGAGTGGGAAATTTGCTATCCATCGGTTAAAGCAGCGTGGTCTTCAATCACGTCTGAGTTAGAAGTGAGCAGATAAAGTAGTTAAGGTTGTAAGGAGTAAGTTATGTCACGAGTTGGACGTTCACCGATTGCTGTTCCCAGTGGTGTTACCATACAAATCAACGGCCAGGAGATCACGGTCAAGGGGCCAAAAGGCACGATTTCCAGGGCTGTGCATCCTGAAATGAACATCTCGCAGGAGGATGGGCATTTGGTTGTAAGCCGCCCCTCTGACTCCACTCAGCATAAGGCACTGCATGGTTTAACGCGTGCTCTTGTAAATAATGCCGTGGTGGGCGCGAGCGAAGGCTTTACGAAAATCTTAGAGTTGCGCGGCGTGGGTTATCGCGCTGAGGCGACTCCCAAAGCATTAAATATGTCGCTCGGCTACTCGCATCCGGTGAGTTTGCCCCTGCCCGAAGGTGTTACGGTGGAAACGACGCCCAGTACGCCAACCACAGAAAACGGCTTTCTGGCCTCTACAATTACCATCCGCTGCCATGATAAGCAGGTCTTAGGCGATTTTGCCGCCGATGTGCGTGGCAAGCGCCCGGTCGAGCCATACAAGGGTAAAGGGCTGCGCTATAAGAATGAAGTTGTGAAGCGCAAACTGGGCAAGCAGGCTAAGAGCGATAAGAAGAAATAAATAGGTGTCATTGGTCTTTTGTTATTTGCCCTCTGTTGGGAGGTGCCAATGACCAAGGACAACTGACAAAGGACGAGAGAGAATGGCTAAACGATCATCGAATGATTTGCGGGTGCGGCGTCATATGCGCCTGCGCCAGAAAGTTAAAGGGACGGCACAGCGTCCTCGTTTGTGCATTAATCGCACGTTGAAGCATATTCATGCACAGTTGATTGACGATGTGGCGGGGATTACCGTCGCGGCGGCCTCCACCGTGCAAAGCGACGTGGCCGCCCAGGTGCAGGGTGGTAAGGGCAGCCGTGAGGCCGCCAAGATCGTTGGTCAGGTCATCGCCCAACGTGCCAAGGATAAAGGTGTTGAAGCTGTGGTGTTTGACCGCAATGGCAACCAGTATCACGGCGCGATTAAAGAGTTTGCCGAAGCCGCTCGTGAGAGCGGGCTTCAATTTTGAGTTTTGAAGTTTGAATGTTGAATTCGTTCAGCAATTCAAAACTCAAAACTTAGAACTCAAAATTAACGGAGTTTATAGTGCCCAGAGTTCAAGTTGATGCAGAGTTATTAAAAATTGAAAAGCATGTGCAGTTAAAGCCGGTGTCCAAAACCGTGAAAGGTGGACGCAAGCGTCGCTTTTCGGCCTTGATGGTGGTTGGCGATGGTAACGGCCATGTGGGTGTCGGCATGGGCAAATCGGCCAGCGTGCCGGATGCTTTCCGCAAGGCAACCCAGAAGGCGCAGAAGCATCTGATTCAAGTGCCGCTCGTCAATACCACCATTCCGCACGCGGTCATTGGGCGCACTGGTGCCGCTCGTGTGTTGCTGCGGCCTGCGGCCCCCGGAACCGGTGTGATTGCTGGCCCGGCCCCTCGTGCCGTTATTGAGGCAGCGGGGATTAAGGATATTCTGACCAAGTCGCTGGGGTCGGATAACGCGATTAACAATGTGTATGCGACTCTTGATGGCCTGCGCCAGATTCAGCGTGCGACGGATGTCGCCAAGCGGCGTGGGCGTGAGTTAAAAGATTTGGGGATTCCTGCCCCGCTGAAGGATGCGAGTTTGTATGAGCCAAGACAACCAGAATTCCAAGTTGAGTATCAAGCTGAAGAAAAGCCCGATAGGTTTCGAAAAGACTCAAAAGGCGACCGTGGTCGCTCTCGGTCTTCGCAAGGTGGGGGCGACCGTCGTTCTCCCCGCCAACGATAGTGTGCGCGGCATGGTCTTCAAAGTGAAGCACCTGTTGGAAGTAACCGAACAGGAAGGCTAACGCCTTGTCCTTGGTCAAGAATCCTTTGTCCTGTGTAGGGTAAAGCAATGCCAGGGACAAATGACTAAGGACAGAGGACGCGAAGGATTTCGTAATGGAACTGTTAACATTAACCAATTTAAGACCCGGCAAGGGTGCCCGCAAAAAGAAGAAGCGGGTCGGGCGCGGCATTGGCAGCGGGCATGGCAAGACTTCGACCCGTGGCCAGAAGGGTCAGCACGCCCGTAACCACGTCGTAGCTGGCTTTGAAGGTGGTCAGACACCACTGCATCGCCGCTTACCCAAACTGCGTGGTAAGGGCAAAGGCGCGATGCCCATCGGCTTGACACGCAAGGTGTATGGTATCGTCAATCTGAATCAACTGAACCTGTTGCCTGCTGGCACCGTGGTCACTTCCGAAGAATTGCGCACCCGTGGCATCGTCAAAGGCCGCCACGATGGATTGCGCGTGCTGGGATTTGGTGACATCAGCGTGGCCTTGACGGTGCGTGCCCAACATTTTTCTGCGACTGCTAAAGAGAAAATTGAAGCGGCGGGTGGCACGGCTGAAATCATCGTAGGAAACGGGGCCGTAACTGAAGCGTCAGAGGCGTAGTAGCAGATAACAGACCCCCTCCCAACCTCCCCCTTGTTAAGGGGGAGGAGTTGCGTTTCTCTTCTGCTCATGTATCGTTGGGGCGGGCGGACTGCCGGATTTAAAGACGTAAGTATATGAAAAAAGCCTTAGAACCTCTCATCTTGTCATGGCGTGTGCCAGAGTTGCGCAATCGCATCCTATTTGTCTTAGGTGCGATGGTGGTTTATATTCTGGCGATTTATATTCCGTTGCCAAATGTCAACCGGGACGCGCTGGCTAACCTGTTTTCCAAGAGTGGCGGCATCCTGGACTTTATTGATATGTTCGGTGGTGGCGCGTTACGTCGTTTATCTATAGTGGCCCTGGGCATCATGCCCTACATCACGTCGAGCATCGTTTTTCAGATTCTCACCATTGCTTTTCCTTATTTCAAGGAGCTTCAGCAAGAAGGCGAGTATGGTCGCCGTAAAATGGCGCAGTGGACACGTTGGTCGGCGATTGCCCTGACGGTGTTACAGGCGAGCGTGGCCGCCAAGGCTTTTATGAGTCCCGCTTTTGGCGTGCTGGCTCCCAATGCCCTGAACTTCATCACGACCGTAGTGAGCCTGACGGCAGGCACTATGTTTCTGCTGTGGCTGGGCGAGCAGATCACCCAGAAGGGTGTTGGCAATGGCATCTCCTTTATTATCTTCGCCGGTATCGTAGCGCGTTTGCCGCAACAACTGGTCGAGTTAGTAAAGCTGGCTAATGCATTCCAGCTTATTTTGCTCCTTGCGCTCTTCATCGGCACGGTCTGTTTCATCATCTATGTAACGCAGGGTGAGCGCCGCATTCCGGTGAAATATGCACCACGCCAGGCAGGACGCCGCATGGTGCAAGCGCAGCGTTCGCACCTGCCGCTCAAGATGGCCGCTGCTGGTGTGATTCCGATTATCTTTGCTGTCTCTATTGTGCTGTTCCCTGGGCAAATCGCTCAATGGTATCTAAAGAGCTTGCCCACGACTGCGGTTGGACAGACCGGATATAACATTGCGATCACGATTAGCAACTGGTTCTCGCCGGGTAGCCTCTTCGCCTCGCTGATGTATGCCGCCTTAGTGATGGGCTTCACCTATTTCTACACGGCGGTTATCTTCGATGTGCGCGACTTAGCGGACAACTTAAAGAAATATGGCGGGCAGATTCAGGGCTACGCGCCAGGTCGCCCAACCCAGCTTTTCATTGACCGCGTTTTGACCCGCATCACCTTTGCTGGCGGCTTGTTCTTAGCCTTTGTTGCTCTCTTGCAATGGTGGGCACCGGAACTGCTGCAATTGCCGCGCACCACATCCGGCGGTGCTTCCACCCTGGTTGGCGGCACCAGCTTGCTGATCGTGGTCGGTGTGGCCTTAGAGATTATGCAAAACCTCGACCAGCAATTGAAGATGCGGCAGTATGAAGGTTTGGTCAAGCAGATGAATAAGGGAAGGTTGTAGTGCAGAGTGAGTGGTGAGGTGTGAGTAGTCAGTGGTGAAGGTCTGTCGTGAATTTACCACTCACCATTCACCACTCACTCTCTACCACTCACCACTATGCGCCTTGTTTTACTGGGGCCGCCGGGGAGCGGCAAAGGGACGCAAGCTGAGACGTTGGCCGAGTCGCTGGGTGTGCCCCACATTGCGACTGGCGATTTGTTCCGTGCTGAAATGGCAGCGGAAACTGGACTTGGAAAATTAGCGAAAGAGTACATCTCGCATGGCAACCTGGTGCCGGATGCTGTCGTCAATGATATGATGCGTGAGCGTCTGGCGCGGGATGATTGCAGTGGGTTTGTCTTAGATGGCTATCCGCGCACGCTTGAACAGGCGCAGGCATTAGATGGGATATTGGCTAATTTGCAGCGGCCCCTTCATGCGGCGCTGCTGATTGATGTGCCAGACGATTTGATTGTAGACCGGGCAGTGGGCCGGGTGGTGTGCCCTAACTGCGGCGCGATTTACCATTTGCAAAGCAAACCGCCCAAGATTAGCGGAATTTGCGACGTGTGTCGAGGTGCTTTAGTGACGAGGGACGATGATCGTCCTTCCACGGTGCGGCATCGTTTAACGGTTTATCATCGTATTACGGAGCCAGTTTTAGGCTGGTATCGAGAACATGGTCTGCTCCACACGATTTCCGGTTTAGGAAGCCGGGATGAAGTGGGCGCACGCTTGCGTGCAGAGTTGCCCGCGATGTGATAGAATTAAAGAGTTGTGTCTGACGGGTTAAGAAGAGTTGTTTAAGCGGCAAAACTATTGAGGCGAAACGACCTCGGAGGCTGATGGCAAAAGACAAAGGCGTTGAAGTTGAAGGTACCGTGCGCGAGACGCTGCCCAATGCGATGTTTCGCGTGCAGTTGGAAAACGGCCATGAAGTGCTGGCGCATGTGTCGGGTAAGATTCGCATGAACTTCATCAAAATCTTGCCCGGTGACCGCGTTTTGCTGGAACTGAACGTGAACGACCTCAAGCGTGGCCGCATTCTTTATCGTTACAAATAAATGATGTCATTTGTGTTTGCAGATGGCTAATGAGATTTTGAAGAGGTTACTATGAAAGTCCGCGCATCTATTAAGAAACGTTGTGAAAACTGTAAAATCATTCGCCGCCACGGTAAGGTGCTCGTGATCTGCACGACCAAAAAGCATAAGCAGCGGCAAGGTTAGAGAATTTTGAGTTTTGGATGTTGAATTTTGAGTTGTCTGTAATTCAGAATTCATGACTTAAAACTCAAAATTATTTGAAGGAGACTATGGCACGTATTTCTGGGATTGATTTGCCCCGCGATAAAAAAATTGGAATTGCCCTGACCTACATCTATGGCTTGGGGCCAGCTTCGGCACAGCGTATTTTAGAAGTGTCCGGGATTAGTCCCGATACCCGCGTGCGCGATTTAAGCGATGCCGATGCCACTCGTTTGCGCGAAGTCATTGAAGCCGATTATCGGGTGGAAGGCGACCTGCGCCGTGAAGTCAATGGCAACATCAAGCGTTTAGTGGATATTGGCTGCTATCGTGGGTTGCGCCATCGTCGTGGCCTGCCCGTGCGCGGCCAGCGGACGAAGACCAACGCCCGCACTCGTAAAGGGCCGCGTAAGACAGTGGGCGTGAAGCGGAGCAAGAAATAACGGCGGGGTAGGGGGTTCAGGGTTTCGGGTTTAGCATGAGACTGATATTAAGGTTAAGCTAAACCCCAGACCCCAACCCCCAGACCCTGCCTCTATAAAGAGGCAATAATGGCAGAACCAAGAGGAAGAACTAAGGCAAAGAAAGCTGCGGCCAGGGGGCAGGCTTACATTCAGAGCACGTTCAACAACACGATTGTCACGCTCACTGATGGCGAAGGCAATTGCTATGGTTGGGCTTCGGCAGGCACCGTTGGTTTCAAGGGCACCAAGAAGGGGACACCTTTTGCGGCCCAGGTCGCAGCCCAGAACGTGGCCCGGCGCGCGATGGATGCCGGGATGCGTCGTGTGGATGTTTATGTGCGTGGGCCAGGTAGTGGCCGTGAGACAGCGATTCGCGCTTTGCAGGCAGCAGGCTTAGAAATTGGCGCGATCCGCGACGTTACCGCCATCCCCCATAATGGTTGCCGCCCGCGCAAGCGTCGTCGCGTGTAATTGAATGCCGGTCTAAAGCCGGGCATTGAAATACCTGGCACTATGAAATAGAAATCTTTTGATGCACGTTGGAAAGGGTGAAACGCGGATTTTGTGGGGCTTACTGCTGTCAGGCTTGATGGCAGGGCCTTGCGTTGTCAGGAGCCAGGCAGCCGATTGGAAGAAGTTCACTTCGGAAAAAGGTGATTTCTCCATCATGTTGCCAGGCACGCCGACGGAGCAGACTGGCACTTCCAATACCAAGGGTGATACCCACATCTTTGACCTGAATAAAGGTGTGGTGGATTATTCAATAATCTACATTGACTTTGATGAGTCCGTGACCTGGATGAGTCCCGACCAGGTGTTAAATGGGTTCGTCAATGCTGGCATCAAAGGCGACAAGAAGAATAAGGTGTTGGGTGAGCGGCGCATCACGTTGGGCGAGTATCCTGGTCGAGCGGTGACTTATCAGACACCAGATGGCGTAGTGGCTAAAGCGCGTGTCTATTTAGTGAAGCAGCGGCTGTATCAAGAGACGGTGGTAGCGACTGCTAAAGATAGTAACTCAAAAGAGACCGATGACTTTCTGGGTTCGTTGCAGTTTCTGGGAAAATACCAGCCGCCTGCGCCGAAGGTAGAGTGGAAGACCTTTGCGCCAGACAAAGAAGGATTCTCGGTGTTGATGCCGGGGACGCCCAAGGGAGAGCAAGACCCGCCGATTCCCACCGATTATGGCGAGGTAAAAAGCTACTCTTATATGTCCATGTCAGGGGTCGGTATATTCGGTGTGAGCTATAGCGACTATCCGGCGAGTATTACTCAAGTCGAAACCAAGAAGGTGCTGGATGGCGAACGGGATCGCATTTTAAAAGGCTCGAAGCTGAAGTTAATCAGCGAGAAGGATGTTGTATCTGGGGATACGACAGGTCGAGAACTGCAATTGGAAACGCCGGAGGGTATGGTCTCCAGAGGCCGACTCTATCTGGCGAAACAGCGTTTATATCAAGTAATGGTGGTAGCCTCGAAAGCCAGGGCGGAAGCGCCGGAAGCTCAACAGGATGCCAATAAGTTTTTAGATTCTTTTCAGCTACTGCCTCGTCCATAAGGCGCAAGCGGTAACTTAACGGGCCGGGTAGAGTGTCCGTTAGCTGAATCGAAAAATTGACGAGTCTTATTGAGACAGTCGAGAATTTGAAGGTTTGAGGAGAAGTTCGTGGCAAGGTATCGTGGACCTGTAGGAAGAGTCAGCCGTCGGTTAGGTTTCGGCATCACCGAGAAGGGTGAGCGCATTCTGAAAAAGCGGCCTTTTGTGCCGGGGCAGCATGGGCCGGGAGCGCGCAACGCAAAAACATCGGATTACGCCCTGCGCCTGCGGGAAAAGCAGAAGGCACGCTACATCTATGGGTTGCTGGAAAAGCAGTTCAGCCGCACCTTTGAGAAGGCGCGGCGGGAGCCGGGTGAAACTGGCGTCAACCTGTTTATGTTGCTGGAGCGCCGGTTGGATAACGTGGTGTATCGCATGGGCATTGGCTCATCCCGCGCCCAAGCGCGGCAGATTGTGTCGCACGGCCATATTATGGTCAATGGCCGCAAGACCAACATCCCATCCTACACGGTGAAGCCGGGCGAGAAAATCACCGTACGCCCCGAAAGTCGCCGCTTGCCTTACTTTAAGACTCTGGTGGAAAGTGGCGCGGGCCGTTTGCGGGTTCCCAACTGGCTCAGCTACACCCCTGCCGAACTCTCCGGTGAAGTGGTCGCCTTGCCGCAACGCGACGATGCCGAGCCAGGCATCAATGAGTTGCTCATCGTTGAGTATTATTCTCGTTAGAACCTCTGGCGGCTGTGCCATCGCGCCCGGCAGGGCTTGGTGCGATGGGGCAATCGCCTTGTATTATCTTTGACAATTTATAATTTGCGGACAAGGAGAAACCGCTTTGAGATCGGTAACGCTCAGGGTAGAGGCTAACCGATAAATTATTAAAACTATGTTTAACGTTTCTCAAAACCAACCGCGCATTCGGATTTTACAGCAGACAGAAAATTACGGGAAGTTCGCTGTCGAGCCGTTAGATAAAGGTTATGGTCACACTTTAGGAGCCAGCTTGCGCCGGGTGCTCCTGTCCTCGATTGAGGGCGTGGCGATTACCGCTGTGCAGGTGCAGGGTGTGCAACACGAGTTTTCGACGTTGCCCGGAGTCGTTGAGGACATGATGGATATTGTCCTGAACTTGAAGGGCATTTCGATTAAGTCGCTCAATGGTCGTCTGGAAGGGCCAGTGGCGGCGCGTATTGACAAGCAGGGTGAAGGTCGCATTACAGGTGCGGACGTGCAGTTACCGCCGAACCTGCAAATTATTTCGCCGGAAAAGACCATTGCGACCCTCTCGCGGGGCGATGCACGTTTTGATGCCGTGCTGACCATCGAATCGGGTAAGGGCTATGTGCCGTCCGGGATGCAGGAGCGCAGCAAGACGATTGGCACCATTCCGATTGACGCGATTTATTCGCCGATCAGCCGTGTCAACTACTATGTTGAGCCGACTCGTGTGGGTCAGCAGACCGAGTTGGATCGCCTGGTGATTGAAGTTTCGACCAATGGTGCGCTGTCGCCAGGAGCCGCGATTTCGCAGGCCGCGCAGATCATGACGCACTACTTGCAGCTCTTTGCGGAAGTCGAAGGCCAGGCCGAATACATGCCGCTCGATGGTGCTGGCAGCGATGCAGGCCGGGCGCGTGACATCAAGATTGACGATCTGGACTTCTCGAACCGCACTTACAACTGCCTGAAGCGGCAGGGTATCGAGACGCTCGAAGAGTTGCGCAACTATCCTGAAGAAGAGTTGATGAACATCCGTAACTTCGGCAGCAAGTCGCTGGATGAAGTGCGTGACAAGTTGCGTGAATACGGCTTCGAGATGCGTCGTTCAACGCCTGATGCCGAAACGCTGGAAGTATAAGATTAGATAGGACGCTAACTCTGTTCGCTAACTGCGTGCGCCATTAAAACGCAATTTTAAATAGCGCATGAAATTAGCGTAGCGCAGCTTTGCGTCCCATCCCCAGTAACTGAAGGATAAAGATATGAGACATAAAGTCGCACAGCGTAAATTGAATAAGCCAACGGATCAGCGTATGGCCTTGCTGAAGAATCAGGTGCAGGGGCTGTTTATGCACGAGCGTCTGATTACCACCGAGGCTCGTGCCAAAGAGGTGCGCTCGCTTGCCGAGAAGCTCATCACCAAGGCTAAAGAGGACACGGTGGCGAATCGTCGCTATGTGGAGCGTTATATCCAGAAGCCACCGATGCCATCCGAAAGCAAGGCGAAGTTTGAGAAGCGTAAGGCTAACAACCCAATGGCGGTGCGCCGCAACCAATCGGTGAAGGCATTTCGTGAGGCGGAGCATCCTGAGCGCGAGATTCTGAATAAGCTGTTCACTGACATTGCACCGCGCTATCGCAATCGCGCCAAAGATGCGCCGGGCGGCAATGGCGGCTACACCCGCATTGTGAAGTTGGCTCCGCGTCGTGGCGATGCGGCCCCACGCGCTGTGCTGTTACTCGTTGAGTAGAATCCTCGCGGTCTTAGGCTTTTGGTCTTAGGTCTTTGAGTTCACGTCAAAGACCAAAAGCCCAAGCCCAAAGACCATGCGCTACATTGCTTTTATCGTTGCTTACGATGGCACAGACTTTTGTGGCTCGCAGCGACAGAGCAATGGGCCGAGTGTGCAGGGGGAACTGGAACGGGCACTAAGCGTCGTGCTGAAGCACCCTGCGCCAGTGGTGCTGGCGGGGCGCACGGATAGCGGGGTTCATGCCACCGGGCAGTGTGGTCGGTTTGAGACGGAGAACCAGATTCCGGCAGAGCGGGTGCCCCTGGCGTTGAACCAAGTGTTGGATCGGGCCGTGCGGGTGCTGTCGGCGCGTGAAGTGGATGGAAGTTTTCATCCGCGCTTTTCGGCGCAGAGTCGCAGGTATCGTTACCTGATTGATAACGCGCCAATTGCGAATCCGTTGTTGAGGCAGATGGCAGGCCATGTGCGCGATGCGCTGGATGTGGCAGCCATGCAAGAGGCAACGGGGGCGTTTATTGGCCAACATGATTTCGCGGCGTGGCAGTCGGCGGGTAGCCCGACAAGCAGCACGGTGCGAACAGTTAAAAAATTAGAAGTACGCTGTCGAGACGACATTCTGGGTTCATCCCTAGTTGAAGTCGAGATTGAAGCGGATGCATTTTTATATCAAATGGTGCGCAATATTGTCGGTGCGCTCCTAGAGGTCGGGCAGGGCAAGTTAAAAAGTGAAAATATCCAGCGGCTAATGGCAGGGCGAGACCGCACCAAGTGTCCGCCTCCCGCACCGCCGCAGGGATTATGTTTAGTAGAAGTTAAGTACTAGAGACATTTTAGGTGGCAAAATAATGGCAAGCATACAAACAAAGACTTATCATGCCAAGCCCGCCGACATTGAGCGGAGTTGGTACATCGTAGACGCGACGGGGCAGACCGTGGGGCGTTTGGCATCGCGGGTGGCGCATGTGTTACGTGGCAAGCATAAGCCGCAATTTACACCCTCGATAGACACTGGCGATTTCGTAGTGATCGTCAACGCGGACAAGGCAATCTTCACTGGCAATAAGCTGGAACAGAAGATTTACTATCGTGCGTCCATTCGTCCAGGTAACTTGAAGCGCATGGATGCCAAGACGATGCTGGTGAAGCACCCAGTGCGCGTTCTGGAAGAGGCCGTGACGGGTATGCTGCCGCATAATACGCTGGGCCGGGCGCAGGCGCGCAAACTCCACGTCTATGCCGGTGCGGAGCATCCCCACGCCGCGCAACGTCCCCAGTCTTTGAACGTGGAGACGCTTCAAGTCGGTTGAATCAGTAGTTAGTAGCAAGGAGAGATAGATGCCAGATACATTTTACGGAACGGGCAAGCGCAAAGACGCCGTCGCGCGCGTCTGGATAATGCCAGGGTCGGGCCAGATCACCATCAATGAAAAAACCATAGAAGAGTATTTTCCGCGTATTGCCCTGCAACAGTTGGCGCGTCAGCCTTTGGGTAAATTGCCGGAGGGAACAACCTTCGACATCAAGGCGACCGCTGCTGGCGGTGGCTTAACGGGTCAGGCCGGTGCCCTGCGTCATGGCATTGCCAAGGCGCTGGTGCAGTACAGCGAAGAATTACGCCCCGAAATGCGTGCCATTGACGCTATGACCCGCGACCCTCGCGTAAAAGAGCGCAAGAAATACGGCCACAAGCGTGCCCGTCGTGGCTTCCAGTTCTCAAAGCGTTAATCTCTTTGCCGTTTCCGATTCATCAAGCCTGCGGCACAAGTCGCAGGCTTTTTGCTTTTCAACACAAAGGGCACAGAGGTGGCACAAAGAAGATTTGAGGATAGAAGATAGAGGATAGCAACAGCGGCGATGCCATACGATCTTCGATTCTCCATCCTCAATGCTTTATTTCTTTTTGTGCCCTCTGTGCAACCTTCGTGTCCTTTGTGTTGAATATAAGTGGGGTAGGGTGATAGAAAAAGTCATCGTTTCCTGGAGCGGTGGTAAAGATAGCTGTCTGGCACTGCACGAAGTATTGAAAGCAGGCCAGTATCAGGTGGCTACACTGCTCACGACCATAACGGAAGAGTATGATACCGTTAGCACACATGGCATTCGGCGGGTGCTGTTGGAGCGGCAGGCGCAGGCTCTCGGTTTGCCTTTGCATCTGGTTTATTTGCCGAAGTATCCGCCGAATGTGGTTTATGAAGAGAGGCTGCAAGAAGCTTTACTGACGTATCATAACCAGGGCATCAACAGCATCGTTTATGGTGATCTCTTCCTGGAAGACATCAAACATTATCGAGACCAGTTCCTGGCTCGCTTGAATATGCAAGCTCTTTATCCTTTATGGCAACGCGATACAGCGCAGCTTGCGCGAACGCTTATTACTGAAGGTTTTAAGACCATTGTAACGGCGGTTAATGCTAATGCACTGGATCGTTCTTATGCGGGCCGCATCATAGACGAGGACTTCTTAGCCAGTCTGCCGCCACAAGTTGATCCCTGTGGCGAGAATGGCGAGTTTCATACCTTTGTGTTTGATGGGCCGATGTTCAGGGAAGAAGTCGCGTTCTCTAAGGGTGAGGTGGCTTTGCGAGACGGGCACTATATCTGTGACTTAAGGCCCAATAGAGACTCTGACTTTACAGAGGCGGCACTTCGTTGACCATGCGTATAATGGGGCCACCCGCATAAATGTTGATGCCGGTGACGCTGCCTAAGTCAATGCGCCAGCGCCAGAAGAGGTCAATCGGCATTCCGCTGATGGTGCAAAGCACAATTTGAATGGGCAGCGCGTGAGTGACCAGTAGAACGCGCTCACCGACATAATCACGCAGGAGCGTCTGCCAGCCTTCCTGAACTCGCGCTGCAACTTCGGCTAAGCTTTCGCCGCCAGAAGCACGACCATGTAGAGCATCGGCAAAGCGCATCTGCGCGTCTTGCGAAAAACGCTCTTGCACCTCGTCGTAAGTTAAACCTTCCCATAACCCCTGATGCATCTCATGCCAGTGGCTGTCTTCCAGAACAGGAATGAGCGGTTGGCGCTGTTCCAATATGCTGGCCGCCGTGGTGCGAGCACGGTTGCAGGGACTCGTAATTACTGTGGTGAGGGGGACACCGCGTAAGCGAGAGGCGAGGGCATCGTTTTGTCTGCGTCCATAGCAAGTTATCGGGCTATCGAGAGTGCCCTGATAACGACGGGCACGATTTAGCTCTGTCTGTCCATGTCTAACCATCCAAATACTGGTGTGCATAGGTATAACTTAACGGCCACAGCCAACGACAAGGGGAGAAAATAAAGATAAGACAGAGAAATCCGCTCGCCTCTTGCCCATTCCAGAGACTCTATTCCACATTCTTCTGCATTAGCATTGCTTAGACCATTTAACAGCTAATTGGTGGCAAAGAGACAAACTGCTTCTTGAGGCGATGGTGCGGGCCAGACTGCGGGATGCAGCAACCCGGCAACCACTTCGACAGTCCGTACACTTTGCGGCGTGCAGCGTGAAAAGAGATGAGTGGCGTCGGTAGCCCAGACCTTGCCCTGTTTAACAGCGCGTAGATTGGCGAAGGCTTCCTGGTGTAACAGCGCATGGCCCTGCCTTAGAGTCTCTTGCAGCCCATAGCCACAGGGCACCAGGAGAATAATGTCAGGGTCGCTATCGGCAATCTCCGGCCACGTAGCGCGGCGAGAAGGTTCACCACCACTACCTAACACATGCTCGCCGCCTGCAATTTCAATAATCTCCGGCACCCAGTGGCCTCCCAGAAACGGCGGGTCAGTCCATTCCAGGGCCAGGACACGAGGCCGATTTTGTGCGGCAACCGCTCCGCGCACAGCCTCTAAGCGGGCTTGCAGGGAAGCAATTAGGGGTTCTGCATCGGCGTCAGTTGCCACCGCCACAGCCCGCATGTCTGCCCATAATCCGTTGAAACTGGTGGCTCCTAAATCAATCAAGCGTGCCAGGGGCGGCAGGTCTTGGCGGGCAGTCGCGGCATTGACGGCACACACATCGCAGACAATCTGGCTCAACACAATATCAGGGGCCAATTGCTTCAAAAGTGCGCGCTCGGTGCGATAGAGACTGCCGCCGCCATCTGCCTTGAGCGCCTCACTCACCAGCCTATCTATCTCCCCAGGCGCAACATCTGCGGGGATGATGCTATGAGTCAATACGGGCAAGCCCCGACTGCTGGGATGGTCGCAGGCATGTGACACCCCGACCAGGCTTGCACTTAGCCCCAGTTCCGCTACAATATCGGTCCCTGAAGGAATTAGACTGGCAATTCTCATATGGCCCTTGACAACAATACAAATATACAACTATTGACCAGTCAAAGAATGTCAAATAACTCAAACCCATACCCGGCGGTTGAAACCGCGTCTCATGGCCGCTGGCCGACCGTCCCCCTGCGGGGACGGAATGTCTATTATAGTAACGTGCCGTCCCCGCAGGGGGACGGTCGGCGGCACGCCCGGAGCCGTGACTTTAGTCGCCGGGTATAGGCTTAGATTAAACATTTAACACTGTGGGTTTGAAAACTTATAGCGTAACTGCTTCAACAGTACGGTCAGCACACCCAAATGGGGGCTTAAAAGGCTCGCGTTTGCACGCCGACGACAAAGTTCAAATGCGGCGCGGGGAAGCCAGCGACTTCTTCATAGCGCCGATTAAATAAATTCTGCACGCGAGTGTAAATTTGCATTCCAGGGCGCACATCATAAGCCACAGTCAGATCAAAGCGTGTATAGCCGCCATAGACACCTGCCCCACGGCCTTTGCCAAAGGGTGGGGCCGCGAAGTCATTATCAAAGCGGTGGCCCTGCGCCACCAGGCCAAGGTCGTAATCTAAGCGGTTGCGGCGATAGAGCAAATCCGCCGTGGAGACGAAGCGTGGCCGTCGTAACAATGGCGCACCTGTGGAAGAGGTGGTCAGGAACGATTGGTTAATAACGGCCTGGAAACCTTTGCCCAACGGTTGAGCGAAACCGATTTCCAACCCTTGCGTGCGAGCGCGATCTACATTACCCGCTTTAAAGCCGAAGGGATAGGTGGGCGATTTTGGCACCACCACAGTGCCAATGAGGTTGCGGAACTGGTTGCGAAACAGGGTTAGCTCCAGACGGCCCTCATGCGGCAGGGTATGCTCGTAGCCCAGTTCATAGCCTACACTCTTTTCCGGTTTCAAATTAGGGTCGCCCGATTGCGGATAATACAACTCATAAATCGCCGGGGCGCGAAAACCAGTGCCTATCGTACCTTTGAGCTTAGACTTCGGGGTTAAGTAATAGGCCGCAGCCAGGCGACCATTCAGGTCACTGCCAAATTGAGAGTTGTCCTCTAAGCGCACTCCCGGCACGAGGGCGAAGCGCCCGGTGCGGAACTCATCCTGGGCGAAGAGGGCGCGCGTTGTGGTGCCTCGACTGAAGTTGGTGTTGCCAAAGGTCGCTTTGGTGTCGTTGGAGGCGTGTTCATCCCGTAGCTCGGTACCGGCAGTGAGAGTATGCTGTCCCATCGTCCAGGCGCTTTGGGCATCGAGCGTCAGGACGCGATCTTTCAGGCGCGCATTATCAAAAGATTGGGCCGCCGGTGGATCAGTCGGGTTGATAGGGTCATTGAGGCGCAGCGATTGGTCAAAGGCTCCCATCATAATGCGGTCATGGCGGCGTCCCGCTTCATTGGTATATTGAATCGTCCCGAAAATATCCCGTGGTTTAGAGCGGGCGTTGGGGTCGAAGGCGAGCAATCGCTGGCCGGGCGTGCCTTCGTTGGCACTGTCTATTTGTCCGATAAAGGCCAGATTGGACTTCGCGGAGAGGGCGCGGTCATAACGTAAGGAAGCGGCCAGATTGCGGTAGTCATCGTTGGCAAACGCACCGTTGCTATGCAGCCGCGTGGCCGAGAAACTGAGTCCGCCTTTGCCCAAATCCCCGCGTGCTGTAATGACTTGCCGATTGGTGCCGTAATTGCCAAATTCGACATCGCCCCCGGTGCGAAAGGCACCTGTCCCGCGTTGGGTGATGATGTTAATGACTCCGCCCATAGCGTCCGAGCCATAGAGGGCACTCTGCGGGCCGCGCAGCACTTCGATGCGCTCAATGTTTTCCACTGGCACTGTGCCAAAGTCAAAGCGGCCATCGGCAGGAGAGTTGGCGCGCACCCCATCAATCAAGACGAGGGTCTGGTTGGAGTTGGTGCCGCGCAAGAAAACCGAAACTGTTTTGCCCAGCGTGCCACTGCGAGCCACGGCCAGCGATGGCGCGAGACGTAACACATCCACTATATCAAAGGGCTTCTTTTGTTCAATCTGCTGGCGGGTCACCACGGTGATAGCCGAAGTGCTTTGCGCTAATGGCTCCGGGTTACGGGTGGCCGTCACCTCAATGGTTTGCCCTTCTTCCACTTCTGCATTGTTGGATGGCGCGGAGTTAGGTGGTGTGGAACTTGGGGGTGCCGCTTGAGGTGTTGGATTAGCGGCGTTGGGCAAAGGGGCAGTCTGGGCGTGGGCGGCGGCGCACCACAGCCCCAGCGATGCCAGGGCGATTGGCTTCTTAAGTAGCATGATATTCCTTGGATTTAACTCATTTTTTACATCTAACCCCGGCGAATAAATTCACGGCTCCGGGCCTTTGGCCGACCGTCCCCCTGCGGGGACGGCACACTCATAAAAATCTTTCCGCCCGCGCAGGCGGACGGTCGGCTACAAGCCCGGAGACGCGGTTTCAACCGCCGTTGCAGTCTGGGACACCATATCCCAGACAAATAAAAACCCCAGCTTCTGTAAGCTGGGGTGAAAAGCGAAGAGTGCTTAAGAGAGACCCTAACGAGGCGGCGGCCAGTGCCACACGTCCCCACCTCGTCCAATGCCACGCATTCGCTTCACCCCCTTTCCCTCGAAGAGTGTGACTTTCGACGCAGCCGGTCGGTCTCCTGACTCTCGCTTCTTCCTTTGCCCGTCTTCCCAAGCCTCAAATCAGGCTCAGTGACATGGTGGGCATCGTCAGCGACTACAGTGGCGGGGCCGTGCCTTTGACAGATGCAGATTAATTATCTTCCTGCACCCGCTTGGGCGTTCCCGGAGCGCATCACCCAAAAGCAACGCGCTCCATACCGGTAGCGGAATATTCAATTGTGCTTTGCACTATAACTTTATTGGTAGGTGATGTCAAATTGCAGGGAAGACTCCGCCAGACTTCAGCCTGGTTCGGCAAGGTGGCAACTTGGTAATTCAGGGTGCTGTCAGATGGGCTAAGGGAGTGGGTGAGAGAGGCGGAAGGCGTCCGTTGCAGCGCCTGGTTGAGCCGCTGTTGGCAGGGTTGCGCCTCAACCATCAAGCAGCGCACGCATGATGAAGGTTACGACTGCGCCACCAGCCATCGGCCAGTATGAACCCGGCGCAACGATAGACAAAAATGCGGTTGCTGCCGTTCCTATTGCGACCGACACAACTATTTGTTGTCTTCTACTCATTTCATGTCCCGTTCAAGCTTTCGGTTGGATTCAATCAACGAAGCGGAGTTTATTGGCACATGGGTCAAACCAAGTTTGACCACACCTTGATCTCCACCGCAACTCTTTCTATGTCTGCGTGTTTCTCACCCCGCCGCCACACGCATAAAGTCTATCGCAGCGGCCCAACAGTGTATTATACGGACTACCCTATACCGCAAAATGCGGAAGTACTCCGTATAGCATCCCAAGAGCGCGTGTTATACGGAATTGTGCTATACCGCTAATCCACTTCCACCGTGACGCTGTGTTGGGCTATCGATTTGTGCTTTGCGTCCGATTGGCTTTTTAGGTAGTTCACTAATGCACGGGTTCTCGCACAACTTGCTATGACCAAAAGCACCAACACAATATCCATGAACCCCATAACTCTTTACTCCACCACCTGATAGCCGCCACTGTCGGATTCTTCTACGGTGATACTGTGGGCTTGCTGCTGTTGCTGCCGAATGCCCTGCACCTTAAGCCATCGGACACGTAGGGCAATAAGTCGAGATACCGTAAAGGGCACGATAAACATTGCACCCACTACGCCAAACACCAGGCTGATAAGCACATCCATACCCGCTATTATGCCACAGCCTGCACTTTTCTACAGGTGAGTAGCGGCCTCACAATAAGCAGCCCTTTAACTCCTACTCTATAACGGCGGCTCCCCCGTCGCCGCTTTTGCACCCCGCAAACGAGTTGCCGACTCTCATAATTTTAGAAAGCTCTTTAATATCGCTCATAACTTTAGTTTGATTCAGGTTTTAGCGCGAAAAGTAGCAGAGGCTTTGCGTCGGTTGTAGGACTTGGTTGCGCCTCTGTTCACGAAGCTATTAATTCCTTGACCCCTGCTTCCGATACCCAAAGAAATTCAATCGCCGCATCGCTTGCGCCATTATCACTTTTGAGAAAAAAACTATCATCACTGTCAGTGACAGGTGGATATAGCTCGTGGCAATACATGTGTCTTTTCTCGAATAACCTTTTTATGATGCCAATGATACGCGCGTCAATTTCTTCATCAGAGGTAGGAAACAGATGAAGCTGAGTTGCAGTCTCAGCCCTCTTCTTCTTGAATTGAGCTAAAAAAGATTCGCCCATAAGAGTACTCATGTTAGCATTGATGTCTTCCAAATTGTTTAAGGGGAGTAAATGGGCCACAAATTCCCCTAATGATACAGAATGTTTCTCCAAAGAGATCGCAGTGTCAATAGTGAATTTTATATCGAACTTTGAGGCGTTCTCTTTGTAGGGGGAACCATGATTTATTAAGTCGGCAAATACGAGGCGAAAATACCCCTCTATACAAGCTATCAAGGCAATAGGAAAATACCGAGAGATTTCGGCTTGTGAATCATCATTGATGGAGGCTCTTTCGAGTGCCTCCATCATGGGGGTGAGTTCCACATTGTCGGGTATATGATGGTCGTACTTAAATGCTTCACAGGCTTCTAAAGCGTCAGCCAGGAATGTCTGAGAAGACCTTATATCTCCGAGCCGCACCGCCATCTTGTCCCATCTCTGGCCTGCATGGTATAGCCTTGATTTCTTTGAAAGTATCTCTCCTATGTAGTCTCTCTTATTCACGGCAATCTTTCGCTTCGCAATACTATGAACGCCCTTCCCGCAGCACCACAATCATAGGACTTGTAGTTCAAGCCTTACCCCTCTGCCATCCCAGGCTGGCAAACCAACCCTTAGCAGACTGGCATTTGAAAATTATGGCTTCCGCCACCAACTGGAACGGTAAATATAAATTCCCTTTTCCGACCAGTAATTTTTCTCCCACATATGTTGCCCGTTAGAATATTTTGCGCTGGTGTTCATACTTCGGTATACCTCTTCTGTAATAAAGGAAGCATAATAAGATTCTCTTAACGAGCATAATTTGGCGGCATAATTTGCCGCCCGTCCGACCCAAACCAAATCGTTGTAGCCTCTGATACCTGTCCGCGCTACAAATAGATTGCTAGTATCAATTCCTACCGAATGACTTATGCTGTAAGTAGCATTGACGCTGTTAGGGCTATTTTGGTACTGATTCTTTATAGCTGGGTTTATTATATGAGTAACGGCGTGGTTAATTTTCAAAGCACAACTTACAGCAGAGGTATTTTTTGATTCTCCGATATAGACTCCCATTACTCTGTCCCCATCGAAAGCAGTTATCACACCGCCTTCACTACGAATAATTTTAGAGGCACAATGCAGATAAGCCTTGTAGATTTCTGCCGCAAAGTAATCTTTGTAATTATCTACAAGGCTGGTTGATGCCGCTAGATCAGCATACAGGACAGTAGCATTAAGAGTCACGGCCTCAGTCCCAAGCGTAATATCCTCGGTCTCAGGGACTTTCTGGCCCTCTCTTTTTTTCAAAACCGCTGAGAATATTTCCTTTACTTGGCTTTGCAAGTCATCGCTTAATGCCATCAGTTTTCCTCCCTTATCCGCCTGCTTTTCTCATCTTGTACCGAGCTTTCTAACGACTTTTCGTAGTTCGTTACAGACAGGCGCAATAGCAGTCGTTAGATTATCGCCCTTACTGTAGCGATATGCTATAGGATTAATTCCAAGTAAATCTGTGGGGATTTTCACATCAGAGTTGTACTCCTTGATAATAAAGGTGCGACTTCTTTCCAACTGCCCCATAAACAGGCCAAGCTCAAAAACCACATTATCACGAGGAGCATCGAATTCTCCTTTCCTACTAATGGTTTTGTCATCAGGACTGAACACAAAAGCTGCAAAATCTGTTTGTTTTACCGTATCCAGAAGCCCATCAACAGTTACGCTTGAACCACTAAAAACGCCGTCTGTCCAAACGGTAACTTCAATATTATCGTGTTGTAGGCCAGACTGAATTTCTCGAACTACCTCTAAAGTTTCGGTTGAACAACCCAGGAATAAGAGGGGCCGTGTGTTAGGTAGATTTAAGAAATCGCCTCTTTTCCGCAGCCGCTTCGTTAAGGTTTGAGCGACGGCTTTCCATACAGATGGAAACTCTGCAACAATCTGCTGAAAATCAGGCTCAGATATTTTAAGCAAAACTACAGGGGTTCTCGCTATCAGAGTGGCCGATCTCGGCTGTGCCGGTTCAGTGATGCTCATTTCCCCTACAGCGTCGCCAACTTCCCTAGTTCCTATATGGCGATTATTTACAAAGACATCGGCTTGACCTGAGAGGATAAAATAAATATCATTGTCACTATTTCCTTGAGTGATAAATTCCTTATCTTTTTCGACAGCAACTAAAGACCCCAATTCTGCGAGTCTTTTTGCTACAGCCTCCTGATGCTCGACAAGAGAACTCTGCTGTAGGACTGTAATTAGGTGGCGATTCCCGTCCGGCCCTTCAAATCTATCAATCATAAATAGCTCCTAACGTGCCTCTCTACGGCTTTTGAAGCCATAGAGAGGCACTTGTACCTTCAACCTAACTAAGCGGCAACCCCTTCGCCTGCCGATACCGAATCGCTCTCCCTATAGGGCATCCGGTCTTATGGTTTAAGCCTGCTCCCCCACAGGTGCAGACGATGTCCTCTAAAGGTTTCAACTTGCGATTGGGACGCGGTTTCTTCGCATTTTCCTTAGAGGCTTTAGCTTTTAGCCTCTGATGTGCGGCTACCCAAGAGGCTCATAACTTCCTTAATTTCTCTTGCTCGTTACCCCTGAAAACAGTATAGCTTTACGTTCGCTATTTCTCAAAATGCCGCATCATGCGCTTTAAATTTAGCGAACAGTTAGTTGAAGTAAAAGGGCCAGTAGTTCATGAGGGGTATTGCTCAAGAGCCATTAGGATACTAATGAGAGACCAACGTAAAACGGCTGACGATTTAGTAATCGCCAGCCGCTTTCTCTTTGATCTTGACTTTAACTTAGAGGCTATTGTGGGAGCCGCACAAAACCGCGGCGACCGTTGAGGGTAATCCACACCAGACCACTATTATTGTCTACCGTGGCGGTGGCTCCGACGCCCTGGGCGAGAATGCCGATGGGGGCGTAGAGGGTGCCGTTGTAAACGTCGGGGGCGGCGGAAATTTGCTCTTGCTGCCCATTACTGGTTGCTACCGTGGAGTAGCGGCGCAGGTTGAGGGTATTATTGCCACGGCTAATCATGACGACATTGCCATTGTTCCGTATCTGCGCATTGGCCCAGCGTGCCAGGCCCATGACCGGGGCCATAATGACTGGCGCGTTGCCCTTGTCCACTAAGATAACGGGGGCACCGAAATTTAGCTCGCCGCCATTGTCGGCACCAGAGGCGACGCTTCTGCCACCATAGTCCGGGTAGTTGTTATTACCAGCCGGGTAGTTATTACCGGTGGGATAGTTGTTGCGGGTATTATCAACCGGCGGGTAATAGGATGGGTTCTGGTTGTAGTTCGGGTTCTGATTGTAGTTCGGAACGTTAGGATAATTGGTGTTGTAATTATTGAAGTTGAGGTTGGCTCCCAGGCGTGGGCCACCGGCACGACGGGCCACGTCCAGTAGATTCTCAGTCTGAATAATGTTGCCCACAGTCTTCTCGCGTTGGCTGGAAGCCGGATGGTCAGCCAGGGCGCGGTCTACTGGATTGTCCGGCCCATCACCTAATTTAGCCAGCATGGAAATGGCAGCACGGGGGTCATAACCCAGTTGGCTCATCCAGCGCACGCCGCCCGCATCCGCTTCATTTTCATCCTTACGGGAATAGCCCTTCTGCCAGAGTGTAAGGCCAACGTTGCTAATAGCGCCAATGGCGTTATTGCTTCGGCCTCCGCCTAAGATGGAACCTAAAATGCCCACGCCTAAAGCTAATTCTTGTTGCTTGGCCGCCGCGTTGACGACGTGTTTGCGCTCGATGTGGGTGGTTTCATGGCCCAGGACATAAGCGAGTTCGGCATCGTTGGAAGTCGTTTCGACGAGCTTACGGGTGACGAAGACCGGGCCGCCGGGAGCGGCAAAGGCATTCAAGACCTTTTCCGTATTCAGCACATTATAACTGAAGGGGATAGTTTTACGGGAAGAGAGACGGGCGAATTGAGAGCCAATAGCCCGCACGCGCTGCACCATTGGGTCGTTTGGGGGCAACGTGCCACCATATTCCTGGGCTGCCTGGGCTGCGACTTGTTGGCCCGCTTTGATTTCATCTTGCTCCGACATGGAAAACATGCCCGCATGGGCGGGCGCAGCGGTAAACAGCGTGGCACTCGACGCCGTTAACGCCATTGTCAGGGTTAAGGCTTTTGCCCCTTTAAATCCGGTTAACTGCTTGAACGGTTTCATCATTTTCCTCCTGTCCTTCATAAATTTATACGTCCGGTTTGGTCTGTTTGTTCTAAATAATCGGCAATCTCCGCTTACCGTCGCGCTCCCGGTGCGGGGATATAATAACGCCGGTTGGCGGTCGAACTGGCTTGTGTGGTGCGGCGTGGCGTATTGAAATTGGCCCATAGACGTGGCCCCCCATTGTGGCGGGCAATGTCTATTAACCCCTCGGTATTAATCTCATTTCGCACGCTGTTTTGGCGCTGAGATGAAGAGGGATGGTCGGCCAGAGCGCGTTGCACGATACCGTCAGGGCCATCGCCCAGCTTGCCTAACATGGCAATGGCGGCACGCGGATCATAGCCTAACCAGGCCATCCAACGCACGCCGATGGCATCAGCCTCGGCCTCATCATGGCGCGAGTAACCGCTGCGCCACAGGCTAAATGCGATGTTGCTGACGCCTCCGACCAAGTTCCCATTGCGGCCCCGGCTTAATACGCTGCCCAGTATGCCGACACCTAACGCGACTTCTTGCTGCTTGGCGGCGGCTTCCACCACATGTTTGTGTTCGATATGACCGGTTTCATGTCCCAATACATAGGCTAACTCGGCATCGTTGGAGGCCGTATCTACCAGCCTCTTCGTGATATAGATAGGGCCGCCAGGAGCGGCGAAGGCATTCAGGATTTTGTCATTATTTAAGACCTTGTAAGAGAAGGGTATATGTGGACGCGAGGATAGAATAGCGAACTGGGAGCCTATAGCCCGCACGCGAATCGAACGCGGGTCATTAGGTGGTAAGACGCCGCCATATTCCCGCTCGGCCTGCGCTGCCACCTGTTGCCCTGCCTGAATCTCTTGCTGCTCCGACATCTCAAAAAGTGCGGCGTGCGCGGGTGGAGGAGGGGACAGAGACAGTATCAAACTGCAAAATATTAAAGTTGTGCAGGCGGCAAGCATCCGCTGTTTTTGCCGCGATTGATGTAATTCCCTCATACGTCTCCCCTTAAAGCTAAGTCTCATTTTGTTGCAGAAGGGCAGAATGCAAAAAACGCGCCGTCTCGCATACCCTCCTAATGGGACGCGAAACTCTGTTACGCCATGCTGCGCAGCGCCAGCTTACGCTATTTTCTAAATGGCGTCCAAATGGCGCATGAAATTAGCGTCACCCTAGGTGTTGCGTCCCATTGGCCTAGTGCTTTCAAAAACAAATCCTATTGTTGAGGTAGACTTAGCTTTGCGAGTCGTTTTAGAGTAAGCTATAATTGCAACGAACACGAGTTTTTGGGAGGTAGAAATGTCGGTAGCAACAAAGGGTTATGCCAATACAGACGTATTGGTAGACGCTGATTGGGTCGAGCAGCATCGTAACGACCCGAACGTGAAATTAGTTGAAGTGGATGTAGACACCAACGCCTACAACGAAGGCCATATTCCCGGCGCGATTGCCTGGAACTGGACTTCGCAGCTCAACGATCCGGTGCGTCGTGATATTCCATCCAAGGAAGGCATCGAACAACTGCTGCGGCAGAGCGGCATCCGTAACTCCGACACCATTATTCTTTATGGTGATAATAACAACTGGTTTGCAGCCTTCGCATTCTGGATTTTGAAGATGTATGGTCATCAGGACATTCGCCTGATGGACGGCGGGCGCAAGAAGTGGGTGGCCGACAACCGCACGCTTACCACCGACGAAGAAAAGCCGGAAGCCAGCGACTATACCGCGCAGGAACCGGATAAGACCTACCGCGCCACCGTGCAAGACGTGCTGAAGAACCTCGAAAGTAGCCAGTCGAACTTAGTGGATGTGCGTTCACCAGCCGAATTTACGGGCGAAGTTATCGCCCCTCCCGGCATGACCGAGACCGCGCAGCGTGGTGGCCACGTTCCCGGCGCGAAAAATATCCCCTGGGCGCAGGCCGTTAATGAAGATGGCACCTTTAAGGACGCCAATGCTTTGCGTGAGCTGTACGGTGCCAAGGGCGTGGATAACAGCAAGCCAGTGATTGCCTATTGCCGCATCGGTGAGCGTTCCTCCCACACCTGGTTTGTGCTGCACTACTTGCTCGGCTTCCCCGATTGCAAGAACTACGATGGTAGCTGGACTGAGTATGGTTCGATGGTCGGCGTGCCGATTGAAAAGCCGTAATTGAGGAGAGAAGGGATGAGGGATGGGGGATGAGAAACACGAAGCTTAACCTTTGGGTTTGCTGTTTTTCATCCCTCGTCCCCCATCCCTCATCCCCATCTCTGCCCATGAGCACTGCATCTAATTTCTATAAAAAAGTCATCAGTCAGCCGGATTTAGCCCAAGTCGTTTTTAACGTTGCGGTATTAGAGCCGTATCTTAATCAAAGTGGTGTTAAGGTTACGCGCACGGATACGGTGGGGCGTATCAAAGCCGCCTCCTGGACGCTGGATTTCGGTATCTCCCCAGACGAGCAAAAGATACACATTGCGCTCTCGGCTTTGCAGCAACGTTTGCCAGAAGCGGAGCGGGCGCATTGGTTAGAGCATGTAGATGCTACGCCCTTTTCGGAGAACTTCCTCAAGATGCAAAGCTCTCATGCCTGCATTGATGATGGTAATTTCCGCATCTGGGGCGAAGAATCGCTTTTCTAAATTCTAATGGGACGCTAAGCTTTGCTACGCTAACTGCGTGCGCTATTTAAGCGCAATTAAAATAGCGGTACTTGCGCATGAAATTAGCGAATGTAATTAGCGTTCCATTGAATAAGCCAAGAAACTAACGTAGCGGTTGATACGTCGAAGACATCGGATAAATCTTTCCGGTGTCTTTTCGTTTACGGGCTTTTAGGTATCTCATGAAACAGTTTTCTAATGGTGTCGTAGCACTGCTCCTGGCCGTTATCTTTTGTGTGGGCCTGTTGCAACCCCTTCAGGCGCAACCCTTGCCAGATCGCCGCACTTTAACGGGCCGTATTACGCGCAACGATGGCACCCCCATTGGCGGTGCTTCCATTACCCTCCGACGGCAAGACGAAACCGCCACCGCCCAGTTTTGGGGGGCTTATGCCGTGTCCGATGCACGCGGGCAATTCACCCTGCCAGACATCGAAGAAGGCGCGTATTATGTGGATGTAGACGCCGATGGTTATGCCCCAGATCGCAGCCATGACTTTACCCTCGATAAGTCATCGCCGCCCCTGCAAATTAAGCTGGCTCAATTGGTGCCGCTTATCTTACGCATCCTCAAGCCTGATGGCACGGCCTTAGCCAATACCACCGTTATGATGCGTGTTGCTGGTGAAGACGGGGCCGGGACGCGCTTGCCCCGCACCAACACCAATGAATCTGGCCTGGTTGCTTTTACCCTCAGCAACAGCGAAATGCCCAACTGCCCTTTGTGTCGAGTCGTGCCAAGCCATTATGCCATTAATGTGATTGCGCCTGGCGTGGGTTATGCGGTGGTAAAAGACTTAAATGTGCAGCTTGAAGAACACCCGAAGCCAATAGATATTCACCTGCAAGTCGGTGGCACCATACATATAACAGCGCGGGAAGAGGCTGGTAATGGCAATGCTCCTGGCAAGCCAATTGGTGGCGCATTAGTTTCCATGATGCAGAATGTGGAAGACGATGCCGCCAATCGCCAGGCCGGAGTGTTGAAGATTCCCGAAGATACCGCCCGCTTCTATACCTTGCAGCGCGATCCGTCCGGTTCTTCCCTCATCACACGCGATGGCGATGGGGTCGTGGAATTTGGCGATCTGCCGCCTGGCAACTACCAGGTGCGCGTTTTTTCGCCAATTTTAGAAGCGCCAGAGCCGCAGAATGTGCAGATTAAGACGGGTGCGGTGGCCAACGTCGAATTCGGATTTAAGCCACTTCCATCAGCAGGAACTGTCGCGGTGGAAGTCCATGATGCCAAAGATCAACTCGTGGCGAACACCGATTTTGTAATGCAACTGCAACCCTTAGCGGGCCGGGGTGGAGAGGCTCCGCAAACATTGCCACCGTTGCCCCCTGGCGCACCTGCCGGAGCGATCAACTTCTTTTACAGTGGTTATCTCCGCCGAGCGCGCACTGATGCGACGGGTCACTTTACGCTTTACCCCATGAAACCTGGTAAGTATCGGTTGCACTTAATGTTGCCCTATGAACCAGGCCGGGGTGGACGTATTCCACCACCTGCTGTGCAAGAGGTGACTGTCCCCACACAGGGTGATGCGGTTGCAGTTACTATGAAACTACCCGCCAGTGAGAGCACTGCTACAGGGTTAACCAGAGAGTTAACCACGTTTTAATGAAATACATTCGCGTCACGAACAGCACTCAAGGCACTGTAGTTGCGGCGCATTGCGGGGTAGCTGATAACTTGTTCACCCGGGTGCGTGGCCTCTTAGGGCGTACCTCACTGGCCCCCGATGAAGGGCTGTTTATTACACCCTGTCCCTCGATCCATATGTTCGGGATGAAGTTTGGAATAGATGTCATTTTTGTGACGCGCGATAATGTGGTCACTGATTTTGTAGAAGCGATTGGCCCCGGTAAAATCTATGCGGCCAAGGCCCATTGCGGTAAGCCTCATGCGGCCATTGAACTGGCGGTCGGCACCATTGCGCGCACGAAGACCCAGTTCGGCGATCAACTCACCTGCGAAGACAGCGCGCCCCCGGTATAATTCATGAGAGACGCCATGTAGAGACGCGATTAATCGTGTCTCTTCACCTCTGTTACGGAATGAACATAGCCTTTTTTTGTGACGCTTATAAGCCGACGCACAGTGGTGTGGCGGTGAGCGTCGCCACCACCGCCGAAGAGTTACGGCGACGCGGCCATCGTGTGGTCATCTTTGCTCCCCGTTATACCGACTATGAAGATGTGGATGAGGATGTCGTCCGCTTCCCGGCTGGTCACTGGTTTCGCGCCACCGATTTCCCCGTCGCCTGGCCGCTCTTACCCCGTCTGCACGCCAAAGCCATTATCCGTTTTCGGCAGGGTGAATTTGATGTGGTGCATTCGCATTCACCCTTTATCATTGGCGCGTTAGGTGCCCATCTCGCACGCCGTGAAGGTGTGCCTCTTGTCTACACGTTTCATACCCTTTATCATCACTATTTGCACTATGCTCCTTTACCTTATGGGTTCGCGCGTAGCTACACCCTGCGCAAAGTGCGCCGCCATTGCTGCAAGTGCGACCATGTGATTGCCCCCTCGGAACCCATTGAGAAAATCGTGCATCGCCTCTGCTCCACCGTGCCAACCAGTGTGTTGCCGACGGGTATTGATATTGAACGCTTTGCTGCCGGTAATCGTGAAGTGGTGCGCTCGCGTTATGAAATTGCAGAAAACGAGATCGTTTTACTTTATGTGGGACGCTTAGGGACGGAGAAGAACTTAGTTTTCCTGCTAAATGCCCTGGCTCCCCTATTACGGGGCGATTTTGGGACGCTTAATCCCAAAATTGGTCGCATTCGTTTGATGTTAGTTGGCGGTGGCCCGGCGATGGACTCCCTCAAAGAATTAAGCCGAGAATTACACATCAACTCTTCAATGATCTTTACCGATTTCATAGCCCCAGGCTCGATTGCGGATTACTACGCTGCCGGGGACATCTTCACTTTCGCTTCGCGCACGGAAACGCAGGGGGTCTCAATTGCCGAAGCTCTCGCAGCGGGTCTACCATGCGTGGTGGTGGGCGCGATGGGGGCGGCACAGGCCATTACTAATGGTCAGGAAGGCTTTATTGTGCCACCACGGGAGACACCATTTCGTGAAGCGGTGGCCCGTTTAATCGAAGATGAAGCGTTGCGCACCTGTATGACAGCTAAGGCTCGCCACTCCTCATTGGGCTTATCACGGCAGCATCGGGTTAGCCAACTGCTGGAAATTTACCAGCAACTCCAAGGCACCAAACGGCCAGCCGTGGCTGCTTTCCACTAATCTCATTCCACATAACCGCCCACCACAGCCGCTGTGACGCGCTGTGCCTCAGTAGTGACACTTTTCCCCGGATCTAAGGCCAGAGGATATATTTTTTTTGAGGTTATTAAGTTTAGGTGTTAAAGTTATATAAAAAAGTTTTGAGAACTTGCACAGGGGTTAATTTTAAGATTATAATGACGCCAAGTGACGTGAAAGGACGCCGGAGGACGGATTTTGAAGGCGTCCAAAACGTAGATGTTATAGCGTTTTGCATAGTCATTGTACAGTCATCATAGCGACACACTAAAACAGACAACATTAAAGATACAGTATACCAGGTTTTCAGGTATGTGATGTAAAGAGCGCGCATGGCCAGGCTCACCCGCGAGAAAAACGAGGAGGCGGAATCTAACGGTGCTCCGCCTTCCGTTCCGGTTATGACCGGGACGCATTTTCATGCGTTGGATGAGAAGGGCCGCATTATCATTCCGGCGAAGTTGCGTCCGGCGCTGACAGATCATTTCTGGATGATCTTGAATGATAAAGACAATATTGATTTATACGATTATCAGACTGGCTTAGATATCTTACGGCACTGCGAACGCCAGATGGCCGAGCATCCCGAAGACGAAGACATTGCCGCCGCTGTGGAGCGCATTACCGGGGCCGCGGAAGAAGTCACTGTGGAAAGCGGATGGCGGGTGCAGGTGCCAGACATTCTGCGTTTTTACGGGGCCTTAGATAAAGAGGTCGTTACGGTTGGGGCACTCAACCATGCAACCTTGTGGAGTCGTGAAAAGTGGGATGAGGCGCAGACCCGACGCTTAGAGAGTGCCGAGGTGCGCCGCGCCCAGGCTGGTATGTTGCGGGCCGCTGCTTCGAGCATTCGTAAAGCGCAGACAACTGCCGAGCCGGTAGTAGAGATGCCCGAAGTCGTTGAAGAAAGGGTGCAAGTAGGAGAGCAAGCTGATGTCGCAGCCACCGGAACCACAGGAATCGCAGCAGTTGGAGGCCCTGTGGGAAGCCGCGAGCCAGACACCAGAACCGCGCCTGCATCCACCGGCGATGGTAAACGAGGTAATCGCATACTTACGCTGTCGCAGCTTGGCCGGTGAAACGAGTCTCGACGATGTCGCTTTAGGCGATGCAGTTGGGAAACCAGGCAACGAGCAAGCTGTCGAGAGCAGTCGTCGTAAGCGTCATAAGAGTGGTCAAGCTGCCGCTGCTGCATCAAATGCTATTGAGGTCAAGCCAGACGCCGTTTTTGTAGATGGGACGTTAGGGACAGCCGGTCATACGCTGGCGATGCTGAGGGCACATCCAACGTGTCGAGTAGTCGCCTTTGACAGAGATGCTGAATCAATGGAGTTCGCGCGGCGACGTTTGGCAGCAGAAAACGTCGCTGAACGAGTTACTATGGTTCAAGGCGATTTTCGCCATGCAGCCAGTCTGCTACAACCGTACTTTGAAAACCGAAAAGTCGGAGCCGATGGGCGGCCTATAACGCGCATTGATGGGGCCTTGATAGATGCTGGTATGTCACTCTATCAGGTAACCTGGCCGGAACGAGGGTTATCGTTTCGCGGGGATGCGCCTCTGGATATGCGTTATGACCGCACGCAGGAAATATCGGCCTTCGACTTGGTGAACCGACTTTCGACTTCCGACCTTGAAGACTTGCTCTTCAAGTTTACTGATGAGAGATGGGCGCGTCGCATCGCAGCTAACATCACAGCACAACGTCACAGCAGTCCCATTCGCACCACGGGAGAATTAGTGAGTCTCATCGAAGCCGCCATACCAATTGGGGTCCGCCGCCAATCGCGTGTTCATCCCGCCACCAAGACGTTCGCCGCTTTACGGCTTGCCGTGAACGACGAACTCTGGGCACTCGATCAAGGCGCGCGGGCACTCAGTTCGGTCTTGGCTACTACAGCCCGGCTCGTAATTCTTACCTACAGCAGCAATGAAGATCGCACCGTTAAACGCACCTTTCGTCGCCTTGCCGGGCGGACGGAGGATGGCAACATCTCCCGTTCGCACCGTAAAAGGAAACCCGGACGGCCCTCTCCAGGCTCCTGGGATTCCCGCACGGCGCGTTCGTCTCTCACCTTTTCTCTGGCCTTACCGACCGACTCCGACGAGCCAACCGGCGGCGTACAGCCGGAAGGCGAAGGGGCATCCGTCCTGTCTGGAACACCAGGTTTCGGCACTACCTGGGGCATGAAGATTGTGACCTCTAAGCCCGTTGTCCCAACGGACGAAGAGATTGCTAACAACCCACTCGCACGCAGTTGTAAATTGCGCGCTATTGAAAAGTATTTAATTTGAAGCCCGACGATTAAAATCACGGCTTAGGGCGTGCCGCCGCGTGTCCCCCTACGAGGACACCTGATCTAATCGCTGTTGAATGAAGAAGGAAGTTTGCGATGCCGGTTGCCGCCAGAAAACGCCAGCACAGTTCACCCGCCGATGATCGCATTCACGGGCCGCGCCGTTATGCCGCGCCTGGCCCCGCCCGGAAATCTTCCACTCCTACAACTCCTAAGCCGCTGCAAAACACCTCAATGGACGCGCCATTGCCGTATGTTGCCAGTCGCTACCCCGTCGTCAGCAACGACCAAGCTGAAGAATCCTATTTAGAAGCGAGAACTAAAGCGCGGGCGGCCCGCCGCCGCGCCCGGCGTTCGCACCGGCCCTTTCGCTTGTCATGGCAGGCGAGTGTGGCAGGCTGTGTATTGTTATGCCAACTGGTAGCATTGCTTTATATGCAGGGCATGACACTTTCAGCGCGCAATAATTCTTATCGTTTAGATAAAGAGATCGCTCAAGTGCAGGGCAATGTGACTCGCACCCAAAAGGAAATAGCCGCCTTGGATTCATCGCCGCGCATTGCGCAATGGGCGCATGAGCGGGGCTGGAGCGTGGCAACGCAAGACAAACTCGATTCCATCACTAATCGCACTCCGGCCACATTAGAGGCTGCCCCGACAGATGCGGCGAGTGGTGATGTTGCAGCAGACGGCACTGCGGCCAACGCCTCGGCTGTAGCTGCGGGCCACAAAGCCCATAAGAAGCATAAAGCCGCGCCAGTGCATGTAGAAATTGACGTTGATAAAACCCAGGACGACGGGGCTGGCACCCCGGACACTATGAGCAATAGCGCATCTGGAAATGCGCCAGATCATCCTTCGACTGATAATGTGGCCAGACACGACGCTACAATCAATGACACCTCGCCCAATGACAACGCAGCAAATGACCGTACTACCAATAATGCCCTTCCAAGTGCAGGTGATGAACGATGAGCGCACCGCCGAGCAGCGTGGGGGGACGGCAACGCACTGGCAATAACGGTGACTCCATCCTCACCGGCACGCAGCGGCGCATCGAGTGGACTTTTTATCTACTCCTCTTGCCGCTGTTTTTTTTGGCTTTTCGTCTGGTGCAGTTGCAGGGCGTGCCGTTGCATCGGTCTTCTCTTAAAGGCATTCAGCCTGAAATCTTTACGCATCACGAAATCCTCCCCGCGCAACGCGGCCAGGTGTTGGCTACCGATGGTACGGCTTTAGCCATCACGTTGAATGAATATGATGTGTGCGCCAATCCGCGCGGCATCCATGACAAAGAAAAAATGGCGAGCCGCCTGGCCGAAACTATCGGCGGCGATGAGCAAGAGTATCTGACTGCCCTGAATAAAACCACGCGTTCGGATGGCAAGCCGAATTACTTCGTGCGCCTGGCGCGGCATGTGGATGAAGAGCGTATTCAAAAACTGAAAGCCTTGATGGGGCCGCAGGGCAAAACAGAAACCAGGGTAGCGCGTGCCGAGCGTAAGAAGTTTTGGGAGCCAATTACCCTGCTGCCAACGCCCCGTCGCCAATACCCCCTGGGCGACTTCGCCAGCCAGTTAATCGGTTTTACCACGAATACCGGGCACGGCGCGGATGGGCTGGAAAAAGCCTGGGATAAAGATTTAGGTGGAAAAGATGGCGAAGTTGTCTCTCAGGTAGACGCCCTCAATCGCCCCGTCCCCGGTTTAGTTCGTGAATGGCGCGCGCCTGTGCCTGGACATACCGTGGTCACCACCATTGACCCACAAATTCAAGCCGACTCTGATGACGTCATGAATCGGTTGGTGCAAAAGTTCAAGCCGAATTTCGCCACGGCGATTGTGATGCGCCCACGCACCGGTGAAATTTTGGCTATGACGACTGCGCCCACCTATGACCTCAATCAGCGTCCGGCGGATATTGTAGACCGGGCCACTAATCGCTGTGTCAACTTCGCCTACGAACCCGGCTCAACCTTTAAGATTATTACAGCCTCGGCAGCGGTAGAAACTGTCCCCAACTGGCAGAGCCATAGCTTTTATTGCAATGGCGCGCAGATGGTGGGCAAGCACCTGATGCACTGTTGGATTTCACATTTCCCGCAAGGGCGGCATGGTGAAGAAACGCTGTCCGATAGCATCCGTGATAGCTGCAACTTTGGTGTCTATGGCTTTGCCCGTTTAGCCGGGGCACCGACCATGCTGCAATATGCCGAGCGGTTCGGCTTAGGCGAGCGCACCGGATTGGAGGGACTCAGCGAGCATCCGGGTTTACTGCCTGCTAATGACCCTAATCAGTGGAGCCAGGAACAGTTGGCGAACTTTGCCTTTGGCCAGGGTATGTTAATGACCCCGCTGCAACTGGTGCGCGTGGCTGCAACCATCGCCAATGATGGTGTGATGATGAAGCCACTCCTCATTAAAGAAGTGCGCGATGAGCAAGGCAAAGTATTACAGTCCTTTGCGCCGGAGATAGATCACAAGGTTATTGAGCCGGAAACAGCCCACACGGTGACAAGTATGATGGAGCGTGTCACTCGTGAAGGCACGGCCAAAAAATATGTGTTCGTGCCCGGTTATACGACCGCTGGCAAAACTGGCTCAGCGCAAAAAGCTGTTGGACGCAAGGGGTATGCGGCGGGCCGCTTTATCTCTTCTTTTGTTGGCTTCGTGCCCTCGCGCAAGCCGGAGTTTGTCATCTTAATCATGGCTGATGAGCCACACGGTAGTCACTGGGGCAGCGAAGTCTGCGGCCCGGCGTTCGCTGAAATTGCTAATAAAGCGATGCTGCACCTGCGCTTGCACGATGGCACTTCAGCCCCTGCGCCTGCCGCCGATTTGATGAAAAAGCCATCGCCCACTAAGAACCAGGTGGATTAAGCGTTTATCGCCAGTTGTTATAAACTGCTAGGTATTGTTTGCGGTTGGCCCGCCGCTAAAGCAGCGGGCTGAACACCAAAGACCCGTGAATGGGCCTCGTTAGAGCCACGTTAGCCCGGTTCACCGGGCTTGTTACTTCAGCCCGCTGCTTTAGCGGCGGGTCTGCCTATTAAATT
Organism: Abditibacteriaceae bacterium; assembly: GCA_019239895.1. Taxonomy (GTDB): domain Bacteria; phylum Armatimonadota; class Abditibacteriia; order Abditibacteriales; family Abditibacteriaceae; genus JAFAZH01. Next base: position 108,965 of record JAFAZH010000022.1, on the reverse strand, counting down.
CTGAAGTTATTAAAATGCCTGCTTTAAAAGAATTATTAATTGCCCTGCCAGAGTTTCAGGTGTTCGGCAATGAACAAGCTGAAGTGGCGGCTATCGCCTACGATTCGCGGGAGGTGGGTCTCGATACAGCGTTTGTCTGTATTCGTGGTCAACAACGCGATGGGCATGAGTTTATTCCCCAGGCGTTAGAGCGTGGGGCTACTACAATCGTAGCGGATAACGAAGCCGCCGTTAAAGCTTTACCCGCTGGCATCACCGGAGTATTAGTGCCCGATACGCGTCTGGCATTGGCCGGGTTAGCCTGTGAATTCTACAGCAATCCTTCGCGGGAGATGCTCCTGGTGGGCATTACTGGCACAAACGGCAAAACGACAGTAGCCCATCTGATCGCCGAGTTATTGCGTGAAGCCGGATATAAAAGCGTTGGCATCATCGGCACTTTAGGCGCGGCGACCGAGCGTGCTTTTTATGATACAGGCCGCACCACCCCCGAAAGCCTGGATTTGCAGCGTTTGCTGGCGGACTTCCTGGACGGCGGCAGCGAAGCGGTGGTGATGGAAGTCTCTTCTCATGCTCTCTCGCTCCAGCGCGTCGCAGGTTGCGCTTTTGATGCGGGTGTGTTTACCAATCTCACCCAGGATCACCTCGATTTTCACAAAGACATGGAAGATTACTTCCAGGCCAAGGCGAAGCTTTTCAACGAGGTTGCGCACTATTCAGAGCACTTTAAGAGCTTTGGCGCGGTGCTCAATGTTGACGATCACTATGGGCGACGGCTGCGCGATGAAGTTTCTAAAGACTCGCTTTATATCACTTATGGTATTGAGAATGAGGCACACGTCACGGCTGAAGCCATCCATCTGACGCCTATCGGCACCTCCTTTGTGGCGCGTAGTTCCACTGGCAACATTCATCTCGATTCAAATTTGACAGGGCGCTTCAACGTTTATAATAGCCTCGCCGCTGTCGGCTTTGGTCTCTTGCAGGGAATGCCGCTGCCGCAAATTCAGGCAGCTCTCCAACGTGCTGCCGCTCCCGAAGGTCGCATGGAAATGATTGAAGGCGGCCAGGATTTCTATGTGGCGGTAGATTATGCCCACACACCTGATGGCTTAAAGAACGTTATGGCCACGGTGCGCGAGTTTACTCCCGGACGCTTGATTACGGTCTTTGGCTGTGGCGGCGACCGTGACCGCACGAAGCGACCTCAGATGGGCGCTATCGCCGCCTCATTCTCTGACTTGTTAGTCATTACCAGTGATAACCCGCGCACCGAAGACCCAACCCGGATTATTGATGATATTTTAGCGGGCACGGTGCAGGGTCATGCGGAGTGCGTAGTCGAGGTTGACCGTCGCCAGGCCATTGAAAAGGCCCTGTCGTTGGCCCGTCATGGCGATTTTGTCCTCGTGGCCGGTAAAGGCCACGAGACGTATCAAATCTTTAAAGACCGTACCATTCACTTTGACGACCGCGAAGTGGTGCGTGAATTCCTGGAAGACCCGGTAAAAAAGGATGCGGCGTGAGCGGCGAACAGCAGGCGATAAATCACGCCCGCTTTACTCTTGGCGAAGTGGCGGCGGCTTGCGGTGGCGAGATTGTCGAAACCGGTGTTAACTGTGCAGCCGCTCTTGAAATCTGCGGCGTTTCCAGCGATACCAGAACGCTCACTGCGGGTACGCTCTTTGTGGCGTTGAGGGGTGAACACTTCGATGGCCATAACTTTTTGGAACAAGCTGCGGCACAGGGTGCCTGTGCTGCTGTGGTGGAATCGGTAGAAGGTGCCCCGCCTCAACTTAAATTAGTTCGTGTTCCCAATACCCTCCATGCTTTTGGTGATTTGGCGAGGGCGCATCGCCGGAAATTCACGATTCCCGTTGTTGGTGTTACTGGCTCTTACGGTAAAACGACTACCCGTGCACTTGTTGCAGCCGTTTTTGCCGCCCGCTTCAACGTCCTCGCCTCTACCGCCAATTTTAATAACGAAGTGGGGGTGCCGCAAACACTTTTTCAACTGGAAGAAGCGCATGGTGCGGCGGTGATTGAAATGGGAATGCGTGGTGCGGGACAGATTGACTATTTAGCCCGTATTGCCGAGCCGACGGTGGGTGTCATCACCAACATCGGGCCACAGCATATTGAACTGTTAGGCAGTCTGGAAAATATTGCCCAAGCCAAAGCTGAACTGCTCCATTCATTGCCGTCCGATGGGGTCGCCGTTTTACCGGCAGATGATGATTTCCTGGAGCTAATGCGCGAGCAAGCACCCTGCCGTGTGGTCACTTTCGGAGAAAGCCCAAACGCCGATTATCGAGTAACCGCGATAACCCCGGAAGCCAGCGGCAATATATCTTTTTCCTTAATTCAAAATTTAAAACTCGCCATTCAAAACTTAAAACTGCCTCTGCCCGGCGAACATAATGCGATTAATGCGGCGGCGGCTCTGGCGGTAGCAGATGTTTTAGGCGTGCCATTGGCAGAGGCGGCGCAAGCCCTGCACCATGCCACTGTGCCCGGTGGTAGAATGCGCGTGGTGCAAGGCAATGGTATCACTATCATTGATGACTCTTACAACGCCGGGCCGAACTCGATGCGGGCCGCCTTGCAAACCCTGCTCAATTTCCCCGGTGGCGGGCGGCGCGTGGCGATACTGGGGGCGATGAAGGAACTGGGCGATTGGGCGGAAGGCGAACATCGCAAAGTGGGCGATTACGTCGGCACTTTTGCTGATGTCATTATCGGTGTTGGTGGGGAAACGCGCCCTTTGCTGAACTCGGCTTTACACGTGGCGGCAACTTTAGAACTTCAGCCGGAAGTCGCCTGGTGTGATAATGCCGCCACTGCCGCCCAGCGCGCCCCAGAGTTGGTGCAGGCAGGTGACGTGGTGCTGGTAAAAGGTAGCCGCACAGTCGGGCTGGAAACGGTGGTGAAAGCCCTTGGCGGTGAATAATCCCGGTGGATTAGCATGGATTATTTTCTCGTGGGTCTCCAATCCCTGGGTGACGCCATTGCTGATGTTTCTGGGCGCGTTCATCCTGATGTTTTTTGTGGGTACGCCCCTTATTGACTGGCTAAGGCATAAACATTGGCGCAAGGATCAGCCAGAGGCAGAGACGTGGACGGTGCGTGAGGATACCCCGGAAACTCATCAGGCGAAGCAGGGGACACCCTCTATGGGTGGTATTGGTCTCATTGGCTCAGCCTGCCTGACGTTTATAGCTCTTGTCTCGACGGGCGCTATCTTAGGCTTGCTAACGCGGAGTGTAAGAGGTGTTACCGGTGGCCCAACCTGGCTGCAATTACTCGGTGGTGTGCTATTGCCACCACTCACAGTGCTGGCTTTTACGGGTTTGGGCTTCACCGATGATTGGTCAAAAGCTTCGGGACGGGGTGGCCTGAGCGCCCGTGCTAAATTTGTGGCTCAGGTGGGTTTAGCCCTGGGTTTCGTCGGAGCATTCGCACTTTTAACTTTTTATCAGTCCTATTTAGGAGTGCGCTTCGTCTACCCGGCACTTTTCGCCGGAGGCGCGGCGTTTCTGCCCGTATTGCTGGGGATTATTGCCATGTTGATTGTCACCACCTCAAACGCGGTGAATTTAACCGATGGCATTGACGGTTTGGCGGCTGGATTAGCGGTGCAGGTGGGGCTTGCTCTCTGGATTGGCGGCACATTTGTGGCCCCTTTTGAAGTGTCCTATTTTAGCAATATGCTGTGGATGGCACTGGCGGGGGCGAGTCTGGGGTTTCTGGTCTATAATCACTATCCGGCGCGAGTTTTTATGGGTGATACCGGTTCCCTGGCGTTAGGGGCGGCTCTTGGCATGGGCGCAGTTTTAGCGCACGCTACGTTTTTGCTGCCCTTTATTGGCTTTATGTATTTCGTCGAAATGTTCAGTGTGATGTTGCAAGTCAGCTATTTTAAATGGACTAAGCGGAAGACCGGCGAAGGCAAACGCATCTTTCGCCGTGCCCCACTTCATCATCACTATGAGTTAGGCGGCTGGAGTGAGTGGCGCGTGGTGATGGTCTTTTGGGCCATCAATTTATTAACCACCTGTGTTGGTCTCTATTTATGGGCCATGAACTTTTTACCGCACTGGCCGTGACACTTTTCTCCATTAACTATGCAACGTGAAAAAGTCTGTGCTGTTATTGGGTTAGCCAGGGCCGGAGTGCCTGCCGCGCGCTTTTTAGCGGAGCGTGGCGCACGGGTGCTGGGCTATGATAGCCGCCCTCTGGAAGAACTCAGTGACGAGGCGCGGGCGCTGGTTGAGCTGGGTGTGGAACTGCATACGGGCGATCACAAATTCGCCCGCATCAAGCAGGGCAACATGATAGTCCTCTCGCCGGGTCTGAAAATTCATCATCCACCCCTGCAATCTATTGTGCGTGACGCTGAAACCAGGGGAGTTGAAGTTATTGGCGAATTAGAGCTGGCAGCGCGGCATTGTCCGGCCCCCATGATTGCGGTCACTGGCACCAAGGGCAAAAGCACCACAGTAAAGCTGATTGCCGATATGTTGCAAGCGTGTGGCATCAATGCGATTCGCGCGGGGAATACAGGAGTCCCCCTCATCGCCGAATTACCGCGTCTGTCGCCGGATGCCTGGGCGGTGGTAGAAGTCTCATCATTTCAATTAGAGCGTGCGCCCACGTTCAAGCCACATATCGCTGTCTTGCTGAACCTGCTGGCCGATCACCTCGATTATCACCCCTCTTTAGAACAGTATTGGGGCACCAAGCTGAAACTCTTTGCCCGCCAGAATAAAAATGATATAGCCATTCTGAATATTGATAACGATCCTGTCCGTGAATTGTGGGAAGGCAGAGGCACGTTTCCTCGCTGGCACAGGCAACTCAAGTCGCAAGATTACATCACCACTGCCCAGGCAACACCGCCCACCGCCCAGTGGTGCGTTGTTTGTCGGCGCGGCGATCAGTTGGGTTTCCAGGGACTGCCCTTCTTTATGCCAATTATTGATGTAGCCGACATTCCCCTGCGTGGTGAGCATAACTGGTCGAATGTCGCCGCAGCAATGGCAGCGGCGCAACTTGCTGCCGATGAAGCGAAGATTGACGATAAGACGAGCAAGCAAGCCATAGCCGAGACCATTCGCAATTTCGAGAGTCTGCCACACCGTTTGGAAGTGATTGGCCAAATTGGTGAAATAACCTGGGTCAATGATAGCCAGGCTACGATTCCTGATGCTGCGGTGCGGGCATTAGGAGCTTTTGCGCCGCCAGTAACACTCATTGCAGGTGGACGCGCCAAGTTACAGGATGCGGCAGCTTTTGATGAACTGGGACAGGCTATTGCGCGTCAAGCCCATCTATTAATAACCATTGGTGAAGCGTCTAAAATTATTGCGGATGCCGCCGTGCGCGCCGGGTTCGATGCAGGTAGAATTATAGATGCCAAAACGTTAGACCAGGCGGTGCTGGAAGCCGCACGGCAAACGCCAGCCGGGGGCACCGTGGTTTTAAGTCCGGCCTGTGCCTCGTTCGATCAGTTTGCCAGTTTTGAAGCGCGTGGCGCAGCTTTTCGCGCCGCTGTGGAAGCTCTGCAAAATAAGTAATGGTTTTAGTGGGATAGTCTATAACTTGTGGGCCAGACACTCCTGTCTGGCTATTTATGGCTTATGCCAGACAGGAGTGTCTGGCCCACAGGTATCTATGACTAAAATCAGAAAATCAAAATCTAAAATTGTCGTCCCGCATAGTCGTTAGCCTATTCAGGACACATGATTACGCATAAACTAAGCCTAACAGCCGTCACGAACTCTAAGATATTGCCCGCAATATCATCATCGCAGCCAACATCACAGCACAAGGAGTAGCACAATGTCTTCCAGAGTTGCCGTCCGCGACCCTCGGCCCCGCGCCCCACTGCGCGATGCTGATCATGCCCCACGCGGCTACACACAGCGCGACCATGCACAGCGCGGTACCACCCGGCGCAACGACAGTAGGGCGGGGGATGCTTTTCAGGATCACGACACCTTCGATCCGCAAGACGACCTGATGATGCGACGCGCCACGCGCCATGAGCGTTTGCGGGCCGCCCGCGAACGTCAACTGCGGGAGCGTCAACTGTTAGAACGCGCCCGCCGTGAGCGTGCCCAGCTTAACTCAACGCCGCGCCAGCAGATGGCACAGCCTTTAACTGCCGAGCATACTTTGCGGGTAGTGCCAGGAGGTCAGGCGCAACGTGGCACCCAAACTAACAACGACCAAGCAAATGATGTCGTGGATGAAGACACGACTGATGTAGCCGAGACCGGGTGCGTTAGTAAGTGCCCGCCATGTCATCGTGGGCTTTACGCGCTGACTTTGTTGTTAGCGGTGCTCTCGATTCCCCTCGTTTATTCGGCCTCGACCGCTATCGCACTCGACCACTACGGCTATACCGATTATTTTCTCACCCGACAAATCGGCTTTGTGCTGGGCGGTTTGTTCTTGCTCACTGCCGTCTCGCGGGTGCCTGCCCGTCATATTCGCGGGTTAGTCTGGGTGCTTTTTGCTGTCACTGTTGTGGGACTTTTAGCGACTAAATTCACGCCCCTGGGCTTATCAATGGGTGGAGTGCGGCGCTGGGTGAAATTAGGGCCAATTCCGCTTCAGTTTTCAGAACTGGCTAAGATTGCCTTGGTCGGCGTCCTCGCCGATTTTTGGAGCCGTGCGTCGCGCACGGCCCAGAAAGAAATCTGGCCTTGGATTGTGGCTTTTGGTTTAACCTTGCCGGTAGGTGTGCTGGTGTTTGTGCAACCGCACCTGTCAGCCGCCGCGCTGCTCTTCCTGCTACCGTTCTGTATCGCGTTCTTTGCCGCAGTGCCGGGCAAACAGATGGTGGGGGTAGCCCTGGTGCTATTAATGTTAGCCGGGGCAGGCACCATGTTTATGAAGCCCTACCAACGGGAGCGGTTGGTGGCGCAGTTCGCATCGCATAAAAAAGATGAGCGTGGCTCGAATTATCAAGCATTGCAGGGAATGCGTGCCCTCGAACGTGGCGGTTTATTGGGCACTGGCCCCGGTGGTGGCCTCTTTAAACAGGGGCATCTGCCAGCACCCCACACCGATTTTATCCTCGCCGTGACAGGTGAGGAATGGGGCTTGGTGGGCATGTTGACCTTGCTCGGCATCTATGGCGCGATTATCTTCTTCTGCTTCCACACGGCTCACTGCGCCGGGCAAACCTTTGATGCCCTTATCTGTGCCGGGGTCGGCACCCTACTGGCAATTCAACTCCTGTGCAACGCCAGTGTGGTGACAGGCGTCTTGCCAGTCACGGGGATGCCCTTGCCGCTCATCTCGTATGGCGGCTCTGGCCTGCTCTGCACCTTACTTGGTATCGGTTTAGTGCTCAGTATTTCCCGCCAGACCGAAGAAGACACCGATACCGTTGAGGATGCTCATTTAGTAGACGCGCCAGACCATGCAGACCGCAGTGTTATAAATCCTAACCTGCGGCAGCAGCCTTATCTTCTGTGATGGCAAAATGAAATACTTCATCGGTATTGATGGGGGTGGCAGCCAGACCAAAGCGGTGGTCATTGACGACACACTGCAAGTCTTGGGGCGCGGCGTGGCCGGGCCGAGCAATCATTATGTGCTTGGCCCCGAACGCGCCGCGCTGAACTGCGAGCAGGCGGCCCTCTCTGCCCTGGCCGATGCCACCCGCCTGGCTCACGGCCTGACACATGATGATATTGCCGCGTGGGGCTTTGGCCTGGCCGGGGTGCGGCGCGAAGGCGATGCCGCCAGTATGCGTGTTTACCTTGGCCCCCTCGTCAATGGTCGTCCCTGGGTATTAGATACGGATGCCGCCGTTGCTTTAAGTGGCGCGTTCGCCGGTGGCCCCGGCATTGTGTTGAGTGCAGGCACAGGTTCAATTGCCTACGGGCAAGATGAACAGGGTGATAGATTCTACGCCGACGGTTGGGGGCCGTTGTTAGGTGATGAAGGCAGCGGTTACTGGATTGGTATGGAGGCTTTGCGGGCGGTGTGCCGTCATGCCGATGGCCGAGGGCCACAAACCCGTCTGGCGGCTCCTATCTTCAATGCCCTCAATATCCGCGACTGTGATGAATTAGTGCAAGCCATTCATGCCGCTTCTTCGCATCCCAAGCATTTGACCCGCGAGCAGATCGCACGCCTTACGCAGGTAGTGTTTGATACTGCCAATTCCGGCGCACAGGTCGCAGGCGATATTCGAGAGCGCGCTGTCAAGCACCTGGGCAATGCGGTCGCTGCGGTGGCACGGGCGGTCTTAACGCGCCATCGTGAGCGCGACATGATACAACCCATAGCTCCCTTAGAAATCGGCGTGGCTTTACGGGGTGGTCTCTTTGAAGACGACTTTTTCCGCGCCAGCGTGGGCTATAATATCGGCGAACGCATGGTCGAGATGAAGCGCGATTACCTGCCCCTCGCGTCCTGGCGCATCGTTCGGCCCCAGTTCGATGCGGCAGTGGGCGCGGCGCTGCTGGCCCAGAAAGAAGTGTTTCAAACGGCTTAAGGCGAAGCTAAAGAGGAGCTATGCTGCGCAAGATGGCCTGGCTGCTGCCCTGCATTTCCCTGCTGTCTTCTTGTGGTCACTTCCAGACGGGTGCTAATTCCTCTCATGCTGGAGGGGATGCGCCAGATATGGCGAAAAAGACGATTCAGTTAAGCAGCCCAGCATTTAAAAGCGGTGGCCTGTTACCCAGGACTTACACCTGTGATGGCCCAAATATTTCTCCTCCATTGCAATGGGCTGACGTGCCTGAGAGCATCAAGAGCTTAGCGATTGTGTGCCAAGACCCGGATGCTCCACAGGGCGCTTGGACACACTGGCTCCTCATGAATATCACGCCGCATACGACCACCTTAAAAGAAAATATTCCCACCCAGGATACCTTGCCTCATGGAGCCATTCAGGGTCAAAATGATTTTGGAAAAATCGGCTATGGCGGTGCTTGCCCGCCCAGTGGCACACACCGCTATATTTTTAGAATTTATGCACTCAATAGTAAACTTAATATTCCGGCGGGTGCCACCAAAGCACAAGTCTTCCCAGCCCTGCAAGGCCACGTAATTGCTGAAGGTGAGTTAATGAGCAGATATTCACGATGATTAGAGACAACATTAAGCTCTGTATCTGTCCCCGCCCGGGTGGCGATGGCAACTCTTAAGATTCTGGTTACAGGCGGGGGCAGCAGTGGACATATTAGCCCGGCACTGGCTATCATTAAAACACTGCAAGAATTGGCGGCCCAGACCGGCGCGGACTGGACGCCGCGATTCCTCTATCTGGGTGGCAAGCGCGGACTGGAAAAAGACTTGGTTGAAAAAGCGGGCATCCCCTTTGTTGGCGTTGAAACGGGTAAATTGCGCCGCTATCTCAGCCGCGAAAACCTCACTGACCTCTTTCGTATTCCCGTTGGCACCTGGCAGGCGCTACAAGAAGTGCGCAACTTCAGGCCGGATGTAGTGCTGGCTACAGGAGGCTATGTGGCCGTGCCGCCCGTTATTGCTGCCGCCATGCTGCGCGTGCCCATTCTAATCCACGAGCAAACGGTGCAAATTGGCCTGGCTAATCGCATCACCGCCCGCTTTGCCACGCGCATCGCGCTCAGCTTTGAAAGCGCAATGTACGAATTACCCCCTGCCTTACGACACAAAGCTTTTGTCGCTGGCAATCCGGTGCGCTCCACGATTTTTAATGGTCAAGCGGAGGAAGCGCGGCGGCACTTTAGTTTTAATCCCGATGATGACAGTCTGCCAACGCTGTATGTTACTGGAGGCAGTCAAGGCGCGCGTATCCTCAATCGTGCCGTGGAAGCTGTGTTGCCTGATTTGCTCTCTGTCTGCCGCATCATTCATCAATGTGGGCAGCAGCCACCGGGACAGGAACAAGACTATGACCGCTTACAGCGTGCGGTTTCTCAACTATCGCCTGAACTATCCCGCCGCTATGGGTTGACTCGTTTTATCGCCGAAGAACTTAAACACGTCTTTGCCTTAGCTGATTTAGTGGTCGGGCGTGCCGGAGCCGGGACAGTGAGCGAGCTTTGCGCTCTGGGCAAACCTGCCATCTATGTGCCCTTAGTGCCGACAGGTGGCGACGAGCAAACGCGCAATGCTAAAATGTGCCAGCGCGTTGGTGCCGCTATCATTATTCCCCAGGCTGATTTTGATGGTCTAAGCCTGTTGAGTGAAGTAAAAACTTTATTGGCTGATAAGTCTCGACTTGATGTAATGGGCCGTGCTGCGTCGAGCTTGGCTAAACCTAATGCTGCCCGTGACATGGCGGAGGCGGTTTTAGCACTAGTTAAAGATGGCGGTCACACCAGACGTTGAAATACCCAGCCTTAAACAGTCCGTGCTTTCCAGCCATAGGGGACATATTCCCAACTGAGCTTGTCGCCTTCTACATCGAAAACGGCGAAGCCTTCGGGGTGGACACCGAGGCGCGGGCCTTTCCACCATTCGCCGCAGACTGCACCAGAAGTGATGTAGCGCGTGCCAGTATAGGTGCATTCCTCGACAACATGCGTGTGCCCTTGCAGCACGGCCTTAACATTATAATCCTTGAAAATATCACGCATTTCTTTGCCGTTGCGCACGATCATTTTATCGCTGGTGGGATTGGTAGTGCCGTCGTGATACTGGGTAAAAAGCGTCATAAGCGGAACATGAGTAACTAAAATCGTGGGGCGTGCCTTGCCAGTGCGGGTAAGGTCGTCCTTGAGCCATTGCATCTGCGCATCATCAATTTCCCCGCGCCAGGTGTGATCGGGCAGCAGGGCGATGCTATCTAACAGCACAAAGTGCCAGCCGCCAAAATCAAAGGATGTGTGCAGCGGGCCTTTGACAACTTTTTCCTGATACATCTTCTTGCCATAATCAGGATCATTCGCCTGGGCCGCATTCTTGCTGGCCCAGCCATAAATATCATGGTTGCCTACCACATAGTGCAGGGGCATCTCTAACGGTTTCATAGCCTCGGCGAAGAGGTTGTATTGCAGCAAAGCGCGGGGCCGCTCGACTGCACTGGCGTCCATGACCGTATCGCCGCCAATGATAATGAAGTCGGGGCGCGGCTTGAGCGATAAGAGCTTACGCACGGCCATTGCTACGCCCTCGGTTGCGCCAAGCTCTGGCTGAGTGTGCAGGTCAGTGAAATGCACAAAGCGAAAGCGTGGTGCCTGTGCCATTGCAAGGTTCAAAGGTAAAAAAGCGGCTGCACCGCAAAGCGCGGAAGTTTTGAGAAATTCACGACGATTAAAAGAATTCATGGGCCTTTGCCTATTGGAAGAATAATCGTAACACTTTATTTTAACTGACTTTGTCCTAATTTTAGATTAAGAGACTAAACAATAAGTTGTAAATGGGACGCAACGTGCAACGACGCTAATTTCATACGCTATTTAAACGCTATTAAGATAGATAATAGCGAAAGCTTGCGTTGCGCAGCATAGCGTAATGTAATTTAGCGTCCCATTCTAAAATTTAAGAGGAGCAATATGCACGATCCACGATTTGATAAATTAGCCGATATTCTGATTCGCCACTCCACCCAATTGCAGGCGGGCGAGAACATTTTAATTGAAGCCTTTGATGCGCCGCCTGAGATGACAGCGGCCATCTTGCGGGCGGTGGAAAAGGCGGGCGGCAATCCGATGGTCAATATCCGCCAGGCGCAAGTCACCCGCGCTTTGATGCAGGGCGCAACCGAAGATTCGATGAAACTCAATGCCAAAGTTGCCCTGAATCAGATGAAACAGGTGCAAGCTTATATCGGTTTGCGCGGCGGCCATAATAGCGCCGAACTGAGTGATGTGCCAGGTGAAAAGATGCGGCTGTACTCGCGGCTGTGGATGCATCCGGTGCATTTAGAGCAGCGGGTCAAGAAAACCCGTTGGTGCGTGCTGCGCTTCCCCTCGCCTGCGATGGCCCAGGAAGCTCAGATGAGCACCGAAGCCTTTGAGGACTTTTTCTTCGATGTCTGCACCTTCGATTACTCCAAAATGCAGAGTGCTGTTGAGCCGCTCAAACAGTTAATGGAGCAGACCGACCAGGTGCGTCTGGTTGGCCCCGGCACCGACCTGGAATTCTCCATCAAAAACATAGGTGTAATTCCCTGCTATGGCACGCATAATATCCCTGATGGCGAGTGTTTCACCGCACCCGTCAAGAACAGCGTCAACGGTAGCATCACCTTCAATGTGCCGACCATCGAAGGCGGCGTCACTCATGAAAACGTCAATCTGCAATTCAAAGACGGCAAGATTATCGAGGCCAGTTCTTCTAACACGCCCAAACTACTGGAAGTCTTAGACCGTGACAAAGGTGCGCGCTACATTGGCGAGTTTTCCATTGCCTTTAACCCCTACATCTTGCAGCCAATGAAGGACATCCTCTTCGATGAAAAAATCGCTGGCTCCTTTCACTTTACGCCCGGCCAGGCTTACGAACAGGCCGACAACGGCAACCGCAGCGAAGTGCATTGGGACATGGTCTGCATCCAACGCCCTGAATTCGGCGGCGGCCAGATTTACTTCGATGACAAGCTCATTCGCAAAGATGGCGAGTTTGTGGTGAAAGAACTCAAAGGCTTGAATATTGAGAACTTGAAGAAGTCTGCGCGACAGGGTAAGTAGCCGGGCATTAAAATACCCGGCAGGGAGGCTAAAGCCAACCGTCCTCGCGGACGGTACACAACGAGGGCACGATTTATCGTGCCCCTACAGAGCGTCCAGAGGACGCTTGGCCAACGGCCTTTCTGCCGGGTATTTTAATGCCCGGCTACTAATCACTCCCAGCACGCCAGAGGGCACCGCCCAGCAACATAATGCCATAACCGGCGAAGCGGATGTAAGGGATGATGTGCAATACGCCTGCAATGCGAACGGCGATGCCAGCGACGAAGACGATGCCGCCAACAACTTGCAGGCCCGCGCCGTTATAGCTGCTGAGATCAATACGCGCTCTGGGGATACCTTTCTTGGCAGGTTTGGCGTTAGGTGGGGCAAAACCAGTAGGCAGGTTTGAGCTGGGTGTTTGCAGGGATGGGCCGGAAGATAGGGGCGAACCAGAAGAATCCAACGCTTTACGGTTGTTGAGCATTCCCGTGAGTTTAGATTCTTTGGGTGGATTTACCCAGGGTAGGGGAGCATTACAAACGCGACATTTAGTTGCCGCGGTCGAATTCTTTTCGCCGCACTGAGGGCATGGCCCATAATCCACTGTGACTGCCATTCATGCCTCCTAACGAGCCAGTAGTGACTATATTATACTGCCTCCGTAACTCCTGTAGAATCTCTAAGAATGAGGAAAATCAATGGCTCAGCTAAAGTTTGCAGCAGTTGATTTGGGTGCCGAGTCGGGACGGGTTTTAATTGGCGACTTTGATGGCGAGCGCGTGCAGTTAGAAGAAGCTCAGCGCTTTCCCAATGTGCCAGTGCGGGCACTGGATACGCTGTACTGGGATGTACTGCGTTTATGGAATGACATTCAGGATGGGTTAGCCAAAGCTGCGGCTTCGCATGGAGCGGAACTCAGCGGCATTGGCGTGGATACCTGGGGCGTGGATTTTGGCCTCCTGGATGCTAATGATGCCCTCCTGGGCAATCCGGTGCATTACCGCGACAAGCGCAACGAGGGCATGATGGAGGTGGCTTTTACTACCCTATCGCGTCAGGATATTTTTGATATTACTGGCTTGCAGTACTTATCTTTTAATACCCTCTTCCAACTGCTGGCCTTGAAAAAGCAAAATTCGCCACAATTAGAAATCGCTCGCACCTTGTTGATGATGCCAGATTTACTGCATTTCTGGCTGACTGGCACCAAGAGCAGCGAATATACCATTGCCTCAACTTCCCAGATGCTTAATGCTCAATCGCGCACCTGGGATCAAGACTTGTTGAGCCGCTTCGAGCTGCCCACGCAAATTTTGCCCTCCATCACTGCTCCTGGCACAGTGATTGGGACGGTGCGCGCCTCTGTCGCTGAACGCACTGGAATCACCGATCAAACACCCGTGATTGCTCCGGGCAGCCATGATACAGCGTCGGCGGTAGTGGCGGTGCCAGCCGAAGGAAACAATTGGGCCTATCTTTCCAGTGGCACCTGGAGCCTGATGGGTATTGAGTTGCCCGAACCGCTCATTAACGACCGTGTGGCGGAGTTGAATTTCACGAATGAAGGCGGTGTGGGCAATACCATCCGGTTCCTCAAGAATATCGCTGGCTTGTGGCTGGTACAGGAGTGCCGTCGTACCTGGCAAAGGGCTGGTGAAGAGTATTCTTATGCTGAGCTAACCCAACGCGCAGCAGAAGCGGAACCATTACAGGCGTTTATCGAGCCCGATCATCCCAGTTTTGTGGCTCCTGCTGCCATGCCCCAAGCCATTCGAGAATGCTGCCAGCGCACTGGGCAAACTCCTCCTGATGGGATTGGTGCCACGGTGCGCTGCTGTCTGGAGAGTCTGGCTCTCAAATATCGCTGGACATTAGAGCGTCTGGAAGAATTGCGCGGCTCGCGTTTGGAAGTTTTGCATATCGTGGGTGGCGGCACCCAGAATAAGTTGCTCAGTCACTTAACCGCCGATTGCATTCAACGGCCAGTGATAGCAGGGCCAGTGGAAGCCACAGCCACCGGTAATATCCTCGTGCAAGCAATGGCGCGTGGTGAGTTGAGCAACCTATCAGACATTCGCGCTGTGGTGCGGCGTTCCTTTTCGCCCGAAACCTTTGAACCCGATACTCAGGCGGCAGGCCATTGGGATGCCGCTTATGAAAAGTATTTAAGCCTATTAAAATAGAATTGAACCGCTAATAAAGCAGGAAACGAAAGAGTATGTCATGCTGAGCAAAGCGAAGCATCTGGTATGAGTGTCCCTAGAGTAAAGGTTTCATTACGACTTCATAGCTCCGCATAATAGATGCTTCGGCTTCGCTATCGCTCCACTCAACATGACAAACGCTGCTGTTTGCTTGAACCAACAGGGTGGCTTACCCCTTCGCTTGCTGTCTCAAAAGTGACAATATGCCAAAGGCAGCGTTAATTCTAATGAACAAGAGCCACAGTATTACGTCAGATGTGGCAGTGCTGAGAGAAACTCAGCCAAAGGAGAAAATGAGATGAAAAAGTTCATTGGACATGTAACGACAGGGGTATTAGTAGCCGGATTGTTGGGTAGCGCCATCGCTGCGCCCAAGACCAGCACAGCAGATGCGATCAAGGCGCGGCAAGCCAAGGCGAATGCGGCCAGCATGAAGCGGCACGAGACAGTGCTGGGCAATCTGAAGCGCAGCCATGATGCCAAGATTTCCACCCAGAAGAGCATTCGCAATCGCCAGCGCACGGCGACCATTGCCAACCTCAATCGCCACCATCGCGTGCTGAACCAGTTGAAAACGGCACACACCGCCAAACTGCGTGCAGAAAAGAAGAAATAACTGCTGCACGAGCGGCATTGATCGAAGTAGGTAAAACCGCAGAGACGCTGAGGGCACAGAGGAAAACTAAATCTCTGTGCCCTCAGCGTCTCTGCGGTTATTTTGTTTTAAGAGCAGATTTAAGCCTTCGTCACACGAACCTGGTCAATCTTCTGACCATATTCGTCAATTTGCGTAAGCGACAGTGACTTGGCATCGAGATCAATCACGGTTAGGGAGTGGCGGTCGGAGACGAACTTGACCACATAATCGGCGTTGTTATCCTCGGCGTGCCGCCATTTCTCTGGCTGATTGGTATGCTCCGGGTCATAGAGGTGCTTGCCGCCCGCGCCCGTGGTGATATAGATGATGCCATCGGCTTTAGTGGCCGCATTGCCATCGAAGCGGCGGTCAATGCTGAACTTTCCCGGCACGCGGCGATCTTTATCGTTGAGGAGTGAGGCACGACTGGTGTCCATTGGCTCAAAGCGCATTGGACGAGTGCGCTGGTAGCTATGCTCGTGACCATTGAAGACGATGTCCACGCGATGCTTTTCAAAAAGCGGACTGAGCACGCGCATGTGCTGTTCCTTGTAATGGTCGTCGCCCACATTAAACGCCGGATGGTGATACACCACAAATTTCCACGGGGCATCGGTTTTCGCTAAATCTTGCTCAATCCATGCCTGTAGCTGCGCATTGGTGGGGTCAACATAGATGTTGGAGTCTAGGCAGAGAAAATGCGCGTCGCCATAATCGAATGAGTAATTAGCCATGCTGGGAAAGCGCGACCCGGCGGTGTGGCTAAATTGCTGGAACTGTTCCCGCCCATTAGTTGTGGCGGCTAATGTTGGCGTTGGTTGAGGCGGCTGCGCGAGGCCATTTAAGGGCAGATACATGGCCGTGTAATAGGCGAGGGAATCGGGGTCTTTGTCGAAGTCGGCCACCGGATGCTTGGCCGGGTCTTTGTCATGCACATCATGGTTGGCGATGACGGTGTAATAAGGCGTGGAGCGAATGAGCGGCGCACCCAGCCGTGGCCCCGCGACATCCGCATTATAGACGGGGAAGAAATAACGGGCGTATTCGTTATCCAAACCGCCATCATAAACATTATCGCCCGTGTTCATCACAAAATCGGGTTGCGCCCTATACGCATGGTAAGCGATAGCACGGTCACTGATGTCGCCATAGGAATTATCGCCAAAGGCCACAAAGCGCACGCGCTGGCCGCGCGGTTTGCGCGTCGTGAAGCGTCCCTCGGCTATGGGCTTGCCATTGCTCAACACCCGGTAATAATAGGGTTTGTTGAGGTCAAGTCCGTTTAAGTTCGCTGCGTAGTTAAAGCGTGGGTCGCCATCTTCGACATCGCCTGACCATCGTGGGGTTGTCTGCACCGGCAGGGTCATGCCTAATTTCTTGGTTGGGCCATACTGCAATTCAAAAGCAGCGGGTGTCGTTGTGGTCTGCCAGGCAATGACTTTGGTCTCTTGTCCCTTGACCAGAGCACTGCCCGCGCCGGGTTGCACATACGGCAGCGCGGTAAACAAGGGCAGGGATTTATCGGGTTTAATCAGTTCCGGGGCCGCAAAGGTGGCTAAATCGGGTGACAGAGCGAGCAAGGTTGCCCCGCCTGCCGTGCGTAAAAATTGGCGGCGTGTTACATCATGCGTCATGAGTCTGTTCCTCGTTGAGATTGCTAAAGCGAGCTTATAAAAGAAAAAGACCTCGGAGAAGGAGGTGCTCCGAGGTCATGGGGTTCTTAGCCTACGCGCTCGGCACCACAGGAGCCATCACCGTTGGCCTTGTAATTAGGATCACTAGGCGGCAGAGCACGGACTGGCGAGTAGGTGGGGCCATTGCAATAGCTGTTTTCTTGATCTAGGCTTTTGACCCATTTTACATGGCCATCCATAAAAGTCATCATTTCGCCATCGGGATGAAACACAGCAGGCTTACCCGCAGGAATTGGCCCGCCACCGGCTGGCGTTTCTTCCCAGGGAGCGACAAAGCAACGCATCACGCGAGTTTCGGCTGGGCGTTGGAAGAAAGCAATCGGCATGGGAAACGGCGGGTCTTGGCCGCTCAGTAGTTTGGCCTTGGGATTGGTTTGCGCGCAGCCGGTGGTACAGTTGTAGTTGCCAACCGGTGGCTTGGTGGAGGGGAAAATTGAGAAATTCTCTTTGGTGAACTTGTAAGAGGTGCCATACGCATCGGCGATAGTATCACCCGCGCAAGTTACCGCACCCCCGCCACATTTCGGAGTTGCGCCCGGCTTGAAACCAGGATCATCGGGGCATTTGAACACGCCACTGTTTTTAACATAAGGCATAATTTCGGCGTGAACTCCGAACTCTGGGATACCGGCGGCCTGGGCCGTAGCGGGGCCGACTTGGGCGTTGCCACTGATGGAAAGCGGCATTTTTTCATCGTAGTCATTGGTGTACATAATAATCGCGCCCATAAACTGCTTGAGGTTACTCTGACAGACGGCCTGGCGACCTTTTTCCTTGGCAGTGGCAAAGACGGGGAACAGAATAGCCGCCAAGATTGAGATGATGGCTATGACCACTAATAGTTCGATAAGTGTAAACCCCTGCTGCTTATAAGTGCGATGTTTGTTGTGCCGGTGTTGCATCTTTAATAGCTCCTTATTTTTAACTTGGTGATTCAAATATCATCCATACTTTAGAAGATGAAGTTTAAGAATAAGTGAAATTCAGATTAAGAAATAGGGTGGCTTGATAACTTAAGGGGCCTCTAAGCGTCATCTGAAGCCATGTTGATAGCATATTTCATTGACTTTTAGGCTGTATTGGCTTAAAATACCCGGCAAGTTCAATGCGCACCCCTAATATTGGACGCTTCATGTCAGGTATGTCTTCAGGTATGTTTCTGATGAGTCAGCCGGACAGGTTGTAAGGCCCTCGAAGCGCCGCGTATGTCATTTAAATACTAGATGTCATCCCTCGGTTGGAACTGACTAATAGTTCTGATTTGCAGGGGAACCCGCAGGCATCATAATACGCTGCATCTCCTTTAACTGGTTGCTCATTTGGAACGGATATTAATAACATGCGTTAATTATTTAAGAACTTATTTACAGGGCACTTTGAGGTGATTGGTTTTGTTGATCGGTGGTAAACGTGAAGCGCGGCGCACTTACGGATTGGATGAGTTAGCTCTGGCGGCTGGCCTGGTTAATATTGATCCTGACGATACAGATATTGCTCTTCAAATTGGTGGTCTAAAGCTGGACATTCCCATTTTAGCGTCCGCGATGGATGGTGCTGTAGACGTGCGCGTGGCGATTGAGATGAGCCGTCTGGGCGGCGTCGCCGTGCTGAATGGTGAAGGTTTGCAGACGCGCTATGAAAACCCCGATGAAGTCATCACGCAAATCGTGAGTGAACCTGTTGAAACTGTAGTGCCGCTCATTCAAAAGCTCTATCGTGAGCCAGTGCGCGAAGAGTTAGTCGCTCGCCGCATCCAACAGATTAAAGAGGCAGGCGGACGCGCTGTGCTATCCTTTACACCCTTAGCCGCACGTTTAGCCCATGTCGCGATGGAAGCCGGAGTAGACGCCGTCGTCGTGCAGAGCACTGTCACCACTCTGGAATACCGTTCCAGTAAAGGTTCATCCGTGGACTTGAAGAAACTCTGTGCCGAAGCGCGGGTGCCAGTGATTATCGGCAATAGCGTCACTTATGCAGGCACTCTGGTGCTCATGGAAGCCGGTGCTTCGGCAATCTTAGTGGGTGTTGGCCCTGGTGCGGCTTGCACCACGCGCCGCGTGATTGGTGTTGGAGTGCCGCAGGCCAGTGCGGTGGCAGATGCCGCCGCTGCCCGCGATGACTACCAGGCGAAATCAGGGCGCTATGTCCCCATTATTGCCGATGGCGGCTTGCGCACAGGTGGCGATGTTTGCAAAGTCATTGCTTGCGGCGCGGATGGCGTTATGATGGGACAGCCGATTGCCCGCAGCCAGGAAGCGCCAGGACATGGCTACCACTGGGGCATGGCGACCAGTTCTGCCGGTTTACCGCGTGGTACACGAATCAAAGTCGGGCAGGGGACATCTCTGGAACAAGTCCTCTTTGGTCCCGCTACCAAAGATGATGGCACACTGAACTTTGTCGGTGCGTTAAAACTTGGCATGGGCACCTGCGGCGCAGCCACCATTAAAGAAATGCAACAAGTCGAACTCCTGATTGCGCCCACTCTGCAAAGTGAAGGCAAACGCCAGCAAATTGATCAACACGTCGGCCAGGGCACGTAGCAATTGTCAATACTAATGAATCCTATTTCATCCGAGACAGTGGTCGTACTGGATTTCGGGGCGCAGTATGCGCAGTTAATTGCGCGCAAAGTGCGTCAGTGCCGAGTTTATTGCGAAATCCTGCCTTATGACTCGCCTTTGGAAAAGATCATGGCCCTTAAGCCCAAGGGCGTTATCTTTTCGGGTGGCCCCAGTTCGGTCTATGAGGTGCAAGCGCCCCAATGCGCCGATGCCCTTTTCCATTCCGGCGTGCCCATATTGGGAATCTGTTATGGGCATCAACTGATGGCGCATATGCTGGGCGGCAAAGTGGTGCCTGCCGATAAAAAAGAGTTTGGCAAGACGGAACTGGAAGTTGAGCGTAATGCGCCGCTGTACAAGGGTTTGAACCCGCATCTAATATGTTGGATGAGCCACGGCGATTACGTTTTGGAGCCGCCGCCTGGATTTACAGCGACAGCCAAAACCATCTCGTGTCCCACGGCTTCAATGGCGAATGTAGAGAAGAAGCTCTTTGGCGTGCAATATCACCCAGAAGTGGTGCATACGCCGTGGGGTGTTGAGATTATTCGCAATTTCTTGTATGATTATTGCGACTGCACCGGTCAGTGGACGATGGAGAATTTCATCGAGACTGAAACAGTCCGCATCCGCGAGCGTGTTGGTAAAGATCGGGTCCTATGCGCCCTGTCGGGTGGGGTAGATTCAGCGGTCACCGCGGCCCTGCTCCAGCGC
The DNA here is from genome assembly GCA_019239895.1 of Abditibacteriaceae bacterium. Taxonomy (GTDB): domain Bacteria; phylum Armatimonadota; class Abditibacteriia; order Abditibacteriales; family Abditibacteriaceae; genus JAFAZH01. The sequence goes on along the minus strand of JAFAZH010000022.1, from coordinate 88,529 downwards.
GCGGTTGGCTCCCAACTCACTTGTCTGTTTGTCAATCATGGCTTTTTGCGGAAGAATGAAGCCGAGCAGGTTTGCCAAACCTTCGGTGGCTCTAAAGCGGACATTACCTTTGAATATGTGGATGCATCGCGGCAGTTTATTAGTCTGCTCAAAGGCGTGACTTCCCCCGAAGAGAAGCGTAAGAAAATCGGCAATGAATTTGTCGCCACCTTCGAGCGTGAGACCAAACGTCTGGGCAGTATGAAGTATCTGGCTCAGGGCACGCTCTATCCTGATGTCATCGAAAGTGGCACCGGGTCTGCTGCCAAAATTAAGACCCATCACAACGTTGGCGGCTTGCCGGAGAAGATGAACTTTGAGCTGATTGAGCCATTCCGTACCCTGTTTAAGGATGAAGTGCGGCAATTAGGCGAAGAAATGGGAATGCCCACGGAAATTGTGTGGCGACAACCGTTTCCCGGCCCCGGCTTGGCGATTCGTATTATTGGTGAAGTCACCGAAGAGCGATTGGCGATTCTGCGCGAAGCCGATGCCATTTTAATTGAAGAAATTAAGCGGGCTGGTCTTTATCGCCAGATATGGCAGTGTTTCGCCGTCTTGCCACCCTTGAAATCGGTGGGAGTGATGGGTGATCAACGCACCTATGCGCATCCGATTATTATTCGCGCGGTGACCTCTGAGGATGGCATGACATCCGACTGGGCGCGCATTCCGTATGAAGTGTTGGAACGGATAGCGAACCGCATCGTTAATGAAGTCGCGGGTATTAACCGCGTGGCTTATGATGTAACATCCAAGCCACCGGCCACTATTGAGTGGGAATAGTTGCGGAAGTGACTCTATTCCCGGTAAAATGACATTGAGTGTCTGACGCGTGTATTCTATAAGCGCCGAAATTCGGAACGAGAATTGCCCTCTACCTTCATACCGCCCACGTTTTGCCGCACCAAGCTGAGTTTTAGACACTACACCAAGGTAAGTGCCAGAGTGAGTGCAAAGCAGCCGGGCGAACCTATAAGAGATATTTCTCTAAGCTTAAAACCGACAACAACGCCGTTTTAGCCGTTCCCTGGATGTACCGTGATGTAGAAAATGGGTGAAGGAGGAGAACTATGCCTTCGGTAAATGAAGAAGATGTTGTGCTGGCATTTCGCCAGGCCGTCGAGCAAGAAATGCGCAAGATGCAGCGTGGGGACGCGCAGCAGCGTGAGGATCTGTTCGCCGAAGGAATACCTCTGGAAGAAACGGTGCGCCGCTTAGCGCAGCGTCATAATGAGTTAGAGCACGAAGTGGCTTTGTTGCGCACGATTCTCCTGCGCTTGGTTTCTGATCCTGTTGATAACAACATCGAACATACTATACCCTAATAATTTTGAGTTATGAGTTTTGAGTTGAGAAATGCAAACGCAAAGTTCTTCGTTAAAGCCAGACAATTTGCATCCCATCCTTAATTCAAAACTCAACACTCAAAACTTAAAATTCCCCTAAGCTTATGCTCCATCCTTTTCGGCCTGAACAATTGTCGTCTGACGTGCGGCCTTCGGAATCCGATGTGCAATCGGTGCTGCTGTCCGCTGAGCAGGTGCAGGAGCGCGTCGCGGAGTTAGGCGCGCAAATTTCGCGTGACTACGAGGGTAAAGACCCTGTCTTGGTGGGTGTCTTAGTCGGGGCAGCGGTTTTTACGGCTGACTTGTTGCGGCATATCACCGTGCCATGTTCCCTGGATTTTGTAGCGATTTCCTCGTATGGTAAAGAGTCGCGTTCTTCGGGTGTCGTGCGGATTCTCAAAGACCTGGATGAGAGTGTCGAGAGTCGTCATGTGGTGATTGTGGAAGACATTGTGGACACGGGCCTCACCCTAAATTATTTGCTCGATATTATGCGGCATCGCAATGTGGCCAGTGTGCGTGTGTGCGCCATGCTCGATAAACCGTCGCGCCGCTTAACCAGCGTGGACGTAGACTATATCGGTTTCGAGGTGCCAGATGAGTTTGTGGTTGGTTATGGCCTCGACTTTGCTCAACGTTATCGTAACCTTCCTTATGTTGGTATCCTGCGCCCGGAAGTTTATGGTGGCAAGTAGCATCTCATCGTCGCATCAGATACCGACTTAACTCCATAGTATGAGCCAATAAATTTGTTGGAGCTGCCGTCGTTTATGCAGGGTATATAACTGGTTTTGTGTAAAGGGTAGAAACCGCAGTCCCATCTCCTCGGTGTTCCATCCTCCATTCCAACATCTTGCTTTTAAAGTTCTTGTGCCAGACGTATTCTGCGCTGCCCTTAAAACAAGTGCCTGCATACTTTCCACCCGTCTTGCCTTCTATTTTCATAGTACTCAGACGGCGTGCAGCGAATTTATAAAAGTCTGTTTAATCTTTGGCGTGTATCGTGGCTTAGCTTGTGGTGTTGCTAGGTGGGCATCATTCGAGGATGAAATTTCATATAAGCCTTAGGTGCAATCAATCCACAACGACTTGAATCAGGATGATGGTTTTAGGGTGATAGTTTGAAGTGCGCGTTATAAGTGAAGCGGGAAGTGCTCATGCCGCAGCGATAACAACTAATAATAGTGAAAGTGAGCAAAGTTATCAGGATCAAGTGCAGGAATTCGTTCCTGATCAAGTATCAAGGGAATCTATAACAATGGCATCAAACGAGAACACGAATGCAATGGCTGCCGAGGCCACGGCACTATCTAATAATAACGACAGTAATCAGGGTGAAATTATCAATAAGAAATCGACTAGTAACGGCACCGCGACCGATGCGGCTGACGATAGCCAGGGGCAAACCAATGGCATGGCTGCCACTGCGGATGGCGCTGCGGAAGCCACCTCGGCTGAAGCTCCAACCGCTGCACAGACTCGTGCCGAAAAAGCGGCGGAAGGCCGCGCTTTGCGGTTTAGTGGGCGCGAGGGACGCGCCGAAGTGCGGCCCCGTGCCACGCGCACCTTCCGGGGTAGGCGGGCCGAAGCCGAAACTGATGGTGCCCCCGCTGCCCCGGCGGGACGGCTGGCTAAGTCGGCCCGCGAAAACGCGGTGGCGGCACCTGTTGTAGCCACTGGTGGCGATGCTGATGGTGAAGGAACTGCCGCTGTGTCTGAAACTCCGGCAATTGAAGCATCTTCAGTAGAGGCATCTCCCATAGAGACACCTGCAACGGTAAACGCGGCTCCTGAAACCATATCCCAAGAGAGCGTGGCATCGGATAGCTCGACGACCGAAAATGGTGTGCGTGAAGCTGAGGGCCAGGGTGATGCGGTTGCGCCTGTAACCGCTGCCCCCATAGTAGCCCGCGAAATGCGTGCGCCCGTTATGCCCCCACGCCCTGCATCGCCGCGTGATCGTGATAACGCGCCACGGGGTATGGCTCCCCGCGATAATGCTCCACGTCACGGTGGCCCGCGCGACGGCGGGCCGCGTGATGGCCGCGATGGTGGCTCTCGCAACGGAGTGCCGCGCGATGGCATGGGCCGTGATGGAGGAGGCCGCGATGGACGCGATAACTTTGGCCGCGATGGTGGGCGCAACAACGAGCGTGATGTGGTGCGCGGACGCAACGATTTAGACCTCACCACCCTAGAAGAAATGAATCTTCCAGAGTTGCGTGAAGTCGCTAAAGAATTGAACATTGCTGCTGCCACTTCGTTGAAAAAGAGCGACTTGGTCTTTCGCATTCTCGAAGCTCAGGCCAAGACATCGGGCAACCTGTTCAAGAAAGGCATCCTGGAAATCCTCCCGGATGGTAAAGGCTTCTTGCGCACCGATGGCTACTTGCCAGGGGATGAAGATGTCTATGTCTCACAGTCACAAATCAAACGCTTCAACTTGCGCACGGGCGATGTCGTATCGGGCCAGGTGCGTGCGCCTAAAGAGATGGAGCGTTACTTTAGCTTGCTACGGGTCGAAGCGATCAATGGTGAAGCGCCCGATGTGATGCGCACGCGCAAAGAGTTTGAAAAACTCACACCGATTTTTCCCACCCAAAAGTTCAAGCTGGAAACAACTCAGGAAAATATCACGGCGCGTATTATTGACCTCGTCTCACCCATTGGCAAAGGCCAACGTGGTCTAATTGTGGCGCCACCCAAAGCCGGTAAGACAACGCTTATTAAGAACGTCGCCAACTCAATAGCCCTCAATCACCCGGAAGTAGTTCTCATCGTGCTCTTAATTGACGAGCGCCCGGAAGAAGTGACTGACATTTCGCGTAGTGTCAAAGGTGAAGTCGTGGCTTCGACCTTCGATGAAATGCCAGAGAACCACATGCGCGTGGCTGATATGGTGATGGAGAAAGCCAAGCGCATGGTCGAGCAGAAGCGGGATGTGGTGATTCTCCTCGATTCGATTACCCGTCTCTCCCGCGCTTCAAACCTCGTGGTGACTCCATCGGGACGCACGCTTTCTGGTGGTCTTGACCCGGCGGCGATGTATCGCCCCAAGCGTATGTTTGGCGCGGCGCGTAACATCGAAGAAGGCGGCTCACTCACGATTTTAGCGACCACTCTGGTTGATACTGGCAGCCGCATGGACGACATGATCTTTGAAGAATTCAAAGGCACTGGCAACCTGGATTTAGTCCTAGACCGCAGCCTCTTTGACCAGCGCATCTTCCCCGCCATTGATATCAACAAGAGCGGCACACGCCGTGATGACTTGTTGTTGTCCAAGGAAGACCTGGCCGCCACCTTCCACCTGCGCCGCACCCTGGCCGCATTGGATAATGACAAAGCCATTACGTTGCTCATTGACCGCCTGAAGAATACCAAAACGAACGCCGACTTTATGCAAATTGTGCAGAAGTCCGCTCGCCAAGGCCCGGTGCAGGGTTCGTAAAGAGTGACCTAAAAGATAGCCATTTCATCGTCTTATAGTCGTCACAACCCCATTGAGGAAAGTTCAATGGGGTTGTTTTCATGAGAGCTACCTGTATTGTCTTAAGGCGCGCAGTGGGACACCGTTCTTAAGCGGATATAATGCTATGCGGCCAATTTGTTGCTTCATGCTATTTGCAATAACAATTTAATAAGCATTGTAATGGCGGAGGCAGCAGTGGAGACTTTAGAATTGAAAGTCAAACAAGAAGATTTAACTTCCTGGAGCGCAGTTAGGGATGGGCGCGATACAGCCAATGGCGGAGGATATCCGGCATGGCTGCCGCCGTCTCTCTACGATTTGAATACAGCATCCGAAAGAGCGAAGGTCGCAACGCAGCCGCTGACGATAGAAGCTGCCGTGGTGGTGCCTACGCTTAATGAGCACGATAATATTACCGCGCTGCTGCAAGGCATCTTAGCGGCTGATCCGCGCCTGCATGTCATCGTGGTAGATGACGGCTCCTCGGATGGCACGGATACGGTCGTCACCCAAATGGCCGACGACAAAGCTTCTCCTGACGCAGCGCGTATTCATCTTATAGAGCGTGGCCGCAAGATGGGTTATGCTTCGGCGGTGCAGGATGGGATGCGCTTTGCGCTCGAACATGGGGCGCAATTAGTATTACAAATGGATGCGGACTTTTCGCATGATCCTAAGTCACTGCCAGCCCTGCTGCAAAAGAGCGAAAACTATGACCTCGTCATCGGCTCGCGTTATGTGCCCGGTGGTGGCACCCGCAATTGGGGCTTAGATCGCAAAATCCTTTCGGGGGGCGCGAATACTCTGGCGCGCACGCTTTTAGGCTTGCCCGTGCGCGATTGTACGGGGGGGTTCCGCTGCTGGCGTCGCTCACTGATTGAAAAGACCAACATTCTGGATATTAAAGTCGAAGGTTACGCCTTTCTATTTCTCACTCTTGACCGTTGTCACCATGCTAAAGCGCGTATCGGTGAAGTGCCGATTATCTTTGCTGACCGTCAGTTTGGCAAAAGCAAAATGAGCCGCCGTATCATTCTCGAAGCCATGCGCGTCCTCTTCAACCTCTGGCGGAAGAGATTGTGGAACCACGAATGAACACGAATAGACACAAATTAAGAAGAGGATTGAGGTGAGAAGCTCAAAAAGCATTAGAGACGAGGTGCAATTGCTATTCTCTATTTCCTCTCTTCATTTTCTATTCTATTCGTGTCTATTCGTGTTCATTCGTGGTTCCAAACTTCCTAAAATGCCAGCGCCGCCGTCCGACGAGGAATCGGTTGCGGCGGCGTGTTCGGAATCATCCGAGGGGTAGTAGGGGAATGGGGTAGGGGATTAGGGGATCATAGTTGTCTTTATTGCCAGTTACTACACTTAGAAATAAATTTGCTGTTTATTTGGTTGTTATCTGCCTGGAACTCTTATCAATGCCGGGCTTACTTAAGATTTTGCCATCCGCTCGTTTCAAGAACGTTACAGCAGAGTTAAGAAAACGTATAAGTTGTGTAAAAGATGGGTAACTGAGATGTGGCGTTTGCAACCAAGGCTAAGCGGGAAAGCCATAGCAGCCTAAAGTAGCGGAATCTAAGATAAAAGCTAAAGGCTTCCCTCTGCATAAAATACTGAGGGAAGCCTTTGTTATGTCTGGGCTTTAAGCGAGTCGTTGGTTAAGCCACCATTGGCAGTTCTTGTAATGTCTTGGGCAACGGGAAGAACACGTTCTCGGTGATGTTTTGTAGCGTTTCCACCTGCTGCGCGCCGCGTTGCTGCAAGGCGGTTATGACCCGGTTTACCAGGATTTCCGGCGCGGAAGCTCCTGCCGTGATGCCAACGGTGCGAACGCCATCGAACCATTCATCGCGCAGGGAAGTTTCGTCATCAATGAGATAAGAACGGGTGCCGCACGCTTCGGCCACTTCGCGCAAACGCTGCGAGTTGGATGAATTCTGCGCGCCAATCACGAGAATTAAATCAGACAGTTGCGCCAATTCTTTTACGGCTGCCTGACGATTGGTGGTGGCATAGCAAATGTCGTCTTTAGCGGGTTGCGTAATCTGGGGAAATTTCTGCTTCAACGCCTCAGCGACGGCTTGGGTGTCGTCCACGCTGAGCGTAGTCTGAGTCAGGTAGACAATCTTATCCGTCGGAGGCAGTTCCAGCTTTTCGACATCCTGGACATCGGCTACCAGATGCATGGCATAAGGTGCTTCGCCCATTGTGCCTTCGACTTCCTCGTGACCGGGATGCCCAATTAAGATAATCGAATAACCTTGCTTGGCGTAACGAATAGCCTCCAGGTGAACTTTGGTAACGAGGGGACAGGTGGCATCAATGATAAAGAGGTGCTTTTCTTCGGCGCGTTGACGCACGGCGGGGCTGACCCCGTGTGCCGAAAAGACGCAAACCACGGGATTTTTGGAGGTGCCGTCGGGGACTTGCTCTAACTCATCCACGAAAATCGCGCCGCGTTCGCGCAGGCTCTCAACCACAAATTTGTTGTGGACAATCTCCTTGCGTACGTAGACCGGTTGGGTGACTTTAAGCGCCTCTTCGACAATGTCTACGGCACGCACGACACCTGCACAGAAGCCGCGCGGCTTCACTAAAAGAACCTTTTCTAATGCCATGTTATCTCGCTGGATTATTTTGGCAGCACATTTTGCTTACTACTTCAAAGTATAACGAAGGCCAGCCTAAAGCGTTCCAGACAGGCTCTTCCCCGAACCGTTGATAAAGCGATTCTACCCGGCGCATTTATCCAGGACAGGTCGTGCCGCCACCGTATTGGTAGGCTTCGGTTACAATTTTGTCTTGCCGAAAGAACTTAACGTGCCCATCAAGAAAGGCGATGTTGGAGCCGCCGAGATGCCGAGATGAGAAGGTGTTGCCGGGGTATTCAAAGCCATCATCGGTGCTGTCACAACAGCCCATACTCTCTTCACTCAAGAGCATCCAGATGGACGTATCAGGAAACACCGCGAGGTTTTTACCATTATGCGGTTGAGATAAGGTACTGGCTGTCATGCAGGCATTATAGGCATAAGAATCGCCTGAATCGCTGCCATAAGTGTCTGAGGGACAAATGTAAACTTGTGGATTTTTAACGTAGGGATAGACATTGCCTCTGGTCACATCAAAGTGTTGCGTGCCGCTGTAAGGCCAGGTGTCAAAATAAACCCAACCTCCCGGTACTTTAGAGCCGCCATTGCCGCCATCCGTAGCCAGTGGCAAACGCTCATCACTGTCCTGCGTATATTGCATAAAAGCCATACCCAATTGCTTCAAGTTGCTGGCACAAGATGTGCGCCGTGCGCTTTCACGGGCGCGCGAAAAGACGGGGAACAAAATCGCGGCCAGCAGCGATAGGATGGCGATGACGACCAAAATTTCGATAAGGGTGAAGCCACGACCAACCCTGCGGCGGAAAGCTTGGGTTTTCATGGGATAAGTCCTACTGGTAATGCTACTAACCCAATATTCTACCATAAGTAGCAGTTAAATCCGGCCTGAAAGTATTAGTCAGCAGAGGATTGGCCTAAGAGTGCGCCTGCTGGCACTGCCCCATATGGCAAAACAATTTGATGTCGCAGTAATCGGCGCGGGGATCGCGGGCTTAACTGCCGCTGCGCTGCTACAGCATGATGGAGTGCGCGTTTTACTACTTGAAGCGCATGATAAACCGGGTGGCTGCGCCGGGTATTTTCCTATCCGCGACTTTTCCTTCGATGCAGGCGCAACTGTAGCATTAGGCTTTGAACCCGGCGGCTTGCATCGGCGTGTCTTTGATTATGTGGGTTATACAGATTACCAGGCGCAACTTTTAGAAGGTCTGCGCATGTTGTTGCCAGACCGCGAGCTAATGATCTGGCACGACCCAATTAAATGGAAAGCCGCACGACGCACTTTACCAGGACATCGGCTAACGCAGGAACTCTTCTGGCATTTGCTGGAGATTGTGGCCGATGCCAGTTGGCGGGCATTAGAGCGTTTGCCCTCCTTGCCGCTACAAACTTCTCGTGACTGGATGCGTAACTTAAAGCTGTTAAATCCTAAGCTCGCGCCCCTGGCCCCTTTTCTGCGCTGCACAATGGGCGATATTCTGCGCTGGTTGAGACTGGAATATGACCGCGCCTTCCTGGCTGTTATTAACCTCTTATTGATCATCACTGTGCAGGAAGAAGCGGCCTGTGCGCCTTTTATCAATGCCTGTGCTGGCATGGATTTATTCCGACATGGTGGGTTTCACCTGCGCGGTGGCATGGGTGCTATCGCTCGCCACCTCTTAGCCGCTTTTCAGGGTGACGGAGGAGTGGTGCGTTTCAGTGAGACTGTTTGTCGTGTGCTGCCGAAGACTATAAAGGGTAAGCGGAGTTTCTCTGTCATCACCGCTAAAGGCGAATATGAGGTGCCGCGCGTGGTGGCGAATGTACCGCTGCAAAGTGTGCCGCATCTGGCGGATTTGCCGCCGCGTGCGCTCCGCAATGCGTGCCGCTTTGAAGAGCGTGGTGGCGAAGGGTGGGGTGCTGTGACATTATATGCAGCCGTGCGTGAAACGGCGGTGCCCGCTGGAACGCCACTGCACCAGCAGGTGCTGTTGGATTATGCGGCACGTTCGGGCGATGGCCGCGATATATTCCTCTCTTTATCTGCCCCAGGTGATAACGAGCAAGCTCCTAACGGATGGCGGACGTTAACGGTCTCATCTCATACCCGTCTGGGGCAATGGCGTGATTTGTCGCTCCTTGAATATCGAGAACGCAAACGAGCGTGGCGCGAGAAATTGCTCCAGGGTGTGCGCCGCGCCTTGCCGGAGTTCGATGCACGCCGCAAGTTCATTATCACCGGCACGCCTAAGACGTGGGAAGGCTATACACGGCGACCCGCAGGCGCAGTGGGTGGAGTGCCACTAACTTTGCGCAACACGAATTTGAATGCCATTCCGCAACGGCTGGGCTTGCGGAATTTGTGGGTGGTAGGCGATACCACCTTTCCAGGGCAGGGCACGGTTGCCTGTGCTCTCAGTGGCATCAATGCCTGGCGGGATATAACGGGTAAACGGGGAATACCTTAGCCCTCACCCCCGGCCCCTCTCCCAACCTTGGGAGAGGGGAGATCATACGCAGACGCTTCTCACAGCGTAAATCAATGTTGAACTTACACGAGTTGCGCGGCCTTTGTGCTCCCCTCTCCCAAGGTTGGGAGAGGGGCCGGGGGTGAGGGCTAAGCGTGGGTCTACCTCATCACACAATAAACTCGCGCAAAGCGGCTTCTAACTCGCGGGGGATGAGCATGACCAGAACGTCGCCAACTTCAAACACTGTATCGGCGGTGGGCACGGTCGCATCGCCGTTGCGCAGCACGGAGATAACGAGGGTATTCTTGGGAAATTTAACTTCGCCCAGGCGTGCTCCGGCAAAGGGTGAATCTTCGCCGACAATGACTTCCATCGCTTCGATGTTGCTACGCGCTATATCGCCTAACAACAGCACGTTGGAGCGCCCCACCTTCTGCCCAACCAGGTTGAGGATGGCCGAAGTGCCATTAACGCGTTCTTTGATGCCTAAAGTCTCAAACAATTCTTCGTTATCGGGATTGTTAACGCGGGCCACAATGCGGGTGCGTCCGAAAACGTGGGCCGCTATCTGGCAGGTGATTAAGTTATCTGAGTCATCGCCAGTGGCGGCGACAACTAAATCGGCGCGGCGAATGCCCGCGTTTTTTAAGACAAGTGGGTCACAGCCATCGCCCTGCATCACCACGTCGCCCAAGTCGGAAGCAAGAAGGCGATAAGTGCCAGGCTCTTTTTCGAGTATCAGCACTTCATAATCATTGTTAATCAGAGACCGGGCGAGGTAATAGCCAATCTTGCCGCCACCCGTGATGATTGCATATGCCATCTTAATCGTGCTCCAGTTTTGCCGCTAATTTCTAGGTTCTTGTCATTCCGAGCGAAGCAAAGCGGAGTCGAGGAATCTTTAAATTTTACTCTAGCTTTGAACAGCAAGATTTCTCGACTGCGTTCCCTGCGGTCACTCCGCAAGCAATGACATGTTAAGAGATAGCCATTTAATCTTCCAGGGCGCTGTCGTCGCCAAAAACTGACATTTCACCCGGTAGGTCTGGGAACTCGCCGTTTTTAACATAAAGCTCTAAGAGTCCTTCTAAAACGGTGGTCGTGCAGAGTGTCTCAACACCCAGCTCGCGGAACTTGGCGGCACGCACCGGGTCATGGAGACGTGCTATCGAGCGTTTGACATTGAAGCGGTGCTTGACCAATTGCGCGATGGTCAGATTACGATTATCCCCGCCCGTGACAGCAATTACGACATCGGCCTGCTGCACCCCCGCACGGCACAAAAGTTCGCCATCTAAGCCAGAGCCTTGATAGGTGTGGCCATCGAAGTTTGGCCCTAATCGCACAAAAGCCTCGCGCGAAATATCAATGACATCCACATGGTCATTGCTGCGACTTAAGCGGATAGCGAGCCTCGCGCCAACGCGACCACATCCGACGATCAAAACGTTCATGCTTTCTCCACTGCCCTGTTGTTACACACTATCATCTTGCCATACCTGCCTATTGATGGTTGTGCTAAATTTCACAAGGCACAAAGCGATATATTAGCGCGCACGCTGAGCGGCGTCAATAGTCCTCTGGTGGAACTACAGTATAAAGAGAGTCTGCCCACTTTAGAGTAAGCTGCTAGTCCAGCAACTTTACAGAATCTTGACTTCGTTGAAACATGGTGGAAAAGCTACTACTTAATTCAAGTCTTGAGCCGGGGCTATAAAAGCCCCGGCTGGATAGCAACAGCAAGGCTAGTTATAGATTGTTAAGCGGCGGGGCTGGTGAAATCCACTTGATGCGAGCCTAAATCCACGTTTAACGCATAGCCGAGGGGATTATTGAAAAAACGAACTGGCACCCAGCTTTCGCCATCTGACACATACGGTGCTTCCTGCAACGCATACTGTTGGCCATCTACATCTACATTAGCGTCATCCATTTTAACTGTAGCAATGCGCGAATTGAGATAAAGGATGGCGACCTGGTTATCCGGGTCCCAATCTACATTGCCGCCTAGGGCTTGGCCGATTGGTCGTAAGGGCACCCATAAAGTGCCGCCATTCTGCTGTGGCTCCAAACTAACGTTAAGCGGTTGTCCGTCCAGTGTATAGGGCATCTCTGCTCCTCCTTAAAATTGGGGCATTGCTCGTCACAAGTCATAGTGTAGCATCCAATGGCAAGCGAACCCCCTTCGCGTTATATATCATAACTGCGATACTTAAAAAGGGAATACCCACTTAATCTAAGCTATCATTTTGAGGGAGAGCGTTGGATGCTGTTAAAACCGGGTGAACAGTTACAGGGGGCGCACGGCTCCTATGAAATGATTGAGGTTATCGGCCAGGGAGCCTATGGCACAGTCTTTCGTGCCCGTGATACCGAGGGCAACTTTGTCGTCGTAAAGCAGCTTTACGATACTGGCTCCGGCAGTGCCGAAGATTTTGAGTATCAGCGCAAGCTCTTTCACCGCGAAGCAGAAATTTTAACCCAGGTCAACTACCCGAAAATCGTGCATGGGATTGAACTGATCGAGCGTGACCCCGACCTGTTCTTCGTCATGGAGTTGGTGCAAGGGCATAGTCTGCGCAAAGTCTTCGACGATTGGCGTATCGCAAACAGTAATCAACCATTTCCCCCGGAAACTGTCACCGCCGTTGGCATCGAAATTTGTGATGCCTTGCATTACCTGCATCAGCTACCGGGGCAGATTATTTATCGTGACCTCAAGCCGGAAAACGTGATGTGGGATGCGAATCAGCAAGTCTGCAAGCTGATAGACTTTGGCACCGCGCGCTTTTCGGCCAAAAGCCGCAAAGTGACCCAGGGTTTAGGGACTGAAGGCTATGCGCCGCCAGAGTTATATTCAACGCGAGCCGATGTCACCTTTTCAGCAGACGTGTTCACCATTGGCGCGGTGATGTATGAGTTGCTGACGGGGGAATCGCCAGAGCCTAAGAGCACGCCGCGCGACTTTCGAGGCTTTGACCCGCGTATTCCCGATGGCCTCAAGACCATTGTCTTGACCGCTTTGCAGCTTGACCCTTTGCGGCGCTATCAAACGGCAGGCGCGATGGGTGATGCCCTGCGCGCTCTGGGGCTGCAAACGACAGGCCCGGCGCTGCAAGCGGTCGGAGCGCCGCGTGCCACTAACCTGCACCCTTTGCTGTCTTGCTTTTGCCCCCATTGTGGAGCGGTGCCGCGCACGGAGCGGGCCGTATTTTGTGGCAAATGTCGGACGCCCATTCACACCGTGATGCTGCGCGTGCTACCCCGTAATACGCCGCCCACACTGCTCTATTTGCAAAAAGAGCAATCTATTTTAGGGCGCACTGACCCGGATACTGGCATCTTCCCCGATGTTGATCTCAGCCGTTTCGATGCTGGGCGGTATGTCAGCCGTCGTCATGCCACTATCAAGCGCGATGGCACTCAATTCTTCATCACGGCGCATCGCTCTTTAAATCCCACCCGCATAGATGGCTTCGCCATCGCCCCGGAAACCACTGTGCCGCTTCAAGACGGTGCGCGCCTGGAGTTTGCTGATCTCATTTGTAATTTCGTCATCCGCCCAGTCGTGCAGCAGTAGGTTTACACCAGCGCATTCGCACGGCTACCCCGGCGACGGTCATGGTAGGAGCGTCGCTCGCCCTGGCGACGCTCCTGACGGCGGCGTTCTAACGTTGGGCGAGATTCTTCCAAAGTCATAACCGCCGTTGCCCGCCGTTGTGAACTTATGGCTCTCCGGTTTGCATCTAACCCTTGCATAAATTGCACCGGTTGGGAGTTCGATGTTAAAGATGACGACTTTGTGTTTGCTGGTGCTGAAGTTGAGGTTAAAGGATAAGCTGTAAATTCAAAGTTAAAAGGTGACATCTCACCCGTTGCTTGATAATTATGCCAATAGTCGGCGACCTCAGCGGGCAGGTGAATAGAACGATAAGGCGGGGTTAGTTCATGGGCTGTCCGACCATCAAAAACGATCCACTGTTGTTTGGTCTCGCGTTGCACAGCTCGTGTAATAGGATTATTTCTTGCTTTATAACCAAACTCTTGAATATCTTCCGCTGTGACGTGTATAATCACTCCTTCGGCCTCCCGTGATTTTTATGAGACACCTAAAATGTCTGGATGCGCCTAAGATGCGATATTGATGCCAAAAAGTCGTATCCATCAAACGGTTCTATCAAGGTTCTATTAATGTTACGGCTAAGGAGAATCGTTGAGCGATGACGATTTGGGCCAGAGTTGGTGGCGGACGCTGCTCTTGCACTACATTGGAGAGAAGCAGTGCATCTGGTAAAATGCGGTTCATCGGCATCTTTGAATTGACCCCATGACTACTGAACCATCAAATGCATCAAATGCGGGGCTACTGCCTCCTACAGAAAATAACACCAGTGAAAGTGGCGCTACGGCCAGTGGCGACCAACAAAACACTCAAGCGACCTGGGCTAATCAAGACCCGACAGCGACAACCAATGTTCCTGTTGCTCCTGCCAACGCTCAAGCGGCTGACGTAACAGCCGCGCAAAGCACTGGACAAGCCACGGTTGAGGAGCCAGCAACGACTGAGGAGCAGGGAGCAGCTTTAGCCCAGAATCCATTAGCTGATCCTGCTGCAACGCAGAATACCCTACCCCCAACGACTCTCCAGGCTGAGTTAGCCGCAGAAAATCAAAACGTGGCGGCTCCTGTCGAAACTGCGAATCCGACGGCGGCTGTGGCTGCGGCGTCCGTGCCTTCTCAGGTGCAAAGTCAGGAGTTGTTGGAGGCACAAGCGCCGCCAGCATTACCGAAAAATCCGTTGCCGGAGCCGCCGCGTGCGCTTGTGCCTGGTGCATTTTTGCGACTCGAATTTGAAATTAAACAAGTCTTGGTGCGGGGCTTTACCAATCTCTATTTCGCGCAAGCCGGAGATTATGGCGCGACGGTGCCCAAGCTCATTGCCGAGCGTGAAGTGCCGAGTATCCCTGCTGCTGCGCCTGTCACTGCAACCGCCGCCAGCACTTCTACTGCCGGCACAACGTCTGCGGCAGCGGTTGACCCGCAAGTGGCAACACCGCAAGCCACACCGGGCAGCGGGCAAGCCATCTCGTCGGAAGACGAGCAGGAGATGACCAGTGGCGCGATGCTGCAAGAAGCTATAGCCGACCAGACAACGTTAGGCAGCAACACTGCTGTGGAGAGCCAGAGCCAAACTCACCCGCAGGAGATTACTCCATTAGAAGCTACTCCGCCGGAGTTGAACGAAACGCTGCAAGCGGCTCTCTTTCCGCCGTGTGAAAAGTTTGTGCAGGAAGACCGAGAGTATCAGGTTTTCGATTTTGCCAACACCACGGCGATGCAGGATTATCGTGAACCAAGCAACGATGTGCGCTATCTCCAGGTGCTGGACGCCCTCGCGCGTGGCCTGGCCGAGTTGGAAAATAGGAAGCTGCACGCTGCGCTCACCCGTGACACGCTACGCTTCGATGATAAAGGCACGCTCCACTATTACGGTTTCTTTGATGTTCAGCCGCCTATCAACGGAGAGTCCCTTGCGGCCACACCGGACGCCACCGAGACCTTACCGCCCTTAGAACAATTGCGCGAAATCAATAGTTTTCTCTTGAAGCGCGTTTTTGCGGAATCCTCCACCATGCGCCTTGGTGATGAGTTCGGCTCGCTTTGCCTGAGCGAAGAAGTCAAGGAATTGGCGCGGCGTTTACACGAGCACGAATATACCACTGTGCAGCAGGTCGTAGAGGCTATTGCCGCGTTATATCAACCGGGGACAACCCTGCAAGTGGACGCTGCCCTGCTTTCAGATGTCGGTCAGGAGCGCGAACTCAATGAAGACTCTGGCATGATTATTCGTCTGCAACGAGCGGCCCATCTAGGGGCCTATCAGTATGATCTTTATGTGGTCGCTGATGGCATGGGCGGGCATGAAGGCGGGGAAGTTGCCAGCAATTTAACCCTCGCTTCCCTGCAACGCAACTTAGCGACTCGTTCTGGTATTAACTGGGGCGATAACGTCGCGGTCAAGCAGGCGTTGCTGGAAGTTATTGATGCCGTGAACGCGGATGTGGTCGCGCTCAATGAAACCCCGCACTATCGCATGATGCGCGCCAAGCCTGGCTCGACATTAGTGTTTGCGGTGCGCGTTGGTAGCCGCGTCTTTATCGGCAATGTCGGTGATAGCCGCGCCTACAAATATAACCAAGAGGGTGGCTTGCAGCGCATCTCAAAAGACCATTCGTATGTGCAAACCCTGGTGGATCGCGGCGAGATTACCGAAGATGAAGCGTGGGATCACCCGGAAGGCTCCATTATTACGGCCAATATCGGTGACCCCCGGCTGCGCACCCGTGATGTCTTTGTGCGACTTTTCGCACCGGGCGATACTCTGCTGTTGGTCTCTGATGGTGTGGTAGATATGCTGCGCGACCGAGAGATTGAGACTTACCTGAGCGGGCCGGACGCCGCCACCATCTGCCGCAATCTGGTAGACGCCAGCAACGCTGCTGGTGGGGGAGATAACATCACCACCGTCTGCGCCACCTTTGCCGCATAGTAAACTATAGACGGAAAATTAAACCGTGTGATGGCATGATACACGCAGGATGCACCAATTTCGGCAAAGCGGTTCAGCCCCCAGAATTTGTGGCTCATACCTATCCTGGGAGCAAGAGAAAGTCTCTGCAACTAGAGGCTCGAAGAGATGACTGAACATGCCTGAGCCGATAACGCACGAATTCATCGCAATCAGTGGAGAACTCAATGGCTGACGCGTTACAAATCCGCACCGCACTCGATAAAGAATTTCGCCCTTTGCGCGGCGACTTTTTGCAGACGATCATGATTGAGCTAACCCCCGGACGGGGACTGAATTCATTACCGCTCAACCTCGGCATTTTGCTCGATGTCTCCAATTCGATGCATGATAGATCGAAGTTGGAGAACGCCAAAAAAGCCTGTATTTTGTTGTTAAACCAGCTTTCGCCCCAAGATCGGGCAGCGGTCTGCGTTTTCTCATCCGGGGCGCGCACTGTAGTGCGCTCGCAGATGTTTAGTGACCAGGCCAAACAGGATGCCTCGCGGGCCATTAGCGCCCTGCGCGTCGAAGGCGCGACCGAAATTATGGCTGGACTCAATCAGGTTTATGCCGAAGTTGCGCCTTTTCGTTCGCCTGAGGTTACAACCTTCGTGATTATGCTCTCCGATGGTGAGCCAACCGATGCCCAAGGCTATGCTGATACTGACCTTGATAGATTTCTCACGCGTGTGGATGCGGAATTCAAAACCAACGGCGTCTCGCTCTCCACGATTGGCTTAGGCTCCGCATCTGACTACGACGCCGGTTTCCTGCGCGACTTAGGGGATCGGGGCGCTGGTAAATTCTTATTAGCCCAAGACCCCAATGCCCTGGCCGATGCCTTCCAGGATGAGTTCGGTCGCATTCAAAGCACGGTGCTTTCGGATGTGACTATCGAAGTGAACCGACTTAATGGCACAGTGCGCCGTTTCTGGCGCGTGGTGCCAGATAAGAAAATCTTCGATCCGCCCAGAGTCGTCAACGGCGGCTTCCGTGTTCCTGTCGGCTCGATTCAAAACGACCAACCTCAAGCCTACTTGCTCGATGTGGTTACGGGGGCACCGGCGGAAAATATAGGACGTGGTATGTTGTGCCAGGTGGCAGCGATTGCCGCTTCGGGTGGCACCGAGCATCGCAGCGAACAGAACGTGCTGATTAGCTATTCGGATAATGACCTGGAATTGGTTCAGCGCAACCAGGAAGTTGTGAAACTGATGGAAGAAGCGGTGGATTTCAAGCTTCAAATGGATTTGGAACAAGCCGTTAAAACAGGCGACAAGCGCAAGATGACGAGTGTACTGGAGCGCAAAAAGAAAATGACCCAACGTCTGGGTAAGACGACAGCCACCAAAGTCCTGGACGATATGCAGGACACGTTGGATGCTGGTGGCGATATTACACCCGATGCCCTGGCGGTGTCTTCGGTTGAATCAAAAAAGACAAAACGTTTAGGATGATTTGAATAAACCACAGAGACACAGAGGCATAGAGAAAACGAGGATGGAGAATAGAGAATCGAAGATCGTAATACAAGCATCTGTTACTATCCTCATTCCTTTATCCTCCATCCTCAAACCCTTGTTCTTCTCTGTGCCTCTGTGTCTCTGTGGTGAAAAGCCTTGAGGAGAGCACTAAATGATTAAGTGTCCTAACCCCGACTGTGGGTATCAGAATGTGGATGGCACGCAATTTTGCGAAGGGTGTGGCGAGGAGTTGCCGCAGAGCCATGCGGCAGGCGCGGCAGCAACTGCGGCGGCTCCGGCGACTGGCGACAACCGCATCAAATGCCCGGCCTGTGATAATCTCAACCCCCCGGATAACGTAGTGTGCGAAGTCTGTGGCACCGAACTCAAAGGCATGGGCACGGGAGGCGGCACCATGACGCCCGATGCGGCGATGGCTCCGCCTGTGGCTGGCGTATTAAATGCCACCCCTGGTGCCACCCCGGTTCGGGGCGCTACGCCCAATCCCACTCACGATACGACCACCGGGTCGGTTGGCGGCGCTGGTCTATTGGGTGGCGTGGGTGCTGATAATCCTGGTTTGACAGGCACTGTCACTGTTCCCGCCACTGCCGCGCCCGTAGGTGGCATGGCTTCTCCTCCTGCCAGCACGGGGCAATCGGCGCTGGATTCATCGGCCACGCACTCCGGCACTTCGCCCAGTGTCCCGGCCATAGCCACCGGCGCTGATTCAGCTCTCCCCGATCACACGCCTGCAGGCGATGCGGCTTCCGCCTCATCCGTCTCTGCCCCGCCCACTCCAGCTCCTTTAGACACAACTTCATTAGGCACAACGACCAGTGCAGCGGCTCAGGATGTTACTATGCCCTCTGCCCCGGCAACTCCAGCGGCGGCTGGTAATCTGGAACCGGGTCGAGTGAAATTGACAGTCGAGCAGGGCATGACAGTCGGCCAGCAATTTGTGCTGGGTGATAATGAAATGCTGGTTGGGCGTGAAGACGAAGAAGAAGGTATCTATCCTGACCTCGACCTGAGCGACCAGGATGCGGGTTATGTGCATCGCCGCCACGCCACCTTGAAATTCGACAACGGCCACCTGACCGTCACCCATTTAGGCGGCACCAACAAAACACGCATCAATAACCGCCCGTTGCCAGATAACGTGCCCCAACCCGTTAATATGGGCGATAAGATCGCTTTCGGCAAAGTCGTGCTGCGCGTCCAGCCGAATTAAGAAGGTTTAACCACAGAGGCACAGAGATTTTGAGGATAGAGAATAGAAGATAGGGGATCGCAACAGTAACTTCCCCTGCGCTCCTCTATCCTCCATCTTCCATCCTCAAAATCTCTGTGCCTCTGTGGTTTAGAGGGAGCTTGAATGTCTGAGAGTGCTGCCGCCGCCGAAGGGCCAGTCGCCGAGCCATCTAAAGGGCTGCTGGGGACATGGCAGCGCCTCCCCCTTTATGCCCGTATTATCGCCGGGCTAACCCTTATCAGGGTAGCTTATAGAGAAGTTCATCTGTACGGCCTCTGTGCCCGTCTTGGCTGTGTCCATTCAGTAAATATGGCACACTTATTTAGGGAGGTTGAGCCATGTCTCTTAAGGAATATGTGGCACACGAGTTGGGAACTCTGGGTGAAAACGAGCTTAAGCAAGTTGCTGAATATGTTGCTTTCCTCAAATTCCGCTCGCGCACATCCGCAGCTGAAGCGCACTTAGCCTCCCTATACAGTGAGTTCGCGCAGGAAGACCAGGAATTGGCTGAGGCCGGAATGAACGATTATTCCCAAGCCCTATCCCAAGAGGACGCACAATGATGGCGCGGCGGGGTGAAGTCTGGTATGCCAATCTTAATCCAGTCCAAGGTTCGGAGCAAGCGGGCATACGGCCCGTTCTGATTTTTCAAAACGACAAGATCAACAAAGCTATATCCACAACTTTGGTCATTCCATTTACAACTAATTTGCGACGTGCTGCATTGCCATCGTGCGTCCAAGTCACACAGGGCGAGGGTGGCCTGACGGCTGAATCCGTATTATTGTGCCATCAACTCCGTGTTTTAGATGAGATAAGGCTTCAATCTAAAATTGGTCAAGTGAGTGTTGCTACAATGGCGGCTGTAGAAGCTTGTGTTCTTTACACATTGGGCATCAACTAAATTTGAAATCGAAACGGCAGACAAAGTTGAACAGGGCGTTACATCTAACTGCCTTCTCGCCGCCTGGTTGGGTCTTTCCTTTGTTGATTTAGCGAATCCGGCCTGGTTTAGCAAGACCCTGAACTGGCGTGGGGCTTTTATGGTCATCGTTTGCAGCTTTATCGTGAGGCCGCACCGCACCCCGGCTTCCCCATATTACAGGATTGGGCAGTGCAGAAAGCATTGGGAGCCTTTGTTTTGCTTTGTACTGTGCAACTTATAACCCAGAAAGCTGTCCAAATTAGCCAAAGTTGTGGTGACAGATGGCCTAATGGGAGGAGATTTATGAGACAGCGAAGATGGTTAGTGCAACTTTTTGCTCTGCTGGTGTGCGGTGGAACTTTAAGTATCGCCCACGCTCAACCCGACCCAAACGATTTGCCCAAAGGCAAGAATCCTCCGGCTCAACCTGGCGGCCCTCCGATGGTCTGGCGGGACAATGTGGTTATCAAAAATGGGGCATTCGCTGGCGGATGGGCGATGGATGGAAAGCAAATGGCCGGAATGCCATTTGCGCCGATGCAGCCGGGGCCATTCTTAGAACAAAGTGTGCGGATGCAACTGAGTACGTCGGGATTTACGGATAAAACCCTGCAAGATGCGGTCGTGGAGTTCTTGAATACTCAGGAAAAGGCACGTCAGCCACTGCGCGAGAAGGCCCGCAAACTTTCGGAAGCGATTCACAATAATGTCGTTACCGATGCTCAAATGAGCGCCCTGGTCAATGATTTTCGGGCCGCTATAGAAGACGAGAAAACACGGACAGCCGATGCGCTCAAAGCTCTGGATGGCAAGATCAGTTACAGCAAAAAGCCGCGCCTGGAAGCCCTGCTGATGCTGCTGGGAGTGATTGGCGATGAATCCACTTTTCTCGGCAGCCCTGGCGGTAACTTGGGCGGCATGATGATGCCACCCGGCATGATAGGTAATCAACTGAACGTGTGGGGAATGCCCGGCGCTCCAGCGGGTGGCAATGGGCCACAGGTTTTTAATTTCCCAGGCGGCGGGCAAGGTTGGGCCAATGGCAACAACTTCTTTGTTACGCCTCGTCCGGGGGTTCGTGCGGCACCGCCTACGCCCAATGCGCGGGGCCAATATGGACAATATCGCGTTTATGTGCTGCCACCGGGCGGCAATCAGACCGTCCCAGCCCCACGCAATGCCGCGCCATTAAAACTCGTGCCGCCAGCCGCAGGACAGGCCGATGATTTTGTGCTGACACCTCCGGTCGTGCCCCAAGATGATGTCATTGTGCCTCCTCCTGTCGCTGGCAACGACCTTATTATTCCGCCACCCTTAACGCCAGCGCCTTTAGTGGCCCCGGATGAGAACGGTGATATTGAACTGGCTCCGCCCTTGCCCTTAGCCCCCGCAATCCCAGACGATGCGCCAAAGGAAAAAGGGCAGAACTAAGCGATAATAACCCAAAAGAAAGGCGGCGCATGACTCAAGATCATGCGCCGCCTTTGCTCTAATTCAAAACTCAAAACTTAGAATTCATAACTCTGTCAGGTAAGCTTTACCCCTTTGGGAGCCATCGGTAGGCTGCGCAGTCGCACGCCAACGGCATCGAAAATTGCATTGCCAATTGCGGGGGCAATCGCTACGATGGGAGTTTCGCCTGCCCCTGCGGGGGGTAAATCTTTGCGGTCGAGCAAGACCACTTCAATGGTGGGTGCATCGGCAAATCGTGGCACACGGTAGCGCGCAAAGTGGGGATTGGTAATCTTGCCATCCGCGAACTCAATAGCTTCGGTGAGCGCACCGCCAATACCCATCATGGTTGCGCCTTCAACTTGATTCTTGAGGTGGTCGGGGTTGATAACCGCGCCGCATTCAAAAGTTGTCACAGCCCGCACCACTTTGACGCGACCAGAAGGGCGGTCAATAGCGACTTCGGCACAGGTAGCGACATAGCCGCCTTTTTCGTTGCCGCCCGCAATACCAAAACCATGATTGGCAGCAGGCTTAGTTTTACCCCAGCCAAAGCGACTTGCTGCCGCTTCTAACACCGCACGTAGACGGGCATCTTTTAAGTTCTTGAGACGGAATTCAAGTGGATCAAGATTGAGAGTATGCGCTAACTCATCCATGTGCGACTCACGGGCAAAATGGTTGGCGGTAGCGGCCAGGCCACGATAAGAACCCTGGCGCAGTGGGGCTTGCGTCTGGTGGAACTCAATCTTTTTGTGAGGCACTTCATACGGTGTCTCAATACCGGAGCCGCCAGAGTTATAATTGTGGAACTCCCAGGCCGTTAAAGTGCCATCGTGACTCACGCCACTGGTAACATCAATCACACCCGCAGGCCGGAAATAGGCCCAGGTGAACTCTTCTTCGCGTGTCCATACCAGTTTAACGGGCTTGCCCACCGCTTTAGCCAGACGCGCCGCCTCGACTGCTGCCTCCCCGGTGTGCTTGCCGCCGTAACCCGAACCTGTATCGGGCACAATTACGCGCACCTGACTTTCAGGAATGCCAAAGGCGTTGGCTAATTCACCACGCACCCCGAAAGGTCGCTGCGTGCCCGTCCAGACTGTCAATTTGCCGTCGCTCCACTCCGCAACGGCGGCGCGTGGCTCTAACGGCGCATGGGCAATGTAGGCCACCGTATAAGTCGCTTCCAATTTCTTTTCGGCCCCGCTAAACGCATCCGCAATGGGACTGGGTGCTGCTGGATTGCCCGCATCCTTAGCAGTCTTTTTCAGATAATCGAAAAGTTCTGCACTCGAAGGTTGTGAGGTGGTTTTCCAATCGGCCTTTAAAGCATCAATGGCGTTTTCGGCAACATCCGAGTTGGGCGCGGTCACACCCACGAAATCGCCATCCCGCACCACTTTGACTCCGGCCATTGTGTCGGCCTGTTTGGTGTCGAGGGATGAAAGCGTGGCATTGAAAGCGGCGGGCCGCAAAACCTTGCCATATAACATGCCAGGACGCTGCACATCGGCGGCAAATTGATGTTTGCCAGTGACAATGGAACGCCCATCTACTTTGGGCACCGATTGCCCCGCTACTTTCCAATGGTCGGCTGGTGTTAAATCAGCAGCCTCAATCGTCTTGACGAGTTGCTGGCCTTTGGTCAATTGACCGAAGTTCGCTGTTTGCTGTGTGCCGGAATGCGTAACTTTACCATTACTCACAACGAGCAAGCTACGCTCCACTTGCCATTGCTGAGCCGCCAGGTCGAGCAGGGCTTCGCGTGCGGCGGCAGCGGCCTTGCGCAGTTGGGGACTCATGGTGGGCGTGGTGCGGCTGCCGAAAGTGCCCATATCATAGGGCGTTACGTCCGTATCGGCCATCACCATAGTAATCAGCGAAACTGGCGCGTGCAACTCCTCGGCAACCACCTGAGTGAGCGAAGTGCGGATGTTCTGGCCCACCTCGACCTTGCCGGTGTAAACCGTTACCTGCCCGTCTTCACCAATGTGCAGCCAGGCTCCAATGTCTTGCGGGGCTGCGTTGCCACCACCCCGCCGTCGTCCACCGCCTGATTCCTGCGCCTCTGCGCCTTGTGTTAGCGTATCCGGTAGCAGGCATAGCACGACCAAACCACCACCTAACACCTTGAAGAAGTCACGCCGCACCAGAGTGAATTGATAGGTCGGCGGAGCATAAAGCTCGTAGCGTTCTGGCTCAATGGGTGGGCGTTGTGAAGCAGTGATAGAGGGTTGTAACTTGCTCATTTGACCCCCTTCTGCATCTGCTTTCCGGCCTGCTGAACCGCAGCCATAATGCGGGTATAGGTGCCGCAGCGACAGACGTTACCTTGCATAGAGGTTACAATGTCCTGCTGGGTAGGGTTATTATTTTTGTTCAAGAGCGCCACGCCCGACATAATCATGCCTGCCGTGCAGTAGCCACATTGCATAGCCCCCGTTTCCAGAAACGCTTCCTGGAGAGGGTGCAAATGACCATTGTGCTCCAGTCCTTCAATGGTGGTGATTTGCTTGCCTGCTACGTCGCCCACGGCAGTAATGCAGGAGCGCGTTTGCTGCCCGTTAATCAGGACAGTACATGCGCCGCATTGCCCTTCGCCGCAGCCATATTTGCTGCCAGTCATACCCAAGTCTTCACGCAAAACGTGCAGTAGGCTGCGTTCTGAGTCGGCGGCGACGGTTCGTTTTTCGCCATTAATGTGGAGTTGTTTAATAGTAGACATATTGGCTTCACCTCGGTCTTAACCTAAGTATAAATCAGAACCTAACCCCTGTCTCGCTTGACTAATATGTGCTTGAAATGCACAATTTAAGCATGAACCGTAGAGATTTCCTGAAAGCTTCAATGGCCGCCGGTGTGGCGGCTTCCTCTGTTCACATTCTCCGTGCCCAACCTGCACAGAAGTATAAGACTGCCCTGATTGGCAGTGGTTGGTGGGGCATGAACATTCTGCGCACTGCGATGGAGGCAGGGCAGAGCAAAGTGGTGGCGCTGTGTGATGTGGATGATAACCAGCTAAACCCGGCGGCGGCTGAAGTTGAGAAACTGTCGGGTGACAAGCCCAACAAATATAAAGACTACCGTGAGTTACTCGACAAAGAGAAACCGGAAATTGTGATTGTAGCCACGCCCGATCACTGGCACGCGTTGGCAATGATTGCGGCGGTTAAATCCGGCGCGCATGTCTATGTGGAAAAGCCGATTAGCCACACGCTCAACGAAGGACGAGCAATGGTCAAGGCGGCGCGTGCTAACAATCGCATTGTGCAGGTGGGGACGCATCGTCGTGCTTCACCCCATAACCGCTCTGGGATGGAATTCTTGAAGTCGGGCAAAGCGGGCAAGATTGGCATGGTGCGCGCCTTTGTGCATTATCCCGGTGGCCCCGGTCGCCCTTCGCCAGAGTCCGACCCGCCCCAGGGCTTAGATTGGGATATGTGGTGTGGCCCGGCACCGTTGCGCCATTATAACCGCGCCATTCACCCCAAAGGCTTCCGTCTCTTCCTTGATTATGCCAATGGGCAATTAGGTGACTGGGGCATTCACTGGCTCGATCAGATTCTCTGGTGGACGGATGAAAAATATCCGCGCAACGTTTATTCCACCGGTGGGCGCTTTATCAAAAAAGATAGCACGGATGCGCCGGACACGCAGGTTGCTACTTTTGAATTTGAGTCTTTTACCGCGACCTGGGAACATCGCCTCTATGCGGGCAATGAAGCCGAGAAAACGAATATTGGCGCTTATTTTTACGGCACCGAGGGCACCTTCCATATGGGCTGGTTGGATGGCTGGACATTTTATCCTGCCGATAAGAACAAGCCAGTCCAGCACGAAGATGCAAAGCTAAATAATCCTGACCAGCAAAACATCCGCGAGCTATGGACAGATTTCCTGCAAAGCATCAAAGACAATAAACCGCCTATGTGCGATATTGAAATTGGCCATCGCTCCACCAGCATGGCCCTCTTGGGAATGCTGTCTTATAAGCTGGGGCGTAGCGTGCAATGGGATGGGGAAAAAGAGTTGATTGTTAATGATCCCGCCGCCAATAAATTACTGAGCCGCCCCTATCGTGGGCCGTGGCAGTATCCCCAAGTTTAGTGGTTGCCCATCAGACATGCCAAACACCAAAAGGCTGCATCTAAAATCGGCTTTTCTCTCGTTCACGCTGAGTTTTATGGTGGCGTTGATAGCAGGCTTGTGCCCGGCGAGCCACCGTGCAAGTGCTGACACAATTGCGCTCGCTAACGCAGTTCCTGCGGAAACTCCACGCATTGAAAGCATCGTCTTAGCCCCGGTTCAACCGCATATCAATAATCCGGCAGTTATCTGGTATGACAACTTCGACGGGCCAGACGCGGTGCAGGCGAAATACTTAGAGCCGAAAGTCGGTTCACCCGATGCCAAACGCTCGCAGGTTGAAGCCTTAGGCGGCACGGGCCAATCAATGGAGTGTTTCTACCCCAAGGGTAAACAGGGCGTTGGCAATCGTAAATTGGTTTTTGGCGATAGTCCCATTGGGCACCCTATCCGCCCCGGTGAGAAGTTCGAGGACATCTACTGGCGCATTTATGTGAAGCATCAGAAGGGCTGGGTCGGTAGCCCGGCCAAGATGAGCCGGGCCACTGGCATGACTTCGGAGCGTTGGACGCAAGCTTTTATTTCGCATGTGTGGTCACATGGCCCGAACCTAACGCTTGATCCGGTGCGCGCTGTGCAAGATGGTCAAGTTGTCACCACTGGTTATAACGACTTCGCCCACTTTAAATGGCTCGGCAATAGCCCGGCGGGGAAGTTCCCGATCCATTCAACAGAGGAGTCCGGGCGTTGGGTTTGCGTTGAGTCTCGGTTAAAGCTTAATACTCCTGGTAAACAGGATGGTTATGCAGCGTTATGGATAGATGGTGTCTTAGATACTGAACGCAAGAACCTCGACTTGCGGGGCACCTATACAGAGCACACCATCAACGCGATTTTCTTAGAAGCCTACTGGAACGAAGGTTCGCCAGTAGATCAATACCGCTGGTATGATGATTTTGTCGTCAGCACCCGGCCCATTGGCCCATTGACCGCTACGGTCAATCCTACTCTCATAAAAACTCCCATCACAAATGGTGGCAAGTGGGAAGTCGAGATTGCAGCAGACTCTCAGGGACAACACGTTGTCTGGAAATCGCATCAGATCGAGCCTGCGCAGAGCAGGGTAGCAGTCACCTCCGTAACTGGCACTTTTGTTGACCTTCAAGAAGGCCAGAATTCTTTAGCGGCGGGGCCTATGTATTTCTGCCGCGTCCGCCAACAGAATAACCTGGGTGTATGGTCAGCCTGGAGCAACTGGCATCAACCATTTTTTGTAACGAAAGCTTAAACCTCAATGGATTCAATAAAGATCCCTGATTACCTGGCGCGTGAAGCACGGCGCATAACAGACCGTGCCCTCATAGATTACAAAGATAAGACCGCCTGGCAAACTCTTGCGCCCCAACGCCGCAGGCAGTTCTGGGAAATGATGGGTTTGGAGGAATTGCTGCCCCCAGAGCAGCGCACCCCGCTTAATGTGCAGGTGACAGGAGTGGTGCAGCGACCCGCCTATCGTATTGAGAAACTCTACTATGAAAGCCTGCCCCAGCTTTACGTCACGGCGAATCTTTATATACCTAACGACCTAACTGGCCCGGTTTCTGGCGTGCTTTATTGTTGTGGGCATTCAGCCGCTCAGAAGGTGCATTATCAAGCGCATCCGCGCCGCTTTGCAGAATTAGGCTTTGTCTGCCTTATCGTTGAAACGATACAATTAGGTGAAGTGAAGGGCCATCATCATGGTTGTTACTTAGAAGGTTGGTTCGATTGGTATAGTCGAGGCTATACACCTGCTGCAATTGAAATGCTGAGCGGTATTCGTGGACTGGACTTGCTGTCCCAACGCTCGGAAGTAGATGCCTCACGGTTAGGAGTGACGGGCATCTCTGGTGGCGGAGCCACGACTTGGTGGGTAGCCGCCGTTGATGAGCGAGTGCGGGTGGCCGTGCCCGTGTGCAGCACTGGAACACTGGCCTCGCACTTAGCCGATGGCACCATAGACACGCACTGTGACTGCATGTGGTGGATTAATAGCTATGGCTGGGATTTAGCCGATGTCGGCGGAATCATTGCACCTCGCCCTTTGATGATCGCTTCCGCCAACCGGGATGCTCTCTATACCATTGAATCTATTCGTGAAGTCCATAGCCAACTGCAACGGCTGTATGAAACTCTGGAGGTGCCAGAGAACTTGCAGCTCATTGAAACGCCCGGCCCCCATTCCTATCATAAACGTTCCCGCACCGCGATCTTCTCCTGGTTCCTCAAGCACTTACAGGGCAAAGAAGTGCCCCCTGAAAAAGTGGGAGATATTGACGAATCCAAGAGCAAACAGGAATCAGAAGAAACCCTGCGTGCTTTCGTAAATGGCTCCCCTCAATCCAACCGTGCTCTCACCATTCAAGACGAAATCTGCCTTCCGTCTCCCGCGCCACAAATTGCTGATGAGGCTGCATTAGCAAAAACACGCGAGGAAGTCGTGTCAGCCCTACGACAAAAAACCTTTGCCGCTTTCCCCGCATCTCCTGTGCCATTAGATGTAAAAGTTCAGCCTGCAACTAATGTGCAAAACGCTCAGCAATGGCAGTTTGCTTTCTCTGCTGAAGAGGGCGTGCGCTTGCGGGGTCAATGCTGTGTGGCAGGTGCGGGCCAGTGCGTTGTGGCTCTATGCCAACCCGACGAAGCATTAGATGCTGCCGCAGCCTGGATTGCTCCTCTGGATGCGGGGACAAAGATCATCATTGAAACGCGCAGTATCCGGGAGGCAGAGTCAGAGAAATCAGCACGGCGCGGGTTGTGGAAAGCCGTTAGTGCCAAAGATGCTCAAGCAGACAAACTGCAATGGCACCTGCGCCGCGCTGCCGCTTGGACAGGCCGCACCTCAGCCAGTATGCGCGTCTATGATACCCTGCGTGCGATAGAAGCTATTCGCACTTTGCCTCAAATTGATAGTGACCGACTAATATTAGCGGCGCGAGGTGAAATGGCAGCTATTGCCCTGTATGCGGCTTTACTGGATGGTCAGGTGAGCACCCTCATTTTAGAAAACCCACCTGCCACGCAGAATGCCCATAGCCAACCCGATGGCAATGGCCCGGCAATCGAAATGCTCAACTGCTTACGCATTACCGATTTGCCTTATGTCACTGGACTGCTTTATCCGACCACATTGGTCTTCGTTGGTGATTATCCCTCAACCTATGAATGGGCGAAGAATCTCTATTCCAAGTTAGGTGCTGCGGATAAGTTTCAGAACGTTGCTGATCTCAGTCAGTGGCCGCCTGCTTAAATGGGACGCAAAACTGCGTTACGCTATGCTGCGCAGCGCAAACTTACGCCATATAAAATAGCGATTAAATAGCGCATGAAATTAGCGTCGCCCTCGCATTGCGTCCCATTTGCACGTACACGACGTGCATTTTGCAAATGCTCCTAAACCTATAAGCACTTATCTATGGAGCGACGATGAACCAGGCGACGCAGGATGTCATTGAATTTCTCAACCACCCTGATCTTTCCTTTGGCAAAGAGACCACCGATCTTGAACTGCTCGATGCCCCTGAGCTGTTACACCAACGGGTGGCAGATTTGTTAGAGGAACCTTCCAGCTCTTTAGCCGAAGGGGAGAGTGAAAAAATACGCTCGCAACTGGCGCAGGCCGATTGGCCTGCTATCGCCCAAGAATTCCGCAACCGCATGAGCATGACGGCCAGTTTCTTTGATAGCGATGCCGAGACGCATCTCCAGGCCCAGATGGAGAGTTAGCTGCCCAGGTCATAAACGTGTCGCTGAATTTGGTCGAAGTCATCCGTAAAAGACCCGTTTCTGGCAGATAACACTCGGTTAGGCTCGAAGCGGACTTTGACCGTGCTCGAAGCTAATCCCGCAATGGTGAAATTAACGCCTTTGATCGGGCTGTTTTTCATGTTGAGAGCGATCAATGTGCGATGACCTTGCGCGTCTTGAAAGAGCGAGGCATGGATAGCCGGGTTAGAACACGCCACCACTTTGCTCTCGCCTAAAAAATCTATGGGTTTGGAAGGCGGCAACAAGAGCTTGGCAATCCCCGTGGGGCCAAATAGCTCTTGCCCCATCTGCTTCACGCCATCCCACAAACGCGGCGAAACTTTGGGGTCGGCGGGATGACCGTAGCGAAAATAAAGGATGCCGCGTGCGCCATGCACAATACCGACATAAGCTTGCGCCACTACCTGAGCGGGAGTCAATGGTTTGGTATCAGCTTGCCATAGCTCTGGCACTAAAATATAAGGCTTGGTGCGGCCCACCACCGAGCGAATCTCATTAAGTCGCTGCGCCTGGTTACTTAAGCCTTTATCAAAGGGTTCGTTATCCGCCGGATAAACATCCACGCCTAAAACATCACCATCTTCAGCCGCCAGTTTCCAGGTGTCGGTTCCCAGGAAGCCCATGCACAGCAAGAAGCCAGGACGGTGTGGCGACCGTTTATGGAGCGTGTTGTATAGCAGGTGGCTATAGAGGTGCGGTTTGCCGTAGCTGTCATCTTCGTGATCCCATTCGTCCACTGGATACCACATCAGCAGGTTGGGGTCGTTATCATATTTCGCCATGACATCGCCCAATACGGTCAATGCCTTGGCTTCGTTTTGATAAGTGCCTTTAATCCAGGCGGCTCTGGTATCGGTGAGAAAGTTGGGAATCACTTTCAGGTGATGCGCCGCGGCCTGCGCCAGATGCTCTTTTAAGCCGGGCCGCACGAATAAGGCAGGTTTGCTCCACTGGGTGCTTGGTTCATCGGGGAAGGTGTCCCAACGGCTCCCCCAGTTCTGCTCCCAGCCGTGAATCACATAACAGTTCATGCCCGCTTCTTCGAGGATGCGCCAGCTATCTTTCTTGCCTTGCCCGGCCTTAGCAGGTGAGCCGCCATCGGTGAACCAAGTGTCGTCATAAACGCCAAAGGGAAAGAATGGCCCCTCGCCAGGGACGAACTCCATCGTTTGCCCGATATTACTGAAATTGCTCTTGGGCAGAGTCGGCCACAAGCCGGGTATATCGGGTGGAAACTCGCTATGGCCGACATTATTAGCGAGCTTAATCTGATCTATGAGCAACTCGCCTTTCATCGCCGCATTATATTGGTCTACCCCGATTTTGAAAACATAGGTGCTGCCATCGCGCTGGCGAGCAGCCTCAGCGACAGCTAACTGCTGGGTTTTCCAGCGATGATCGCGCAGACCGCCAATCGTGCCAAGTTGTGTCCAGTCATTCCCATTCCAACTGAAAACCGGCACCGGAGCCAGCAGGTCATCCTTAAAGCGCAGCGTCAAATAGAGATTGCCGGAAGCTGAAAACTTTGTGGCGCGCACCCGAAATCGGGCGTAGTGATGCAACTTAACGGCTCGTGCGCCAATGACGCTACTGGCCCCGGCAGGAGGGGCGGTGACCCACCAGAAACTTGGCGCGTCTTCATAAAAGACGCCAGGATTCTGCGGCGAGGTGAGGTTCCAGTAGAGCGGCCAACCACTGCCACCGAAAGAACTATCCTTATCGAAGTAGATGTTCTGGTTCTTGTCAAAGTCGGCGGCGGTGCCAACATCATGATATTCCGCGACGGGCTGCTGCGCCCCGGCGGGGTTGTTACGACAACCAGATAGTAAACTGGTTGATAAAATGCACAGGGCAATTAGGACACTTGGCTTGATAATTTTCACGATTACTTCCCAACGAGTCAGTCTTAACCTTATTGGTGAACGCAACCCTTTCGCCATTAGCAGTAGCTTGGGTTGGGCATGATAGCTGCGGACTGACGCTTGCGGCGTGATAAAATCTTCCACATCTTCGACATTAAAAAAGAAGGCCGGGTTCCTTAACTTTGACTAAGGAGTCGGGGCTATAAAAGCCCCGGCAGGAAGGCCATGCGGCCAAGCGTCCGTTGGACGCCACGAGGATGAAGTTTAATGGGTGTACCGTCCGTGAGGACGGTTGGCTTTAGCCTTCCTGCCGGGGCTTTTATAGCCCCGGTTCAGAGGATAATCGCCTGGTTTAAAGGTCAAGGCAACTTATTGGGAGCATCCATCATGGCAGTAAAACTGATCTTCTTCTTTGATAGTGAGGACTACGAAACCCCGGCAGCGGATGACGCTGAAAAATGGTGGGCACAGACCATGACCAAGCATGGCATCACCGTCTGCATTAATGTGGTGGGCGAACTGGCGCGTGCCTTGTGCCAACGGGGGCGGCAAGATGTCATTGCGGCGATGGCACGTCATGACATTGCCTACCATTCGGATATGCACTCGGCTTATCCTACCTGGGCGGAATATCTGGACACCCTAAGTTGGGACGAGGGTGTGGCGCGTGTGCTGCACGATGAAGGCAAAGGCATCGCTGATGTGCAGGAGACTTTTGGCCAGCGTCCCCGCGTGTGGTGCAAGCCTGGCTCAAGCTGGGGGCCGCAAGTCGCCCACGCAATGGTGCAGATGGATGTGCCCGTTTTCTGTGACGCGCCTTTCGAGATTTCACCAGGGCATCCACTCTGGTATGACAACTGTCTCTTTCTGACCTACCATCATCACTTCGACGGCTACTTTGAGGTGCCGCATAGCGGGCGTTTGGAGAAGATGAAGCAAGACTTCTTAGCACTGTGCGACAAACATGATGGCCGCTATTTAGCCATGTTCACTCATCCCTGTCGCCTGTTTACGGCGCAATGGAGTGATACATTCAGCGGCGGTAAGAATCCACCCCGCGAGCAGTGGAAGCCATGCCCGCTGCGCCCTGAACAAGAGATTCACGAGTTGCAGAAAGACTTTGATCAATTTTTGGGCTGGGTCGTGCAGCAGCCCCAGGTGGAACTGACCACGCACCGCGCCTTGTTAAAGGAATGGCAACAGCCTGCGGTGCCGTGGCTCAACCAAGATGAAGTGCGGCAGGTGTGCGCCCGCGCAGTGGAGTTCAATTATCAATCCTATAAGAGCAATTACCTTTCGCCTGCTGAACAATTCAGTGTTATCGTTCAGGCTATTGCTAATGGGAAGGAAGGTCAGCAAGCTCCTCTTTCAGCGCGTCGCTTACTTGGCCCCACAGTGTCCCCATCCCAACAGGTTGCTACTGGTAAAGTGTCGTGGCGCGAGTTTATAAATGCAGCACGGTGGGCCGATGATTTCTGTCTACGCACCCGTAGCGTGCCTGCTGTTATTCCGCTTGGGGACACTGCTGTTGGTCCTAACGCTTTCATGCAAGCCGCCGCGCGTGTCTTAAACCAGCAAGAAATTCCGTCCACGGTAGACGTTGAGCCAGTCAGTGAATATCCCGCCATCACCCAGCGCCACGACTTTGTGCGTCAACGCTTCAAAAATAGCTGGTCGGAACTCTCGCCCGATTTTGAAGGGCTGAATGTCTTAGAAATGATTCGTCTCCAAGCATGGACGGTTAAACCAGCGGTGACAACGCGGTAAGAACCCTCATACTACAGTAGTTGCTTCTGCAAAACATACATGAATCGCTACGTATTATCTTTAACGTTGTTTTTAGGAGTGTTGATGTCTCACCTATCTAACGCCGCAGACACCACGGCCAAAGTAGAACAAAAGCTTCATTATCCCCAAGCTCACAAAGTGAATCAGGTGGATGATTATCACGGCGTCAAAGTGGCCGACCCTTATCGCTGGCTGGAAGATGCCAACTCAGCGGAAACAGCGCAGTGGGTGGAAGCCGAAAATGCCGTCACCTTCGGCTATCTTAAGAATTTGCCGCAGCGTGAGCCATTGCGCCAGCGGCTTACTGCACTCTGGAATTACCCGAAATACGGTGCGCCTTTCAAAGAAGGAGGGCAGTATTTTTACTTTAAGAACGAAGGGCTACAAAACCAAGCGGTGCTTTATGTGCAATCGTCCCTCGATGCGCCGCCGCGTGTTTTGCTTGACCCCAATACCCTCTCGCCGGATGGCACTGTCGCGCTTTCGGGGTTAGCCGTTTCTGATGATGGCAAACGCCTTGCCTATGGTTTAGCCAAGGCTGGCTCCGACTGGCAGGAGTTTCATGTGCGTGATGTGGCCGACGATAAAGACCTCGAAGATGATATTCAATGGGCCAAATTTACTGGCC
Organism: Abditibacteriaceae bacterium; assembly: GCA_019239895.1. Taxonomy (GTDB): domain Bacteria; phylum Armatimonadota; class Abditibacteriia; order Abditibacteriales; family Abditibacteriaceae; genus JAFAZH01. The sequence goes on along the minus strand of JAFAZH010000022.1, from coordinate 54,758 downwards.
CCTCCTGGACAAAAGACAATCGCGGTTTCTTTTACTCGCGCTATCCTCAGCCGGATGAGAAAAGTGTGTTGCAAGGTGCTAACCGCCTGCACAAGATTTATTATCACGCTCTTGGCACAGCACAGGCGCAGGACAAACTAATTTACGAACGCCCAGACGAACCAGAGTGGCTGATGAACGCCGGAGTGACCGAAGAAGGCGACTATGCCATTATTTCACTGAGCAAGACCGGGCCGAAAAACCGCGTCTATTACATAGACCTGAAAGACCCTCAACAGCCTACTGTCACAGGCGAAGTCGTCAAACTCATAGATGTCTTTGAAGCCTCCTATAGCTTTATCGGTCATGATGGAACGACATTCTATTTCGAGACGGATTCAGATGCATCGCGTGGGCGTGTCATCGCTATTGATATTAAGCACCCCGACCGAGCCAACTGGCGCACGATTATTCCCGAAGGGCCGGATACGATACAAAGTGTGTCACTGATTGGCAATCAGTTGATTGTGAACTACCTGCATAACGCCTACAGCACCGTACGTTTCTACAATCTAGAGGGCAAATTGCAAAAGGAACTCGAACTGCCAGGGCTGGGCACGGTTGGCAGCTTGTCGGGTAAGCGCACCGAGCATGAACTGTTTTATACCTTCACTTCGTTTCTGTATCCGCCTACGATTTATCGTTATGATGTCACCACCGGGCAAAGTGCCGTCTTCCGCAAATCAGAAGCGAAGTTCGATCCTTCGCCATATGAGACTTACCAGGTCTTCTTCACCAGCAAAGATGGCACGTGCGTGCCGATGTTCATCACCCATCGCAAGGGACTCAAGCGTGATGGTTCCAACCCGACTTATCTCACAGGCTACGGTGGTTTCAATATCTCCCTTACCCCCTATTTCTCGATTTCGCAATCAGTGTGGTTAGAGAATGGTGGGATTCTGGCGATTCCTAATTTACGCGGCGGCGGTGAGTTTGGCGAAGCCTGGCACAAAGCGGGGACGCAGGAACACAAGCAGAATGTCTTTGACGATTTTGTTGCCGCAGCGGAATACCTGATACAAGCAGGCTACACCAAACCCAGCAAATTAGCGATTGCGGGTGGTTCCAACGGCGGCTTACTTATTGGGGCGGTTATCAATCAGCGGCCCGATTTATTCGGTGTTGCTTTGCCTGCTGTGGGCGTGATGGATATGCTACGCTTCCATAAGTTCACCATTGGCTCAGCCTGGGTTTACGATTATGGCTCCAGCGATGACCCAACTCAATTCAAAAGTCTGTATGCCTATTCGCCCCTGCACAATATTAAACCGGGCACGCATTACCCGGCAACATTAGTGACCACTGCCGATCACGATGACCGGGTAGTGCCAGGCCACTCCTTCAAATACGCTGCTACGCTTCAGGCGGCGCAGGCTGGCGATGCCCCGGTGCTGATTCGGATTGAAACCAAAGCGGGACATGGCGCAGGTAAGCCAACCGCTAAGATTATCGAAGAAGAAGCCGACCGCTGGGCGTTTGTGATGCAGAATCTGGGTATGGGAGTGCCCATAAAATAGCCCCTGATTTTAATCGGAGATCAATGAAATTTATATGCCCGCGAAAATTTTGTCCACGCGAGCCACCACATCACGCAGGTAAGCTTCATCGCCTCCGTTTAATTCTGTAGTTAAGAAGCCGCTATAACCAATCTCGCCTATGGCTTTACGCACTTCGGGCCAGTCAATGCTGCCTTCACGTAGGGCGACAAACTGGTTATTCTCACGCTTGAAATCTTTGAGATGAAACTTTGCAATGCGCTTGCCCAGGGTGCGAATCCAGTCCTGGGGATAGCCATACTGCACGACATTTCCGACATCGAAATAAGAGCGTATCCACGGGCTATTAAATTCGTCAACATAACGTGCGAACTCCAATGGGCTGAGCAGAAACTTATTCCAGACTTCTTCCAGGGCGATGATAACGCCCAACTCTTGGGCGAGGGGAATCAGCTTTCTAATCTGCGTTTGCGAGCGCGTGTAAGCATCGCGGTAGCTGGTCTTGCTATCTACCACAGCGGGCACTAAAAGCACGGTGGAGGCACCCCATAACTTGGCGTTGCGCAACGAGGTTCCCATACCTTTCAAGCTGTGCTCCACCACGGTAGGGTCGGCACTGGAAAGCGGATAGGCCCAATGATCCATGTTCATGACGGAATGAATCCGCAGCCCCGCTTTATCTGCCGCCGCTTTGATTTCATCGGCCTCTTTCGGGTCAGCAGTGGTTTGCGCTTCCACACCTTGAAAGCCAACATCTACGGCCAGCTTAAAGCGATCTTCATAGCTCATCTGATGCGGCAACATGCTGATGAGCACAGCTTTTTTTAGTGGCCCTGTAGTAGCCACTGGTGCAGGAGAATCTGCCCGCAGGACTTTATCGGATAATAAGGTGGCGGCTGCACCGGCTGTAGTGAGTTTGAGGAAATCACGGCGATTGAGTGGAGTGTTCATGATGGTTTGACCTAACCCCCCGTCCCCCTTCCCGGCACGGGAAGGGGTGTCAGAGGTATATTGTATAAGTTGAGTTGAGGTTCTACAGTACAGTCATCCTTTGTTCCCCTCGCCGCCTATTAACTTGGGAGCGAGAGGGCGGGGAGAGGTTAAACCAACGGCGTCTTCCCTGGAATAGCGACTGGTGGAGTTGGCAATGGGCCGAACTCTAATTTCTTGGGCATTAAATCGAGTTTAGAGTTAATCGCTTGATCCCAGGACACCGTTTTGCCGGTGTAAGCTGACTCACGTCCCATAATGGCCGTGAGTGTGCTCTCGGCAACCTGGTGGCCTTCGTTAAGGGGTTTGCCGTTGCGAATGCTGTTGATGAGATCAATGTGTTCCTGCACGTAAGGATTAGGCGCTTCGCCATCGAAGCGATAAGGATGCTCTCCTTTAATGGTGCTGCCAGTGTTGCCCAGACTCTGGGTGTTAGCCACGCCTTGAGTGCCGAAAACCGTATTCGTGACGCGGCTATCGGTGCCGTCCTGTTGGCGGCACATGGCCGTTAAGCGGGCACCATTCGGGTATTCGTATTCAATCGTGAAGTGATCGTAGATATGACCAAAAGCGGGGTCGGTACGTACCTGGCGTCCACCCATGCCATAAGCCGAAACTGGATGCGCTTGCATCACCCAGTTCATGGTGTCGAGGTTATGCACGAACTGCTCCACAATATGATCGCCGGAGAGCCAGGTAAAGTAATACCAGTCACGCAGTTGCCATTCCATATCCGACCACCCCGGCTGGCGTGGGTGCATCCAGAGACCACCGACATTGAAGTAGCAATGCGCGGAGACAATGTTGCCAATGGCACCTGCATGAACGCGATTAACAACCTCCACGAAACTGGCATAGCGCCGGTAAATAGTCCCGGCGACAATCGCTAAATTTTTCTGGGCTGCCAGTTCCGAAGTTGCGATAAACGAGCGCACTCCAGTCGCATCTACGGCCACGGGTTTCTCCGCAAATACATGCTTGCCTGCCGCAATCGCCGCTTGCAAGTGCATCGGACGAAAAGCGGGTGGGGTCGCCAACAACACTAAATCCACGCCGCTATCAATGACTTTCTGGTAAGCATCGAAACCCACAAAGCAGTGATCATCCGTCACTTTAAACTGGTCACCCAGCGCCTTTAAGCTGGCGCGTGAGCTATCCAGACGATCTTTGAACATATCGCCCATTGCCACAATCTGCACGCTGGGATGCGCGTGAGCACAATCCCCCGCCGCGCCGGTGCCACGACCACCACAGCCAATCAAGCCAACTCGCAACCTATCGGCTCCCTGGGCATGAGCGTAGTTAGTGCCTAAATTGGCCATCAGTCCGGCAGCGGAAACGGCAGCGGTGGCTTTAAGAAAATCTCGTCGTGATAATGTGGATGAGCCATTGGTGCTGTGATGTGGCTCATTGTCAGGTGTGTTCATGGAAGGTGTTCCTTGGTGTGGGTATAAGGAAAAGATAGCAGAATTATCTTCACTCTGTAAACTACTTGGTACCTGGGCCGCTTAAAGATATAGATTCTAACTGTTGCAGCAGAGCCGTTTGAGACTTACTCAGGCCGATCTTAGGTCGCAGTGCCGCAGTTTTATCAACCGCTTCTTGTGTTGTGTGAGACTTGCCAGACATGAGCAGATAAGCCGCTACAAAGGTGGCGCTACGGCCATGCCCTAGCGCGCAATGCACGTAAACCGGGCCTTTAGCTGCCTGTTGCTGTATCCATGCTGCTCCTGCTGTGAGCTGATCTAACGTAGGTGCGCAAGTATCCAGGACAGGAATACAACGATACGCAAGCCCTCGCAGCGCAGGAACCTCGCTGAACTCGCAGGTTAAATCCAGCACACTCTGAATACCCAGTTGGGCCATTGCCCCTGCATCACGAGGACTCAGACGACAGCCTAAATAGATGTTCTCATCAATCTTATCGTAAGCGTTTTCCTTTCCACTATGGCGAAAGCCAAACAAGCTTAAGCTGTTGAGCAGGTGGTAAGGCCAATACAAAATATAGCTGATAAAGCTCAGTTGCCCATTATCTTTTTTCAGAAAGACTTTTGCACCAAGGAATCCATAGCCTAAACCAACACCCGCAAAAGCAATAGCTGATGAACCCGCTACAAATCTGATCAACAGGTTCTCAGCACTGGTGGCAAGAAACACACAAGTGCAGCTCAAGAGGATGAATAGCGTCGCATATTTCATCACTAAAAGTATGACATGTAGCAGCGCCGTGCGATGCCACACAACAACAGCTAATCCTCCCACTTCTGTAAGTGTGGGGCAATCCACTTTAGCTCGATCAAGGCAATAAGCATATTCTTACGTCGCAGCACTTGGCGACGTTTAGTATTGGCCTGCTTTTGGTGGGCGAAATAAGTTTCTGCTCCAAGGTTAGAGACAATGGTTAGCTTACGGGTTGCTGCAACCTGCTCGCGCCACGATAGGTGTGACGCTAACAATTCGGCGCTTGAGTTATTCTCTCTACAAACCCAGAGACTTCGCGGTTGGCGCAATATATAAGTTATGGCTGGTGGCTGATAGTTGAGCGTGGAGAGTGACCAAGTTTCAGATGAGCGCGGTACCTTCTGCTTTTGTTTATGACCTGCATTCTGATGGGTAGAGTTTATGAATGGTGTAACGGGATCGTTGCTTGGCCCGCTATTTCGGCTGAGGTAGCTTAAGATGGTGCATTGAATCGCTGTTAATGCTGCGCCGTTTTGTGAGGGAGCCAGGGACGGGGCGATTACAGCCAGACAACGATGTTCGTGATGGAGGAAAACACGCATCATCTTCGGTGGACGTTTGGCAACGTTACGCCCATAAAATGCCTGCATTTCGTAATCGCCAGCTTGAGTAAAACCGGCGGATTCCAGGTCTGCGGTGGAGCGGAGCAGAGCAGAAAAGTCGAGTTGAGAATAGTCTTGCAGGCTGAGAGGGACAAAGCTTATATCAAGTGGCAAAGACTTCAGCAGTTTGGCTTTCCATTGCGCGCTGTAGTACCACCAGAAGATAATGGCGCAAAGACCAAAATACAGAAGGACTTCCACCAACTGTGTAATATCCACAGGATGTGCTGGATTGGCTGGATGCGAAGTCAGATGCAAAACCCAGCCAACACGCCACAAAATGAGTAAGCAAAAGGGTAGTGCTACGAATAGCCACTCCAATGCATTGCGGCGTGCCTCCGGTGTATTCATCAAGAGCCTTTAAAGAGCATCACATTAGAACTTCTCCATCGCCTGGCGGCGCTTCTTTTGCTCCCCATAGAGTTGCTGGAATATCTTGAACTTGGCTTTGTGATAGGCTGCGGTTTCTTTGCGGGGATTAATCACCTGGCCTGCCTTGCTCATGCCTTGCATGGCGGTGTAGATATTGGGATAAATGCCAGCGGCGGTAGCAGCGAGGACGGCTGAACCCAGCAGGACGGCTTCAGGTTGTTCGGGCAGAATAATAGTGCAGCCCGTGGCGTCGGCGTGTTCCTGCACCCACAGCGGATTCTTAGTACCGCCACCGGTGACAAACATGGTGTGGATGTTATAGCCCTTTTTATTCATCTCATTGATAATGTCGCGGGTGCCATAGGCAACAGCCTGAATCATGGCGTAATAAAGTAGAGCCTGCGAAGCGATAGTTTCATCGAGTGACAGGCCATCTACTAAAGCGTGCGCGTGCGGGTCGGCATGAGGCGAGCGGTTGCCCAGGAAATAAGGCAGGATGTGAATATCTTTGGTAATCTCTGGCCCCTTGCCTGCTTGCGCTTGAATGCGGGCAATTTCCGAGTTGAGCAATTCATAGACTGTTTTGCGTTGTTTCTTGGCAGTGGCGGCGAGGGCAGGCGCGTTGGCATGGTCGGCGATGATGTGGTCAATGGCGCTGCCCGCTGTGGATTGCCCCCCTTCAGTAAGCCACATCCCTGGCACCATCGCGCCATAATATGGCCCCCAGATGCCATCAATGTAGCGCGGTTCACGCGAGACGGCCATGTGGCAATTCGAGGTGCCACCAATCAAGGCGAGGGCACTTTCTAATTTTTCTAGTTCAGGCTTATCCGTGCCTTCCCATATCGCGCCTAACAAGCCCAGACCTCCGGCATGAGCGTCAATGATGCCAACGCCAACAACACAGTTCGTGGTCAGCCCTAAGTCGGCAGCCGACTGCTGTGTAAGTGGCCCTAACCTTGTGCCCATTGGCCGCACATCGGCAACGATTTTATCGCCTTTGAAAATGTCACTCAGGCCAATCTGTTTGAAGTAGTTTTTATCCCATTTGCCTTTCCGACCCTCATGCCCTAAGTAAGTCCATTTGCATACGACCGTGCAAAGGCTCCCGGCATGAACGCCGCTGGAACGATAGGTTAAAAAGTCGGCTAAGTCTAGAAACTTCCCAGCCGTGCCCCAGGTTTGGGGCAGATGATTTTTTAGCCACTTCAGCTTGGGCGTTTCCATCTCCGGGGACAGCCGCCCGCCGACGTAGCGCAGCACGTCATAGTGCCCGGCATTTATGGCTTCCGTTTCTTCCAGGGCGCGATGATCCATCCAGACAATGATATTGCGGTTATTGTCCCCTTCCTCATTAACGGGCAATGGCTGATCTTGGGCATCCAACACCACCAGGGAGCAAGTCGCATCGTAGCTAATGCCAACCACGTCGGCAGCGTCAACTTTGGCTTTTTTTCGGCACTCGCGTGTGACTTTGCTGACCGCCTGCCAGATGTCTTCCGATGATTGCTCGGCATAATCGGGCTTGGGTTTCCAGAGTTCAATCGGCTCCACGGCAGAGGCCAGCATGGTGCCATTACGATCAAATATTCCGGCCCGTGCGCTGCCAGTGCCAACATCTACGCCAATGACATATTGCTCTTTGTTCATCATCACTCCGCTTGAAGTTTTAAGGTTGCGAGGAGACCCGCCGCTGAAACGGTTGGTGTATGATGAACAAAACAAAAACCACGCTCTAAGTCAAGCGTGGTTTTGATAAAAGCCCAATCTTTGCTTCAATCTTTTGAGGCGTGGCCGTTCAATTCCTTGGTGGCGCAGTGTGCAGGCACAGGTTGATTAAAACGTTTGGCCGCGGCCAGACCTAAACCCGTAGCACTATCAAACCAGGGCGATTTCAAGCGTTCTTGAATATCCTTGCCCCGTGTTGCGTCGGTGCCTGCTGCGGGCGCTTGCGGCAGAAAGCGGGCGGCAATGCCCAGCATATCGGCGGTTAAGCCGGGGAAGACGCCATGAAAAAGCGCCTGCAACTTGGCTGGTAAAGAAAGCACCACTTCGGCTTCATTGCGCCGGGTGGCTTGCACAATCCGCCGTGCCGCACTCTCGACGCTGATAGAAATACCCGGCAGATTATCGAGCAAGCTAAAGAGTATAAACTCATTGTCCTGCTGGCCCTTTACATTGACATTGACGTAACTGCCAGTACGCATCAGGCCGGGGCAAATGGTGTTTACACTGATGCCATCCTTAGCTACCTCCGCCCGCAATCCTTCGGAAAAAGCGACTGCCGCGAACTTGGCACTGCTGTAGGGCAAGAGATGCGGCATGGCTATCTTGCCCCCGATAGAAGTGATATTTACAATGCGCCCGCTGCGCCGCCGTTGCATTTGAGGCAATACCGCCAGGGTAGGATAGACCACGCCCCAGTACATGATTTGCATGGCTTCTTCAAAGTCTTGCAAGGCCATGTTCTCCACCGGGCCTGCGGTGATGATACCCGCATTATTGACCAGAATATCCAGGCCATCATAGTGCCGCGTCACCTGGTCTATCATCTGGCTTACTTGCGCTTGATCGGAAATATCACATTGGATAGTGAGTACGGTGGCACCCTGCTGCTCTAATTCGTGGCGGGCACGCTCCAACTCCTCTGCATCACGCGCACAGATAGCCAGGCGACAACCCTGACGCGCAAACTCATGAGCTAACGCTAAGCCCAGGCCGCGCGAGCCACCAGTAATGAGAACCACCTGCGCTTCCAAGCTCGACTCATGCTGTCGGAGATACCATTCGCGGGCCGCAAAACCAAAACTCAGGCCCGCCGCTGCTAACAGGGCTTTTTTACGCATAGCTTTACCGTCCTAAATGGGCTAACCTTTGCCTTCTTTGTCCGCTATGTCTTGCTCTACGGTTTCCAGATCGCCTTCGGCCTGGCTGGGCGTGGTCTTGGGTGGCGGCTGATGTCCGGGGTTTTCACTGCCCTCCGCCTGGCTGGGAGTTGGTTGCAAGTCGGCTGTCTTATCTTGGTCTGCCATTTTATTCTCCTGTTGTTAATGGTCGTTAATTATGGAATGTTGCATTAAGCAGTGGCTTCTGCCGTGACGGGTTCCTATGCCTGACTGATTTGCGATAATTCCTGCTTATCTTCCCACGGCTTCATCACGACCTTCAGACAATTGTCACGTTTGTGTTTGAATGTTTCATACGCCTGGGGTGCATCTTCCAGGTGGAGGCGGTGGGTGATGATGAACGAGGGATCAATATCGCCCTTTTCGATGTGCTCAAGCAGGGGCGGGAGGTATTTATGAACGTGGGTTTGACCCATCTTCATAGTTAAGCCTTTACCAAACGCCGCGCCAAAGGGAATCTTGTCCAGAAAGCCAGCATACACGCCTGGAATTGAAACAGTGCCACCCTTACGACAGGCTTGAATCGCCTGGCGCAGCACATTCGGGCGATCTGTGCCCAGGCGTAGGGCTTGCTTTGTCCAGTCATACAACATACCGGGTGCGGTGCCATGCGCTTCCATGCCCACTGCATCAATGCAGGAATCGGGGCCACGTCCGCCCGTCATTTCTTTGAGCCTATCGAACAGGTTGACTTCGTCGAAATCAAAATCAATGGTGTCGGCTTTGCCTGCATCAGCGGCGAAGCGGAGGCGATAGTTCACATTGTCAATGGCGATGACTTTGCCCGCGCCCAACATATAAGCACTCTTGATGGCGAACTGACCCACCGGGCCACAGCCCCACACCGCCACGGTATCGCCAGGTTGAATATTGCAATTCTCTGCCGCCTGATAGCCAGTGGGGAAAACATCGGAAAGAAACAACACTTGCTCATCGGTCAGACTGTCGGGGATTTTAACATGGCCGACATCGGCAAACGGCACGCGAGCATATTGCGCCTGGCCTCCGGCATAGCCTCCAAAGAGGTGAGAGTAACCGAATAACGCTGAGCCGGAATAGCCATACATCTTTTCCAACATGCGGGCGTTCGGGTTGGAGTTATCGCACAGTGACCACAGAGCATGGTCACAGAAGAAGCACTGGCCACAGGCGATAGTGAAAGGCACTACAATGCGGTCACCGACTTTGAGGTTTTTGACTTCTTTCCCGACTTCTACGACTTCGCCCATGAACTCGTGGCCGAGAATATCGCCTTCTTTCATGGTCATAATGACGCCATCATAAAGATGTAAATCCGAGCCGCAAATGGCGGTTGTGGTGATCTTGACAATTGCATCACGCGGATTTAATATCGTCGGGTCGGGCACCGTCTCAACACGCACGTCTTCCTTGCCTTGCCAGCAGACTGCTTTCATCGCTTATTCTCCCTCTATTCTAACTATGCCCTAAAAGACCAAGTTGACGGTTAAGATGTCGAAAACCGCTCCTAAAGTTTGCAACTCTGATGCCGCGAACTTTGTCACACTTGGGAGCATCCAAGTTATTAACCAGTTATTGAGAAGCTTAACGCAAATAAGCGCGGTGGTTGACCCTGCGTTGCAACCTGAACTATACTGACAACCCCGTGTGAGCATGTCCTTCCTGTCGTGCGGCCATCTTAGAACGATCATCATGCCTTTAATTCAAACTAACAAATGTCGCTTGCTGCTTCCGGCTGTGAGTTGTTTTTTCATCCTTTCGGCCAGGGCACAACAACCTACAACCCCAACGCAACCCAGATCAACTGCACCCACCACATCACCAACTGCGCCCTTACCCGCAGGCCAGGATCGCATTGACCCGTCTCCTCTGGCCCAGACTGCGCCTGCCCCTGGAACGGTTGCGCCCGCGCCTGCTACCGCGCCCGCTGCACCTGGCGCGCAGGCTCCAGCAGCGCCAACAACTCCGGGTGTGGGAACTACCGTGCCGGGCAACGTTGCGCCAGGTAATGCTGTTCCAGCAACGCAGACAGCTAAGAATAACAATGATGTGCTGCCAGCGCGAGGGGCTTACCAGGTTACAGGCAATGCCAATACCTTGTCCGTCTTTGCTGTCTCTGTAGATGCGCAGGAGCTTTTTACGGCGTTGGCGAGTAAGGCCAACTTACGCCTGGTGGTAGATGATACCGTTTCGCGCCGGTTGACAGTGAATATATTAAATAAGACAGCACGCCAGGTGGTAGATGATATTGTCAGTGCCTATGGTCTTTCGGCGGCTGATGTGGATGGCGTGACGATGATTTCAGAAGGCATCCCGCGTTCGCCCTCCTCTTACTTGCTATCTGATATTGATTCCATTCCCACCAAATATGTGGATGCGGCCAATGCACGCAACCTACTGCCAGTCTTTTTGCAGGATTATGTGAAGGTTAATGGCGAACAAAACGCGGTGGTGCTGTCTGCACCCACCGAGGTGCTGCAAAAGTTTCGTGAGGATATACAGCAATTTGACATTCCTGCGGCCCAAATCCTGGTAGACCTTCTACTGGTGGAGTTAACCAACACGACTTCCGATCAATTAGGTCTTAATCTGAGCGAACAGAACGCCGGGAAGGGCTTTGCCCTTAATTCTGGTAGCGGCTCCGTCGTCTTTCATGGCATTACCACCTTGCCGCGCCAGTTTAGTGCCACCTTGCAGGCTCTCCAACAGCAGGGCAAAGCGCGGGTGCGTGCTAACCCGCGCATTGCGACTGTCTCCGGGCGACGCGCTAATGTTTTCGTGGGCCGCCAACGTTATATCGCCACGCCTATTGACACTAATAATGGCCGGGGCCAGAGCAACTTTATTGATGCTGGTGTGCGTCTGGGGATCACTCCCAATACGGGTGGACAGGGCACCATATTAGTAGACGTAGATGCCGAAGTTTCCACCCTATCGCCGCCCGATCCGGTCACCAATCTGCCAGAGAAAAGTACGCGCACTGCGGGCACTACGATTCGGGTGCGCAATGGGCAGACTATTGTCATTGGGGGCCTAAAGCAGCAAGAGACCAGTAATGTGCGTACCAGAGTGCCGGTGCTGGGCAGCATTCCCGTCCTTGGCCCCCTGCTCTTCCAGACCAAGAATATCACGACGACGCAGACGGAGTTAGTGCTTTTTATCACGCCGCGCATTCTCTCTGATACGGGTCACTTACCCGATGCCGAAGAAAAGACCTTAAAGCAGAATTTCTTGGACTCTAATTTAAATCGCCCGTTACCACCCGCAGGCCCGATTACGCTTCAGGTGCCAGGTGCGATAGGAGTCTTCCTAGATAGCAATCCGACACTTCCCCCTGTCACCGCTCCTCCTGCCACTACTTCCCCAACGCAGGCTCAACCGGCTGGCGGAACCACGCGATGACTTTTCCTTTGTGCCGGTTCTGGGGGCTATGGCTGGCCCTGGGTACGCTTGTATTGGGTGTGTCTGATGGCGCGCAGGCGCAACTGGCTCGCTCTTTCTATAATGTCACGGGTATCCAGACGCGGGTGCTGCCTAATGCCGTGCAACTGACGATTCAAACCGATGGCACGGTCGCCTTCGGCGGCGATTTAAAAGACTTTATAAATATTGGCACCAGTCGTTTTGATCCTAAGCCAATCACGGCCTTGCGTCTGCGCCTGCTCCATGCCCGCGCCCGCTTACCAGCCTTCATTAATATTGGTCAGTATCCTGTGGATTCGGCGGTTGTGTCGTTGGGCACCGATGAATTTGTCAACCCTTTCTTTAGCTATCGCTCAGGTTTTTCTCGTGGTGGGCGCAACGACGCAGGAGATCCCAGAGTAGACATTCAACTCCGCTTTTTCGTGCCTGTAACGGTGCAACGGTTTCTGGTTGATCGAGAGACGAGGAACTCTAGCAGTGATGAAAGTGATGGGGATTACAGTATTGATTTTAACGAGTTTCTTGGCCCCCGCGATGTATCGGTGGAACTGGGGCGTGACCGACGTTCGATTGTGGTCACTGTGATTACAGATCGTCTCGATACCAATGGCGCTAAACGTTTGCAACGCTCTCCGGCTTCGGGCCATCATCACCGATTAAGTGTGACCCCGATCCCGAACACAGTGGCTCCGAATCTGCGCTTGCGCATCGAAGCCCTCCATACCTCATTAGCGGAAGTGTTGGATGCTGTTTCCCGCGCCACAGATTTGCTCTTAGTAGCACGCCCGGATGCCGAAGATGTGGACGTTTCACTTTTACTGCCGGACGTATCTCCAGGAGAATTTCTCAAAGCGATTGAAACGGGCTATGGCCTGATTGTCGCGCCACGCGCAACCGAAGCGGGCGGCGGCTTTGACATCGGTCATGCGGGTGGCGATCCCAGCAGTGGTGAAGTGTTAGAAAGACTGCCAGTCTATAATCTTGATCCTGAACATGCCCGTTTATTATTCCCCGATTTTCTGCTACCTCTCTTGCGTGCTGACAAAGAAAATAATGCCTTAGTGGTTTCTGGTTCGCCAGCTTTGGTGAGTCGGGTGCGCAGTGACTTAGCCAAGCTCGATTTACCGCGCGCTCAAGTGCGCGTCGAAGTGAGTGTGTGGGAATTCGTTTCGACCGATGATGAAGCGTATGCCTTGAGTGCCACCCGCAGCATCAGTGACAATAGTGAGACGGTGGATACTAATGCCGGGCAGGTGTCGCTGGTGGTGCAGAGTGATTTGAAGCGTGCCTTTACCGCTAACCTCCAGGCACTGGCAAGCCGGGGGCGAGTGCATCTGGCCGCTAAGCCGTTTGTCGTGGTGGCATCCGGGGAACGCGGCACGCTATTCTTAGGGCAAAGTCGCTACATTAAAATTTTGCGCTCGCGGAATGGGTTTCAGCAGGTGGACGCCCTCAAATTGGACATTGGTTATACGCTTTCGGTGCGTCCTATTGTTGGTGTGGCGGGGGACATCACCCTTGACATTAGCCCTCGTGCCTCCAATGTCAGCACTTTAGAAGCCAATACCGGATTGCCCACTTTAGGTATCCGCGAAATTAGCTCCGTCATGCGTGTGCGCCAAGATGATGCGATTATTGTGGCCGGTTTAGATAGCGACCTCAATTCGAGTCGCCGCCAGCATTTCCCTTTAACCAAAGGGGTTCCCGTGCTTGATCCGCTCTTGAGCGCCCGGTTTAAAGACCGCGAGAAGACAACATTCATGCTCGTCGTAACCGCCCATAAGGTGTAAGAGTAAACGACACGGCAGATTAAACAGGTTTTACGAATGCTTAGATATATCTATCAAATTCTATTTTTAACTTTACTAACGGGCCTCGTGACAACTTCCGCCTATGCTCAAACTGCTCAAACAACGGCGGGGCAAGCTGGTGGGCAAAACGGCGGCGTGCGGTCTTTTACCACCGTTACCGCAGTGCGCGTGACACCGCTTTCTAATGGCGTGCAGATTAGCATCACCTCTGATGGTATTCTACAGTTTCGTGACCCCGACACCAGCGGCTCGAAGATGAGCCTGCTGTTTCCCGATGCGCGCAATGGCACAGGCAAGAATTTTATTAACGTCAATCGTTATCCAGTTTCTTATATTCAACTGACCACTCCGCAAGGGGCCGCCAACGGCATTGGGATGCTGATGCAAATCAATAACTTTGTGGCTACCAATGCTTCTGTTTCACGCACCCCTGAAGGTCAGGGTGTGTTGCTGACTATCCAATCTGACCGCACCATCGAAAGCAGCACGCGCGGGGGCGGCAATGCAGATGCTGAAAATGGAGCCGGGACTGAAGCTGGCGCTGATAACCAGAATCCGATGCCCACTTCAACCCAAATCCAATTCGACAAGGGCGTGCTCTCGTTGCGAGCTGTGCGCGTAGATATTCATGAACTGATGGGAGCCATAGCCAAGAAAACAGGATTGGCCATTGCCATTGATGACGCGGTGGATCGTAAAGTGAGTTTGAACCTGGCTGGTGTTGATCCCGCGACAGCCATCCGCAGCATTGCCACAGCTTATGGTCTGGCTCTCTCGCAAATTAACGGTATCTACATGATGAGCGAAGGTGTGCCGACCGACCTGGCAACCTACCATCTTTCCGGCACCGCCTCTTATCGAATGCAGAACACGCAGGCCCAAACCGCTTCCGGCCTATTGCCCAACTTCCTGTATTCTTATGTCAAAGTCAACGCGGAGCAAAATGCTGTGGTCGTCACGGCTCCCTCTCAGATGCTGGCCAAAATCGGGGCCGACCTGGATAAGATGGATGTCCCCTCGCCGCAGATTCTCATTGAAGCCATTGCTGTTGAACTAACCGACACCACGAATCGTGACATTGGTCTGCTGCTGGGCAACCCTGACCCGGCCCAATTTTCCTCGATTAATGTAGCGGGTGGGTCTGTGATTTATAGTAGCGTAGGTAAGCTACCGAAGGTCTTTGATGTCAACCTTCATGCCCTGGAATTGCGTGGTAAAGCGAGGGTGCGGGCACGGCCTCGGTTAGCTGTGGTTAATGGCCGCACTGCTGACATCTTCATTGGGGCGCAACGCTTTATCCAGGTGCAGTTTAACGGTTACGGTAATACCCAGACGCGCATTCAGCCGGTGGACGTGGGAGTTAAATTCTCCATTACTCCCCTCACGGGTGGCAACGGTGAAATCACCACGCGTATTGTCCCAGAAGTTTCCAACATCACCGAACTGGATTTGCAGACCGGTTTGCCGGTGCTTTCCACCCGCCGTGCAGAAACCTATGTGCGGGTGAAAGATGGCGAGACCATCGCCATTGGCGGCCTAACTCTTGACCAGGAGCAGCGCACTCAGGGCAAAATTCCCGTCTTAGGCGACTTGCCTCTCTTGGGTGGCCTCTTTCACTCGAATAAAAAGAACGTGGTGCGCACCGAGCTAGTGGTTTTCGTTACCCCCCACATCATTCCCACCTCTGCGCTGGTGGCCACTCCCGACAATCTGCCGAATAACGCGGCTGCTACAACGGCAACGCCACCTGCCGCTAAAGCAGCGGGCTGAAAGCGCAAGCCCCCTGAACGGTCTACTGGCACATCAGCTAACTGCATCCGTTCATCCCGGTTCACGGGGCTTTTGCTCTCAGTTCGCTCGTTCAGGGGCGGGTCTAAGCACAAAATTGTCCCTACACTTTTCCCTATCACTCCACTTATTGGCGCAATTTACATCAGAACCGATTATAGAGGCTATCCGCCCTCGTATTTGGGGTTTATCTCCCCTGGAACCGCTACGGCAACTCTGGCACACTGAAAAGTCCGATGCAAAATCGGCAGGTAGCATCCGTTACAGATGCCCTGCGTTACAGCACTCATTGCACCCTTAATAACACTTTCGTAGCCGCACTCTTTGAAGCATGTTTCGTAAGCATCAGGATCAATTTGGTGAGCTTTGCTACGCCCTGCGCACCGGGCGCACTTCGCATTTGCATAGCATTATTTGCAGCATCACGCCCGGCGGCGGCAAAAGTATGCTGCCCGTTATCGCTGCTACGCAATTAATTGGGCCAGTCGCCGACCGCATCTGCTGGGTGGTGCCGCGCCGTTCGCTTCAACAACAGGCCGAGCAAGAGTTCCTCAAACCCAAAGTGCGCGAGTTATTGGGCAATCGCCACGTTATCCGCCGTAGTACCAACGAGGCCGACCCCTGTCGTGGACTCTCTGGCTTTGTCACGACTTACCAGGCCATTGGCATGGGCAACACCTATCTGCGCCAGGAATTTAGCCAACGCCGCTATATCCTCGTCCTCGACGAACCGCATCACGTCGAAGAAGGTGGAGCATGGGAAACAGCCCTCGCCCCCTTAGTGAAACGCGCCGCTCTCACAGTTTATATGAGTGGCACCTTAGAGCGGGGTAACCATAAGCGCATCGCCTTTTTGCCTTATGGCTGGGGCATGGAAGGCGAAACTGTTGATTTAAATAACAGCCCCGGCACCGCAGCGATTAGCTATTCGCGCCGCGAAGCCCTGCTGGAACGCGCTATTCTACCGATTCATTTTGAGCTGATGGACGGCACGGCAGAATGGATCGGGCGCGATGGTGCCACTTACAGCACGCGCCTTTCCGAAGCGGCGAAGGATACGCCCGAAGCGATTTATACCGCGTTAAAAACCCAGTTCGCCTACCAGCTTTTAGAAGAGACTATCGGGCACTGGATGGTCTATCGCCAGACTCACCCCCGCTCTAAATTGCTGGTCGTGACCGCTAACATCGAAGACGCGAAGAAGTATCTTGACCATGTGCGCAAGCAGGGCATTAAAGCCGCCATTGCCACCAGCGACGATTCCACCAAGGCGGCAGCGAACATCGAAGATTATCGCACAGTCGGCAAGGCCCGCTCCTTAGATGCCCTAGTCACGGTGGCAATGGCCTATGAAGGCTTGGATGTGCCCTCGATTACGCATATTGCTTGCCTCACTCACATTCGCTCTAAACCGTGGATCGAGCAAATGATTGCCCGCGCCACCCGCTTCGATGAGCCTGCTGGCCCGTGGGAAGAGCAAATGGCCTTTGTCTATACGCCGGATGACCGCAACATGTGTTCGATTATTCAGCGGATGCAGGATGACCAGGTCACTGCCATCAAGCACATGGCTGAGGATATAGATGAAGGTGAGTTGCCTTCCCCCTCCCGCGACCGCACCCCACCGGAAGAGCGCAATTCTATCGTGCCCGTAGGCAGTTCCGGCGGGCCACGACGTTGGAGCCGGGTAGGGCATTTTGCCGCGCAGTCGTCGCATTCCGGCCCTCGTGCCCCGGAAATAACGCCCAGCCAGCAGGAAGCGGAAATGCGCGAGAAGATTAGCAATTATTGCAAGCAGGTGGACTTACGCTTCTTTGAAAGGAAATGGGGCGAAACCAACAAGCGCGTAGCCAAGACCTTCAAACGCCCCCGTGCCACCATGACGCTCTTGCAATTGAATAAAGTGATGAGTTGGTTAGAAGAGATGTATCCCGTCGAGACGACTAACGTTTCTGGTAAATGACGCTACTATCTGCCCTACTTGCAAGAGTGATTTTGCCCCTCACCCCCGACCCCTCTCCCAGAACAGGAGAGGGGAGTCCACAGGCAGAGTCTTCTCATAATTTAAAGACATAATCTGACAGTAGGGATTAAGCATAATTGAAGTAATTTAGCCATCCTTTGTGCTTCCCTCTCCTGTTCTAGGAGAGGGGTCGGGGGTGAGGGTTACTCTTTGAACTTCACAGAAAGGGGACGGGGGTTAGGTCGCCAGCATAACTCGATTGCGCCCGGCGTGCTTCGCTTTATAGAGTGCCAGGTCAGCTTGCTTGATGGTCTCCGCGATTTCGGAGCCGGGCGCATGTTCCGCCACACCGATACTGACTGAGATACGCTTATCGGCGGGTAATGAGGAGTGCTGGAGGGTAGAGACTGACATACAGACGCGACTGGAAATCTCCATTGCGCTTTCGCCGGAAGTCTCCGGCAATAGCACCATAAATTCTTCTCCACCCCAGCGGGCGCAAAAATCATAGGCGCGTACCCCGGCACATAAGGCACGAGCCGTTGAAGTCAGAGCCGCATCGCCTATGTCGTGGCCGTATTCGTCATTGATCCTCTTAAAATGGTCTATATCCAGGAGAGCCAGAGAGAACGGTGATTTATTCCGTGCGACTAAGGCCGCCTCGGATTTCAGTCGCTCCATCATTAAACGGCGATTCGGCAGTCCCGTTAGTGGGTCTTGGCTAGAGGCGACCTTCAAGGCTTCATTCGTCTCCTGAAGCATCTTTTGATAATGATCTGAGATGCGCACAATCTTCTGCAATTGGCGAATCTGCTTGCGATAGCGTTCGGTTAGCGATTCGTTGCGGGCACGCAGCACCGATTGATAGCCATCGGAGATAGAAGTTAATCGTTCGAGTTGTGTCAACTGGTCGTCATAACGCTGCAACAGTGCGCCCAACGCCTCCCGTAGAGGATGACCTGCATATTGAGGATCATCCAGCAGTTGAGCGATGTCGTGTTCCAGTTGGCCGTCGTCACGCATAGTGTTTGGTGGTGGCTAAGTTTTAAGTGTTGGAGGCAGCATCCAGCCGCACAATGTTAAAAGGAAAAGTGCAGTCTTCTTTGAATTCTTCGGCCAGTTCCGAGATACGCTCATTTTCTGCATCATAATACCAGCTAACGGAAACGTCTTGGCCAAGACCATGAGCGGCTTCGAGCATATCGAAAATATCCATCATAGCCTTAACGCTGCTAGTATTAAGATAAAGCAGATAGAGATTCATGTGCAACTTGGCATCGGCAGCGGCTAAGTGCTGCTTCACCCATTCCAGGATCGGGGTGAAGAATTCAAATGAGTTTTCAGGGTAAGAGTCACCCCGCATTTCGACGGTGCCCGCAGCCGCATCGGTGATGATAGAGGGGGTGGCCTGAGTAGCGATGATATTAAGGTCATTCATAAAATGAAATCCGCAATCCGTAGTGTTGAGTTGGATGGTAGCCCAGCCTGCCAGGTTATATGACGACGCGTAAACTGAAGAAGCAGAAATTTCCAGAGTTCACCGGGCGCAGTGAGCATGAGATCGGGGCGCTGGCTTTGCGCGCTATGTCAATGAGTCCCAGTCCTGCGCCGGTGTCCGCTCCGGGGTCACGCGGCTTGCGCAACTGCTCCTTATAGGCCGCTTTAAGTTGCGCTTTGTCCATCGCCGCCAGAGCATTGATGCGCTCGACCAAAGCTTCACCGTCGGCGGATTCTACAACGTTGCCCGCCAAAACTTCATAGTGCCCTTCGTCGTCCCGCCCAATGACTACTGTCGCGGATGCCTCATTTTCGGTATAACCTTTAGCTGCCGAATACTGTTGAATATTTTGGGCAATTTCGATGTACACGGCGAATACATCCAGGGTGGCGGAAGACGAGGCCGTCTGACTTTGCATATAGCGTTTGAGCGCATCGCCAATTTCTTCGATTAGACCCTGCGAGAAGGGGCCATTGAAGCACAACGATATATGCTTCTCGTTATAGGTCTCGCGTAATAGATAAAGGTCTACATGATCCATGTGGCCTCCTAAAACCATAGGCTTCTAAAGCCGGAACGACTAAGGTTCTGTAAAGCGAAAACTTAAAACTGTAATGTCATCGCGCTGCGCCAGTTCTCCCTGATAGGCAGCTAATGCTTCAGCAAAGGCGCGTTGTTGCTCGGCAAAGGGCCGTTGCGCGTGCTGTTGCAAAAGCGACGCAAAACGAGACTCGCCAAAACTGTAACCTTTAGGCCCACCTGCCTGATCTAATAGCCCATCAGTCGTTAAATAGAACGTCCTATCCGGGTCTAGTGGCATACTCCGATTTGAGAAAACAGATGTCCGCTTGCTGCCGATAGCATAGCGGTCACCAGGGATTTCACCAACGTTATCTCCATCGCACCAGTATAACGAAACTTTCGCGCCCGAAAACGTGACAGTGCGCGTGTCGAAATCAACATAGGCTAAGCCCGCATCCATGTTCGTGGCAAGCTGGGCATAAGCCGCATCAGTTTGTAACATGGCACGGATTTGAGTATCTACCTGTGTTAATATCTTAGCCGGATCAGACAGACCTATGGTATCTATCGCCACACTAATGACAGTGTGTGCGATCATCGTCATAAACGCGCCGGGGACACCATGTCCCGCGCAATCCACCACCCCAATCAAGCAACTGTGCTCTCCTGCGCGAAACACATAAAAGTCGCCACCGACCACATCGCGCGGACGCCATAACACAAAGTGGTGGTCAGCCAGGGTGCGGGCTAACTCGCGGTTGGGCAGGATAGCATTCTGAATCAAACTTGCATATTTAATGCTGTCACCAATCTTTTTATTAGCGGCAGCCATCTGTTCGTTGACGGCCACCAACTCCTGCGTCCGCTCCTGGACTTTTGTTTCAAGCTCATCCGTATACGAACGCACCTGGGTCGCCATTGTGCCAAAGGCCCGTGTTAATTCCCCCAACTCATCATTACCGGCGGGTGGCAAAGCAACCTCATAATGGCCCGCGCCCACAGCCCGCACCGAATCGGTTAATTTGAGTAGGGGAGCCAGCAGAATCCGGTTGACTGCGATCACAATAGCCAACACTAAGAGAACTAACAACGCGCTAACACTGAGTAAAGGTGTTAGCCAGAGTTGCTCATCAATGACTCGCGCCGCTTTAAGGTCAACTGCTGTGACCACACACCATTGCAGTTCAGGAATGTAAGAAAGCGCCAGCAGCTCCTGATGTCCATTTAATTTGGCCCAGAAGACTTGAATTTGGTCAGGATTTTGAGCGGCTCGTTGCAAAGCATTCCGCATCGCCGTGCGGTCGCTGTCGCGCGTGAGCAGGCGATATACGGTGTGCTGGTCATTCCCCTTACTATTAACGGATGAGTAATTAATCAAGCTCTTGTCGGGGTGCGCTTGAATTGCCCCGGCCCGATTGACCACCATTGGCGTTACACCGGCTTCACTGGCCGTGATAAAACGATTGAGGAACTGGGTTAAATCGAGTCCGGTGCCAGCCAGTCCAAGTTTGCGCTGGCCATCTTTCACAAGGACATTGAACCAGACTTTAGTGACTTTTAATTTGGTGTCGGGGTTAACATTGATATTAAAATCGGGCGTGTTCTTAAGCGTCGTGAAAAACCAGGCATCGTGAGGATCGTTGCGCTTAAGTGAGTAACGTGGCTGTGCACTCCATGCGCTGTGACTATCATTAAAGTAGTAGTGTTGCGTAATGGCTGAGATAAGGAAATAGGATCGGTCCGCGAAGGCGTGGCGATAGCGTTCAGCCTCGGCAAAGAAGAGGGCTTTCTTGTCCGGGTTGTTTTCATCGAGCAACCAACGGCGCGACACTTCGGAGTCGGCCAGGCGTTGGGAAAGAGCTAACTCGCGCAATACCGGGGCTAAGATGCGCTGTTTGTTATATTGCGTATAATTGCGGGCAAACGCCGCCCCCAGGTTGTCCTCAATGGCCCCTAAAGCTCGATAACCAGCCAACACAGCCAGGGCCAGGACGAGAGCAATGCAGATAAATAAGGCCAACGCCGATTTAACGCGCAAACCCATAGGAGACCTGTAGTTTAGCTCAGGAAAAGATTTTCTAACAGCCTAAATTGGCTAGGGAGGGACAAAATGAAGCGGCGCAACATCTCACGAATGCGCAACGTAAGCGATAGGCTTCCACCGGAGTCTCAGGAGACTCTTATGTTAGCCCGTCGCTCATGCTATTGAGTCTGTGCCATTTTGAGCGGTTAGGTCTTGGCTGCGCCAGCGGCGATGCAGCCATAACCATTGGTCGGGATGTTGGCGCACAATGTTCTCCGTCTCTTTTATGATGAACTGGGTGCCTTCTAACACCGTTTCTTCACGGGACTGCTGGGGCTGACGTTGCAGATATAGCCCTGGTAAGACGTTGATAAGAACGCGACCATCAGCCAACCACGGCTTACGGCGTACGCCAAAGGTCGGAATAATAGGAGCCTGGGAAGAGAGGGCTAAACGAGCGGGTGAAGTTACAAAGCGCGTGGGATGGCCAAACATCGGCAGCAGGGCGGCATTGGCCGTCGCGTATTGATCGGGAAAGATGCCTAACACTTCATTATTACGCAATACATTTAAGGAAGCACGGGCCGACTCTTGCTTGAGTATCATCTTGATGTTAACGGTTTTGCGCACCCGTTTAATATGCTCTTGCAGTGCCATATTGGAGGTCAGTCGCACCACGACGGTTAAGGGAAATTCCTGGGCGATGCGAGTGCCCATCACTTCCCAACTACCAAAATGGGCTGTCGTTACAAGCGCACCGTGCCCTCGCTGCAAAGCTTGCTGGATGTATTCCACACCAGACCAGTCACTATACGCCTTAATTTCCTCCGCAGAGGCTGTACGCAGGTGCAAAAACTCACAGAAGGACATGCCGAAATTTTGGGCTGAGCGGCGCGCGATCTGAGAGGCCGCACTGACACTGAGATGCGGAAACGCCAGGCGCAGATTATCAATAGCGATCTCACGCCGCCGCCGTGCTGCTTTGTAAAAAACCAGACCCATCCAGGCACCTGTATGACGACAGAGGCTCCATGAGCCGCGTTCTAAGGCAGCGCCCAGTACTTGAATTAGGCGTAACTCAGCAGCGTTTCGGGTTAACTCCATAAGCATTTCTCTTGCGACAAAATTCCAGATGCTTCTATAAGCGGTTCATTGCTGTCTCGCATCACTCTAAGCGAAAAGCAGGGAAGACTTACGATGTCTGGCCGTCCATAGGAGGTTCATAAAGATCACGGCGGGTGGGCGGCATTCCCGATGGGCCTTTGTTTTTGTGTTTGGTGGCGACAATTTGATACAGGCGTAAGGGGCCATCGGCAAAGTTGAAGCTGACCGCAGCCAGGTAAGCCACCCAGAGCCGGTAACGTTCAGGGCCAACCAGCCCAATCGCTTCATCCTTGCGTGCCGATAGGCGTTGGCACCAGTAGCGCGTTGTCAGGCCGTAATGCCAGCGCCAGCCCTCGACATCGTGAATTTCAAATCCGGTCGCTTCCATTGACTCCTGCACATGGCCAACGTGATCCAATTCTGAACCAGGAAAAATATACTTGAGAATCAAGCGTTTTTCGGGTGTGATCTTGCGGAAGTTGCGGCTATCGGCTTTTGCGCGCCGCGTGATGCCATGATTCAAGAAGATACCTCGATCCCGCAGCAGGCTATTGACTTTATTGAAGTAAGCCGGAAAATTTGCGATGCCGATATGCTCAAACATTCCCACGCTGGCGATTTTGTCATAGGTGCCAGTCACTTCGGCATAGTCGCGTAATTCCACCGTGACCCGATCTTCCAATCCCATGCGCCGAATTTTTTCCTGCGCGAAATCATGCTGCCGTTGCGAGAGCGTCACCCCATGCGCGCTTACTCCATAATGCTGCGCTGCGTAGCAGATCAGGCCACCCCAGCCACAGCCAATGTCCAGCATCTTTTCCCCCGCTTGCAGACGTAGCTTGCGGCAGATCATTTCTAACTTGTCGCGCTGGGCCTGTTCGAGGGAGTTGTTCCAATCCGTAAAGTAGGCGCAGGAGTACTGCATTTCCGGGTCGAGCCATAAAGCATAGAATTCATTGCTGACATCATAGTGGAACTGCACGAACTCTTTGTTGTTGCGCCGCACCTCCTGGCGTCCCGTCTCGTCGGCGGCAAAGCCATGCTGTAATTCCGCCTTGTCTGGCGGGGTCAACAGCAGGACAAGGCCCTCGCGCAGTAACAGACTTTTGCTCAAGCCGCGCAGCTTGGTGCGGGCACGCTTGGCACGGGCGACATCACCGAACTCGATCAGGTCGCCACCGTGAAAATCAATCGCTCCCGCCGCATAATGGCGTAGCACATTTTCGAGGGTCGGGCGACGCAAGATGGAACCAATTACACCCGGCCCGCTAATCGAAATGAAAAACCGAGGGTCTACATCTTTTCCCAGTGGCACAAGGGAGCCATCCCACAGTCGCACGGAAAAGTGTGCATCCAGGGAATCCCCCAGGTGACTCAAGATTTTACGGGCGGCCTCAAGCCGCTGGTGATCGCGTGACGTGGAAGACGGAGAAGACATAAATTACTAAAGCTCAATTTCACCAGACATTGTTATTTTTAACTTGCTGCTAATTCTTATTATCCTTGCGCTTATGGTTCAGGTATAATTGGCGCGACGCTTCGGCAGCAGCTTCATTAATTATGGTGGTAACGGACTGCTGCCACTGTTCCATCTCGTCGCGGGGAATATCCGTGGGCACCGTCACCGGATCACCTATATGAACATGGACATGGGCAAAGGGCTTGGGAATCAGATAACGATCCCACGTCGGCAGACGCCAGTAGGCCGAAGCCGCCACTGTCAAGGGCATCAGCACGGTTGGTGCATTGGAAGCGAGATAAATCGCGCCAGGGTGCGCTTGGTGGCGTGGCCCCTTCGGGCCATCGGGTGTAAAGGCGAACGACTGTCCAGCGCGCAGTAAGCGCAGCACTTCGCGCAAAGCCTTGATGCCTTCGCGTTTATTGGTAGAACCCCAGGTGGTGGGCCAACCATACAGCCGCCAGAGTGCCGCTTGAATACGCCCCGAATGGGAAGTGCTCATAATCACGCCGATATTCTTGTGGCGAAAAAGATGGAGCGGCATTAAAGTGAGGTCATGCCAGGTGATGAAGACTACACCCATTTCTTGGCCCAGCAGAGCATCGGCCTGGCGCACGCCCGAAGTGCTAATGCGCAAAGTACACATCAGCACCGAATGGACAACTCTTAAGAAGCGTGGTAGCCCCCAGGTGCGGATGCTGTTCCAGGGTTCACCCTGAGACCAAAAGTAGTCGCGGAAACTTGAGATAGCGTAATCCTGAACCTTCACAGGGGCAATGGCCGTGACGGTATCAGCCCCTTAATCAAATCACGCCATAGTTTATTGTGAGTGAGGGCACCACACAAGGCACACTGCTATCCGCCATCCCGCCAAGCTCTCATACTTCATCCTGAGCCGTAACCGCTCTCAAATGTGTAAGATGAATTTGACGTTATACTCCCAGCATAATCCATTTTTAGCCTATCATTCAGGAGGACAGTTTGACCTTATCTCACCAATCTCACCGCTTCTGGCTTGCGGGTCGCGTGATGGCTACAACCCTCACCGTCATCACCAGTTGCTGTGCCACATTCATAGCTCTGACTTTTATGGCGATGGTGCAAGGTGCCTCTGCGCAGGACGCCGCGCCAGCAGCCAGGCAACCCCGACGCGCTGCGCCGCCGGAGCCATTTCCCAAGACCGATCCGGCGCGAGCCTTTGCGGAAATGAAAATTTACACCAAAGATGGTAGCCCGCTACGTCCCGCCGTCGAAGATTGGAATGGTGCTCGCCAACGCGTGGGCAACGATGCGACCTGGCGGAAATGGCTGGTGACGCAACGCACCGACATGGACGATTGGATGGCCAAGCGTCGTGACCATATCGAGTGGATTTGCGGCTGGTATCACGATTTTGTCAGCCCAGTAGATGGCTCGCACCTCATCTGGACGCCGGATGAACCGGGCGAATTTACCCTGCACAGCGCCTCCGATCCGCGCGTTCCGCTTACGCCCAAGCTGCGCGCCGCCTGGGTCTATAATTTTCGCACGACCCACGCGACCAAGATGCTGAACGCCGCCATGTTGTACCGTTTGACCGGAGAGCGAAAATACGCGGATTGGGCGGCGGGCCAGCTTGATTTTTATGCTGATAATTATGCGCAGTGGCCTAAGCAATCCAACCAGGCTGGTGTCCATTTCATGTGGCAAAGTCTGGATGAAGCGGTTGATCTCACCAAATATGCTAACGTGGCCCGTATCCTGGGTGACGCGGTGACGCCGGAACGCAAGCAGCATTGGTTCACCGCACTCTTTCAGCCCGAATGCGTGCTCCTCAATGCCACGCTGCATTCGATTCACAACATCGCCTGCTGGCACCGTTCCGCAGTTGGCTGCGTCGCGCTCGTTTACGATGATTCGGCGCTCTGGAAAGACGCCGTCGAAGGGCCATTCGGTATCCGTAGTCAATTGGCACAGGGTGTCACGAGTGATTATCTCTGGCGCGAGCAATCGTTGGGCTACAATTCCTATGTGGTGCGAGCGTTAGCGCCATTTTTCGAGATGGCGTCTATGCCCGGCGTCGGCCCTCATCTGGCGGGCGATGTCGCCAAATTAGCACGCGAAATGGAAATCGCCGAGAACCTGATGCTCTCGCCCCTTCTCTTGCGCTTTACAACGGGACAACTACCCAGCCCGGCGGATGGCGCTCGGCAGGGCAAAGCCCCTGATACGCCTCTGCTTTCTGACATGGCGCGCATCTTTCCCACAACTCTGGGCATCGCAGCCAGCCAGACGCGCCAGGATTGGAATACCCTGTTAGACCCCATTCCCCCAGTGGCCATCGCTGCAACGCTCCCTCCCATCGAGAGCCGTAACCTGGAATCGAGCCGCATGGCCGTGCTCAAACAGGGTGCCTGGCAAATCTATTTCCATTTTGGACAACTTACTCGTTCACACGCGCAGGCCGAAGCCCTCAATTATGAAGCCTTCTATAACCAGACGGATGTCACGCACGACCCTGGCACCGTCGGCTATGGATCGCCCCTGCACCGCGATTTCTATACGACGGGCCTCGCGCATAACGTGCCTCTGATAGATGGTGTGGGCGAAGATGGCTGGCATCCCGGCAAGCTGCTCTCCTTTGCGGCTGGCGCTCCGGCCCACGTCGCGGCCAGCCAGCCCGACTATCGCAAAAACGCCGGGGCCGAGCGTGAATTAACGATTAACGGCAATCAACTGTTAGATACCGTGAAGGTGACCACCACCGATGGTCAGCCACATGAATTGGGCCTGTTATTGCAATTGCAAGGGAAAGCCAAACTGCCCGCCACTTTCCAGCCGGATAACACTATGCAAGCCGCTCCGCATCCTGCTGGTTTCAGCTACTGGAAAGAAGTGTCCTCAGCTACCTTTATCGACAGAGCCGCCTTCACTGTGATCTACCCGGATGGGCAAAACTTACAAGTTGAATTTACCGTACCGGGCAGCTTCATCGTCACCCACGCCAACGCGCCCGATGCACCGCCGCAGCGTCGAGAGGTTTTCTTTGTCCACCTCAAAGCCACCAACGCCGTGTTCAAAACCGCCCTGGGGCCAGGTTAGCTTCGCGGGTACGGTCATGAATGGGCCTTTTTAGTCTTGGCTGATCTCATTCGATTTTGCCCGAAGGGACACAGGTCGAGGACAACGCAACGGCTACACGCCGGATTATGAAAGAAACACACTTTCTGCCCATGCAGCATCAGAACTTCATGGTTGTCATAGACTTGCTGCGCGTCCCAATCGGGCGGCAACTGCGCCTCTAAAACAGCATGAGCCGGGCCAACCGCAAGCTTAGCGGGAATCAACCCCAAACGTGCCGCCACCCGATGATGGTGGCTATCTACTGGCAAAGCCGGACGCCGTAACGAGCTAAAGGCTAAGACCGCCGCACTCGTCTTTGGCCCCACCCCTGGCAGCTCTTCGAGCCAGGCTCGCGCTTCAGACACCTCAAGGTCATCCAGGAAGTCCAAAGTTAAGTTGCCATCACACTTTTCCGTAATCAGGCGGAGCACTTGCTGAAGACGCGGCGCTTTTTGTTCAGGCCAAGTGCAAGCGGCAATGGCGGCTTCGACTTCTGCCGTGGGCGCATCGCGGACTGCTGCCCAATCGTCAAAGCGGGAACGGAGTTCGCGGAACGCACGACTGGAGTCAGCGTTCTTGGTTCGATGCGACAGCAAAGCAGAGATTAATTCGCTAAGAGGGTCGAGGTTGTGAAAGTAAGCAATAGGACACTTGTAAGCCACGCACAACCGCTCATGCACCAGGAGCGTCTTTTGCTTCAAGGCGGTTGGGTTCAAGGGTGGCAGTGGCTCAGATAGCATGAGTGGCGTTTTTGCAAAAACTGCGCCTTTGCATTGAACATGACCATGTGTTCTAACGTTTAACTTTTATAGAAATAGCAACTTTGTCGAATAAATACAGATAAGCAGATGGTTTCGGCAGAAAAGTTGCCATATAAAACGACGAAAATTGTTTTTGATGTCGGCCCAATCTCTGGACGTGGAGTTTCTGCATTTTAATTGAGTTTTACCGTGAGCTATCTTTTGTGCGTGGATGATGACGATAGTATCCGTATGCTGGTCTGCAAAATCCTGTCGAATGCCGGGCATTTAGTCCAGGCTTTCCCGGATGGCCGCAGCGCATTAGCGGCCCTGGAGGTGCGCGAGCCAGAACTCGTGGTGCTTGACCTCGCCATGCCAGGAATGACAGGCATCGAAGTGTGCCGCACCATCAAGCAGAATCCTTTTACCGCGCATATCCCAGTCTTGCTGCTTACGGCACAAAGCGATATTGAAGATAAAGTCGAAGCTTTTGAAGCGGGCGCGGATGATTACCTGGTGAAACCCTTTCACCCGCAGGAACTCTTGGCCCGTGTGCTGGCCATCTTGCGCCTGGTGCGGCGGGAAGGTGATCGTAACCCTTCGAGCGGCTTGCCCGGTGGTCGTGCCATTCAGGAAGAGATTGAGCGTTGCGTCGGACAAAACGAACCATTTGCGATTTGCCATCTTGATTTAGATAACTTCAAACCCTTCGCGGATACTTTTGGTTTTACAGTGGCCGATACCGTCATCCGTGAGACCGGGGCCATCATTCGTAAAGTGATCGAAGAGAAGGGTAGCCCCACCGACTTTGTTGGGCATATTGGCGGGGATGATTTTATTATTGTCACAGGTATCGAACAGGCCGAATCAGTGGCCCGCGAATGTTCCGCCCGCTTCCGTGAAGTAGTGGCGCGCATTATGGGCGATGAAGCCACCTCACGCGGCACTTTTACGGGCTTGGATCGTGATGGCCGTCAGCGCGAATTTCCGATGACTCAACTCTCGGCAGCCGTGCTCCTGGTTGACCCAACGCAGTGGGTCTCACTGGGGCATGTCGGCACCCTCGCCGCTGATGTGAAACGCCGCGCCAAGCAAAATGGGCCGGGCACGATTCTGGTACAAGCCACTTAAAGCCAGCCGAGTGATAGGCTGCACTGCCTACAGCAATACTATGCGGCACAATACGAAAGGACGCTATTAACGAGAATAGCGTCCTTTTGCGCATGAAATTAGCGTAACGTAGTTTTGCGTCCTATCGTTTAGAAGCGACGCCCAATCATTAATGACAAGCCAGTGGGCGAGACCCCGACGACTTTGCCAACGATGTGATACTTCGCCTCTACGAAAAACGGGTTGGGGAATTGGTAACCAACCACGCCAAAAGCACCAGGGCGAGTTTTACTGGCGGAACCACCAGGGCCAGAAGCTCGCAGAAAATAGGCACCAGCGCCCAAGCCAAAGTAAACATTACCCGTGACGCCTGCTACCGGGTTAGGCGGTGAGAAGAGGCGCGTGACTGTGAGCGGAATGGAGCGCAGTTTGCCACCATTTTTGCTGCCCTGCGAGTAACCTAGCCCGACCAGGGTGCGACCCGCTCCCAATGAAGGAATAGCTACATCGGCTTCAGCATTAAACTGTGTGCTGCCCGCAAAATTCTTCGTTGTGCTTTGTGCAGGCAGCAAAACGCCGAGTTTTACCCGCACCGGGACGGGGCCAGTGCTTTGCGCTAAAGCTGGTTTAGTTATAGTAACTCCTACAAAAATGCCCAGTGCAACAAATGATTTATAAACCTTGTTCATGGTTGTTTCTCTTGCTCCTTAAAAGTGTTTTCATAATAGCAAAAGCGATTTTACTTTGGTGGGACTACGAGCAGGTGCAAGGTTCAAGCCAACTACGCACTTCTTTACCGAGGTATATTCATCACTGTGTAACGGGGCGACCTTGGGGGTCGAGGAGTTTCAAGGTAGAACCGATTTGGTCAAGCGAGCGCAGGCTGGGTTCGATGGATTTACGGTCTCCCACTACCAGCACCGCCATGTGTGCCGGGTCAATGTAGTGATTGGCGGCCCGTTGCACATCTTCCAGCGTCACCGAGCGCACCCCTTCTAGATAATGGTCAAAGTAGTCGTCGGGTAGGTCATAGAGCACAATGTCGGTGAGATGGTCGGCAATTTGTTCGGGGGTTTCAAAGGTGCGGGGAAAGCCGCGAATGATGCTCTCCTTAGCATATTCCACTTCGGCAGCGGTAATGGGTGCGGAGCCGCGCACACCGCTTAATTCCTTCAGGAATTCCGAGATGGCATCTTTTGTCACCGCAGTTTGCACCCCGGCAGTCGCTGTAAAAGGGCCGGGGCTGCGCCGGTAGGAGAAGTAGGTGCGCGCCCCATAGGTGTAGCCTTTCGTCTGGCGCAAGTTCATGTTCAGGCGCGAGGTAAATTGGCCGCCTAATATATCGTTTAGCACTAAGAGCGGAAAGTAATCAGGAGTGGAGCGCGATACGCCCACTTGCCCCATTGCAATCACCGATTGGGGTGCGCCCGGTTTATCCACCAGATAAATTTCGGAGCGGTCGCGGGGCGGTGGGGTGGTGATATTCACGGGCTTGGGTCTGCCCTTTTTCCAGCCAAAGAAGGCCCGCTCTAACTTAATCATCAGAGCATCCGGTTTTACATCGCCCACCACAATAAGAGCTGCGTTATTGGGACGATAATAAGTATCGTAGAAGTGCCGCACATCATCCTGCTGAATGGTGCTGATGGAATCGGTTACGCCCCCCGGCAGATGGCCATAGGGATGATTGCGGCCATAGAGCAGCGAGGCATAAACCACCGCCGCAATATCATCCGGGTTGTTATTTTTTTGCTGAAGCGCCGCCAGGCGCAACGTGCGCATCCGCTCTAATTCCTTAACGGGAAAGGCGGGGTCGGCAATTACCGAAGCATAAATTGGCAACGTTTGATCTAAGTGGCGGGTGAGCGTCAAGAGGTTGACGTTGCTGACATCCCACCCCGACCAGGTGCTTAACCTCGCTCCAACACCTGCCAATTCACTGGATATGGTCAGGGCGGAGCGCGTCCCGGTGCCTTCATCGAGCAGGTCGGAGGTTAATGCGGCTAAACCGGCGCGTTCTGGTGGGTCGGCTGCCGCTCCCGCTTTGACCACCAGATTAAAACTGACGATGGGCAACTCATGCTGTTCGACAATGAGGACGGGCAGCCCATTGGACAGGCGACGGCGTTGCAGGTGCGGCAGGCTAAATACCGGGTCTGGTTGGGGCGTAGGCCGCTCATAAGAATCTGTGGTGGGGGCGGCTGCCACCGTATTATTACCAGCAGGTGTGGGTGAACTGCTATGGGCCGCGCTAGCCTCCGGGGATGCTGAAATATTAGTAGTGTCGTTAGATGTGGCGTTTGCCGCGTTGTGAGTGCTGTTAGGAGAGCCAGCTTCTTGCCCGGCGGTAGCGGCGGGAATCTCCGCTTTAGCGGGTGGTATAGTGGTTGGTGAAGTCGCGGCAGACGAACTGGCAGGAAGGGAATCTTGCTGCGCAATTTGGGCTTTAGGTTGATTGTTCCTATCCCCACCTGTCGGCACCACGCTGAGCACCACTCGCTTATCGGTCAGGTATTTATTGGCCACTCGCTGGACATCGGCGGGAGTCACCCGGCGATAGCGGGCTAAATCTTCCGGGAAATAATTGGGACGTTTTAAGAATGTGCCGTAGCGATTTAACTGATCGGCTTTCACTTCAACGGTTTGTAAATCGTAAACGAAGGCGGCTTCTAAGGCATTGTAAATGCGGTCAACTTCGCCCACCGTGGGGGGTGCCGCTTTAAGCCTCGCTAATTCGTCATCAATGGCAGTTTTTAACTCGGTTAAGCTTTTGCCTGGCCGGGCGGTGGCCGCGATAATGAACTGCCCGGCAATCTCCCGATCATCGTGATAAACCGACACATCCTGGGCAATCTGGCGATCATAAACGAGAGCTTTATAGAGACGGGCCAATTTGCTATCGGCCAGGCCATTGGCCAACACATCCAGCGCGGCGGCATCAGGTGACCACTGAGGCACGGTGGGCCATGAAAGATAGAGGCGCGGCACCGCCACGCGATCTTCCATCGTTACCCGCACCTCATGCGCCAGCTTGGGTTGCGGAGCCGTTACCGGCTGCAAGTCTAAACCTGTAGGGAGTGGCCCGAAATATTTTTCAACGAAATGTCGTGCCTGCGCCGGATCAAAGTCCCCGGCAATCACCAGACTGGCGTTGCTGGGCACATAGTAAAGTCGAAAGAACTCTTTAACATCCTCTAGAGAAGCCTTATCAATGTCGTCTAAGGAACCAATGGTAATCCAATGATAAGGATGATCTGAGGGAAAGAGCGCCTCGGCTAATTTGGTATGGGCTAAACCATAAGGCCGGTTGTCATAATTTTGACGTTTTTCATTTTTGACTACTTCGCGCTGGGTGTTGAGCTTTTCTTGAGTCAGGGTATCCAGCAGATAGCCCATCCGGTCGGCTTCCATTGAGAGCGCCAGGCCAAGAAAATTAGAGGGCACCACTTCCCAGAAGTTGGTGCGGTCGGAACTAGTCGTGCCGTTGAGGGTTCCTCCTACTTCCTGGAGCGGCTTAAAGTAATCCTCATCATAATGTTTGGAGCCTTGGAACATCAGATGTTCAAAGAGGTGGGCAAATCCAGTGTGCCCCGGCACTTCATTTTTAGAACCGACATGATACCAGACATTAACGGCCACAATCGGGGTGGAATGGTCTTCATGAAGAATGACCTGGAGACCATTGTCTAATTTAAATGAGGTCACTCCCAGTGGCGGCAGCGCACTGCTACCCTTTAAGGTCGAGGCGGCAGGCTTGGTTTTGCCCATCTTGCCTATATGGGAAATCTTCGAGATTGAGGGCGTCGCCGCTGCGCGGGGTATTGACGAAGTTTGTAGCTTCCCCGGCCTCATTACACTAGGCGTAGAATTTATGGGTGTAGCAGCTTTTATCCCCGCCATTTTTGGCACCCCAATTTTGGGGATTGCGACTTTTTGGATCGTGGTTTTAGGTTTGGCCGCTTTGGACAGCGTAGGCTCTTGAGTTCCTATTTGAATGTGTTGTGGCGCAGGAGGTTCTTGGGCGGGGGCTGTCCCATTTTGCGCGAACGAGAGCGCAGAGACTACAGAAAAGCCTGTCAGACCCAGGATTGAGAGCTTAGATTTTACGAAGTTTTCGCGTTGCATAGGACTCTACCTGTCAACCCTTGCGGCCAGAGCAACGTCAGATACTCTCATTTTACTACGTCTTTAACAGTAAATGCCTAATTTATAGAAGGCAGCCAGGCTCTGAGGTTTATTTAGACCGAATTTAAGATAAAATAACCACCAGATTCCGTCAGGCTCCCTATGCTGCTCACCATCACCAACACCCAGACTCCCGCGACTGATTTGGGCTATCTGCTCCACAAAAATCCAGCCCGACGGCAAACCTTCCCCCTTGCTTTTGGGCAGGCGCATGTTTTCTATTCCGAGGCTAGGCCAGAGCGTTGCACGGCGGCCTTGTTATTGGACGTAGACCCCATTGGGTTGGTGCGAGGCCGCAAGAGGCCAGGGAATGAAGCCGGACTGCTGGGACAATATGTGAATGATCGTCCTTACGTGGCCTCTTCGTTTCTTAGTGTAGCGATTGCCCAGGTTTTTGGCAGCGCACTTTCAGGCCGCAGCAAGGAGCGACCGGAACTGACTGAGGCCGCCTTGCCATTAACTGCTCAATTAGCCGTAGTGCCCTGTCGTGGTGGCGAAGGCTTTTTAAAGCGTTTATTTGAACCTCTGGGATATACCCTCACCTTACAACATCACATCTTGGACGATAAATTCCCAGAGTGGGGCGACAGCCCCTATTTTACCGTCGCGTTGCAGGGGACGGTGCGTCTGCGCGATCTACTGTCGCATCTTTACGTCCTCATCCCCGTTTTAGATGATGAAAAGCATTACTGGGTGGGCGATGATGAAGTGGACAAGCTCTTGCGTCACGGTGCGGGCTGGCTGGCCACGCATCCCGAACGAGAGGCTATCGCTAAACGCTATCTGAAGCACCGACACAGCCTGGCCCGTGTCGCGCTAACACGCCTGGTTGAAGATACGCCAGACCCGGATGCAACAGAACAATCGCACGCGCAAGAAGAAGTCGCTATTGAAAAAACGTTAGGGCTACATGAGCAGCGGTTAGATGCTGTGCTGTCGGTGCTAAAAGAGGGCGGCGCTAAACGCGTCTTAGACCTCGGTTGTGGCGAAGGGCGGCTCTTGCAACGGCTGCTGAAAGATAAGAGTTTCGAGGAGATCGTCGGCATGGACGTGTCGCACCGCGCCCTGGAAATCGCCGCCGAAAAGTTACACCTCGAACAGATGTCACCCCGCCAACGCGAGCGTATCAAACTGCTGCATGGCGCGTTGACCTACCGCGATAAGCGTCTGAACGGCTACGATGCAGCCGCAGTGGTAGAAGTCGTGGAACACCTTGGCCCCGCGCGTTTAGCCGCCTTTGAGCGCGTCCTTTTTGGCTTCGCTCGACCTCGCACCGTCGTGCTAACCACGCCCAACCGCGAATACAACGTGCATTGGGAAACCTTGCCCGCAGGCAAACTGCGCCACAAAGATCACCGTTTTGAATGGACACGCGCAGAATTTCAAGGGTGGGCTAAGAATATTGAAAATAACTACGGCTATGCGGTGCAAATTAGCAATATAGGGCCGGAAGAACCAGAAATTGGTGCACCTACCCAAATGGCTGTCTTTACCTGTGGCAGAAGTTGACCTGTGAGTGTGAAAGTCTACTAATGCAGCATCTTCCAGATCATGGAGCTTAAAACTACATAAGCATTGCCCCAACTCTCGGTGCGGAGAAAAGCCGCGGGGCTATTCGGGTCGCCGATAAAGGGGCGCGAAATCCAGCCCATTTGGATGCCGATGAAGCCATAGAGCACTAACCACAGGCGCAGCATGAGGCGGTGCCGCTCGTGGCGCGCAATGAGGGGACGATAGGAGCGGCGCAGCAGATATTGAGAACTCACACTGGCCACTGCGAACATAAAGGCGTTAAAGAGAACCGCGCTCTGGTAACTGGCCGAAGAGGCATACCAGAAGAGAGTAAAGGGAGAAAGCGCCGCCAGAATCACGGTTAATCCTGCCTGTGCCGCCATCAAGCTCTGCAATGCCTGGCTGAAGTCTTCGCGCAAGCCTGATAATGTGTTCAAGACAAAGAAACTGGGGACGCTCAGGCCAAAGGTTACCAGCAACAGCAGCGGCACCTTGAGGCTGGAATAAAATATTAACCAGACACGATCTGCTTCCGCGGGATGAAATTTGGGCGCACCAGAAAGCGGAGTGGGCCAAATACTGCGGCTGCCCATCGCCATGCCGTAGAAAGCACCAAAACATAAGATGCAACTGATCAGTTGCCAGAGACGATGCTGTGAATGCTGAGATGGGGTTGCTATCGTCTGCCCCCGCAGCACCGCATCCGCTTGTAAGAAAAGCGCGTGCATAATGAAATCCTATTCGGGAGGCTGGGGACTGGAGGCTTGAGACTGGATAGTCACTCAACTATCAAATCACTCCGCTGTTAGGTTCTCGCTATCGAGCATCTTGCATCCAGCTCAAGTGACTGGCATCCAGTCTCAAGCCTCCAGTCCCCAGCCTCTATCTCAACACTGCTGCTATAACATGAAAGACCGCTTCAAAGAAGTTCGATTCGCGCAGGCGGAAGAGTGTAAAAGCGTGACTCGGCTCACCAATGAAGGGACGTAGCACCCAGCTCATCTGCGCCCCCACCAAGCCAAAAACTATGATCCAGATACGAAAGATTGTCGTTATATTGGAACCTAGCGCCGTGCCTTCCAAATGATCTAACGCCCCCATTGGTTCAGCCGCATTATCCCCTGCATCGGTGGGTGTAATGGCCGCTTCTGCCTTTTTCATTTCTTCGGCTTGCACTACGCTCAAGCGATGGAGCGTAAAGAGCAGAAAGCGCAAACCCAGGAAACCTGCCACGGCAAAGACAGCCACGTTGAACAGCAGCATAAATTGGTAGCTGGTAGTGCTCACCGAAAAGAACGCCACAATCGGGCCAAAGGATGCAAGGATAGCCAGCATGACCGCCAATGCCGCCACGATCAAACGCAGCATCGCCCCCAGTGATAACCGTGAGCCAACCAGGGCATTAAAGACGTAGAGCGAGGGGAAAGTAACTAGTAGCGTTAGAACAAAAAGCACCGGCACTTTGCCCGTAGTTGCAATCAGTTGAAGATAAGCTTGCGGGCCAATTTTGCCCACATTCGAGACGGCATACGATCCCATGCACAGTCCATAGAGTAGCCCCAGCACCAGAATCATCATGGCGAGGCCATCTAAGGGTACGTCAATGGTGCCACGTCGCAAAGCCGAAGGCCGCGTTATATCACCGCGCAACAATCCATCAAGCGTCTTAAGCCACTCACCAACCGTACTCCGTTTTTCAACTCTTTCAATCAGTTCCATAAGTTGTGTTCTCCTTTGATGTTTCAGATGATATGGGACGCCATGCCTACGGCAATCTGCCCAAAGGTCACCCGATTTCATGCGCCGCTAACCGCTATTGATTGCAGCTATCGTTCTCAGCGTGGCGCAGCTTGCGAAACATAGTTTTGCGTCCCATTAAACAAAATCTTTAAAATCAAGCGACAGCCACTTCCTGTCCTAAACTTGTGTCAGAAGGTGATAGCGGTTGGGGCTTAGTTAGCGGGCGATGATTGCCAAAACCACTCAATATGTTCTCTAACATCGGCAGCATGTTGGTGGCGCGGCGGGCACGGATAATGCAATCCCACAGTGGCTCGAACTTTTTCCAGCCGCCCGCATAAGCGACATGGCGCATTCGCTCGCGCCAGCCGTCTTTGGCCCAGGCACCCTGGAAGATGGAACCCCAACGGTAAAAATCTTGATAGGCTCGCCAGTAGCCTGCTTCCAGAGCTTCAGGCGCTAATTGAGCCGGGCGATACACCACATGGCGGGTGTCATATAAATCCCAGTCGCTATGCAGCAGACGATGCTGTTCGGCCATGCGTTTATAAAGGGGGGTGCCAGGGTAGGGGGTCATGATGTGGAAAGTGGCCGTTTCGATGCCCTGCTCTACGGCCCAACCTACTGTGCGCTCAAACACGGTGGCATCATCGCCATCCATGCCAAAGACAAAACTGCCATTAATCATCACCCCGTGGCTGTGCAGGCGACGGATGGCGGCATTATAATCGCGGTTCAGGTTTTGATATTTATGCTGCTCGCGTAGGTTCTCCGGGCTGAGCGTTTCAAAACCAACAAATAGGCTGCGCAACCCGGCTTCAACGGCTTTTTCCAGTAGTCCCGGCTGCAAGACCGATTGCACGGTGCCTGCCGCCTGCCACAAGCGCCCCATGCCTTTCATGCCATCAAAGAGAGCGGAGGCAAAATGCTTATTGCCCAGTAAATGGTCATCCAGAAAATAGAGGTGGCGACCGGGCAGCCGCTCAATTTCCGCCAGCGCCTCATCCACGGCTTGGGTGTAGAAGTGCTTGCCGCCCTCGAAGAAAGCGCCAATATAACAGAAGTCGCACTGGTGGGGGCAGCCCCGTGAGACGACAATGGAATTGGGCACCAGATAGAGATGGCGCTTGATTAAATCACGGCGGATTTTTGGCACCCCGACCAGACTGCGCACAGTCGAGCAATAGCGTTTTTGGGGTCGCCGCGCACGGTAATCGGCCAGGAAAGCAGGCCAAATATCTTCACCTGGGCCTAAGAAAATCGTATCCGCATGGGGCGCGGCTTCTTCAGGTAGAGATGTAACATGCAGCCCACCCAGACACACATAAGCACCGCGCTGACGATAATGGTCGGCTAATTCATAGGCGCGGTAAGCGGAGGTAATGTAAACCTGAATCACCACTAAATCTGGTTCATCATTCAAATCAAGTCGCTCGACGTGTTCATCTTGAATCACCACTTCATCGGCATCATCTAAATACCCGGCGAGGGCAGCCAAGCCCAGCGGTGGAAAGAGAGAATATTTAATAGGCCGAAAATGCGGGCTGGTGGCTTCGGTGAGCGCTGGCAGAATCATTTTAACTTTCATCGCAGCTTCCTTTCTGGCACGGTGTTCCAGTGCAAATGAGTGCGTACAACAGTAGGTGCAACGACTCATTGGCTCACATTCTAAAGCTGCCTGAAAAACCGAACCACGCTTTGAGGGAGATTTACCGGGCACCTGGAAAAGTTTTGGAAGCACTTGAGTGCTTGTGCCCACACATGCGGCTGTCGGGCTGGATTTTTAAATCTAGATGTTTTCGGGTTTGCTTCGGCGTCCGAAAAATTCGGAGAGCCAGAGGAACGGCAAAACATTAATGACTTTTTAATGACTGGGGAGTAATCTTCACTCTGGATTACCACTGACGGAGATTGCGTAGGAATAATTTACAAATACCCCATTAAGAGGATTGTAAGGAATTATTAAGCCACGCAACTTGAGCTGTAAATAAGCATCCGAAAGAGTACATTCATCGGAAGTCGAACAATCCGGTTGTCAATGTAAATGGAGGGACAGATGAAATTCAGCACACGACAATTTCACAAATTCAGTGTCGGCACGTTGGCTTTAGCCGCGTCTTTGAGCTTGGCGGGAGCCGTGCAAGCCCAACCTAATCCGGCAGATGCTAATAAGGGCGCTAATCCACCAAACTGGCCGCAGGGCAATAACCAAAACAACCAACGTGGTAACTTTCAGAATATGACGCCAGAGCAGCGCCAGCAGATGATACAGCAGTTCCAGGAACAGCGGACGCGCCGCGTCTTAACCGCTGCCGGTTTTACAGACGCAGCGACCCAAGACCCTATCGTCGCGTTCGCTAACGCGCAGGAGAAAGCTCGCCAACCCTTGCTTGACCGCTTTCAAAAATTGGCCCAGGCTCTGCGTGCCAACGCCGCCACCGATGCGGAACTCAGTGCTTCCCTCAATGACTTGCGCCAGGCCGTAGCCGATGAAAAGACGCGTAATGAAAAGGCCCTGAAAGACCTGGATGCCAAAGTTAGCTACACTAAAAAGCCCCATCTAGAGGCGCTGCTAACCGTGCTGGGTATCATTGGTGACGAATCCTCGTTCATCACAGGTGGCATGGGTCGCGGTATGGGCGGCTTGGGCATGGGTGGTATGGGGCGTGGCATGGGTGGCCCCGGTGGAGGATTTGGTGGCGGGTTTGGGCTTGGTGCGGGGGGCGCAGGCGGTGCCGGGGCACAGGGCAATGGCGGGTTTGGGCGGCGCGGTGGACGCGGCAGGCGTGGTGGTAATGGCGGCAACGGTGGCGATACCACCCCTGGTAACGGTGGTGCAGCAGGCAATGCGCAAGCTACTGCCCCGGCAACCAATGCTTAATGTTAAGCACATCCTTATTTAGTAGAGACGCGATTAATCGCGTCTCTACTGGACATTATCAGAAAGATGGAGTCCGGTGTTAGCAACTTTTGAAAAAGCTAAACAATCTAAAAAAGCCAAAACAGGCGAACCGGGGCTGAGGCTAGCCAAGGAGCCATCTCACCGCAAGCGTATTTTAGCCCATGATGACTCACGGGATGGGCAGGGCACACCCGCAGAGGAAGCAGAACGCATTGGTGAACTGTTCTTTCATATTGGACGCGTGTTTCGGGATGTTAAGCCAAAAGCGTTGAAGCCTTTTGACTATAATCTAACAATGGCACAGGGGCGCTGCCTGTGGGCCATTACCAAAAGCGAAAACTGTACCTTGCGAGAACTAAGCAAGTCGCTGGGTGTCACTCCCAGCACCGCGAGTGAATTAGTGGATGCTCTGGTGCGCGCTCAATTAGTGCAGCGCGAAACCGATCACTATGACCGGCGCGTCGTGCGCTTGCATCTGGCGAAGAAGGGGCATCAGCTTTTTGCTAAACATAAGGAGCAACAGCACGCCCATTTTCGCCTTTTCCTGGATTGCCTGACCAAAGAACAGCGCCACACTATGCTTGGTGCGCTCGAACAACTCAACGATGTAATCTACCAGGTTGAAGCCGCCGGAAAGGAAACAGGTTAACCATGCGGGCACGGTTGAATCAAATGTCACCGCTCCAGATAAAAATAATAAAAGCAACGCGCAGCGGGTGCTGGATGATGGGTGTGATCTTCGCGGCTGTATTACCCGGTGCGATGGCGCAACAGCCAGTTCCCGGAACGCCTGCTACGCCTACGGTTCCCGTCACACCAACGATTCCCCCTGTGCCAACGACCCCAGCGTTGCCAGCCGGTGCCGCGCCAACCCAAAATGGCAGCCCGGCTCCTGCTATCCCGAATGTCGCTACCCCGGATGCAGCTATCCCCCCGACCGCGCCGGTGGCACCGTTACCTTCCACAATAATAGGCAACACTACGCCAGTGACTCCCGCCGGGCCATCGGCCCCCGTCATGACCGCGCCGCAAACTCCGG
Organism: Abditibacteriaceae bacterium; assembly: GCA_019239895.1. Classification (GTDB taxonomy): domain Bacteria; phylum Armatimonadota; class Abditibacteriia; order Abditibacteriales; family Abditibacteriaceae; genus JAFAZH01. The sequence goes on along the minus strand of JAFAZH010000022.1, from coordinate 14,212 downwards.
TGGACACAGTGCCTGGCTTGACCTTGGACGAGGCGATTGGGATTGCCTTGCAGAATCATGGGAATATCGGCGCGGCTCAGGAACAGGTGATTAGTTCTGTTGAGCGTATTACCTCAGCGCGTTCGGCCCTGTATCCTCAAGTAGATGCCAGTGTTAATTTCCGGGGTAATACTCTACCGCGGACAGTCCAAAATTCTACGACGGTAACGACCATCAATAATGGCACTGGCGGCACCACTACCACCGGATTTGATAAAGCCATAGCTAATCAAGTGGGAACCGGCACGGGGACAGGCACCGGAACTGGGACAGGTAACGGCACGGGCACGGGTACTGGAACAGGCACGGGAACCGGAACCGGTACGGGCACTGGGGGCACAACAGTATTTTCACAGAGTACTTCCTTCACTTCTACCACGACTACAGGCGTTACGGTCTCTCAAAATCTGTTTGATTCAGGCCGCACGCGCACTTTAGTGCGCCAATCCAGAGCACAGGCTTTAGGCTCTGTGGCTAACTTAGGCTTGACGCGAAGCAGCCTCGCCTTTCAGGTGGCGCAAAATTATTACGCGCAATTATTGAATGATAAACTCGTCGCACAGCGTCGGGCGGAAGTGAATCTCGCCCAACAGCAATTAGCGCAAATTCAGGCACAAGTGCAAGAAGGCACGGTGGCGGCAGTAGACGTGCAAAGCGTGCAAGTCACGCTCAGTCAGGCGCAGTTTAATCTGGTCACAGCGCAAAATGCCGCGCGCACTTCGGCCACAACTTTTCGCAACTCCCTGGGACTGCGCCGGGGGCCAGCTTTGAAGCTACAAGATGTTACAGCCGCTTCGCCGCCACCCGTGCGTACCTTAGAAGATTATATAGCGGAGGCGCATCGCCTCCGGCCAGACTTGCTGCAAGCGACAGCGAATGTGCAGGTCACTGAGGCTACCCTCAATCTCGCCAAAATTCAGTCCCGGCCTCAAGTGACGGCCAGTGCTGGTTACTCCTTAGACCCACGCTCGACGGGAGATCGCGGTTTTACCGTGGCTGCCGGGCTTGCCGTCCCAATTTTCGATGCGGGTGGCCGCAAAGCTGATGTGCGCGCGGCCAGTGCCGATTTAGAATCCAATCGCATTCGATTGGCGCAAGTTCAAAAAGATGCTGAGGCCGATGTTGAGGCGGCTTATGTGAACATCACCGGAGCTAGGCAACGCATTGATAGCGCCCAGGCCCTTGAAAACTCAGCGCGCACGAATTTAACCACAGCGACTGAAAGGTATCGTAATGGATTAGGTATTGTGCTCGATATTGTCAATGCCCAAACGCAGCTTTTTGATGCCGATACCAGTCTGACCCAGGCTATCTATGACTATGAGACCGCCCAGGCCGATTTAGATCGAGCGGTGGGTCGCTTTGCCTGGGCTAATCCCGGTCAGGCGGTGCCCGCAGCGGCTCCGACAGCCGCGCCCAGTCTGGCTACGCTGAAGCAGAATCCGGTTAATGTGGCAAATTTCACCAACCCTAATGCCAACCCTAACGCCGCGCGTTAATGGTTTTGTCGAGGAGAGTATCATTTCATGTTAAAAGGTAAAGCTATTCCCATTGCGCCCCCCAGTGTGGTGCCGGAAACCACCTTGCCCAAGGGCAGTCCGAATGGCAAAGTGGAGAGTCCGCGTACCAAAGCGCCCCGCGCCCCGAAGCGCCGCTCCGTCTGGATTTCCAAACCGTTCCTCAAGATATTAGCCGCGTTAGCGGCTCTGATGTTGCTGGTGTTTGGATTTCGTTGGATGCGTACTGACCGCTCAGAAAAACCTGAAGTCAAAACGGCTGTGGTCGAGCGTGGCGATGTTAAAAGCACCGTATCCGCTACTGGCACCCTCCAGCCATTCACCCAGGTGGATGTTAAGTCCAAAGCGGGTGGCAAAGTGATGAAGATGGCAGTGGAAGAGGGCACGCGCGTTAAGGCGGGACAACTGATTTGCATCATTGACCGAACGGATAACATATCCGCGTATGAGCAGGCCCAGGCCGATGTGCGGACGGCGCAGGCTGCCTTGCAGCAGGCGAGAGAAAATCAGCAGTTCCTGAACACTCAGTTAGGGCCGCAAATTCAACAGGCGGGCAGTGCCGTTGCCGCCGCCAGAGCCAAATTAGCCCAATCCCGCGATACTTTGATTCTGCAACGCCAGACCAATGGCCCAGCGATTCGAGAAGCAGTGCAGGCTGTAGTCGCGGCACGGGCCAAATTAAATCAATCGCGTGAAGCTCTGGCCCTGCAACGCCAAACCGCCGAGACCGATGTGACAACGGCGCGTGGGGGTGTGGCATCGGCACAAGCCAAACTCCAGCAAGCAATGCAGAACTCACAAGCCCAACCTGAACTAACAAATGCCGCTATCGCCCAGGCCCAGGCAGGCGTAGATGCGGCCAAGGCCAATGTGGCCTCCGCCGAGCAGGACTTGCAGTTATTGCAAAGTGCAACCCAGCCCCAGGATGTGGCCGCCGCACAATCGGCAGTAGACGAGGCGCAATCTAACGTTACAACCAATCAAACCAACTTAACGCGCCAGCAAAACTTATTAGCTAAAGGCTTTGTTCCGGCCAGCACGGTAGACACTGCCAAGAATCAGTTAGACCTGGCCACGGCTGCTCTGCATACCGCACAAACCAAATTGGATACCCTTAAATCGCAACAAACGGCGCAAGTCCAGGCGCAGCAAGCGAGGATAACTCAAGCTAAGGGTCAATTGAGCCAGGCACAGGCGACTTTACATAACGCTCAGGTTAACTCGGTGCAGAATAATTTAAGAGAGCAAGATGTGCTGGCGGCCCGCGCCACCTTGCGTCAGTCACAGTCGGCGTTAGCGGCGGCAGAAGCCAACCGCAGGCAGATTGCGCTCAAACAAGCGGATGTGACGGCGGCCATAGCTTCGCTCAATCAATCACAAGCGACTTTAGCGACGGCTAATGCCAATAGCCGCCAGATTAAGCTCAAGGCAGAAGACGTGGATGCGGCCACTGCGTCGCTGCGCCAATCCGAAGCGGCCCTGGCTACTACGCAGGCCAATGCGATTTCTAACCGTTCCAAAGCTCAGGATATTGCCCAGGACGAAGCGCGGTTGGCTAAGGCGCAATTAGCTGCGAACAATGCCAAAACTAACCTGGAGCAAACCACAGTTGTCGCTCCCAGCCCCGGCATCATTACCAAAAAATATGTGGATGTCGGCACCATTATCCAATCCGGTCTCTCCGGTTTCTCGGCTGGCTCACCTATCGTGCAGTTGTCGGATACCAGCAGCATGTATGTGGACACCAATGTAGATGAAGCGGATATTGCCGCCATCGAACCTGGTCAAGATGTGGATATTACCCTGGATGCTTATCCGAACTCTCCTAAGAGCGGAAAAGTGCGCAAAGTTTATCCAGAGACCGAAGTCGTGCAAAATGTGACTTATATCCATGTGCAAGTCAAGATTAATGAAGAAGATGTAGACGAGCGTTTGCGCTCCGGCATGAACGCGACCTGTGAATTTCTGGTGGATCAGAAAAAGAACGTGCTGACGGTGCCAACCGAAGCGGTTAAAGATACTGGCGATACATCCGAAGTGACAGTCATCAAAGACCCGAAAAAGCCGCTATGGGATGAGAGCAACCAGGAGAAGAAAACGGTGGAAGTCGGTTTGCGCGGCGACGAAGCCACCGAGATTACATCCGGCCTCAAAGAAGGGCAGACCGTTGTCACACAAATTATTGAACCGCTCACCACAACTTCTGCCGGAGCCGTCGGCGGCGGTGGCGCACCACGCGGCCCAACTGGTGGCTTTGGTGGCGGCGGTCGCGGTGGCGGAGGCGGTGGAGGCGGTGGTCGCCGCTAAGTTCAAGCGTAAATTCGTGAAGAGGGACAAGGTGAACAACGAGTTGCCAGATACGTCCCAGCTTATAGTAAATGATAAGGTATCCGGGACCTTGTCCCTCTTCATAGCAGTTGGATTAAAAGTCGAAAATAAAGGAGAAAAAATGAAAAAGTCATTAGTCGTAGCAGGTTTAGTGGTGGGTATGATTGTCCCCACCATAGTTATGGCCCAGGGGCCTGGCGGTGGCGGCGGTTTTGGTGGGGGTGGTGGTGGGCAACGCAGTATGAAAGGGCGGCTCAGTGGCGTTATCCGTGGCATCGGTGAATTAGAGAAAAGTAACAAAGCCTCATTAAATAAAGATCAGGCCCGTAAAGTTCTCAGTTTCGTGCGTCCCTGGCAGGGCAAACCGCACATGAACGATGATGAGGCCAAAGGTCTCTATATGAAAATCAATGGTGTCCTGAATACCAAGCAGAAGAATGAGTTAGATCGCGCAGCCGCGCAGAATCGGCGATTGATGGGCGGTGGTGGCGGTTTTGGTGGCGGTGGCAGGCAGGGCGGCGGCCCTGGCGGGCCAGGTGGCGGCAATCCCGCGGACTTCCAAAAATTCCGTCAACAGATGCAGCAGATGCAGGGCTTTTTTAAGACCTACAACCCATTCTACCCACCCACTTCGTATAAAGAGTTCAAGCAGATGCCAGACCGCATGAAAGATCGGTTTACCAAAGGTTATCAAGCGCGTGTGGCGCTCTTAGCGAAGCTGGCGCAGGTCGCTCGTTAATTTAATTGAGCTACTATAAACATAGCAGCTCGAAGACTTAGTGCGAGTGTCATGCTTCGCGCAGCGAAGCATGACACTCACGGGAAACGAAAAACTCATTGTCCAAGTGACTCTCGGCATCTCATGGCAATTGAAACGATTCATCAACTAGAAACAGCCTCGCACGAAGCGTATGGCGACATCATTCGTGTGATTGATCTCCACAAGGAATATCAAATGGGCGAGGTGCGCGTCCATGCCCTGCGGGGTGTGAATTTACACATCACGCCGGGTGAATTCGTGGCGATTATGGGGCCGTCTGGGTGTGGTAAGTCTACCTTTATGAATCTCATTGGTTGCCTGGATCGGCCCTCTCAAGGCTCTTACTGGTTGGATGGTGAAGATGTAGCCCAGTTAGAAGACAATGAACTGGCGATGGTGCGTAACCGTAAAATCGGCTTTGTTTTTCAAACCTTTAATCTCTTGGCGCGCACCACAATATTGCACAATGTCGAACTGCCGATGCTTTATGCGGGCGTCGAGCCATCAGAGCGACGGGAGCGGGCTGCCGCTGCCCTGGAATCGGTTGGTTTAGGCAATCGCCTCGCCCATAAACCCACCGAGATTTCGGGTGGTCAGCAGCAACGTGTTGCCATTGCCCGCGCTCTTGTTAATGAACCGGTCATTATCTTGGGCGATGAGCCAACGGGTAACGTGGCAACCCGCCAGGGCGAAGAAATCATGGCTATCTTTCAACGCCTCAACGACGAAGGCCGCACCATTGTCATGGTTACCCACGAGCCAGACATCGCCCAGCACGCGCGGCGCATTGTTCGCTTCCGCGATGGCCGCATCATGACTGATGAACCGGTGCAGGATCGTCTTATCGCCGAAGAAGTTCTCCGTACGCTACCTCCCGAAGAAGAGGATTAATAATTATGAGTTTTGAGTTCTGAATTTTGAATGGACGGAGGCAAAATGGCAACCAGTGTTATTCAAGAGAAGAGTTTCCAATTTGCCTTGCAGATCATCTACCTTTATCAAGAACTGCAAAACGAAAGAGAATATGTACTCTCCAAGCAGTTATTGCGTAGTGGCACGAGTATAGGTGCTAATGTTGAAGAGGCCAGTGCAGCGCAAAGCCGTAACGATTTTATTGCAAAAATGTCTATTGCCTCCAAAGAAGCCAGAGAAACTCGCTATTGGTTAAGTCTGCTTCAACAATCTGGACTTGCAACTGTTGATGTTTCCGATCAATTAAATAGCGTTACCGAAATTATTAAAATCCTAACCTCTATCGTGAAAACTACAAGTGAGCAGCGATAGCAATTCCGAAATTCAAAACTCAAAACTCATAATTCAAAACTATCATCATGAATATTTGGGAAAATGTCATTGTCGCTCTCCAAGGTTTGGTCGCTAATAAGCTGCGTGCTGCTCTCACCATGCTTGGTATTATTATCGGGGTCATGGCGGTCATTTTGGGTACGGCTATTGGCAATGGCTCGCGTCAGCAGGTATTGGAGAAGATTCAAGCTCTGGGCAGTAATTCGATGACGATCTTTGCCGGGCAGCAAAAGAAGGGTGGCGTTGGATTCGGCTTTGGATCAACCCAGACTCTAAAATTAGCGGATGCTCAGGCCATTCGTAAAAGTTGCCCGCATGTTATTGCTGTAGCGCCCCAATTACAGCGTAATGCCCAGGTCAAATACGGCAATCAGAACACCAGCACAACCATTTTAGGCACCACCCCTGAATTTCTTCAGATTGCTGTTTTTCACGTCGAGACGGGCCAGATGTTTACGGAAAAAGATGTGCGGGGAATGCGCAAAGTTTGCGTCATTGGAAAAACCACAGCGCAAACTCTCTTTGGCGATTCCGCGCCTATCGGAAAAAGCGTGCGTATCCAAGGGATTAATTTTAAGATCATTGGTTTGATGGCTCTCAAAGGCTCGGCCATGTTTGGTGACCCCGATGACCGGGTCTATGTGCCTGTCACGACCGCTCAGAAAATGATATTCGGCGTAGATTATGTGTCGCAGATTGCAACGCAGACCGCAACTGTGGACGCCACCACTGCCGCCGTTGCAGAAATAGAAACTGCATTGCGCAAAAGCCACAAACTTCTGCCGAACGCGGATAATGATTTTATGATTCGCACCCAGGCCGAGTTTATGCAGACCCAGGAACAGGCCGGAGAAGCCTTTACCTTCCTGCTCACGGGTATTGCCGCTGTTGCGTTGTTAGTTGGTGGCATCGGTATTATGAATATCATGCTGGTTTCGGTCACTGAGCGCACGCGTGAGATTGGAATTCGCAAAGCGGTGGGCGCGAATAATTTCAATATTCTGTTTCAATTCCTCATTGAAGCTATGACCCTCAGCGTCTGCGGCGGACTCATTGGCATTGGCTTTGGCTTTCTCACGTCCAGTCTGATTGGTTCGCTGTTAGGTTGGCCAACAATTATCTCCATGACCTGGGTATTCATCGCCTTTTTCTCCTCCGCCACTATCGGTGTGGCCTTCGGTATCTATCCCGCCTGGAAAGCCGCTCAACTCGATCCTATCGAAGCACTACGTTATCAATAGTAGGGAGTAGAGGGTAAGAGGCAGGTAGATGGTAGGTAGTAGATGGCATATAGGAGTTCGACTCTCCCATGTCCTACCTACCGCCTACCCTCTGCTACCTACCATTTACCTACCTCTTACACACAAGTGCTTGACACATTACCCTCTGCCATTTAGCCTTTAGCCATCAGCCAAATCATAACGTCATTCTAAGCAGCCAAGGTAATGGCTTAGATTACGCTACTGGAGAATTGATGATGCTAAACCTCTTAATGGTAGAAGATAACGAGAAGTTGCGGGTTACACTCAAGGGCGCACTGGAAGCGACTGGCTCGGTGCAAGTGCCGTATGGCTGCGATAGTGGGGAAGCGGCCCTCGCTTATTGCCTGGAGCATCGCCCTGATGTGGTGCTGATGGATGTGCAATTAGCAGGCACCATGAACGGCATTGAGGCCGCTGTTGCCTTGCGCCGCGAGTTTCCCCGCTTACCCATTGTCTTTTATTCCATCCAGGACGATGACGCCTACTACCGCGATTTTCGCCGTTCAGGAATCCTGAGCCACTATGCCTATGTGCGCAAATCCAATTACCTGCTGCCCCAGATGATCGTGCCGCTCTTACAAGATGCCGTCGCGGGCCGCAGTTTCATTGACCCTGAAATTGAATCGCGGGTTCAGGAAGTGCGCCATAAAGATGAGCATTCGCCAATGGCTCTCTTAGAGCCAAACGAGCAAGCTGTTGCCAGGATGTTAGGACGCGGCATGACCAACGAGCAAATCGCCGCCAAAATGGGCTTCCGCGATAAGCGCACCATCAGCCGCACCAATGGCCTCATTTATCTTACATGGGGCCTCAACGACACCGCCACCGACGAAAAAGTCGCCCGTACCCGCGCCGCCCTCATCGTCCGCGAAGGCCGCCTCATTGCCTGGAATGACGACGGCACCGCCCGCGTGCAAGACGAGCGTGGTAAATGGGTTTCATGGGAGAGTTAGAAATTCTATTGAACCACAGAGACACCGAGGCACAGAGGGAAAATGAGGGGAGCAGAATGGAGGGACATTATAGCTGCGCCAACTGTCATGCTGAGCGCAGCGAAGCATCTATTATGCGGAGTTATAGGGCCATAGTTAAGCTATCACTCTATGGGAGCTGGTAGTAGATGCTTCGCTGCGCTCAGCATGACAAACTCTGCTGCCCCACTTAATGATCATTAGTTGAGGCAATTTAAGGGTGGAGCGGAACCGATAGGAAATTACGTTACGACCTACCATAACTACCCTCTATCCTCGATTTCTCTCTGTGCCTCTGGGTCTCTGTGGTGAATCCAAATGATAACGGAATTCCTGTTCGATTGGAGTTTGGCGACGGTCTCGATGTTCAACACCATTGTGTTGTTCTGGTTGGGGCTGACGGTCTTACTCAATGCCGATAAGCGCACCTGGAGTGTGTGGTTGGCAGCCAGCGGGCTGCTGCTGGGCGGTGTCTTTTTTCTGTGCCACACGGCCACTTTGGATTACAGCCTGGAAGCATTGCTGCTGGGTATCACGTCGTGGTGGTATTTGAGCTGGCTTTCGGTTATTGCTTTGCCGCTGGGTTGGTATGTCTTGATGCTATCCTATGCGGGGTTCTGGGAGAGTCGCCAGTCCGCGTTATACCAGCGTCAAAGCCCTTTGCTGCTGTTGAATGTTTTCCTGGCCCTGGTCTTGATGGCGATTGTCGTCCGTGTTGACCCGACGGTGCTGTTGCATCAGGTGACAACATCCCTTTCTAAATCGGTGCTGCCCTTGCGTGGCGTTTCGCTCATCCTCGTGCTGTTTCCATTTTTTCTCTTGCTTTGTTTAGTCTTATCTATAGACGCTCTGTACCGACCGGGACCAACCAGCCGCATGATGGGCGATATAGCCCGTCGCCGCGCGCGACCCTGGCTCCTGGCTTCGTCCCTGGTGCAACTTGTTATTAGCTTACTCGTTATGGGGACGCTACTCTGGATTGTCCTTGATTCACAATTAGGGCAGATCAACACGGTCTTCAACTCCATGTTGATCGTGGTCAATATCCTCGATTTCATTATCACGCTGCTGATTGCGACTGCCGTGATTTTGCTGGGCAAAGCGATTGTCTCTTATGAAATCTTTACTGGAAAAACACTGCCGCGCAGCGGCTTCTTACGGCAATGGCGCAGTATTGTCATTCTGGCCGCTGCTTATAGCATTTTAGTGAGTTTGAGTTGGGCGATACCGAAACTGCGGCTGGTTTATCCGTTGCTTTTAACGACCGTGCTGACCAGCATCTTTTATGCGATTTTTAGCTGGCGCTCTTATGTGGAACGGGAAGACTACATGGCCCGCTTACGACCTTTTGTGCGCAGTCAGCACTTATATGAGCATCTTTTGACACACTCTTCGGGTGTGGATGATCCTCCTTCCGCCCCGGAACTCAATGCCCTCACTCCTTTTCGAGCTCTGTGTGAAGATGTCCTCGGCGCACAAGTTGCTTATCTGGTGGCGCTTGGCCCGTTGGCTCCCTTAGTTGGCCCGGCCTTGACTTACCCGCCTGGTATTGAGGCCCCCTTAGTTGCTCTCAATGAACTCATTGCCCAATTCAACTCACCCCGCGCCATGTGTGTTGAGCTAGATGCGAGTCGCTATAGCAATGCGGTGTGGGCGGTGCCCTTGTGGAGCGAACGTGGTTTAATCGGGGTTTTGTTTTTAGGCGAAAAACGCGATGGGGGGCTTTATACGCAGGAAGAAATGGAGATAGCTCGCGCCAGTGGGGAACGGTTAATTGACACGCAAGCCAGTGCCGCAATGGCTCAGCGATTGATGGGCTTACAGCGACAACGCCTGGCTGAAAGTCAATTGTTGGATCGGCGCACGCGGCGCATCTTGCACGATGACATCCTGCCCTGCCTGCATACTACCATGCTCACCCTCAGCCAGCACGCGCCAGCAGGCAGCCCTCATGCTGATGCCCTGACTCAGATGGCTGATGTGCATCGCCAAATCTCCAATCTATTGCACGAGATGCCAACGACTACGGCCCCCGCCGTCGCTCGTTTAGGTTTAGTGGGCGCACTGCGTCAGACCGTAAACGAAGAATTAAACCATGCCTTTGATGAGGTGAGTTGGCAAATTGACCCACCCGCCGAACAGCACGCCCAGGCTATTCCGTCACTGACTGCCGAAGTGCTATTCTATGCCGCCCGTGAAGCGATGCGCAATGCCGCCCGCTACGGGCGAGGTGATAACACGCACCAACCGTTACACCTGCGCGTGAGCATCGCCTGGAACGGATGCTCTCCAAGACAGTGTTTGGAATTAGTGGTCGAAGATAACGGCGTGGGTTTAGAGGCAGCTTCTCCTGCCAACGGTGGTAGTGGGCATGGCCTGGCCCTGCACAGCACCATGATGGCTGTTGTCGGCGGCTCACTCGCTACGGAAAGCGTGCCGGGCCAGTTCACCCGCGTGGTGCTGACACTTCCCCAGGAAAGTTGGTAAAATGAGCAGCCTTAGCGATGAAGCTCACCATTCCTGAACTTGCCCTGGTTGTCCTCATTGGCCCATCTGGTTGTGGCAAATCTACTTTTGCCCACACGCACTTTAAGCCGACAGAAGTGTTGTCGTCTGATTTTTGTCGCGGCTTAGTGGCCGATGATGAAAATGACCAGTCGGCCACTAAAGCGGCTTTTGAAGTGCTGCACTATATCGCCGCCAAACGATTGGCAGCCGCTCGACTAACAGTCGTGGATGCGACGAATGTACAAGCGGAAGCCCGCCAACCGCTGCTGTCCCTCGCCCGCCAATATCACGTTTTACCCGTCGCTATTGTGTTGAATATGCCGGAGCGGATTTGTCAGGAGCGCAACGCGACGCGGCCCGACCGCAACTTTGGCCCGCATGTGGTGCGCCAGCAAAGCCAGCAACTGCGACGCTCAATACGGGGCCTGGAGCGAGAAGGTTTCCGCCACGTTTATGTGCTTTCTTCTCCTGAAGATGTAGCGGCAGTTTCCGTTGTGCGACAGCCCCTCTGGAACAATCTCAAGCAGGAGCATGGGCCATTCGACATCATTGGCGATGTGCATGGCTGCGGCGATGAATTGGAAGCTCTGTTGGGCAAACTCGGTTATGAGGCAATCCCTACAACGGCTGATGATCCATTAGCTTACAGCAAACTTTATCAGCATCCACAGGGGCGCAAGGCTATTTTTGTGGGTGATTTGGTAGATCGTGGCCCTCGCGTTCTCGATACCCTCAAACTGGTGCGGACTATGGTGCAGCACGGCGTGGCTTTCTGTGTGCCAGGCAATCACGATATGAAGCTGCTGCGCAAGTTGCGGGGCAAGGATGTCAAAGTCAGTCATGGCATGGAGCAGACACTGGCTGAGATTGAAGCTATGCCACCTGAGATACGTGAACCCTTTAGCAAAGAGGCGGCTACATTTCTGGATGGTCTTGTTAGTCATTATGTGTTTGATGAAGGCAAATTAGTCGTGGCTCATGCCGGGTTGACCGAAGAGTTGCAGGGCCGCACTTCGGGTCGGGTGCGCTCTTTCGCGCTCTTTGGTGAGACGACGGGGGAAACCGATGAGTTTGGTTTGCCGATTCGTTATAACTGGGCTGCTGAATATCGCGGCAAAGCCTTGGTAGTTTATGGTCACACCCCTGTGCCCGAACCGCAGTGGCTCAACGGCACTATTAATGTGGATACAGGCTGCGTCTTCGGTGGCTCCTTAACCGCACTGCGCTATCCTGAAATGGAGCTTATCTCCGTTCCGGCAGCACACGTTTACGCGGAGCCAGCACGACCCTTTTTACCGACGGATGCCCCGGCTGGCACTGCTGGTCTATCCGCTCAACAGCAGCAGGACGATGTGCTGGATATGGAAGATGTCTCCGGCAAGCGTCTTATCAGCACACGCCTGATTCATAACATCACCATCCGCGAGGAAAACGCCACCGCTGCTCTGGAAGTGATGAGCCGCTTTGCAGCTAACCCTAAGTGGTTGATCTATCTCCCGCCCACTATGTCGCCCTCGGAAACGACCAAGCAGTCTGGCCTCCTGGAACATCCCGCCGAGGCATTTGCCTATTACCACAACCAGGGCGTGGCGCAGGTCATTTGCGAAGAAAAGCACATGGGTTCCCGCGCTGTGGTGATTGTCTGTCGTGATGAAGCCGTGGCGCGCACCCGCTTTGGTGTGTTAGAACCCGAAATCGGCATCTGCTATACCCGCACCGGACGCCGCTTCTTTGAAGATTCGACTCTTGAGCGCGAGCTATTAGAAACGGTGCGTCACGCCGCTGACACTGCCGGGTTTTGGGACGACTTCAGCACCGATTGGCTGTGCCTTGATTGCGAACTGATGCCCTGGTCGGCCAAAGCGCAGGAACTGTTGCGCCAACAGTATGCCGCTGTCGGAGCCGCTTCCCGCGCCGCCCTACCAGGTGCTATAGCTGTCTTAGACCAAGCCGCACAACGGAGCGATATAGACCCCACGGATGTGCTCAATCTACAAGAGCATTATCAAGATCGTCTATCAATGGCCTCGCAATATGTGGATGCCTACCGCCGCTATTGCTGGCCCGTCCATTCGCTGGCTGATTTAAAGCTGGCTCCTTTTCACCTTTTAGCCACCGAAGGCACTGTCCACACAGATAAAGACCACGTTTGGCACATGGAAAATCTGGCCCGCTTGTGCGGTCGGGATGAGCCTGACACCACGCTCCCCGCTCATGCGCTGCTGATGGCAACACCTTATAAAGTGGTAAATTTAAGTGATGAGCAAAGTCAGGCAGATGGCATCCAGTGGTGGGAAGAACTTACCGGGCGCGGCGGCGAAGGGATGGTGGTCAAGTCACTCGACTTCATCGTAAAGGGGCAAAAGGGCTTGGCTCAACCTGCCGTCAAATGCCGGGGCCGTGAATACCTCCGCATTATCTACGGCCCAGAATACACTGCCCCCGAAAACCTCGAACGCCTGCGCTCGCGTGGCCTCTCCGCCAAACGCGCCCTCGCCCTCCGGGAGTTTTCTCTCGGCATCGAAGCCCTCGAACGCTTCGTGCGCCGTGAACCACTGCGCCGCACTCATGAATGTGTGTTTGGTGTGTTAGCTCTCGAAAGCGAACCCGTTGATCCACGTCTCTAAAGGTTAATAACCGTTTGCAGTTGTGCTAAAGTATTTTACTTGAATTCACTTGTCTTTTGTGAAACTCGACTTTCGGTAAATTATGCTGTGATTAGATATTCTATTTAATATACTTAGTTTACTGGTGCGTGAGGTAATGGGGATGGATGGTATCGAGGCTCTTACAAACCATACACTTGCAGAACTCAATGCTATTTTTGAATTTAATTCTCATACAAATCTTGCATACCAAGTCTTTGAGGATAAGGCACCTAACAACCTTGTCACTGTTACAATGGCCACCAATATCCTAAATACTAAACAGGATTTGCTTCCATTGTACCTAAAGTATAGAAACGGATACCTATTGACATTATCGTTTCAACACACAGTTACACTATTTGAGGCTTTCTTTTTCGATCTGCTACGACTGCTTCTCATAGAGGAACCGAGTCATATTGCGGTGAATAAAAAGATAGATGTAGAGATAGCACTTTCTGCTCCTGATCGTGCTTCGCTAATCTCAATAATTATTGATCGAGAACTTAATGAACTAAAATATGCAAAGGTTGTTGACTGGTTTATATTCTTGAATAAAGTTTTACGCCGTGCATCCATTACTCAAGAAGAAGTACTACGTATTGTAGAAATTAAGGCCACACGAGATATAATAGTTCATAATTCTGATATCGTAAATAAGATTTATATCACTAAAACAGGCAACATGGCACGTTATAGTGAGGGTGAAGCAATTGATATACCCCCAATATATTTTAATTCAACTTGCTACCGAAGTAGACACTCAATGGAGAATGCCAGCAGGAAGCAGACCACCTTGAGCACAAAACCTTGTGGTGTCACCGCATGAATATGCTTGGGAAAGCGGGCGGTAAGTTGGCTAAAGCTGGTCTCGATC
>JAFAZH010000059.1 GCA_019239895.1 Abditibacteriaceae bacterium | reverse complement strand
TGTGGCACTTTCAACATCGCTTGATTCGCAAAGTGTTGGCTCATACAGTGGTGGTCTTCTTAAACTTACAATTAGGTCGTCCACCCTTAGACTTAGATGGCTTAGTTTGCCTCTAAGCCTCATCAAAAGTGTTGCACATTAAGTATCTTGATTTAAATTAAACGGCTCAAGCCGTTTCCTATGAGAAAAGCTTTGGTAGAGTGAATAAGAGTGTCTTAATGAGCTACATATAGTGGCTAATGCAGTAAGGTCGAGCGAGGTCTTTATGAAGCGATTGCGTTTGATATTCTGTGTGCTGTTAGTGCTGCCGATGATTAAGGGCGTGTTGGCGCGTCAGCAGGCACTGTCTCGACGGGTCTCATCCCTACGAACCTTGGCGTTAAATTCGCCAGTGGTCTTTACCATTGATGCGACTGCCCCCAAACACGCTATCAGCCCCCTTATTTATGGGGTTAACAACAGCAGTCAGGGTGTATTGACTGATTTGAATGCCACCGTCAATCGCTGGGGAGGCACGCCCAAAGGAACCTACAACTGGCAGGCCAACGCCTACAATGTTGGCAACGATTATTTCTTTGAGTCCGTCCAGGCTACGGGTGGCGCGGTGGCAGGTGGCGAGCCAGACTTACATGTTGCCGCGTCTCAAGGGGCAGGCGCGGCCTCTTTCCTCACCGTCCCCATGCTGTCTCGCCTCGCCAAACTCGGCCCCAATAACAGCACCCTCTGGTCGTATTCGGTAGCCAAATACGGTGCCCAACAGTATGCCGATGGCGATGCTGGCAATGGCGTCAAGCCCGACGGCACAACCCTTATCACCAATAGCGATCCTAATGATGCTTCCATTGCGGTTACTCCGGCGACTTATCAGGCGAGTTGGCTGACTCACTTAGTCGGTAAGTGGGGCACGGCGTCCAATGGGGGCGTGAGCTTCTATGGCATGGACAACGAGCCGGGTATCTGGCATCAGACGCATCGAGATGTGCATCCCCAGGGCGCTTCAATGGACGAAGTGGCGGCAGCCACCGAAGCTGTCAGCAACGCTGTCCACACGGCTGACCCATCCGCGCAAGTGTTAGCTCCCATCGAATGGAACTACGAAGGTTATTTTAGTTCGGGGAAAGATTTGCAGGCTTATCCGAATCACCCAGACCGCGATGCACACGGGGGCATGGATTATATCCCCTGGTTATTGCAACATTGGAAAACCGATGATAATAACACGGGGCATCACACCCTTAATTACCTGGCCGTTAATTACTATCCATCGGGTGGCGAGTTTCCGAATGATGGCGGGCCAGACGATGTTTCGCGCAACACTCAACTGCTGCGCAATCGCTCCACCCGCTCACTCTGGGACCCTAATTATGTGGATGAAAGCTACATCGCCGACCAGGGGCCACCGAACAACGTCGTCCAACTCATCCCCCGCCTCAAGGGGTGGGTAAATGCCTACTATCCAGGTCTTAAGACCGGACTAAGCGAATACTCCTGGGGGGCTGA
This sequence comes from Abditibacteriaceae bacterium, assembly GCA_019239895.1. Lineage (GTDB taxonomy): Bacteria > Armatimonadota > Abditibacteriia > Abditibacteriales > Abditibacteriaceae > JAFAZH01. Next base: position 35,119 of record JAFAZH010000059.1, on the reverse strand, counting down.
AGGCCACATCAGCGGCGCGATAGCCCAGGCAGATGTCCTCGGCATCTTCGGGCGCGAAGGACTCGACATGGCCTGTCGCTGGGAAGCCCCGGCGCAGGGCACGCCCACCTATAACGCCTTTAAGATGTACCGCAACTACGACGGCCAGAAGTCCACGTTTGGCGAGATGAGCATGGCTGTCTCCACCGCAGCCAATCCCGATAGCTGCGTGGCTTTTGCCGCCCAGCGCAGCGCCGATGGTGCAATTACCATCATGGTTATCAACAAAGACCTGGATAACAGCACGCCAATTACCGTTAATGTGCTCAACTCTGCGTTTAACAACGCGCAGGTCTTTCAACTGACGGCGGCGAATGCTATCACTCGGCAGACGGATGTGCCCATCAATAATAACACGCTCACTACCGTCCTGCCAAACCAGAGCATTACGCTCTTTGTCCTCAATACCGTAACCACTGCGCCGACTCCAACCCCCCTGTCAACAGCGACACCTTTACCCACCGCCACACCAGTGCCGACAGCTACTCCTTTACCCACGGCCACACCGATCCCGACCGCCACACCTGTCCCGACTGTCACCCCCGCGCCGACAGCTACCCCCGTGCCGGGTGCCACCCCGTCACCCTCCCTGCGGCTAAATATCACGCCCGCAACAGTACGAGAGGACGCTGGAACAGAAGCGGCTTTAGGCACAGTGAGTTTGCCAGCCGCAACCACCACTCCGGTGACCATCAGCCTGTCGAGTAGCAACCCCGGCACAGCCAAAGTGCCAGCCTCGATTACGCTTCCACTTGGTGCGACCTCCGCACCGTTCAACATAGCGGCCATTGATAATGCCATCGTTGATGGCCCGCGTACCGTGACCATCACCGCCAGCGCGCTAGGCTTCAACGCGACGACAGCCACCCTCACGGTGACTGACAACGACACCCCCACGCTAACTCTGACTAGCAGCACCGATCACTTTAGCGAGGCCACACCAGGCACTGCCGCTACTGTAACGGTGCGGCGCAACACATCTACCGCAGGTGCCCTGGTGGTTAATCTGAGCAGCAGTAACACCGCCAAAGCTAAAGTCCCGTTACAAGTTACAATTCCGCCAGGTGCAAGCGGGGCCACTTTTTCGGTGACAGCAGTGAACAACGCGGTGGCCGATGGCCCGGTTCGAGTGACCCTGAGTGCCCGCGCCACGGGATTCCCTACAAGCTCGCTAGACGTGACGGTGCTGGATGACGAACCGGCCAGTAAGCTTACTATTAGTGGACATATTACGGCAGCAGTGTTCAATGCAAATGGCAGCTCAACACGGGCACCTGTGCCGGGGGTTAGTGTCAGTTTGTTTTCTGGCACAACCCTGCGTGATGTAGTGACCACTAATACGGCTGGTCTCTATCAATTCCTGCGACTGCCGCCCGGCACCTATAAGATAGTGCCCACACGCGCCAATTTTTCCTTTGGGCCAGCCTTTCGTGCTCTAACGCTTACGACTGGCAATGTGGTCACAGCAGATTTCGATACCACGCCACGCGGACAGATCAGCGGTCGCGTGACACGTCGCCTATCCAATGGAACTCTTCAGAGCTTAGCCGGTATTACGCTCACAGCGCGTTTTGCGCAGCATATCTTCACTGCACGCACCAACACTGGTGGAAATTTCCTCTTCGATAATTTGCCCTTAGCCAGTTACACCGTGCTGCCCAGTGTGACAGGCACTTACTTCCAGCCACGCTTGCTAACGGTGGTGCTCTCACCGGGCGTGCCAACCCAGCGCGCAGCTAACTTCACCGTCGCTGGCACAGACACCATTAAACCAACAGTAGCCGTAACCGCGCCCCGTGCTGGAACTTTCACGGCTACCCAACAGCTCACCACAGCGACAGGCACGGCACATGATACAGGAGCCGCTGGCCCCGCTTTGGTGACGGTGGCTTTAGCACGTTTCGCCAGTGCCACCGGGACCACTCCCACTGGCTTCTATAACTGGACGACCAATAGCTTTATCACGGGGGATAACTCGTCCCTGGTAGAGAAACTGGCCTCAGGAACTACGGTCTGGAGCTTGAAAGGTGTGCCAGTGCTGCCATCCGGCTTTTATGGTTTGCGCGCGACTGTTACTGATGCTGCTGGCAACTCAACACGCTCCGCCTTTGTCCGTTGGAGAGTGGCGCCACTCGCCACTCCATAAAACATTGCTTAATAAGAGTGCATCTTAACCTGCGGGGCACGAACCACCTCAGTAAGAAAGGCGACTCGCTCGGCATCTATAACTCTTGCCTGCTTAATTCTGTATAAGCTAGATGACACTTTTTCGTAAACCGGTTTTCTAAGTGTCTGGATTGAATGAGGAGATGACCTCCTCTACACTAAAATGATCTTAAGGTTAATATTGAGCATTATGCTTCATTCAACTATTCGGCGATGGTTTTTTGCTCAGCACAATCGAACGGCCAACATGAAAATAGCGGCCTTGGGGAAGCTTTACCTCACGATGGCACTGAGCCTAGGTGTGAATTTATTCCTGCTTAACACAGCACAGGCACAGACTGCATCACCCTCCAATGCTGCGCCTCCAACTGGAGCCACATCCCACTTGCCGACGCTGTTTCTCATTGGGGATTCCACCGTCAACAACGGCGGGCGAGGATTACAGGGCTGGGGCAAGTCACTGCCAGTTTTCTTCGACCTAACAAAAATTAATGTCGTCAATCGCGCCAGAGGGGGCCGCAGCAGCCGCACGTTTCTGACAGAGGGATTATGGGCTAAGGTCGTGGCCGAGCTACAGCCGGGAGATTTTGTGCTTATGCAATTTGGGCATAATGACGGCGGCTCCTTAAATACCAATAACCGCGCTTCACTCAAAGGCAATGGCGATGAAACGCAGGAAGTGGTGGACAAGGCCACAGGTAAGACAGAGGTAGTGCATACCTATGGCTGGTATTTACGGCAATATATTGCTGACACCAAAGCCAAAGGCGCCACGCCTATTGTACTTTCTCTTGTGCCACGCAACGACTGGATTAATGGCAAAGTGGTGCGGGCCTCCAATGGTTATGGCAGGTGGGCCGCCGCAGCCGCTCAAGCGGGGGGCGCAGCTTTTGTTGACCTGAATGAAATCATCGCCAAACACTATGACGCTTTAGGGCAGGACAAGGTGAAGACCTTCTTTCCCTTCGAGCACACGCACACCAACAAAGAAGGTGCTGATCTTAATGCGGCTTCAGTCGTGGAAGGGCTTAAAGGCTTGAAGAACTGCCCGTTAGTTGCCTATCTTACGCCTCAGTAAAAGCAATGTTTCTCCATTATGCATAAACACTTTCATTCGTCAGCGCGATTATCTTTCGCATTGGTGGCAATGCTGACTATTCTGAGTTTGATGCTGAACTTCCAAGCGGCCCTCGCACAAACGAGTAAAACCTCATGGAAGTTTGATTTTGGGACAGGCCAGGTGGAGCCGGGTTATACTCAGGTTTTGCCAGCAACCACCTATAGCAAAGAGCGGGGCTATGGTTTTGAGCCGGGAGCGAACATTATGGCTTTAGACAGAGGTGGCCCCGATGCCTTGCGAGGCGATTTCTGCACAAGTGATAAGCCCTTTTTCTTTTCTGTCGCTCTCCCCGAAGGTAACTACCAAGTCACCGTCACCTTAGGCGACCAAACTGCTGCCACGACCACGACCATTAAGGCCGAACTGCGCCGGTTGATGTTGGAAAAGGTGCAGACCACACCTGGCCAATTTGCCACGCGCACTTTTAGCGTCAATGTTCGCACCCCCCAGATTGCCGGTGATGGCGAAGTTCACCTGAAAGCGCGGGAGAAGACAACGGAAATGTGGAATTGGGATGATAAGTTAACCCTCGAATTTAATGATGCCCGGCCCTGCGTATGTGCCCTGGAAATTGAGAAGGTGGATACTATTCCCACCGTTTTTCTTTTAGGCGATTCAACTGTCTGCGATCAGCCATTGAAACCCTGGAATAGCTGGGGCCAAATGCTGCCACGCTTCTTCAAGCCAGGGGTAGCCGTAGCGAACCATGCCGAATCGGGGGAGTCTCTACGCAGTTCATTGGGGGCTAAGCGATTGGATAAGGTTCTTAGCAGTATGAAAGCTGGGGACTACTTGTTCATCCAGTATGGGCATAACGACATGAAAGAACATGGCGTGGGAGTCGGCGCGTTTACCACTTATAAAGCTGACCTGAAGCACTTTGTCACCGCAGCGCGTGAGCATGGAGGGATTCCGGTCTTAGTGACTTCCATGCACCGCAAGAGTTTGAATGCGCAGGGCAAAATCAATAACACATTGGGCGACTATCCCGCCGCCGTGCGCCAACTGGCCGGGGAAGAAAAAGTGCCCCTCATTGATCTTAATGCCATGAGCCAGACTCTTTATGAAGCTCTGGGGCCAAAGCATGTTGGCAAGGCATTTCAGGATGGTACACATCACAACAATTACGGCAGTTATGAACTGGCCAAGTGCGTTGTAGAAGGAATCAGAACGAGCAAGCTTGATTTAGCAAAATACATCGCGGATGATTTTCCCGTCTTTGATCCGGCGCATCCTGACCCAGTGGAGAATTTTCATATGCCTGCCAGCCCGATGAGCACAAACATCAAGCCAGAGGGTAATTAAGAGGAGAAGTGACAATGCAGCAGTGGGCAAAGATTATAGGGGCATTAGTGGCCTTTAACATAATGGCTGTAAATATGGCGGGGGCTGCCGAAGCGACTGGGAACGCCGCTGTGACGTTGGGGGAGGATGACGCCAGTTACAGCCTCGCTAATGGCATCATAACGGCGCAAGTTGATAAACGGTCAGGCGACCTCATCTCTTTAAAGTATAAAGGTCTGGAAACTTTGAGTAGTGGTTCTGGCCATCCATCTGGCTATTGGTCGCACACTCCTGGACATGGAGCGCGGGTTATCAATGCAGTTACCATTAATCCGGCTAACAACGGGGGGGAACGAGCTGAAGTTTCGGTTAAAGGCTTTTATCAGGGAACTCCGCTGGGGGCTGGGCCAGGCGGTAGCGCGGCAGCGGATATAGAGATTCGTTATGCTCTGGGGCGCGGTGACGCCGGAGTTTATACCTATTCCATCTTCGACCATAAAGCCGATTACCCACGCACCTCGATAGGTGAAGCTCGCTTCTGCGCCAAGCTCAACGGGCAACTCTTCGACTGGATGACCATTGATGCCAACCGGAACAAGCTGATGGCGGCCCCACAAGATTGGGATAAAGGCACTCAACTGAACATGAAAGAAGCCCGCCACCTTAATACTGGCATTTACGCGGGCCAGGTCGAGCATAAATACGATTACTCAGCTATTCAGTTCAACATCCCGGCCTTTGGCTGGTCGAGCACCAAACAGCATGTTGGACTATGGTTTATAAATCCCAACATTGAATACCTGAGTGGCGGAGCGACTAAAGTGGAACTCACAGGGCACTTAGACAATAACGCGGGCGCGGCCCCGACCCTGTTGAACTACTGGCGTGGCAGCCACTATGGAGGAAGCTCCTGTGTCATTGCTCCGGGGGAAGCCTGGTCGAGAGTGATTGGGCCGTTCTTCATCTACTGCAATGCTGCCCCAACCCCTGATGCCATGTGGCATGATGCTCTGGCGCAGGCCACTAAAGAGACTAGTAAATGGCCTTATGATTGGGTCTCCGGTGTTGATTACCCGCATAAAGCTCAACGTGGCACGGTGGCGGGGCAGCTTGCCCTCAACGATCCGCAAGCTCCTAACGTTTCCATGACTAACTTGCTCGTTGGCCTGGCACACCCGGATTATTCTCCCGGTGGCGGGCGCGGCGATGGTGGCCTTGTGGATTGGCAACAGGATGCGAAATATTACGAGTTCTGGGTGCGCGGCGATGGGCAGGGGCACTTCTCCATTCCCAATGTTCGTCCCGGCACTTACACCCTGCACGCTATCGCCGATGGGGTGCTGAGTGAATATGCTAAAACTGATGTGGTCGTAACTCCAGGCCAAACTCTCGAACTGGGACAACTCGACTGGAAGCCTGTGCGCTTTGGTCGCCAACTCTGGGACATCGGCATTCCCAATCGTAGCGCAAGCGAATTTCGGCATGGCGACCACTACTGGCAATGGGGTCTTTATAACCAGTATCCCAAAGAATTTCCTAATGATGTAAATTTCATCATTGGCAAAAGCGATTACCACACTGACTGGAACTATGCTCAAGTGCCGCGTGCGCAAGACGACACCGGGCGCGGCACCGGCACGGCCACAACCTGGTCAGTGACTTTCGATCTGCCGCAAGCCCCACATGGCAAAGCGACACTGCGCCTGGCCATTGCAGGAAATAGCGCCCGCAACATCACTCTCACTGTCAATAACAAACCTGCTGGTTCTACTGGCAGCTTGCCCGATACGGCCACCATTCGCCGCGATGCCATTCGTGGCTACTGGTTTGAGCGTGACATCACCTTTGATGCGGCTCTTATGCAAGCGGGTCAGAATGTCCTGCAACTGACTGTTCCGGCGGGTGGCGTAATGAACGGCGTGGAATATGATTACCTACGCCTGGAATTAGACGAAACAGCCACGCCATCGGGAAATTAGGATTTACATAAGACCCGCCGCTAAAGCAGCGGGCTGAGAGCAAAAGCCCGGTGAACCGGGCTGAGCAGGTTCGATTAGCCCCGTTTAGGGGGCTTACAGGCTTTTCAGCCCGCTGCTTTAGCGGCGGGTCTTGCTAATGTAGGTGCATATTGCAGTTATGAGGACTGACTTTGAAACATTGGATAACTTTATATATCTTACTGCTATGCGCTGTTAGCAGTCTCATTGCTAATCTAGTGCAAGCCGCACCTACTACCCCTACAGTCCGCTCTGTTGAACGCGCTCGTATCACCACTTCCTTCGATGCTGATTGGCGCTTTTTCAAAGGTGATGCGCCTGATGCACAGCAGCCAACTTTCAATGACGCGGCTTGGCGCACCCTAAATGTGCCGCATGATTGGAGCATCGAAGGGCCGTTTGATCGCAATAACCCAACTGGGCGCGGCGGTGGTTACTTACCGGCTGGCGTAGGTTGGTATCGCAAAAATTTTACGCTACCAATGAATTATGCCCAACGCCATGTCTTGATTGCATTTGATGGTGTCATGGCCGACAGCGAGGTCTGGATTAACGGCTTCCATCTTGGGAAGCGGCCCTATGGCTATGTGAGCTTTGAGTATGATTTGACCAGTCATCTTAAATTCGGCAACAACCAAACCAATGTGCTCGCGGTGCGTGCGGATAACTCCGCACAACCAGCCTCGCGTTGGTACACTGGCGCGGGCATTTATCGGCATGTTCGGCTCATCGCTACGCAGCCGCTTCATCTCAATCAGTGGTCTACTTTTATCACCACGCCACAAGCCACAGCAAGCCACGCTACGGTGCATGTTCACACGACTGTTACCAATCAGTCGAATGCAGCGCGGGATGTTGCTCTGCAAATTAGTCTCTTGAGTCCGAACGGGCAAGCTGTGCAGAATGTTGAGACGAAACCGCAGCGAATGCTGGTCGGTCAATCCGCCGATTTTCAACAGGATATAGTTGTGGCTAATCCGCAATTATGGAATCTCGATCAACCTTATCTTTATCAGGCAGTGACGCGAGTTCGTGTCGGCAATACGGTAGTTGATGATGAAGTCACGCCCTTTGGCATCCGCGAGTTCCACTTTGACGCAACCACCGGATTCTGGCTCAATGGCAAGAACATGAAGCTTCAGGGCGTCTGCCTGCACCATGATGCAGGGGGGCTGGGAGCAGCAGTGCCTTTAGGAGTCTGGCAACGACGCTTCGCCCTGCTCAAACAATTTGGGGTTAATGCGATTCGCACCTCGCACAATCCGCCTGCACCTGAATTTCTGGACTTAGCCGACCGCATGGGTTTATTGGTCATGGAAGAGACTTTTGATGCCTGGACAGTGGGTAAAGGCAATGCGGATTACGGCTACCAGCGCTACTTCAAAGATTGGTGGCGGACTGATACGAGTGATACCATCCGCCGTGATCGTAATCGTCCCAGCATTGTCATCTATAGCGTTGGCAACGAGATTCGAGATGATCTCAACAGCCCGGAAGGGTTTGCCATTTTTACAGCCCAGCGTGACTTGATTCATCAGCTTGATCCCTCTCGCCCCGTGACAATGGCTGTCTTTCGTCCCAATCAAAGCCATGTTTACGATAGTGGCTTTGCCGAATTGATGGATGTGGTTGGGCAGAACTATCGAGAGAGCGAGTTAATCGCCGCGCATCAGGCCAAGCCCACCCGTAAAGTTATTGGCACGGAGAATGGGCATGACCGCGCCACCTGGCTGGCGCTGCGTGCCCATCCTTTTTATGCGGGCCAGTTTCTCTGGACAGGCTTTGATTATTTGGGCGAATCCGTCTGGCCTAATGTCGTCAGTGGCAGCGGGTTGTTTGATCGCACGGGGGTGCCACGGCCCCGCGCCTATGAGCGGCAGAGTTGGTGGACGACACAGCCGATGGCGCATATCACGCGCCGCGTTGCGCCAACGGATGCCGCGTTCACTGACCCCGGCTATGAGCCTACCCCCCAGCGTCAACGTCAGGCGCTCTTCTCGGACTGGACACCACGCAATACCAAGCCGCACAATGAAAACGTCGAAGTTTATAGTAATTGCGAGGAGGTCGAGCTACTGCTTAATGGCAAGTCGTTAGGCTCGAAGCCACGCCCCGCCGATGCCTCGCCGCGCACTTGGAGCGTGCCTTTTGAAGCGGGCACCATTCAAGCTGTAGCGCGCCATCGGGGACAAACCGTTGCGACTCATGAACTGCACACGGCAGGGAAACCTACCAAAATTGTGCTGTCCACCGACCAGCTTAAATTGACTCCGCAGTGGGATGATGTCGCTTATGTCACGGCAAGCGTGGTAGATGAGCATGGAGTGGTCTGTCCCCAGGCCGATGATTTAATTACCTTCCAACTCACTGGCCCCGGCACCATTGCCGCCGTAGACAATGGCGACACCGCCAGCCACGAAACATTTCAGGCTTCGCAACGCCATGCTTACCAGGGCCAGTGCATTGCCATCATCAAAGCAACGGCTCCCACCCAGCGTATTACTTTAATGGCCACTGCACCTGGGCTGAATAGTAGCTCACTTACCATAACACCATCGCCCATCAGTGAGACGGACGGTGCGATTACTTCTGAGGCCCTGTTAACAGAACAAGGAAACCTAACACGATAGGCCGTGTCTTTTCTTGAGTGATTGCCCTAGAATTAGTGCTTGACCTTGACCAAGCTGATAACGAGACGGTGCGCTGCTACATCGCAGCGCACCGTCTTGGTGTGCCCGTGTCACAGATTACTGCCGTGCGAGTGCGTAAGCGTTCCCTGGATGCACGCGGCAAAGCTGTAAAAGTCCGTTTGCAAGCAGAGGTTTACGTTAATGAAGCCGCACCCACTGATGACCTGCCCCGCCCAGCCTACCCACCCGTAAACAGTAATCGCACCGTTGTGGTCGTGGGGGGTGGCCCGGCAGGGATGTTTGCCGCATTGCGCCTGATTGAGCTTGGTATCAAACCGATTGTGCTCGAACGGGGCAAAAACGTGCAGGCGCGGCGACGTGATCTGGCGGCGATTAACCGTCGGGGAGTCGTTGACCCCAACAGCAACTATTGCTTTGGCGAAGGTGGCGCTGGCACTTATTCAGATGGCAAGTTATACACACGAGCGACCAAACGCGGCAATGTCGAAGAAGTCTTGAAGACCCTCGTCGCTCACGGTGCCCCACCCGATATTCTCATTGAAGCTCATCCTCATATCGGTTCCAACAGGCTGCCCAAAGTGGTGCAGGCGATGCGCCAGAGCATCCTGGGCGCAGGCGGCGAGATTCGCTTTAACACGAGGGTCGTAGATTTTTTATTAGAAGACCACCATAACCGGCGTATCTGCGGCGTAGTCACAGCAAATGGCGAGGCAATATACGGTGAAGCTGTTATCTTAGCCACCGGACATTCCGCGCGTGATGTCTTCGCGCTCTGTGCGGTGCGTGGCATTCGGTTAGAAGCCAAACCGTTTGCGATGGGCGTGCGTATTGAGCATCCCCAACCGTTAATTGACCGTATCCAATATCACCACCCGACACGGGATAGTCGCTTGCCCGCCGCTGCCTACCGTTTAGCGACCACCGTGCAGGAACGTGGCGTCTTCTCGTTTTGCATGTGTCCAGGTGGTTGGATTGTGCCTTCTGCAACCGCGCCCGATGAAGTCGTGGTCAATGGCATGAGCCTGTCGCGCCGCGATTCACCCTTTGCCAATTCCGGTATGGTGGTTGGTATCGAGCCGATTGATCTGGAGCCATATACACAACATGGCGCATTAGCAGGCATTGCCTATCAGGAATCTCTGGAGCAGATGGCAGCCGAGGCCGGGGGCGGAGCACAACGCGCACCGGGACAGCGGCTTACTGATTTTCTGGTGAATCGCACCTCAAGCACGTTGCCTGCTTGCTCTTATCAACCGGGGCTTAACCCGGCTCCGCTGCATGAACTCTTGCCAGCCCCTTTAGCCCAGCGACTACAAGACGGTCTGCGCACCTTCGGTCAAACCATGCGCGGCTACGTCACAGAGGAAGCGGTTATTGTGGGCGTCGAATCCCGCACCAGTTCACCCGTGCGCCTGCCCCGCGATCCTCACACGCTGCAACATGTGGAAGTGCGCGGCCTTTATCCGTGCGGTGAAGGTGCTGGTTACGCGGGCGGCATTATTTCCGCCGCGATGGATGGCCTGCGCACCGCCGAAGCCTGCGCGGCAGTAGAGTGCTCTACTTCAGTATAAGTAAGAAATGTGCTACTGTGGCACAGTAATCTGCAACACTTTTGGCGCGAGAACTATGAGCTTGTGGAATAAACTGTCCTCTCAGCAGCAAGAAAAACTGTTTCATAATGAGCAGTCACTTCAGCTTTCAGGTTCTGGATATGAAGAGAGCCTCAATAAGCTTGATTTAGCAGCGTTTCCTCTGATCGAAGATTTTACTATCCGGCTCAAGCAGACTGGCACCTTTGGTGTCCATCTCTATTTCTATAGTGATAAGTTCGGGCACTTAGCATCATTTCCCTGGTGGGATAACGTGGAGCAAGACCTGCCTCGCTACACCTCAAAAGACATCCCTGTTGGTGACTTCAAGCAGCCTTTTGATGATCTGGAACAGAGTTGGCAAATCTTAATTTTTCAGGATGAGAAGTTCGTTTATATCCTGGAAGGTCAGGAGCCATGCTGCACAGAGTTTCCTGTATGGTTTCGAGTGGCACGGGAACATTACTATGACGAATGGATGCGGATTATACAGGAATTTAATCCAGCGACATAACACAATCAAACAGCGACCCAACCGAGCCATACAGCCGAAGCGGTAATAGAACACGGTCTTACCTTCAAAAACTTGTGGTTCCTGTTATCATGTACTAACGGCTACAGACGGCAAGGGAGGTGATCCAGCATGGGCGATAAATCCCCGAAGTCTACCAAGAAGCAGGCGGCGCAGAAACAGGCTAAGGCTAATGCAACACAGCAAAAGAAGAAGGATGCCGGTGCCGCCGCACAAGCGGCTAAAGCGAAGAAGTAGTGGCCACTTCAGACGCCACAGCAAAAGACTATTTACCATAATGGTAGATAGTCTTTTTGTTGAGTGTACTCACTATGGTTTAGGCTTGTCGCCGGGTTGTGGTTTGCCCCAATCTTGCGGTAGGAACTGGAGTTTATCCCACGGCATTCCATTCAAGATGGCATATGCCGGGGTACCATTAAAGAGCTGGGGATAAGGGTCTGGCTGCCCCGCCTTAGTGAATGACTTGGGATTTTGTGCCCGTAAGGTAATCGCTCCCGCTTTATCCCACACCACGAAGCCATATTTTTGCGCCGCTTTGGCGATGACTTTGCCCAGGGGGTGCATCTTCAGCGCATCTACATTCACCGTTGGGGCAAGCCGAAAGCGCAGCCCTTCGGGAATCCGGTTGGGCGCGTCTTTGGGATTGTAGCCATCCGAACGGTTGGCGGGCCAGGAAACGATGTTCCACTTCTCGGCATCCACCAGGGAGATGCCCATGACATGGTTAATCTCGCCGCGCTGCAACTCTTCCGCTGTAAGCTGGCCACCCATAAAGGGCAATCCCGTCGCCGTGGTGCCATAGGGTCGCTGCCAGATACCCTGACTCTTGGAGACGTGCTGCATCCGTCCACCCCAGCAGGCTTGCCATTGGTTGTTGACTTTTCTGGCTTGCCAGAATTCCCAGAGGGTGTCGGTTGATGGTTGGTAGACGGTCATCTCCGCGTCCGTGCCATCAGCTTGTTCGGCATAAGGAGGAATCGGCACGGCCTGCCACTGTTCAGCGAGAGATTTATCTGAATAGCCTTTATGCTGACAATCCCATTCCACCACTGGGATCGGTGTCACATCAGCCCCGACGATGTAAACCGGGCAGGCATAGGAAACTGTATTAATCGAAACGGTGCCGTAGTAAGCCTTCTTCTGGCGCAGAAATTCAGCCACAAAATTAGCCGAGTTCGGGTGCAGCGGCACGTCGGCAGGAAGCGGCGTGTACCAAAAACTGGTCGGAGCGAAGACAGTGGCTTTGGGCAAGACATTAGGCGGTGCTGGGGGAGCAACAGTCTGGCCCCTGCCCACGCTTGGCGACACAACAACGAGGAGTAAAGCAATAAGTCTTTTCATGGTGGCTTTATAGTTTAGCCGGATTGTTTAATTCTGGTTGCTATGCCATAGAGGAATAATAGAAACTGAGGAAAGCGAAAAAGTTATAGCCCACATAGCAACAAATATCAGGACAAAGCAGCATGAGTGATCAATGGACAGCCATCCGCCAGAGTGCCCGCCAGGTACTCGACCGCTATGAACGCTGTGCCAGGAAGTTTGGCAGGCCGCCCGCCTTCACCACAGAACGCGGCAGCTATGCGATCCTCAAGGACATTGCTCGTGTCGGCTTAGGCGAAAAGTATTATGTCTTGCATGACCACGACATACCTAATAGCGTCTTTAGCCGTCTTAACCTCTCGGCAAAATCCATTTCCGTCTGCGCTCAACTGGATGCCCCCAAACAAGCTTTCGTGACCGCTCATGCCATTGGGCATCTGGCCCTGCACCACGCGCCCACTTATTTATCTAATGAAAAGGACAATCCTCTCGATTTAACAGATGGCGAATGGGTGCCACAAAGCGTCGCAGATATAATCGAAGATGGCCCCGCGCAGATTAACGAGCAACCCCACGCCGGAAGTTTGATGGGACAGCATGGCCCCCTTGGTGCTTACCGCGACCGCGAGCGTCTGGAACTAGAAGCTAATGTTTTTGCGTTAGAGTTACTGGCCCCCTTAGAAAAGATACGGGCCAAGACAACGGCAGGGCCAGACTGGACTGTTGAAGGTTTGGCTACCTATTTCGGCCTATCCCATGAGACGATGCGCCATCAACTGGTGGCGGCGTTGCTGATTTGTCCCTGCCCTGATCCGCTTGAAAAGGAAAAACCGGCTGACGATTTTCAATCGGCGGCTCAATCTCCATTTGAGAATCTTCCTGCGGCATCCAGCAGTTCAGACAATGCCACCGAACTCGATAACTTGCCACCGTTTCTGAGTCTTGATCCGCAGCAGCGGGCCGCTGCCGAAGTTGCGGCACCCGCCCTCGTCGTGGCCGGGCCAGGGGCAGGTAAAACGCGGGTTTTGACCGCGCGTTTTGTGCATCTGGTGCAGTCGGGCGTAGCCCCCAATCGTATTCTGGCGTTAACCTTTTCCAATAAAGCGGCAGCAGAGATGCAGGAGCGGTTAAGCGCGGCCCTGCCCCAACACGCGCCCGATATTCAAGTTTTTACTTTTCATTCACTGGGGTTACAACTCTTATCCGCTTATGGCTCTTACCTGGGCTACGATAAAACGCCGCGTGTCCTCAGTGATTCCGATGCCTTTGTGCTCTTACGCTCGTGTCTGGAACGCCTGCCTTTAGGACAGTTTCATAATCTGGCCGATCCGACCCAGTTCCTTGAACCTCTCCTGACCAGGATTGGCCGCCTCAAAGATGACCTGATTAGTCCAACCGACTTTCGCCAGCGAGTGGCGTCATGGCACCAGCAATTGCAACAGCAACAACCTGCCGACCCGGTAGCCGAGGTGCATCACCAGGAACACCTCGCCACGGCCAGCAAATGCCTGGATTTGGCCGCCATTTACGAGACTTATCAAGCATGGCTGCAAGACAGGGGCTATGCTGATTATGGCGATTTGATTCATCAGACGATTGGGCTTTTTGAACACGCCCCCGTGGTAGAAGATATTCAACAACGCTACGAGCATATCCTGGTGGACGAATTTCAGGACATTAACTTTGCCTGTGGCCAACTGGTGAAAGCTCTGGACGGTGGACGTTGCGTGACCTGGGCAGTTGCCGATCCGCGTCAGAGCATTTATGGTTTTCGCGGTGCCGCTCTGAGCAACCTCGCCCGCTTCGAGCAAGACTATCCAGGCGCAAATTTTGTGACCCTGGATATGAACTATCGCTCCGTTGCTCCCATTGTTGAGGCTGGGCAGGCCATCGGCTTTCCAGAGGTTACGAGCGGCAAGGCATTCACGGTGCCACGCTTGCGTTCGGGTCGAAGTTCCTCCCCTGTAAGTGACCGGTATAATGGCGCCAATTGTGATGGTGTGCAACCCGTAGATTCCGCAGGCGCAATTTATGCCCTGGAAGCCACCACGCATGAACAGGAAATCGCGGAAATTGTGGCACGGGTGAACGAAACCTTAGCCGACGTGCCACCGGAAGCGTTAGCCATTCTCTGTCACAACAAGTACCTGGCGCGTGACATTTCTACCGCGCTGGAACAGGCAGGCATTCGCACCAACTGGAGTGGTCAACTGGAGGAGCGGGATGCCTTTAAAGACCTGATGGCCGTGTTGTTACTCGCCACTAACCAACCGCAGGCATTGATGCGCCTGGCGCGGATGCCTGCGCATCATTTGTGCGAGGACGATTTGCGGCGACTGCTGCAAGCGGCTGCGCGTGGGGGCAACAATTTACGGGCGGCGCTTAAGGCGGCGCATCTTTATAAAATAGCAGGTCTCACTCCAGAAGGCCAAAAGACCGCTTCCGAGTTGGCCCGCATCGCCTTTAAGCTCCGCAACCTACCCACTGCCTGGCATGTGCTGACCATCTATCTGTTTGAGGAAACCACCTGGATACGGGCGCACTGCTGCGACCTGGGTTCTGCCTCGCGTCGCTACGTGGCAGCGGCCAACCAGTTGCTCGATCTGGCACGGGAATTCGCGCTCAAGGGCAGCTTGTCACCCCTGGAAGGCACTGCGGCCTTTGTAGATTATATTGCGTCGTCCCGCGAAACTGGAAAGTTACCCACACCCGACTCAACTGCGGTGATGGCGGACGCCGTGAATGTATTAACTATCCACAAGAGCAAAGGGTTGGAATGGCCCGTCGTCTTTGTTCCCGACTGGACGTATCCGGTGCAACCGCCGCCTGAGAGCGTGCCCTTGCCGCCCCATTTGCTGCGCGACGCTGGCTTGGACAGTGCCACCTATAGCCAGGCTTGTTTGTACTACGTGGCAGTGACGCGTGCCTGTGACCGTCTATTTCTCTCCCGCTCTTATCGCTTTAATCGTGAACCGCTCTCGTTCTGGGATGACATTGTGGGCACGCTGACGCCCCAAGGGACGCTGCAATGTGAGGAGGTAAAACGGGAGGGCTGGACGCGGCGCGCACCGGAACTGCGTCCCGCGCGTATCGCTGTGGAAGAACCGATTCCCTACTCGATGATTCGCCAGTATCAATACTGCTCGCAACGCGCTAAATACGATTATGTCTACGGCTTGAACGCCGGGAGCGGTGGCTATCTCGCCTTCGTGCGCCGCTTGCGCCAGGTGTTGCGCTGGATTGCTGAGTCGGCCCGCACCGGAGGGGTGCCTTCCGAAAACGAGATTGATGCCCATCTGCAAGCCCTATGGGAGCAGGACACCAAAGCCCAACAGCAAATGCTCTCTTATTATCTGGCGCAGATTCGTCAATGCGCGCTTTCCTTCGCTGGCCGCTTACAGCCTGGCTCTAATATCCACTTGGATGAAGAATGGCATTATGAGCAAATGGGGAAACCAGTGATCGCTTTCAAACTGGATGAGGTCGAGTATGGCGACCACCCGGTGGTGCGCTTCCATCGTTATGGCAAGCCATCGCCGCGTCATGAAGCTGATCCTGCGCTGTTATTCTACGCCAGTCTCTCCATTGGTGAGGCCGCCCCGGAAGTTCGTCTACATTACCTCGAAACCGGCGAAGAGAAGGTTCTAGAACCCTTTGCCAACGAATCGGCTTCAGATAAAAAGATGAAAGACATTTATGTCGCTGCCTTTGCCATTAAAAACGGTCTCTTCGAGCCGAAACCAAAACAGCGTAACGCTTGCAACCGCTGCTCTTATAATCTCATCTGCCCTGCGTGAAGGGGATGATAAAATAGCTTGAAGTACCTACAAATGAAAGTGTTTATACAGCAGAAGAGTTCGTCATGCTGAGCGCAGCGAAGCATCTGGTATGAGTACGCAAAAATTCTGTAGTTAAGCGGATAACTTCATCACTCCGCAGATTGGATGCTTCGCTTTGCTCAGCATGACGAACTCTTTGATGATCTTAAATTTTATGTTTGTGAATGCGGTATAATGCCGGTGAGAAGGGATTTAGAAAGGAAGAAGTTATGCCTACCTGGTGGTATGAACGTGGCAACTGGAAAGCGATTGAAGACCCTTTAGGTTGGGGTAATGGCGAGTTCTTGCAGGAAGTCCTCAAGCGGCACGGCTGGAATGAAGAGGCGGAATTTCTCTTCGGCAACTTTGCGACTTTTGAAACCAAAGTCTACATGGCGATGGAAGACTCTCCGGCCCTGGAAGGCTTTAAATTCCTGGTCACTTGTGGTGGGCCAAATCGTTTTCTCGATTCGATTTATCTCAAAGATACTCCCTCCCTGCTCCAACTGTTGCGCGAGATCGCGCCCCTGAACCACCTCGGCCTTGAGCAAAGCCGTGAATTGGAGCGTGCCGGAGCGATTCCAGACGAGATAGAAGACCATCCAGTCCCTGGCTCGAAGCGGACTGCTTAGGAACAGGCATTGAAATACCCGGCAGGTTGGGTGCCCACAGCACAGCATCAATATGCTGTGCTGTGGGCTGGAAGGCTAAAGCCAACCGTCCTCGCGGACGGCTCTGACTATAACTTTGTCCTTGTGGCGTCCAACGGACGCTTGGCCGAACGGCCTTCCTGCCGGGGCTTTTATAGCCCCGGCTCTAGCTTTCTTCAGTCATGTATCGTACCTTTATCCACGTTGACCTGGATGCTTTTTATTGCGCCATTGAAGAGCAGCGCGACCCAACTCTGCGAGGGCGACCCTTTGCTGTCGGAGGCCAACCGGGGGAGCGAGGTGTGGTGGCTTCCTGTTCCTATCCGGCTCGACACTTAGGCGTGCGCTCAGCCATGTCAATGGCGCAGGCTCTAACATTATGCCCCCGACTCATCATCGTGCCCTCACGCCATGCGGCTTACCGTGCTGCCTCAGAGCAGGTGATGTCCCTGTTACGGGGGATCACGCCGCTCTTAGAACAGCTTTCTATTGATGAAGCTTTCTTAGATGTCACCACCCTGCTACGCCCCGCATCAGCAACGTCCCAAGCTGCCGCTAAGCCGGACATACAGAGTAGCGATGCTGTTCCCGATGAGGCACTTTGGATGCCGCACACTCTGGCGGAGCATATTCAACAGCGTATTTGGCAAGAGTTGGGCCTGCCTTGTTCACTGGGCATAGCCACCAGTAAGCTGGTGGCTAAAATTGCCACTGATTATGGCAAAGCCAACACCCCTAAGCGGCAGTCACCGCAAGCAATTTGCGTCGTCGCACCGGGTGAAGAAGCTATCTTCATAGACCCTCTGCCCGCGACGGCTTTGTGGGGTGTGGGGCCGAAAACAGCAGCGGCTTTAGCGGCTCTGGGGATTAGCACCATTGGTGAGATTGCGCGCTGGCCCCAACAAGACCTGATTCGCCGGTTCGGGCAGCATGGCTATACCCTCTCACAACACGCCCGGGCAGTGGATCGCCGCGAAATCGTCACGGTGCGTGAAGCCAAGTCTGTTTCCTCGGAAACCACTTTTAGCCAGGATGTCAAAGATTGGGAGCAATTGCACGCGACACTTCAAGAGCTTGTGGAGGACGTTGCTGGCACGCTGCAACGCCGTCATCTGCAAGGCACCACCGTAAAGCTCAAGCTGCGCTGGTCGGATTTCACCACGCCTACCCGTCAGGCAACTCTGCCTGTCCCAACGGATGCCTCGGAAGTGATACGCACAATGGCCACTCAATTACTGCGCCAACTATGGATGGAGGGGCAGACAGTGCGCTTGATGGGTGTCGGGGTCAGTGGCATAAGCCCCATCCAGCAACTCACGCTTTGGGACACCAAGAGTTGGGATACCAGCAATAACTTGACTCCGCAGCCATTTTAAGACTTAGTGCCTCAATAAGACCATTGGCAGAGGAACCTAACCCCCCGTCCCCCTTCCCGACGCAGGAAGGGGGTGTCTGAGGCGTAGCGTCGGGTGAAGTGAGGATGACCTTGTTCTCCTACTTTGTGGTGCAACATTACTCTGGATGGAGGATTGTTGCTAAGCCTAAACGAGAACAGCCGTCCTCAGACACCCCCTTCCTGCGTCGGGAAGGGGGACGGGGGGTTAGGTCGAACTCCTGGCCTGCAACTGAATAATCATAGGTTGGAACGTCCCACACTTGGCATCGTCTTAACGTTTGTTGTATGATGTGAATTGGTTGGTAAGCGAACCGAGTTAAGCAAGAGTTATTATTGTCCCCCAGACACTGTCCTCACACTGTCCCAAGACTGCATCGCGTTTTCTCTGTCCCCCACCCTCTGGGCTGAAATTGGCCCCTCTCACTGTGATCCTGAGAGCAAATTATGGATCGAACACTAGGAGATTGTTAACATGGGTAAGAAGTTGTTTGTTGGAAACCTGAGCTATGACACCCAAAGCTCAGACTTAGATGAGCTATTCGCTCAGTATGGTACGGTGCAGAGCGCCGATGTGATTAATGACCGTGACACGGGGCAGAGCAAGGGATTCGGTTTTGTGGAAATGAGTACCGAAGCTGAGGCTCAGGCTGCTGTGGCAGGCTTAGATGGCAAGAATCACCAGGGACGCACCCTGAAGGTCAATGAGGCACGGCCTAAAGAGGATCGTCCCCGTGGTGGCGGTGGCTACGGCGGTAGTGGCGGTTACGGCGGGGGCGGCGGTCGCTCCGGTGGTGGCGGCTACGGTGGCGGTGGTGGCCGCTCTGGTGGTTATGGCGGCGGTGGTGGCGGTGGCCGCAGAGACCGTTATTAATCGTTGCGCCGTTTAATTTAGGCCCTGTTAGTATTACTAACACGAGTCTCAAAGCATGAAAGGGGCAGTTGCTGCGGCAACTGCCCCTTTTGCATTTTATAGACTTGAAGGGTGATTACACAGGCTGCATATTTGCAAGATGTATAATGTACAAGAATTTATAGTGCGGAGATAAGCATGAGTCCCGGCGGGCCAAGTGAGACTACCCCTAACGAAAACAGTTTGCAGCCTAAGCGTCCCTGGATTAAAGAACCATTCTGTGGCATCTCACATGGGTTGGGCATCCTCTTAGGGATTGCCGGACTGGTAGCTCTCTTGATTCTGGCGCAGGGACGCACCTGGCATGTCGTGGGTTTCGCTATCTACGGCGCAAGCTTGATTGTGCTCTATACCGTGAGTACGCTTTACCACTCTCTCCATGTTTCACCCCGTTGGAGCGACCGCTTGCAGCAACTCGACTACAGCGCGATTTTCCTGCTGATTGCGGGCACTTACGCGCCCGTGTGTCTGGTATCACTGCGTGGCACCTGGGGTTGGAGCCTGCTCGCTGTAGAATATGGACTAGCTATCTTAGGGATCGGCCTCGTCTTTTTCGCTAAACGCGCGCCCCAGTGGATACGGGTTGTGCTGTGCGTGTGCATGGGTTGGCTGGCCTTGATCGCCGTCCCATCTATGCGCCAGTCCATGCCACCTGCCGCTATTGGCTGGCTCTTAGCCGGTGGTGTGGTCTATTCCATCGGCACCATCATCTATGCTACTGATCGCCCCCACCTCTGGCCAGGCAAATTTTCAGCCCACGACCTCTTTCACATTTTCGTGTTAGGTGGCAGCGCGTGCCACTTCTTCGTGATGCTGCGCTTCGTGGCTCCTCTTGCGTAGGGTTAATAGGCCCTCACCCCCACCACCCAGAGGGTGCCCGGTCTCCCACGCTGCGGGCGAGGGGAGGCCACGGGATAACTGGTTTGGTATTAGAGGGATGAACCGCAGAGACGCGGAGGGCGCAGAGACATAAAAGAAAACTCTGTTATTTCCTCTGTGTCCTCGGCGTCTCTGCGGTTCTTTAATTTCTCACGAGCCAGATTCAGCTACTTCATCATTTCATCAAAGAGCGGCTGCATAGTGTCGGCCCAAACTTGATAACCCGGCTTGACCAGGTGCAATACGTCGCCGGTGTATAGCTCTTTATGGACATCACCTTTGCCTTGGGTGGTCTGGAACTTGGAACCCATATCCAGAAAGCGCACGTTCTTACCATCATCAAGCTTGCGGATAATGGCGTTGATGTGCTGCACGCGCCCGGAGAAATACTCATTCTGGCGCGGCAGAATGCCCAGCAACAGGACTTTCGTATTCGGCAACTTCTGGCGCAACTCTTTCACAACTTCGGTGATGCCCTGCGCGATTTCTTCATCACTGCCCGCGTTGTTATCGCCATAAAGATTGTTCGTGCCAATCTTGAGCACCACCAGTTTGGGATCAAGGCCATCCAACTCACCATTTTGAATGCGCCAGAGAACTTGCCGCGTGCTGTCGCCACCAACACCATAATTGACAGCCCCAAGCGGGGCATATCGTTTGTCCCAAATCTCTTTGCCACCGTTGGGGTCGCCCCAGCCCTGTGTAATGGAGTCACCCAGAAACACTACATTGATGTCGTGCTTTTGCACGCCTTGCCGTGTGCGTTCTAAAAAGCCCTTGTGGACATTCTGCCAGGCTTCAGGAAATTGTGGATAGAAACCCCAGCCCGCTTCCCACGGCTTGCCCTTGGGCGCAGGCTCGGCAGTGAGCGGGTTTTCGGCTTTGCCCGCATCAACGGGCGAATTGGCTTCATGCACTTCATCCAGCCAGGCTTTGCCATCGCCTTCAACCAGTAGCCCAATGTTAAAGAAGGATGTCCATTCTGGCAAGGTCACTTCTTTTTCAAAGTGCATCCAATCGGTATCATTCTGAATAAATTGAAGTTGGATGAATTTATTATTGGTGTAGCCTTCGGCAAAAGCTTGAATCATGGCCTGCGCCTTGACGTTGCCTGCGGCTTTAATCCAACCCGCAATCTTAAAAGTCGCTCCCGCGCCGCCCTGCACCGTCTGGAAAGCTTGCCCGTTTTTGCCACCGGCTACCGTCACCCGCAAAGAGGCGGGGCCAGTCTTAAAAACTTCGGTATCCCGCGCCACATCCACATCACCAAACTTGCCGCGCCACTCTGCCGGGGTACCCAGACCTTGAGTCATGCTGCCATTACGCACCACCAGCTTAAAGTTAGGGTCTATTTTTACAGCGGTTGTGGCAACAGGTGCCGGGTTCTCCGCTACAGCCGCAAAGCGTGCATCATCGGGTGTTGAAGTGTAAGTCCGTGTCCCCGTTGGCACAAAGTTGCGCGGCCAGTTGGTCATCCAGTAACCCCGTCCATCGGAACCCCAAACAAGCTGCTGCGGGTTATGCGGATTAAAGGTAATGCTAAAGCCGCGCAGCATCGCTAAGCCATCGTTCTGCTGCACCCACGACTTGCCGCCATCGGCACTAATCCACACCCCGGTGGCCTGTGGCGATTCGGTGTAAGGGTTCTGATTGGTGGTAATGGCCAGGCGATTGGGATTGGTGGGGTCAGTCGTCACATCGGTAATCCAGTGTTCGTCCAGTAAACGCGTCCACGCCTTGCCGTCATAGCGCCACAAGCCGCTGCGCTCACCTTCGCTGGCTGCCAGGTAAAATCGGCCTTGCGCGTCCACGGCCATGCGGCCCCCATTGTGCGGCCCACCGACAGCCGTAAAAGTGGAGCCGCCATCATCGGTTTGATAAACGTTGCGATCTGCCGCCGCATAGAATCGGCGCGGATTTCTGGGATCACCTACGAAGTGGCGCACGTTCGGCGCGATAGCGGTGGTCGCCCAGTGATCGCCGCCATCGGTGCTGTGATAAACGGTGCCATTGATGCTGGCCCACACCTGCTCCGGCGCATCCGGGCGCGCAAAGATGCCGCGTGGTTCCGTGTTGCCGTGGCCGCCACCCGTTTCGGGCAGGCCATGCGCCGCGCCATACATCACTTTCCAGGTATCGCCTTTATCGGGTGAAACGCCTATGCCATAAAAAGAACTGAATTGGCCGAAAGTGGCATACACGCGAGAACCAGCAAAAGTCACATCATGCCCACCACCCCACGGCCACGGATCATTAATCGGGCGCGTCCAAGTGCGCAGATTATCTCGGCTCACCCACATCTTGCCAGCATCTAAGGCCACCAGAAAAGCACGATTGGGATCGGTGGGGTGGAAGCGGAAAGTGGAAGTAACCCAGCCAGAGTAACCTCGACCACGCCAGGCATCGCCTCCTGCCGGGATAGCTGTGGCATCATCCCACGTCTGTCCACCATCACGGGTGCGCACGATAAATTCGGAATTAAAGCCATAAACCGTATTGGCATTTTTAGGATCAACGACCAAGCGCGTCAGGCTCAACCCGGCAGGCATCGCAGTTTCTACCTGAAACACCCGCTGCTTGTTAGGGTCTTTGCTGTCGGAGCCGATATTGGCTTTTGAGGCGATCATGCGCCAGTTCGCGCCGCCATCAGTGCTGCGATAAATGACACCCGTGTTCCACGCGGCATCATTGGCATACAACACTTGTGGATCGGTTGGGGCCACCGCAAGGGCAAAATAGCGAGAGGTTAAATTAGGGTCATTGCCCATTACCGTTTTGCCTAAGCCATTGGAGCTATTTGTCCAATGCAGGCCACCATCGGTGGTCTTATAGACCCCGCCTGGCACGCGCTCTTTGGCACTATCGGGCAAGTAGTTATCAACCGCAATCCAGATAATGTTTTTGTTGGTCGGATGCACTGCCACGCGCCCCATACCCGCCGGGGGCAGGCCATTGTTGCGGCGTGTCCAGGTTTTGCCGTTATCCGTGCTGACCAGAAAGTTAGCCTTATCTGCCGTCGCATAGATCAGTCCATTGCCGCCGGGTGCATAATCGGCCCAGGTTATATTGGTGCCAGGAGCATCAGCGGCATTCGATGAGCCTTCGGCAGTAATCGTGGTGAGTTTCGTCCAGGTGTTGCCCACATCGTGACTTTCCCAGACGGCACCCCAGAGCGGCTTGCCGCCCGATTCCCAGTGCCGCGCTGAACCGCCAACGGCTAACAAATGATTGGTGTCTTGGGGGTCAATCAGTACTTTTTCAATGGGCGTGCCATAGCCAAAACCCGCAGGCGCGGGAAAGCCATTGCGCTTCTGCTGCCAGGTGCGCCCGCCATCGGTGCTCAGATACGGCCCGCTCATGGAGCCAGTCCACACAGTGTTTAGATTGGTCGGATGCCAGGTAAAGTCGGCCATTTCCCAGGCTTTAAAGCCCGTCGTGGTCTGCCAGCTATCACCGCCGTCGGTGCTCAGGCCATCACCCAACATATCACCCGCGACTAAGAGGCGGCGCGAATCGTGCGGACTGACCGCAAGTGCCACCATTGCCCCGCCACAGCCCGGCTCATTGAGCGGCTGCCAGTGTAAGCCAGGAGTAGCCGGGCCTCCATTGCTTACCACTTGCGCCGAGGTTTTGCCCACCAGAGTTAGGCCAATCCCTAATACACTGCATAGAATCCGTTTTATATTCTTTCTGTTTATTGCAATCACTTCTTCCCTCACTCAGTTGATAAACGACTAAGCTTCAAGCTACGCAGTTGAGTTGACTGTATATTTGCTGTACACCGCAAAGACGCTCGGTAGCCCCGTTCAGGGGGATTATCTATCCCGCCCCTGCTTCAGCAGCGAGGCACATAAGCTCTATTATCAAAAACTCACCTGGACGATAACCCTTAAAGTACCACTCTACGCTTCAGTATCAGCCCCAAATTTGCACAGAGAGGCGTCAGCCATCCCACGGTTAAATTTGTCTTTCACTTTAAGAAAGGGCTTTACCCTTACCACCTATGAAAAGTGTGCAGCCGGGACTCATTGACTATGCTATTCTGATTATCTACTTTGCCTTTGTGTTAGGGATCGGTTGGGTGCTGCAACGCCGCATGAAAACCAGCACCGACTTCTTCCTGTCAGGGCGCTCGATTCCGGCCTGGATTACCGGATTAGCGTTTCTCTCGGCCAACTTAGGTGCCCAGGAAGTCATTGGCATGGCGGCTTCGGGGGCCAAGTATGGTATTGCAACCGCCCATTTCTACTGGGTGGGAGCAATTCCGGCGATGGTGTTTGTCGGCATCTTTATGATGCCCTTCTATTATGGCTCCAAAGCCCGCTCGGTGCCAGAGTATTTGAAGTTGCGCTTCGATGAAAAGACGCGCGCCTTCAATGCTGTCTCGTTCGCCATTATGACGGTTTTTTCTTCCGGCATTTCGATGTATGCAATGGCTCTCCTGCTCGAACTGTTGCTGGGGTGGAACTTCACTTTTAGCATCATCATTTCAGCTATCATTGTGCTTATTTATATTTCCCTGGGTGGCCTGACTTCAGCCATCTACAATGAAGTTTTACAGTTCTTCTTGATCGTCTTCGGCTTTATGCCCTTAGTGTTTTTAGGACTCAAAGATGTTGGGGGTTGGGCAGGCTTACAGCAGCGATTAGTAATGACCTCCACCGCGCACGGTTATGCTCCAGGCGCGTTCACGCATTCGTGGCGTTACCTGGGAAGCCCCTCCACGAACCCAATGGGTATTGAATGGTTTGGCATGATGATGGGACTGGGCTTTGTGCTTTCCTTTGGCTACTGGTGCACCGACTTCCTGGTGGTGCAGCGCGCAATGGCTGCCGATTCGATGGCCGCCGCACGGCGCACCCCTTTGATTGCCGCTGTGCCCAAGATGTTCTTCCCCTTCCTGGTTATCTTGCCCGGCATGATCGCTATTGCCCTCACCACTCAGGCGACCAAAGGAGGTTTCGCTTTACCTCAAAAAGCGGATGGCACATACAATTACGACCTGGCTATTCCTATGATGTTAGGCCACTATTTTCCTTCGGGCATCTTAGGGCTGGGCCTAACAGCTCTCATCGCCTCTTTTATGTCGGGTATGGCGGGTAACGTCACGGCTTTTAACACCGTCTGGACACATGACATTTACGAAAGCTATATTCGCCCTGGGGAATCAGACGAGCATTACCTCTGGATGGGGCGAGTCTCCACCGTGGCGGGCATCGCCATTAGCATCGCCGCCGCTTTTATGGCAGGCCAGTTCAACAATATTATGGACCTGTTGCAGTTAGTCTTTGGCTTCGTCAATGCCCCGCTTTTTGCCACATTTTTATTAGGCATGTTCTGGAAGCGGGCCACCGGGCATGGAGCCTTTTTTGGCTTGTTAGGCGGCACCCTCGCGGCAGCCCTGCATCATGGCTTAACGGCCCCCACTGGTGCGACCTCTGTCGTTAAAGGCGGCTGGCTGGGCACAGTCGTGCATCATTATCCCAGCGAAATGGCGCAGAACTTCTGGGCCGCGATCTGGGCCTGGACGACTTGCTTCGTGCTGACTATTGTTATCTCTCTGGTGACTCGGCCCACAAAAACTGATGATGAACTGCGTGGCCTTGTCTATTCGCTCACGCCTAAGCCCAAAGAAGAAGGCGAGCAGTGGTATCAAACTCCGGCAGCACTTGGTATCGCCGTGTTGGTCGTCGCTGTCATCTTAAATTTAATTTTCTTTTAGACGTGGTTAAATGGGACGCAACACTATGGCGACGCTAATTACATGCGCTATTTGAACGCTATTTTATAGCGTAAGCTGACGTTGCGCAGCATAGCGTAACGAAGTTTTGCGTCCCATTAATGATTGAAGTAAAAGGAAAGATTATGGGACTTGATTTACGGTTGCCAATTGGCTGGCTGTTTAGCATTATCGGTGCTTTGCTGGTGCTTTATGGTCTGGTCTCCAATAAAGCAATTTATGCTCACTCGCTCGGCATAAACATCAATTTGTGGTGGGGCTTGGTGTTGATCATCTTTGGCGGCATTATGTTGTTCTTAGCCCATCGCGCTAGCCGTGCTGCGGTTAACGGTGAGCGAGAGGTTGGGCTTTAAAGCACTAACGAAGAACAACAGCAGCGGCCAATAAAATGTAGAATTAAAGTGAACAATTAACGCTGTAGCGCGTCCAAGTTGTTTAGTATTGAGGAGGAGATTGAGATGAAAAAGATAATTGGATTAGCCGGAACTGGAGTTTTAGTGGCAGGACTACTGAGCAGTGCCCTGGCAGCACCGCAGGCGACACCATCCGCCGCCATTCAAGCCGCTATTGCCCAACGCCAGCAGAAGGCCAACGCCGCCAGTTTGGAGCGTCATAATCGGGTGTTAGCCGAGTTGAAAGTCAAGCACGATCAGAAGTTAGCGGCTCAAGCCGCTGCACGGAACCGGGTGCGTGAACAGAACCTTAAAAATAACCAAACGCGCCACGACCGGGTGTTGGCTGAAATGAAAGCCCGGCACGACCAGAAGGTCACAGCACAGACCGCCATCAGCACCCGCCAGCACGCAGCGACAGCCCAGGACTTAGCTCGACACAACCAGGTTTTGGCCGATCTCAAAGCCAAGCATGACGCCAAGCTAGCGGCCCAGAAAAACGCC
Source organism: Abditibacteriaceae bacterium (assembly GCA_019239895.1). Taxonomy (GTDB): domain Bacteria; phylum Armatimonadota; class Abditibacteriia; order Abditibacteriales; family Abditibacteriaceae; genus JAFAZH01. Next base: position 8,132 of record JAFAZH010000059.1, on the reverse strand, counting down.
GCGAAAAAGTAAATCGCCTGTTGGCAAAAGTTAACAGCACATAAAAAGGCAGGAACCCTCGATAGAGTTCCTGCCTTTTTATCATTTAAAATTCCTGGTTTAATAATGGCTATAGCTCAAAACTTTGGACAAGAAAGGATAATGTCCGATGTCTCAAGAATCTGTTTATGCTCTTTTTTGCCACCCCGATGGTAGCTGGTATCGGCTCTGGATTACCCACACCACCCCCAAGACAGAGCGCGGCCATGCATGGCATCTACACGCCACTTACGATAAAACTGGCACCATCGCGCCGGTGGCGGATACTGCCTGGTATGAGCAGCCCTATGGCATGGCAAACTGGGATTTCGATAACGAAACGGATGCCTATGCCGCGTTCCGAGAACGGGCTGATGAGCGGCGGGGACATGGCTACGATTTGCGCGAGGGTGCTGTTCCTGAAGCAAACGAATAAGCGTGCCGTGCAGAATCTGTGCATCTCACTGCAACACTAATATTTCTGCGTTAGCGGCGCAAATACGGTACACTCCTTTCATCTCTATGTCTCCTTGCCATCGGCAATTGTGTCTGCGAATAACAATTTCCCTTTATCTTTAATGAATTCGGAGGATAGTGCGTTGTATTGGCGGCACATTAAGTAGGAGCGTGACCGGGAAACTGCATACCGAAACTGTATCTTGTTAAAATAGTCTCAAATTAAGGGAAAATACACCTTGGAGGAAACATGCATTCGGAGGATAAAGTGAATCCAGAAGAGAAAGTCTCTGCGGAGGAAAATTCGAGCGTAACAGAAAACACTAGTGCGCCGGAAGAAAGCAATCTTATTATTACCCGCCGCCGCTTCATCAGTGGAGCCGCCGTAACCGCTGCGGGCGTCGTGGCGGCTCCTTATATCGCGCGGGCTGCCGAGTTAAATTCGGGCAAGAACCCTGATCTTACGGTGGCCGCGCCGAGCGTCATCACTTCGAGGACGCTCAATACCAGCAATCGTCTCAACAAGCTAAATGTGGCCTTTGTGGGAACAGGGGGACGCGCCGGGTCGCATGTGCATGACTTAGCCGATCCGAATAGCAAGCTGGCGCAAAACATTGTAGCTTATGCCGATGTATCGGAGGGCAGTTGGAAAGATGTGAAGAACTTTGCGCCCAATGCCAAAGGCTACACCGACTGGCGCAAGATGTTTGATAACCACATGAACGAGATTGATGCGGTTATCGTCGCCGTGCCCGACCATTCGCACGCTGGCCCGGCCATGCGCGCTATTCGTTCAGGCAAGCATGTCTATTGCGAAAAGCCGCTAACTTGGAGCGTGGCCGAAGCCCGCGCCCTGGGTGATGCCGCCGCCCGGCACCGGGTGGCGACCCAGATGGGTAACCAGGGTCATGCCGGAGAGGGTAATCGTCTGGTCGTGGAGTGGGTGCGCGGTGGTGTAATTGGTGATATTACCGAAATTCACAGTTGGACAAACCGTCCGATCTGGCCGCAAGGCAATCTCAAGCGTGGGCCAGTAAAGCCCGTGCCTGCTGGCCTCAACTGGGATGCCTGGCTTGGCCCTGCACCCTACCGCGACTATACCGAAGCCATAGATGCCCAAGGCCATACCAGTAGCATTTTACCGTTCAACTGGCGCGGCTGGTTCGACTATGGCTGCGGCGCTATCGGTGATATGGGCTGCCATACCTGGGATCAGGTTTTCTGGGCAATGGAGCCAGATTATCCCAGTTCGGTGACGCTTCTCGAAATTGACAACAAGGGCACGGAGACGTTTGCGGCGCGCACCCACTTCAAGTGGGAATTCCCGGCCAAAAATGGTCGCCCGGCTTTCACTTCTCACTGGTATAGCGGTGGCATGAAGCCCGCTGCGCCAGAAGAATATATTAATGATCCCGCCATCAAATCTGCCGATGGCAAGAAGCGCGAGTTGCCCGGTAGCGCCGTGCTCTGGATTGGCACCAAGGGTAAGATGCTGGTTCAAGGCGACTATGCCGATAACCCACGTCTCATCCCAGAGTCCTTCATGAAGCAAGCCAAGCTGCCCGATAAGTGGATTCCCCGCTCGCCCGGCCACATGCAGGAGTTTGTCATGGCCGCCAAGGGCGAAAAGCCGTGGGATTATCCCGGTTCCAGCTTCGCCGCCTATGCCGCTCCCATCACCGAAGTTCTCTTGATTGGTGCCATTGCTGAGAAAATTGGTCAGGTAGGCTTCAAGATCGAGTGCGACCCTGTGTGGCGTCGCATCAAGACCCCAGAAGCCATTGCCTTAACAGGCCGTGAATATCGCAAGGGCTGGGAATTGGACACCTAGTCAGTGATGTAGCACAAGCCACCTAAGCAAGAGAGCCGCGAGTTCAAACTCGCGGCTCTCTTTGTTTTTGCCAATGTCGTTCAGCGTACAGACACCAAGGCTGCAAATACCCGACACTACCTGGATAATACGTCAATGTAATAATGATTGTATGAAGGAGATACTATGTCAGACTTACACCCACCCGTTAATCAACACGATCATACCCAAGGCCCAACCGACGCACCCATCACCTTAGTGGAATATGCCGATTTTCAATGCCCCTACTGCGGCCAAGCCGACGGAATTGTGAAAGAACTCCAGCAACGCTTGGGCGACAAACTTCGCTTTGTGTTCCGTGAATTTCCCTTAACCGACATCCACGAGCACGCTCTGCACGCGGCCCAAGTCGCCGAATCTGCTGGGGCACAAGGCAAATTCTGGCCAATGCACGATTACCTTTTCGAGCATCAGAGAAAGCTTGATGACCGCCATCTAATGCAATACGCCCAGGAAATCGGACTCGATATGGAGCAGTTCACCCAGGCTGTTAATGATGACTCACTGATAGAACATATTCAAGCCGACCTGGAAAGTGGCGAACGCAGCGGCGTGCACGGCACCCCCACCTTCTTTATCAATGGTAAGCTCTTTCAAGGCTCATGGGACGTGGACGGGTTGCAGGCGGCGCTTGAAGCGGAGTTGGGCAGATGAAGGTTCGAGAAAAGCAACAGAGTCAAGACTTTTAGCTCTCAACTCTTTTGCCATGCCAACGACCAAGTTGCCTCAACTTCCCTAAGCGGTCACGGGGCGTTAAAACCCTGTAACGGGTTGCCATAGAAGGCATCAGTCTTCCAGGCAATGGGGTTCCACTTTCCATCGCCATTGCCCATAACCTTGACCGGCACAATCATGGCGATGCCGCCGATTTTATTATTCGCCACGAGGCCGTTGTCCACGATCTTGCCATCCGCACCAACGATGAATTTCGTGGTGCGCGCGAGCTTGCCATCGCGCAGCACCTTGATCTCATACTCGCCGGGGTTCTTGGCCAGGAAAAAAGTGTCGGCCCAGTTATTGGCGGAGGTATCGGTGTTCCAGCCGCGCACCTTGCCCCACGAAAACTCCCAGCGTTCCCAGTGCGGATCGTTGGTGTCCATGCCATTGGTCAAAAGCGTCGCGGCTTTATAGGCGGTGCCAAACTCTTTGGTGCTGCCTATCTGCTTGCCATTATAGAGGAGATAGGCAGCGAGTTTCGTGTCGTTCAAGCCTTCGCCCTTGAACCACATTGCCACGCGCAAGAGTGGATCGTTGGGGTCTTTTAGCCAATCGAGCCAGACATAGCCAATCGGCATCATCCAGTCCTGATCCACATAGTATTCAAACTGGTTTTTGAAGGCTGGGAGTGCGTTGCCCTTATGCAGTTTGCCGACATGGAACTTGCCCGTCAGTATCGTCTCGTTCGTGTTGTTCAGGGCATTCAGCAAGCGAATCTTAAAGCCAAAGGTGCCCGTCTCCAGGATACCGCGCTTGTCCATGTGGCTATCCGAACCGGGAATATCCACGCGGGCTAATGCATTTGGCTCAAGGGCGCTCACTGGAGCCGTCACGGTCGTCCAGGGTTTGCCATCGGGAAGGGTAAAATCCACCGCAAACTTGCTGCCCGTCCCGATGGGGCCGAGGACATAGAAACTGCCGGTCGGCACCCAACTCCAATAGTTTTCCGTATTAGGCTGCTTCCAGTAGCGCACCATGCGGTCAGCGCGCAAAAAGAGGGTGGACTTCAAAATCTGCGGCGCGGTCGGTGCCAGTGGCGTATCGGCGAGGGCTGAATATGGAGCTATCAGGCCAGTGAGCAAACTCAGCCCGATCAACAGCTTGAGAGATATTTTTAGCATCATGCTCCTTGAAGAATTATTAGGAATCGCTTAATTCGAGGCGCTACTTCGTTGGGTCAAACCCGACCAGCGGGTTGCCGTAGAACGCCTGGGTTTTCCAGGCGAGCGGGTTGATTTTGCCATCGGCGGTGTCTTTCACCGTCACCGGCAATACAAGCCGAATGCCACCGAGCTTGTTCTGCGCCGCTACCCCGTTATCCACGATTTTGCCATCGGCCCCGACCGAAAACTTCGCCGTGCGCGCGAGGTTATCCTTACGCAGCACTTTAATCTCATAGTCGCCGGGATTCTTATCAAGGAAGTAGGTGCCTTCCCAGTTATTGGCCGAAGTGTCTTTGTTAAAGCCGCGCACTTTGATAAAGGTAAACGTCCACAATTCCCAGTTGTTGATGTCATCGCTGCTGGGCGTGTGGAGCGTCTGTTCATCGTTGCCAGTAGCCGTGTCAATCTGCTTGCCGTCTTTGAACAGCACAGCCTGCATCACATGATTGGAGCCAGTGCCGCGAAACCACATTTGCGCGGAGAGGGCAGGCACGTTTTCATCAAGCTTGGGATTGAGCCATAAAAACCCAATTGGCACGCGCCAGTCTTCAACGGTGCAGAAGTCGGTTTTGTTCTTATCACCTGCGGGGACGCGCGGCAGAGGATATTTCGTGACCTGATACTTGCCGCTAAAAAACACTTCGTTCTTGCCCGCGACTTCGTTCTTTAAGCGAATTTTGAAAGGGAAAGTGCCAATCGCCGTAATGCCCTTCTTCTCAATTGCGCTGTCATCGGGCACCGGCATTTTGATGACCGTATCAATGTCATCTCCAACTTCCTCGGTCGGCAGATTGACGCTCATCCAGGGCGAGCCATCAGCCTTCATAAACTCCGCCACAAACTGGCTGCCCCCCGGCACCGGGCCCAGAATCTCAAACTGCACGAGCGGCACCCACGAATAAGTGTTGTATTGTGGCTCTTTCGCTTTGGGGTTGGGCCAGTAACGCTCAAAGCGATGCAACTCAACCATGACCGTGCGCTTCAACAGCGTCGGCCCATCGGCAGCCCGCGCGCCCGGCCCGGCCCCTCCAACCAACCCCGCCAGGGCCAGCGCCACGCCCCAGCGAGTCTTCCCAACACGGCCTACAGATCCAGCTACCGCCAACGACCAAGCAGTCCTCACAGGCGCGAATGCGCCAAACGACATTCGCATAACAATCTCCTTGCTTAAAATGAGCGACCAGCAACAGCTCCCTAAGCATAACTGATTGTTCGCTTTTTCTCAAATAACTGTCCTGCCACCGTCTTAGCAAGTGATAGACTGATAGCGTGCTGGGCCGCCAGAGCTGCTGACCATTTTACATGACGCAATAGAACGTGCTGGCTGAAGTTGCCGCAGGACGAGACGCCTTGGAAGCTGCCCTAGACGCTGAACGCCGCAGGCTTATGTTCCTCAACGAGGAGCGACTCAAGCGTTATATGATAACCTCGCAGCCGTGGCACACATGTTAAAGCAATCGGGAGGCTTCTGGAGTGATCTTCAGATGAACTCAGCTATCGCTAAAAGTAAAGAGATACATTAGTAGAGCAGCACAGATTTGATATGATTACGCTGTCATTTAGTGATTTAGAATTTGAAATAGATGGAGTATTATCATGTTGATTCCCCCCGATCAGGCAAAAACCGCCGCCACTTTAGCCACGCCAATACAAGGAATTTTTAACACTTACATTGCACCTAAGATGGATGCCATTGCTAAAGAACGCAAGGTTGAACGGGAGGTCATGGAATATTCACTTGGCTATAGGTTAAGGGAGTACTTTGAGCGAAGTTACAGACATCACTCCATTATCAAGACTTTAGCTCTAGGACAGCCAGTGCCTTTAATGGACTTATACCTGCCGCTAACTGTTACAGATCAAACTCAAAAGAAATCTATTACATTAGACGCCTTCAAAGCAGAGTTAATACCAAGCCACCGTAAAATACTGCTGACAGACCTTGGCGGGATGGGCAAATCTACAGTAATGAAGTTCTTGTTTATATCCGCTATTAATGAAAATGCTGGCCTACCAATCTTTATTGAACTAAGACATCTCAAAGACAATAGAACCATCTTAGACATCATATATGATGAATTAAATAATCCCTACAATATTGCTGACGAAGGCTGTAGTCGTGAGGCGATTATGAGACTCATTGGGCGAGGCGATTTTATCTTTTTCCTAGATGGATATGATGAAATCCCTAAAGAGTACCAAGAAACCGCCACTCAGCACCTGCAAGATTTCGTTAATAAAGCAGGTAAGAATTTATTTATCCTAACTTCAAGACCCGAAACTGCCCTTCTGTCGTTTAGTGACTTTGCACAGTTCTCAATCGAACCACTAACTGTTAATGAGGCATATCATCTAATAGGACTTTATAGCGCACAAGGAGGTCAGAAAGACACAGCACAGGAGCTTATTAATGATTTGCAAGGTGATACTTTAAATAACGTCAAGCCGTTCCTAACCAATCCCTTGTTAGTATCTCTTCTGTATCGAGCCTACCTTCATAAACCTACTATTCATTCTAAGAAGCATCTATTTTTTGCTCATGTATATGAAGCTTTATTTGAAGGTCATGATCTCACTAAGGGAGGTAGTTACAAGCGAGACAAGTATTCAGGGTTGGATATTGATGATTTTGATAAAGTTCTTCGTGTATTAAGTTTCATAACGGTGAAAAAAGGAGAAGTCGAATACACCAGAGATCAATTACTTTCCTACCTGGCTGCGGCTAAGGAACAATGTGCAGGAATCACTTTCAAGGAAACATCTTTTATAGAAGATCTAGTTAAAAGTGTTTCTCTGTTTACTCAGGAGGGTATCTACTACAAGTGGGTGCATAAATCAATTCAAGAGTATTTCGCAGCCAAGTTTATTTGCTATGACACGAAAAATAGAGAGCCTGATGTCCTGCGTAAAATAGCAGGTAGCACGGATGCTGTTCGTTACATTAACCTTATGGAATTATGTTATGAAATAGACTACAGAACATTCCGTAATACGATTATTTACGACTTGATAAAGGAATTTCTCAATTATTATGAAAATAGCTATATGCATCTTAATACCGCTATCAAACAAAACGACATCCATATTCGCAAATTGCTTTGCTTCTCGCGTTGGTTCGTCCTCTTACCAGAATTATCTATACAGCAGATTAAAAGTATGGATGATATAAACACAATAGGAAGAGACTTAATTAGAAATCAGCAAGTCACCTTGGGAGCTGGGCCAGGTATCCACGGAATAGCTATGCGAGGTGGTGGTTTCACCGAAGTATATGGGACTTCTACGGCTCACTACTTATACTTCTTGGGTAAAAGGGGAGAACCTATCATAGCAACTTTGGAAGAACAACCAACGCTCTATGTTGAAGAGAATGGAAAATCCAGAAAATTGGATTTAAGTGATATTTGGCAGGGTGACACACCAATTATAGTAACCGATGATCCGAAGTCGGCTATTAACGATCCTTCTATATTCTCCCAAGTAAACTACTTTCTTTCAGAGTATGCGCGGTATGGATTATATAGCCTAGATATAAATGCGTGTCAGAGAATAAAACAAGAAATTGAGGAGGATTTGTCACGCAGCAGCGAATCGGATTTCTTGTTGGCTGATTTCAGAAGTTAAGCTCTTAAAAGAAAAGCCCCCGTGAATACTCACGGGGGCTTTCTTCTCTTTGCCATGATGGGTGCAGAATAGGCACTGAGAACTGAATAGCGTTTACTCACGCGGTCAAGGTGAGCAGCCATGATCTCAAGGATCAGTGAAGTGCAGGTAATTGGTTGAGTTATGTCTCTACTGATGTAGGTGTTCACCTTACAGTGTTCACTTACAAGGTTCGAGATAGGAATAACTCCAGAAAGGAGGTGATCCAGCCGCACCTTCCGATACGGCTACCTTGTTACGACTTC